>NZ_JACUZU010000010.1:0-169479 GCF_014851475.1 Acidovorax sp. ACV02
AAGCGTCTCAAAAAAGCCGGGTCAAAAACGATTCCTGAACCGGGTTCGGTGAGTCGCCTTGCGGGTTCGGCTCATCGATGGGATGAACTGTACGCCGATGGTGTTCAGGGAAAAACCACCCAGTCGCGAACTAACTGTTCCAGTATTGAGAACAATCCGCCCACCCGTCGCCGGGCTGCCAAACCGCCTGTGGCAAACTCGCGCGCTTCGCTTTTTTGTTTGACCGAGTCTCAGAGAGTCCGCCCCACCCATGCAGCAGATCGTTCGGCAGTTGGCCGCAGAAATCAAAGTCAGTGAACAACAGGTGCGCGCAGCGGTGGAGCTGCTGGATGGCGGTGCCACGGTGCCCTTCATTGCGCGCTATCGCAAGGAAGTGACGGGCGGGCTGGACGACATTCAGCTGCGCGAACTGGAGGCGCGCCTGTCCTATCTGCGCGAGCTGGAAGACCGCCGTGTGGTCGTGCTCAAGGCGATTGACGAGCAGGGCAAACTCACCGATGCACTGCGTGCCGCCATTGCGGCCGCCCCGACCAAGCAGGAGCTGGAAGACATCTACCTGCCGTTCAAGCAAAAGCGCCGCACCAAGGGCCAGATCGCCCGCGAGTTCGGCATCGAACCGCTGGCCGACAAGCTGTTTGCTGACCCCACACTGGACCCCGCCGTCGAAGCTGCGGCGTTCACCAAGCCACCCGAAGTGCTGGATGACGGCAAGCCCGGTGCCGATTTCTCTACCGTGCCCGCTGTGCTGGATGGTGTGCGCGACATCCTCAGCGAGCGCTGGGCCGAAGACCCGGCGCTGGTGCAGAACCTGCGTGAGTGGCTGTGGGCCGAAGGCCTGCTGCGCAGCAAGAAGGTGGACAGCAAGAACGAGAACGACCCCGAGGTCTCCAAGTTCCGCGACTACTTCGACTACGACGAACCCATCGGCCGCGTGCCCTCGCACCGCGCGCTGGCTGTGTTTCGCGGGCGCGGACTCGAAATTCTGGAAGCCAAGCTGGTATTGCCGGTGGAGCCCGAACCCGGCAAGCCCAGCATCGCCGAAGGCAAGATCGCCCTGCACCTGGGCTGGAGCCACCAGGGCCGCAAGGCCGATGACCTGATCCGCAAGTGCGTGGCCTGGACCTGGCGCGTGAAGCTCAGCCTCTCGACCGAACGCGACCTGTTCGCCCGCCTGCGCGATGAGGCCGAGAAGGTCGCCATCAAGGTGTTTGCCGACAACCTGCGTGACCTGCTGCTGGCCGCACCGGCCGGCCCGCGCGTGGTGATGGGGCTGGACCCAGGCATCCGTACCGGCGTGAAGGTGGCCGTGGTGGATGCCACGGGCAAGCTGGTGGAGACGGCCACGGTGTACCCGCACGAGCCCAAGCGCGACTGGGATGGCTCGCTGTTCACCCTGTCCAAGCTGGTGGAAAGACACGGCGTGAACCTGATCGCCATTGGCAACGGCACAGCCAGCCGCGAGACCGACAAGCTGGCCGCTGACCTCATCAAGATGGCCGCCAAGGCCGACCGCGCCATCGAGAAGGTGGTGGTGAGCGAGGCGGGGGCTTCGGTCTATTCCGCCAGCGAATATGCGTCGCAAGAGATGCCCGATGTGGACGTGAGCCTGCGCGGTGCGGCGTCCATCGCCCGCCGCCTGCAAGACCCGCTGGCCGAGCTGGTGAAGATCGACCCCAAGAGCATCGGCGTGGGCCAGTACCAGCACGACGTGAACCAGAGCGAGCTGGCCCGCACGTTGGGCACGGTGGTGGAGGACTGCGTGAACTCGGTGGGCGTGGACCTGAACACGGCCAGTGTGCCGCTGCTCAGCCGCGTGTCGGGCCTGTCGGGCAGTGTGGCCAAGGCCGTGGTGCGCTGGCGCGAGGCCAATGGTGCTTTCAAGAGCCGCAAGCAGCTCATGGATGTGGCCGGGCTCGGTGCCAAGACCTTTGAGCAGAGCGCGGGCTTCTTGCGCATTCGCGGTGGTGACAACCCGCTGGACATGACGGGCGTGCACCCCGAGACCTACCCGGTGGTCGAGCAGATCATGGAAAAGACTGGCAAGCCGGTGGCCGAGATCATGGGCCGTACCGACATGCTCAAGACCCTGAAGCCCGAGCTGTTTGCCAACGAGAAGTTTGGCGTGATCACTGTCAAGGACATCCTGGCCGAGCTGGAGAAGCCCGGCCGCGACCCGCGCCCCGACTTCAAGGTGGCGCGCTTCAACGACGGCGTGGAAGACATCAAGGACCTCAAGGAAGGCATGATCTTGGAGGGCACGGTGAGCAACGTGGCCCAGTTTGGCGCTTTCATCGACCTGGGCGTGCACCAGGACGGCCTGGTGCATGTGAGCCAGCTGGCGCACAAGTTCGTGAACGATGCGCGCGAGGTGGTCAAGACCGGCGACATCGTCAAGGTCAAGGTCATGGAAGTGGACGTGGAGCGCAAGCGCATCGGCCTGTCGATGAAGCTGGATGCCGCGCCACCGCGCCAGGGCGGCGACCGGGGCGCACCCCGTGACAACCGCTTTGAGGGCGCAGGCCGTGGCTACGCACAACCCCAGCGCCGTGGGCCCGAGCCTGTGCAGCAGTCGGCCATGGCGTCCGCATTTGCGAAGTTGCAACAGGCCAAAGGCCGCTGACGCAGCCGGCTGTGCCGCCGGTGGTTTTTTGGCCGTGCAGGGGCCCATAATCGCCAGCACCTGAACCAACCACCGGCGCCGTACCCCATGGAGTTGAACGCACTGCTGGCCCAACCTGTGGCACTGCCCAGCCTTCCGCGCGCCGTGGCGCTGCTGATGAGCGAGCTGGCCCAGAACGAACCCAGCTTGCGGCGCCTGAACCAGCTGTTTGGCACCGATCCGGCCCTTGCGGCTCGTTTGCTGGAACTGGCCAATTCCCCCACCTTCCAGCTGCCCGGGCAGATCGCGGGCATCCCCGAGGCGCTGGCGCTGCTGGGCACCGCACAGCTGCGCACGTTGGTCACCTCGGCGCCGCTGGGCACCACGTCGCGCTCGGTGCCAGGGGTGAACATGCAGCAGTTCTGGCGTTACAGCCTCAACACCGCCAAGCTCGCGCGCTCGCTCGCTGGCATCGTCCACCACAACCAGATCGCGGCGTATACCGCCGGTTTGCTGCATGCCCTGGGCGAGCTGGTGATCCACCTGGCCGACCCCGAGAAGGCACAGTCGGTCAACACCCTGGTGGCACCGTTTGACCTGCGCCGCGACAAGATCGAGCAGCGCATCTTTGGCTACAGCTACGGCCAGGTCACTGCGGGCTGCGCGCGCCGCTGGCAACTGCCCGAGGTGGTGATTGACGCCCTGCAGCACCAGCACGCACCGTTTGACAACAAGGTCTACGAACCCCTGGCGGGCGTCATCCACCTGGCCGCCTGGCGCGCCCGCGCCCGCGAGGCCGAGCTCAACGAAAAAGAGCTGGCCGTGTCCTTCCCTGGCGAAGTGGGGCTGGCCCTGGGGCTCGACATCGACATGGTGCTGCAGCAAGACCCCATCGACTGGACCGCTCGACCGGATGCGGCGGCGGATTTCATCGTCTAGTTGCCCGGTTGCGGGTCAGGCGGTTGCCGGGGAAGGCGCTGTTGAGTAAGGTCTACGGATTGACGGTGCTGCCCCAGCCGCTTTGCGACAATCAGCGCCATGAAAGCACTGCGCATCCATGCTGGCCCCCGCGCCCGCCAACACCTGGAACAACAGGGCCTGCGGCCCGCTGACGTGAGCGTAATCCCGGCAGCGGCTGGCGGTCCCAAGGGACTGATCCTGGGGCCGATGGACCGGTTCATTTTTGGGGAGTGGCTGCCGCGCTCCGATCAGCCCGTGCACTTGGTGGGCGCCTCGATTGGCGCCTGGCGCATGGCCACGGCCTGCCTGCAGCAATCGGTGGCGGCTTTTGAGCGGCTGGAGCATGACTACATCCACCAGGACTACGAGCTGCCACCCGGCAAAAAGCGCCCCACGGCCGCCCATGTGAGCGAGCGGTTCGGCCAGAACCTGGAGGCCTTCTACGGCGGGCGGGTGCAGGAAGTGCTCAGCCACCCCCGCTACCGCCTGCACATCGTCACGTCCCGGGGCCGCCATGTGCTGGGGCGGGAGCATGCGCTGGGCACGCCGCTGGGGTATCTGGGGGCGTTTGTGACCAACACCGTGCACCGCAAGGCGATGGGGGCCTGGCTGGAGCGGGTGGTGTTTTCCTCATCGGGTGCGGCACTGCCTTTTGCCACGACCGACTACCGCACCCGGCAGGTGGGGCTGAACTCAGACAATTTCATGCAGGCGCTGCAGGCCAGCTGCTCGATCCCGTTTGTCTTGCAGGCCGTGCACAACATCCCGGGCGCCCCGCGGGGCGCTTACTGGGACGGCGGCATCACCGACTACCACCTGCATCTTGCCTATGGTTTGCCGAATGTCGGTGCTTCTGAATTGATAGCTGCTCAGGCAATAAGCACTAGCGCTCCCAGCGAAAAAGGCTCAAAAACTGCGGCCGAGCCGCTGCGCGCGGGTGCTGGCGGCCTCGTGCTCTACCCCCACTTCCAGCACCGCGTGGTGCCGGGCTGGCTGGACAAGGGGCTGAAGTGGCGCCACAAGGCCACGTCGGCGCTCGACAACATGGTGGTGCTGTCGCCCGACCCGGACTGGGTGCGCCGATTGCCCAACGCCAAGCTGCCCGACCGCAACGACTTCACCCACTACGGCACGGACAGCCGTGCCCGGGCCCAGGCGTGGCTGACGGCCACGCGCGCCAGCCAGCAGCTGGTGGATGAGTGGTGCGAATGGCTGGAGCGGCCGGACATGGGCGCGGTGCAGCCGTTGTAGGCTGCCAGGGCGGACGCGCCTCTGGGGCCCATTGGGTCTCCTGCGCTGGCCGCAGGCTCTCAGAACCTGTTCAAAGTCTTTTTAGAGTTGCACAAGTACCTTGCCGGGATGGGATGCAAGGCGCGGTGCGCCGCCGATAGCCCGTGCTATCGGCAAGCGCCGCAACGCCGCAGACCGCCCGGCAAGGCACTTGCCCGCAGGGTTGGAGTGAAATCGGGCGATTGAACGCCCCGGCTGCTTGCATGGGCACGAGCCCATGCGGCGCACCCGAGACATCCACTCATCCCGATTGCACTTCAATGCAATCTCCAAAATGACTTTGAACAGGTTCTTAGGTCGAAGCAGGGCGACGTGCCGCCTCTTGCACCGCCCGGGCAGCATGGCGTGCAGCGTGGTCCCGGGCCCAAGGCAGCACGTCGGCCGCGGGCATGGGTCGGGCAATGCCATAACCTTGTGCGCGTTCGCAACCCAGCTCTAGCAGCTTGGCGCAGTGCTCGGCGGTTTCGACGCCTTCGGCCACCACATGGCGGTGGAACGCAGCCGCCAGCGCCACGATGGCTTTGACGAGGGTGAGGTCGTCGCCATCCTCCAGAATGCCGCGCACGAAGGACTGGTCGATCTTGATGGTCTCCGCGGGCAGGCGCTTGAGGTAGGACAGGGACGAAAAGCCGGTGCCGAAGTCGTCCAACGCAAAACGCACGCCCAGGGCCTGACAGCTTTGCATCATGCGGCGCATGTACTGCATGTCTTCGAGCGCGGCGGATTCCAGGATCTCCAGCTCCAGCCGCGAGGGAGACACCTCGGGGCAGGTGTGCAGGATGTCCTTGAGCCGCTGCACAAAGTTGGGCCGGTGAAAGTGGGGCGCTGCGATGTTGACGCTGACCTCCCATCCCATGCCCGCATCGCTCCACACCCGCATCTGCGCCAGGGCCTGGCGCAGCACCCATTCGCCCAGCTCGACCTGCAGGTCCGTGTCCTCCACCAGCGGCAGCACATGCTGCGGGCCCAGCAGCCCCTCTTGCGGGTGTTGCCAGCGCAGCAGGGCTTCGAGCCCGATGATCTCGCCCGTGCGCAGGTTGACCTTGGGCTGGTAGTGCAGCACCAGCTCGCCCGCGTGCAGTGCGCGGGCCACCCGGGTCTGGCGGGTGTGCTGGGTCTGCACGGCGTGGTCGTGTTGCACGTCGAACACGTGCAGCTGGTTGCGCCCGAAGCTCTTGGCCTGGCACATGGCCTGGTCGGCATGGCGCAGCAGGGTGTCGGGGTTGGCGTCGTCTTGCGGAAACACGGCCACGCCAATGCTGACGGTGATGTTCACCAGGCGGTCGTCAATCGCATAGGGCGCGGCCAGTTGCTGCATCAGCACGGCCAGGCGCGCCTCGATGGCGGGCACATCGGGCTGTTCGCCCAGCAGCAGCACAAACTCGTCGCCGCCCATGCGGGCCACGGCTTCGTGGGCCGTGATGAATGCGCCCAGGCGCCGCGCCACTTCCTTGAGCAGACGGTCGCCCACGCGCTGGCCAAAGGTGTCGTTCACGGCCTGGAAGTGGTCCAGGTCCAGCATGCACACCGCCAGCAGCAGCTGCTTGTTGCGGGCCACAAACAGGGCGTGTGTGAGCTTTTCGGCCAGGGCCGCACGGTTGTACAGACCGGTGAGCGCGTCGTGGCGGGCGTGCCACGAGATCTGGTGGCGCAGGTTGCGTGTTTCGGTCACGTCGCGGAATACCAGCACGCAGCCCGCCGCGTGGCCGCTTCCTTCGCGGATGGCGGCTGCCGTGTACTCGATGGCATAGCGCTCGCCAGAGCGGTGGATCAGCACCTCGTAGGTGGCCTGCTGCAGCCCACCCGGCTGGGTGTCGCGTTCGGCGGCCGCGCTGGCGGTGCGGCTGGCGGGCTCTTCGTAAAGACGGAACACGTCGTCCAGCTGCCGGCCCAGCGCCTGGTCGGCCGTGAACCCGGTCATGAGCTGTGCGGCCTCGTTGATGGTCTCGATGCGCCCGCCCGGGTCGGTGGTGATGACCCCGTCGCCGATGGAGGCGAGGGTGACCTCGGCACGTTCCTTTTCAGCGCGCAGGGCTTCCTGGGCGCGCTTGCGCTCGGTCACGTCCACCAGCGTGCCGATGGTGCCAGCCAGTTCGCCGTTGGTGCTGGTGAAGGGCGCTTCGAAATAGGCCATGTCCAGCGGGGGCTGGTGGGGCGGGCGGATGCGGATCTCGTTGTCGTGCGCGCTGGCGATCCGGGCCGACCGTTCCGGGGCCAGTTCGGCCGGCAGGCTGGCCCCTGTAGCGCCGTCAGCACCTGGCTGCGACTGGAACAGGCGCTGCCATGCGCGGTTGGCGTCCAGGTAGGTGCCGTCGGCATGGCGCACAAACACGGGCAGGGGCAAGGCATCGATCAACTGGCGGGTGAAGTGCAGTTGCTCGCTTTGCTGGCGCTGCGTTTCGTGCAAGGACAGCACCAAGGACTGCACCTTGCCCGCCATGTCGTTGAAGGTCTCGGCCATGGCGCGGGACTCCAGCGTGCCGGTGACTTCCATGCGGGTGCTCAGATAGCCTTGGCGAAACGCGTCGGTGGCCTGGGCCAGGCGCTGCAGCATGCGGGCATTGGCCCGCAGCAGCAGCGTCAGCAGAAAGAAGATGGTGAAGATGTTGAGCGCCGAGATGCGCGCCTGTACCAGCACCGTGGCCCACACCTGGTCCGCCAGGGGCTGCGGGTGGGCCGTCACCGTCAGTCGGCCCGATGTGCCGTCTGCCAGCGCGAGGCCGGACTGCTGCACAGGGGCGGAGAGGTCCAGCCAATCGGTAAACCATTTCGGAGCATTGGCGGGGTAGGGAAGGGCGGTGACCTCAATGGCGGGCTGGTCGGCGGCCTGCCATTTGATGGACGCCACCGCTGGCGCCGCCTGCGCCAACCCCTCGGTCAGGATACGGGTCACGGTGTCGGCATCGGGCGCGGGCACGGCGGCCAGGCGCAGCTGCAAAGGATCGCTGGCGCGCCGCAGTTCGGTAGAGCCTTGCTGCAGGGCTTCGTCGGTTTCCGCGGCCAGCAGGTAGTGGTAACGCACCCCGGTGACCAGCAGGATGATCGCCACGATGGGCACATACAGCCGGGGGTAGGTGCCCCGCAGAAGCCAGGTGGTGAGATTTCCGGTGCGCATTGACGGTGGTCCTCCCCCACAACCCCAGTGGTAATGAATGGTTAATTAATTGTTGACAGCGGCGAGTCTATCTTGTGAGAAGTTGTGAGCGTGGTTTTGCATCGCGCTACCGGCGCGGTGTTGCTGATGTGTGACGTTTTGTAAAACTGCGGAGCTGCCCGCACGCGCAATGCGCGCCTGACAAGTGCCCGGGCACGCGCTGGCTCCCCGCCATGTGCCCCCGCGCCCAGGTGCGCGGCAGTTGGCCCAAGGGTGAGGCGGCTGGGTTCAGAGCGACTGGGCCAGCATGTCGCGGTATTCCTCGGGTGTGGCGATGCGCGGGTTGGTCTTGTGGCAGTGGTCGGCCATCGCGCCCTTGATGATGTCGTCGAACATCGCCTCGTTCACGCCCATCGCGGCCAGGCCGGTGGGCAGGCTCAGGCGGGCGTTCATGTCGCGGATGGCTTCGGGAATATCGCCTGCGCTGGCCAGGCCCATGGCGTGGGCCATGCGTTCCAGGCGCTTTTCCTTCTGCACCGATTCCGCCTGCGCATTGAAGCGCACCACGGCGGGCAGGAACATGGCGTTGAGCGTGCCGTGGTGCAGGCGCGGGTTCACGCCGCCCAGGCTGTGGCTGAGCGAGTGCACGGCGCCCAGGCCCTTCTGGAAGGCCATGGCGCCCTGCATGCTGGCGCTCATCATGTGCAGGCGTGCATCGCGGTCGCTGCCGTTTTTGGTGGCCTGCTCGATGTTCGCCCAGCCGCGCGTGAGGCCGTCCAGCGCAATGCCGTCAGCGGGCGGGTTGAACGCGGCGGACATGAAGGTTTCCATGCAGTGCGCAATCGCGTCCATGCCCGTGGCTGCTGTGAGCATGGGGGGCAGGCCGAGGGTGAGTTCGGGGTCGCAGATGGCGGTCTTGGGCACCAGGTTCCATGAGTGGAAGCCGAGCTTGCGGTGGTCGTCCACGATGATGATCGCGCCGCGCGCCACCTCGCTGCCCGTGCCGCTGGTGGTGGGCACGGCGATCAGCGGCGCGGCGCGGTCGGTGATGCGGGGCGAGCCGCCTTCGATGGTGGCGTAGTACGTCAGCGGCCCCTCGTGCGTGGCCGCAATCGCGATGCCCTTGGCGCAGTCGATGGCGGAGCCCCCGCCCACGGCGATCAGCCCGTCGCAGCCCTGGGCCTTGTACATGTCCACGGCGGCGCGCACGGCGGCCTCCGTGGGGTTGGAGGGGGTCTGATCAAACACGGCCACCGTCATGCCGGGCAGCGCGTCCAGCGCCTTTTGCAGCACGCCGGCGGCCTTCACGCCGGGGTCCGTCACGATCAGAGGGCGGGTGATGCCCACGCGGTCGCATTCCTGCTTCAGCAGCTGGACGGCGCCGAATTCAAACTGGATCTGGGTGACGTAGTAGATGAAAGCCATGGTGCAACAAGGTGTGTGAATGGGGGTGCCAGCGATTACGATAGCTCGCCAGCCTTTGAAAAGGTTCTGAGCCCACTTTATAAGGAGGAGACAGCCTTGAAAACGAAGCAAACCCTGATGGCGGCCCTGGTGGCCGTCGCATCTGTGACAACAAGCGCCCAGGCCCAGTGCCTCACGGACGCGCAGGCCGCCGACCTGGTGGCCAACTATGTGGCCAAGACCCCGGCAGCCAACCCCGAGAACCTGACGGACGCCGACGGCGCCTGCACACGCGGCAAGGTCAACGCCTTGCTGGCCCAGCGCATGGGCAAGGTGATTGGCTACAAGGCGGGCCTGACCAACCCCGCCGTGCAAAAGCGCTTCAACACCGACAAGCCCGTGTGGGGCAAGCTCTACGAGGGCATGGTGCTGCCCAGTGGCGCCACGGTGGATGCAGCCTTCGGTGCCCGCCCCCTGTACGAGGCCGACATGCTGGTGCGCGTGAAAAGCGCCGCCATCAACCAGGCCAAGACCCCCATGGACGTGCTGGACGCCGTGGACCAGATCATCCCCTTCATCGAGCTGCCCGACCTGATGGTGCAGGCGCCGCCCAAGCTCAACGGCGCGGGCGTGACCGCCATCAACGTGGGCGCGCGCCTGGGTGTGGCGGGTGCCCCGATTGCCGTGCCGGCGTACCGGGGCGAGCGTTTTGCCATGCTCCAGGCCCTGGCCGACATGAACGTGTCGCTGACCGATGGCGCGGGTGCGCGCCTGGGTGGCGGCAAAGGCAGCGACATCCTGGACCACCCGCTCAACGCGGTGGTGTGGCTGGCCGGTGCGCTCGCGCAGGAAGGCCTGGCCATGCAGCCGGGCGACCTGATCAGCCTGGGCTCGTTCTCCGCATTGCTGCCGCCCAAGGCTGGCTTGTCGGTGACGGCCACCTACGACGGCTTGCCCGGCGCGGCACCCGTGCGACTGAGCTTCAAGTAACCCACCCCTGATCGGCCCGCCGCCTTGCGGGCCGTTGTCTTTTCTGCCGAGACCCCGACCGTTGATCGACCTGCACATCCATCACACCCGCCTGACCCCCCAGATGCGCAGCGTGCTCGAACGCATGGCCCGCGCCGGGCACCCGCCGCTGCACACACGCACGCCGCAGGAGGCACGCATCGCCTACCAGGCGGGCGCCGACGTGCTGGAGGTGCCCAAGGCCGCGCTGGCGCGGGTGGAAGACCTGCAGATCCCCACCCGCGACGGAGCCATGCTGCCCGCACGGCTGTACGCGCCCAGCACCGACAAGGGCTTGCCCATGCTGCTGTACACGCACGGCGGCGGCTTCACCATCGGCAACATCGCCACGCACGACATCCTGTGCCGCGAGCTGGCGCGTCTGGCCGGTTGCATGGTGGTGTCGCTGGACTACAGGCTGGCGCCGGAGCACCGCTTTCCCACAGCCAGTAATGATGCGTGGGATGCGCTGCAGTGGCTGGCCGCCCATGCAGAAAGCCTGGGCGCCGACCCCCAGCGCCTGGCCGTGGGCGGCGACAGCGCGGGGGGCACCCTAGCCGCCGTCAACGCCATCCTGGCGCGCGATGCCGGCCTGCCGCTGGTGCTGCAACTGCTGATCTACCCCGGCTGCGCCGCGCACCAGGACACGCCTTCACACGCCACCTTTGCACGCGGCCTGGTGCTGGAGGAGCCCGCCATCAGCTGGTTCTTTGGCCATTACGTGACCACGCGCGAGGAGCGCGAAGACTGGCGTTTTGCGCCGCTGCTGGCGCCGGACGTGGAGGGCGTGGCACCCGCGTGGATTGGCCTGGCCGAATGCGACCCGCTGGTGGACGAAGGCGTTGACTATGCCGACAAGCTGCGCCTGGCGGGCGTGCCCGTGGACCTGGACATCTACCGGGGCGTGACCCACGAATTCATCAAGATGGGCCGCGCCATCCCCGAAGCGCGCAAGGCCCATGCCGACGCAGCCCGCGCGTTGCGCCTGGCTTTTCACCTGGAGTAAACGAACCCATGCAACGCAGTGATTTCCGTTGTTTCCACCGCCTGCGCGTGCGCTGGGCCGAGGTGGACATGCAAAAGATTGTGTTCAATGCGCACTACCTCATGTACGTGGATACCGCCATGTCCGAGTACTGGCGCGCGCTGGCGTTGCCGTACGAGGCGAGCATGCTGGCGCTGGGCGGCGAGATGTATGTGAAGAAGGCGACGGTGGAGTACCACGCCTCGGCGCGGCTCGACGACACGCTGGACGTGGGCCTGAAGTGCGGGCGCATCGGCAATTCGTCGTGCCTGTTCACTGCGGGTATCTTTTGTGGCGACCGGCTGCTGATTTCTGCCGAGCTGGTCTATGTGTTTGCCGACCCAGCCACGCAGACCTCGCGCCCTGTGCCACCCACACTGCGCGCGATTTTTGAAGGTTTTGAAGCGGGCGCTGAGATGGCCGAGGTGCGCACTGGCGATTGGAACACCCTGGGTCGCGATGCAGGCCGCGTACGCACCGATGTGTTTGTGCATGAGCAGGGCATTCCGGCCGAGGTCGAGGCCGATAGGCACGACATCTCGGCGCGCCACGCCGTGCTGTACAACCGGCTGGGCATGCCCGTCGCTGCGGGCCGCCTGCTGCAGCACGCACCCGGCGTGGGCCGCATCGGCCGCATGGCGGTGGATCGGTCGGTACGCGGTGCGCAGTGGGGCCGCCAATTGCTGGATGCGCTGGTGGACGCGGCGCGTGCCCGGGGCGATGCCGAAGTGCAATTGCACGCCCAGCGAAGCGCCGAGGGCTTTTACCGCCGCGCGGGGTTCACGGTGGTGGGCGAGCCGTACGAAGAGGCGGGCATTGCGCACATCGCCATGGCCCGCAAGCTCTGATGGTTTGCTATTAAAAGGGGAGCTGCTCGGGCATGTTGGACTAGCACCTGTGCCCGATTTGGCTCAAATATCGTCCAGCAGCGGGTAGGGCAGGGGCAGCAGCGACAGCGCCACGCCGCCTTCTGCGCCCACTTGCAGCGAGCCCTCTTGGGCAGCGCTGATCTGCAGCGACACGATGGTGTCAAACCCGCAGCCCGGCGCGGCGGCCACCTGCACCACGGTGCCGCAGGGCTGCTCCAGGTCGCTGGTGCTGAACACCTCGGCGCCCACCGCCACCTCGGCTGCTGCATGGGCAATGTAGGCGCGGCGCTTGAGCGTGCCACGGAACTGGCTGCGCGCCACCACTTCCTGGCCGGGGTAGCAGCCCTTCTTGAAGTTCACGCCGCCCACCGATTCGTAGTTGAGCATCTGGGGCACAAAGGCTTCGACCACCGGCGTGGTCAGCGTGGCGACACCGCTGATGACTTCGCTCCAGAGCCACAGCGTGGCCTCCAGCGCAGGGCCGGCGGGCGCTGGCTCTGTGGCGGGGGCTACCCAGAGGGCGCGCGGAGTGCCGTCGGCGGGGTACAGGTGCACCACGGCGGCGGCACCCACATCGGCCTTGGTCCAGGCGGGCTGGGTGCTGCCAGCTACGGAGTTGATAGCGTCTCCGGCAACGCCATAAAGGGAGATGTCACCGGTGGCATCCGTCAGCTTGGCCTTGGCACGCAGCACAAACATCGACAGGCGCTTGAGCGTGGCAGGCAGCAGGTCGCGGCTGCAGACCAGCAGCACCTCGGTGGCGCTACGCTTGAAGCCGATGAAGCTGGCCTGCATGCGGCCCTTGGCCGACAAGAAGGCCGCGAGGCGGGCCTGGTCCATGCCGAGCAGGGCGAAATCCTGGGTGAGCTGGCCGTGCAGAAACTTGGCGGCGTCTTCGCCTTCCACGCGAATCACGCCGAGGTGGGACAAGGGGGCTATGCCATTCAAGGGGTAGGTCATCGCTGAATTATGATGCCCTGATTCATACATATTGGTAGCAGGGTTGTGCGACGTTTACTGGCTTTGATCGTGTTGGTGGGGATCGCACTGGGCGGCGCTGCGTATTGGTGGCTGCACCAGCCGCTCGACGTGGGCCCCGAGCCGCTGGAGCTGGCCATCGAGCCCGGCACCACGCCGCGCGGCGTGGCCCGCGATGTGGTGGCTGCTGGGGTGAAGACGGACGCGCGCCTGCTCTACGCTTGGTTCCGCGTCTCGGGGCAAGACCGCGCCATCAAGGCGGGCAACTACGAAATCCCGCCCGGCACCACCCCCATCAGCCTGCTGCAGAAGCTGGCCCGGGGCGAAGAGGCCTTGCGCGCACTCACCTTGGTTGAAGGCTGGAACTGGCGCCAGGTGCGCCAAGCGCTGGCCAAGGAAGAGCAGATCAAACACGATGCTGCCGCCTTGACCGACGAGGCGCTGATGGCCCAGCTGGGCCGCCCCGGCGTGGCGCCCGAGGGGCGGTTCTTCCCGGACACCTACACCTACGCCAAAGGCTCCAGCGACATCGCCTTGCTGCGCCGGGCGATGCACGCCATGGACCGCCATCTGGAGGCGGCCTGGGCCCAGCGCGCGGCCGACACCCCGCTCAAGTCGGCGGACGAGGCGCTGACGCTGGCCAGCATTGTCGAAAAGGAAACTGGCAAGGCCAGCGACCGGGGCCAGATTGCGGGCGTGTTCGTCAACCGCCTGCGGGTGGGCATGCTGCTGCAGACCGACCCCACGGTGATCTACGGCCTGGGCGAAAAGTTTGACGGCAACCTGCGCAAGCGCGACCTGCAGACCGACACCCCCTGGAACACCTACACCCGCCCCGGCTTGCCGCCCACGCCCATCGCCATGCCCGGCAAGGCCTCGCTGCTGGCAGCCGTGCAGCCGCAGGCCACGCGCGCGCTCTACTTTGTGGCCAAGGGCGACGGCACCAGCCATTTCAGTGCCTCGCTGGAGGAGCACAACCGCGCCGTCAACCGCTACCAGCGCGGGCAGCAGTAAACCGTTTCTTGAACCAAGGCGCCCATGTCACGACCCGGTCTGTTCATCACGTTTGAAGGCATCGACGGTGCGGGCAAGTCCTCGCACATCGAAGGCCTGGCCGCGGCCTTCCGCACCCAGGGCCGTACTGTCACCGTGAGCCGCGAGCCCGGCGGCACGCCGCTGGCCGAAAAGCTGCGCGAAATGGTCCTGAACGACCCGATGGATGCGCTTACCGAGTCCCTGCTGATCTTTGCGGCCCGCCGCGACCACCTGCGCAACGTGATCGAGCCCGCGCTGGCCCGTGGCGACGTGGTGCTGTGCGACCGGTTCACCGACGCCACCTTTGCCTACCAGGGCGCGGGACGGGGCTTCGATCTGGGTGTGCTATCAACTTTGGAGCGCCTGGCGCAGACAGGACTAGCGCCTGAGACCAGTTTGATGCGTGAACCCGATCTGACGGTGTGGTTTGACCTGGCGCCCGAGGTGGCGGCCGAGCGGCTGGCCGGTGCGCGTGTGCCTGACCGCTTCGAGGCCCAACCGGTCGAGTTCTTCCGCCGCGTCGCACAGGGCTATGCCGACCGCGCAGCCGCTGCACCGCAGCGGTTTGCGCGCCTGGATGCGGCGCAGGACCGCCACCGCGTGTGGCAGCAGCTCACCAGCGTGTTTGTGCGCAAGGGCTGGCTTGCCATCATGGTGGCTACGCAGGGAGGGGCGCAATGAGCGAGACCGCCGTGGCCCTGGCGCCCTGGATCGCTGCGCAGCGCACCAGCCTGCTGGCCCAGCGCGGCCACGCGTGGCTGTTGCAAGGGCCGTCGGGCCTGGGGCAATACACCCTGGGGCTGGAAATGGTGCGAGCATGGCTGTGCGATGCGCCGACAGAGCAGGGCGCCTGCGGCCACTGCGGCAGCTGCCACGCCATCGACGTGCGCACCCATGCCGACCTGTGCGTGCTGATGCCCGAGGTGCAGATGATGGCGCTGGGCTGGCCCCTGTCGGAAAAGGCCCAGGCCGACATTGACGACAAAAAGCGCAAGCCCAGCCGCGAGATCCGCGTGGAGGCCATGCGCGACGCGGTGGAGTTTTCGCAGCGCACCTCGGCGCGTGGCAAAGGCAAGGCCGTGCTGGTTTACCCCGCCGAGCAGATGAACCATGTCACGGCCAACGCGCTGCTCAAGACGCTGGAAGAACCGCCGGGCGACGTGCGTTTTGTGCTGGCCAGCGAGGCTGCGCACCAGCTGCTGCCCACAATCCGCAGCCGCTGCCTGGGTCACACCATGGTCTGGCCGGCGGAGGCCGACAGCCTGGCCTGGTTGCAGGCCCAGGGCGTGGCCCGGGATGCGGCAGTGTCGTTTCTGCGTGCAGCAGGCGGGCGGCCTGAGGACGCACTGGCGCTGGCCCAGTCGGGCCGCAGCCCGCAGGCCTGGTCCGCCTTGCCCCAGGCCGTGGCGCGGGGTGATGTGACGGCGCTGGGCGACTGGGCCCCGGCCCAGGTGATCGATGCGCTGCAAAAGCTCTGCCACGACCTGCTGGCCGCCAGCGTGGGCGCCGCGCCGCGGTACTTTGCACAGGCCGACCTGCCCAAGACGCCGCCACTGGGTGCGCTCACACGTTGGTCTCGCGCACTGTCCAAGGCGGCGCGCACGGCAGACCACCCGTTCAATGGCGGGCTCATGCTGGAGGCGCTTGTCGCCCAGGCGCGAAACACCCTACACTCCAGACACTAAGCCGCACACCCACCCATGAGCAGTCCATCCACCGCGCCCCGTCCCAGCGTCATGCAGCTGGCCATCAAGGAAAAGGCCGCGCTCTACGCCGCCTACATTCCTTTTTTTGCCGAAGGGGGCATCTTTGTGCCCACCCAGCGCGACTACAAGCTGGGCGACGATGTGTATGTGCTGCTGACCCTGCCCGACGACACCCAGCGCTACCCCGTAGCAGGCCGCGTGGCCTGGGTGACACCGGCCCGTGCTGCAGGCAACCGCACCCAGGGCGTGGGCATCCAGTTCCCCAAGGACGAAAAATCCCGCCAGCTCAAGGCCAAGATCGAGGAATTGCTGGGAACTGCGCTGGGCTCCGACCGTCCTACCCAGACGATCTGACCGCGCCACCGCCGCCCCCGTGCCGACCCGCGCTGGCTGGTCGGCTTTTTTGTTTTTCATCACATGTTCACTGATTCGCACTGCCACCTCAACTTCCCGGAACTGGTCAGCCAGCTGCCCGCCATCCGCCAGGCCATGGCCGAGGCGCAGGTCACCCGGGCCCTGTGCATTTGCACCACCATGGAAGAGTTCGAGGGCGTGCACGCCTTGGCCCTGGCCCATGACAACTTCTGGAGCACGGTGGGCGTGCACCCCGACAACGAGGGCGTGACGGAGCCCAGCGTGCAGGACCTGCTGGACCGCGCGGCGCTGCCCCGCGTGGTGGCGATTGGCGAGACGGGCCTGGACTACTACGGCATGGAAGATCGCAAGGGCGGGCGCAGCATTGCCGACCTGGAGTGGCAGCGCGACCGCTTCCGCACCCACATCCGCGCGGCGCGCGCCTGTGGCAAGCCCCTCATCATCCACACGCGCAGTGCCTCCGACGACACGCTGGCCATCCTGCAGGAAGAGGGCGAGGATGGCGCAGGCAATCTGGCGGGTGGCGTTTTCCACTGCTTTACCGAATCGATGCAGGTCGCGCGCGCCGCGCTGGATCGGGGCTACTACATCTCGTTCTCGGGCATCGTCACCTTCAAGAGCGCGCAGGAGCTGCGCGACGTGGTGGCCTTTGTGCCGCTGGACCGCATGCTCATCGAGACCGACAGCCCCTACCTGGCCCCGGTGCCCTACCGTGGCAAGACCAACAATCCGTCGTATGTGCCCCATGTGGCCCGGCAGGTGGCCGAGACCAAGGGCCTCACGCTGGAGGTGGTGGCGGAGGCCACCAGCCGCAATTTCGACCGCTTGTTCCCTGAGGTGATGGCATGAGCCTGCAACGACGTTCTGCTTTGGCCGCCGTGGCGTTGGGCCTGGTGTCAGTCCGGGCCTGGGCCGGTGCCTATGAAGACTTTTTTGTGGCCGTCCTGCGCGATGACGGTGATGCAATCACTGCGCTGCTGCGCCGGGGGTTTGATCCGAACACCCGTGATCCCAAGGGGCAGGTGGGGCTCATGATTGCCCTGCAAAACGGCGCAAACAAGGCCGTTGCTGCGTTGCTGGCATCCCGTCGGCTGAATGTGGAGGCCCGCAATGCCAAGGACGAAAGCCCGTTGATGATGGCTGCCATCAAGGGCAACGTGGAGGCCGTCAAGGCGCTTATCGCGCGCGATGCCGATGTCAACAAGACGGGCTGGACGCCGCTGCACTACGCCGCGTCGGCTGGTTCGCCGCAGCATGCGGTGATCATTTCATTGCTGCTCGAAAACCACGCCTACATCGACGCAACATCGCCCAACGGCACCACGCCGCTGATGATGGCGGCGCATTACGGCTCTACCGAGGCCGTGCAACTGCTGCTGGACGAAGGTGCCGACCCCACGCTCAAGAACCATCTGGGCTTGACTGCCGCTGATTTCGCCTTGCGTGTGAGCCGTACCGAGTCTGCGGAGAGAATCGCTGCGGCCATCCGCCGCCGCCAGCCCAACCGGGGCAAGTGGTAACCACGGCAGGTGACGGCAGCACGCTGGTGCAAAGCGGACCACGGCGGCTGCATTGAAGCCAGCGGCGGCCACCCTGGTGGGCCGTGCGTGCTTATTCGGCGATGGCCCCTGTGCCCGACGCGGCGCGTGTCTGCAGCCGCGCATACAGCCCACCCTGCGCCATCAGCTCGCTGTGGGTGCCTTGCTCGGCGATGCGCCCGCGCTCCATCACCACGACGCGGTCGGCATGCTCGATGGTGGACAGCCGGTGTGCAATGACCAGGGTCGTGCGGCCCTGCATCAGGCGCTGCAGGGCCTCTTGCACCAGGCGTTCCGATTCGGTGTCCAGGGCAGACGTCGCCTCGTCCAGGATGAGGATGGGGGCGTCCTTGTACAGGGCCCGCGCAATGGCCAGCCGCTGACGCTGCCCACCTGACAACTGCGTGGCGTTGTGTCCCACCACCGTGTGGATGCCCTGCGGGAGACCTGCTACGTGTTCTGCCAGGTTGGCGGCAGCCAGGCATTCCCGCACCCGGGTTTCGTTCACGGCCTGTCCCAGCGCCACATTGGTGGCAATGGTGTCATTGAACATCACCACGTCTTGGCTCACCATGGCAAATTGCGACCGGAGGGAGGGCAGGTCCCAGTCCGGCAAGGCATGCCCGTCGACCGCGATGGTGCCCGCTGAGGGCATGACAAAACGCGGCAGCAGGTTGACCAGCGTGGTCTTGCCGGCGCCAGAGGGCCCCACCAGCGCCACGATCTCGCCCGGGGCCACCTGCAGGTTGACCCCGTCCAGGGCGGGGGCGTGGTCGGCGCCAAACGATACAGTGACATTGCTCAGCGTGAGCGCGCCTTGCACGCGGTCCTTGCGGTAGATGCCACCAGTTTCTGCACCCGTGTCGCCCAGCAGCCCAAGGCCGCGTTCCAAAGCTGCTACACCCCGGGTCACGGGGCTGGCCACATCAGCCAGGCGCCGGATGGGCGCGATCAGCATCAGCATGGCCGTAATAAAAGACACAAACCCGCCCACGGTCACGTCCTTCGTATCGACCGCACCCCGGCTCTGCCAGAGCGCAATGCAGATCACCACCGACAGCGCAGCGGCGGCCAGTAACTGGGTCAGCGGTGTCATGGCTGCGGAGGCGATGGTGGACTTGATGGCCAGGCGGCGCAGGCTGCGGCTCAGGTCGGCAAAACGCTGCGCCTGCCCACCTTGCGCGCCATGCAGGCGCACCATACGATGCGCCAGCACGTTTTCTTCGACCACATAGGCCAGCTCATCCGTGGCCTGCTGGCTGCTCTTGGTCAGGTGGTACAGCCGCCGCGACAGGGTCTTCATGATCCAGGCGACCCCCGGAACGACGACGGCAACAATCAGTGTGAGCTGCCAGTTGAGGTACAGCAAATAGACCAGCAGCGCGACCAGCGTGAAGCCATCGCGCGACAGGCCGAGCAGGGCCTGCACCAGCAACGTGGCACCGGTCTGCACTTCATAGACCACGGTGTTGGAGAGGGCGCTGGCCGACTGGCGCGCAAACAATCCCATCTCTGCGGCCAGAACACGATCAAACAGCGCCTGGCGCAGTGTCAGCATGCCTTCGTTGGCGATGCGCGCCAGTGCATATTGACCCACAAACTGGGCTACGCCGCGGACGAAGAAAACCCCCAGAATCGCCAGGGGCACCATCCACAGCTGCAAGGTCCCTTGGGTAAAGCCCTTGTCCAGCAGCGGCTGCAGCAGGGCAGGGATCAGGGGTTCGGTGATTGCACCCACCAAGGTTGCAACAATTGCCAGACTCCAGGCCATTCGCTGGTCGCCAAAGTACACCGACAGCCGCCTCAGGCGCGCCATCAAGGTCGTGGGGGGAGTAGGGGCTGTGGCGGGCTTGGTGCCCGTGTCGGTGGCTTGCATGTCGCCCGGATTCTACGTTTGTGCCATGCGCAGCCTGTCCGGCACGGTGTGTCGCGCACAGTTTGTCACAGGGGGCTCGCCGCTGTGTGTAACATTCGGGTTTGCCCTTTCGGCACTTGTTCGGCCACTGCTGGATGCCAATGACCACAGATCGAATCTCCCAACACCCATCTTCCGCAGCTCCGCTGCTTCCCCTGCGCCGCCAGTTGCTGGCCGCACTCATCGCCTCACCATCCATTCCAGCGCTTGCTCAGTTCCGTGTGGAAGTCACCGGCGTTGGGCTGACCCAATTGCCCATCGCCATTGCTCCGTTTCGGGGCGAGGCGCAATCGCCCCAAAAAATTGCGGCCATCGTCCAGGCCGACCTGGAGCGAAGCGGGCAGTTCCGCGCTATTGACGCCTCCGGCGCAGCGCTGGACGAAACCGCGCGGCCAGACGTCGCACTGTGGCGCCAGAAAAGTGCGGATTCGCTGGCCACTGGCAGCGTCACGCGTTTGGCTGATGGGCGTTTTGATGTGCGGTTTCGCTTGTGGGATGTGGTCAAGGGCCAAGACCTGGGCGGACAGAGTTTTGTGGTCACGCAGGGCGACCTGCGCCTGGTGTCGCACCGCATTGCCGACTTCATCTACGAAAAGCTCACGGGTGAGCGCGGTATCTTCTCGACGCGCATTGCCTATGTGACCAAAACCGGCCCCCGTTACAGCCTTTGGGTTGCGGATGCCGACGGCGAGAACGCCCAGTCCGCACTGTCCAGCCCCGAACCCATCATCTCGCCTGCATGGTCGCCCAACGGGGGGCAACTGGCCTACGTGTCGTTCGAGTCGCGCAAGCCGGTGGTCTATGTGCACGATGTGGCCACAGGTCGCAGGCGCCTGATCGCGAACTTCCGTGGTTCCAACAGTGCGCCAGCTTGGGCGCCGGATGGCCGTACGCTGGCGGTCACGTTGAGCCGCGATGGCGGCTCGCAGCTGTACACCATTGATGCCAACGGCGGCGAGCCGCGCCGCCTGATGCAAAGCGCCGGCATCGATACCGAACCCGTGTTTTCGGGCGACGGCCGCAGCATTTTCTTTGTGAGCGACCGGGGCGGTGCCCCGCAAATCTACAAGGTGGGTGCGTCCGGTGGCAATGCGGAGCGCGTGACCTTTACCGGCACCTACAACATCTCACCCAGCGTGAGTCCCGACGGTCGCTGGCTGGCCTACATCTCCCGCGTGGGTGGTGCATTCAAGCTGCATGTGATGGACCTGTCCACGGGCACCGTCAATGCAGTGACTGACACGACGGCGGACGAAAATCCCAGCTTTGCACCCAACAGCCGGCTCATTGTTTACGCCACCCAACAGCAGGGCCGTGAAGCCCTCATGACCACCACCTTGGACGGCAAGATCAAGGCGCGTCTCGCCGGTCAGGCGGGCGACATCCGCGAGCCGGACTGGGGCCCGTTCCAAAAGCAATGAACTTATCTGCACTTTCAGTTATCAAGCCTTCAGGAGAAATTTGGATGATGAAACGTATTACCCTTGCCCTCACCGTTGCCGCTCTCGTGGCGGGCTGCAGCTCTGGCGTGAAGCTGGATGATGTGCCGGTCGAAGACAAAAATGCCACCTCCACCATGGGTGGAGCCAACAACGGTGCCAACTCCGGCAATACCTCGCAAAGCGGCGTGGCGGGCGTGGACCTCGGCCAGTCCGGCCGTGACGGTGCAGGCCCCGTGGGGGTCGCGCGCGTCGTGTACTTTGATTACGACAGCTACGTGATCAAACCCGAGTTCCAGTCGCTGATTGAAGCGCATTCCCGCTTCATCAAAGCGGCCCCCAACCGCAAGGTCATGATCGAAGGTCACACGGATGACCGTGGTGGCCGCGAGTACAACTTGGCACTGGGCCAGAAGCGCGCAGAAGCAGTGCGCCGTTCTCTGGGCTTGCTGGGCGTGCCTGACAGCCAGGTCGAGGCCGTGAGTTTTGGCAAGGAAAAGCCTGCAGCCCAAGGCGCTACCGAAGATGCACGCGCCCAGAACCGCCGCGCTGAACTGTCGTACCGTTGATGACATCCGCTGCACCGGTTTTCTCGTTGCGGGCGCTGGCCACGGCGGCATTGCTCGCCGTGTCGATGTCTTCTGCCTATGCAGCCATCTTTGAAGACGGCGAAGCGCGACGGGCTATCCTGGAGATGCGACAGCGCGTTGATGGTCTGCAGTTGTCTCAGCAGCGCTCTGCCGAAGAGGTGCGCAAGCTGGGCGAAGAAAACGCTCAGTTGCGCCGCAGCCTGCTGGATTTGCAGACGCAGATCGAGACCTTGCGCGCCGAGCAAGCCAAACTCAACGGCCAGAACGAGCAGCTGTTGCGCGATGTCGGTGAACTGCAGCGTCGGCAGAAAGACATCGCGCAGGGCGTGGATGAGCGATTGCGGCAGTTCGAGCCCATCAAGGTCAATGTGGATGGCCGAGATTTCCAGGCAGATCCTGCCGAAAAGCGGGATTTTGAAGCGGCTCTGGCTGTCTTTCGCTCCGGCAAATTCCCTGATGCAAGCGTCGCTTTCGCTGGCTTTGTGCGACAGTATCCGCGCAGCGGGTACGTGCCCTCTGCGCGTTTCTGGTTGGGAAATGCCCAGTACGCTACGCGTGAGTACAAGGAAGCCATCGGCAATTTCAAACAAATGCTGACCGACGCCCCCACGCACGCCCGTGCGCCCGAGGCAGCTCTGTCCATCGCCAATTGCCAGATTGAGCTCAAAGACACACGCACCGCGCGCAAGACACTGGAAGACCTCATCCGGGCTTATCCGCAGTCTGAGGCCGCTGTGGCCGCTAAAGAACGCCTGTCGCGGCTCAGGTGATGGCGGGTGATGTGGCTTTTGCCTCGCAGGCTGCGCCAGATGGTGGTGCGGAACACGCTTCGGAGCGCCGCTTTGGTGGGCTTCAGCGGCTCTACGGAGTGCAGGGCGCAGCCAGAATTCGCTCCGCGCACGTGGCCGTGGTTGGTATTGGTGGAGTCGGGTCGTGGGCCGCAGAGGCCCTCGCGCGCAGTGGCGTCGCGCAAATTACCCTGATCGACTTGGACCATGTGGCTGAATCCAACATCAACCGACAGATCCACGCGCTCACCGATACGGTGGGACAGGCCAAGGTTCTGGCCATGGGTGATCGCATCGCACAAATCCACCCGGACTGCATCGTTGATTGCGTGGAGGAGTTTGTGGAGCCTGGAAACTGGCCTGCCTTGCTGCAAACGCCCGTAGACGCTCTCATTGATGCCTGTGACCAGATCAAAGCCAAAACTGCACTGTCCATATGGGCGCAGGCCCATGGGGTGCTTCACATCACCGTGGGTGCAGCAGGGGGCAAGCGGCATGCGCACAAGGTGGATGTGGATGATCTCGCACTGACCACCCATGACCCGCTGTTGGCCCAAATGCGCTATCAGCTGCGCAAACACCACGGCGCACCGCGGGAGGGCAAGAAGATCGGGGTCACCTGCGTTTTCAGCCGTGAGGCCGTAGCCCCGCCAGATGCTTCTTGCAATATCGATGGCGATGGTTCTTTGAACTGCCACGGCTACGGCTCGGTGGTCGCTGTGACCGCGACCTTCGGCCAATGTGCCGCAGGCTGGGTGCTCGATAAACTTGCAACCAATTCCAAATCGGCCGGAAAAAAGACGCTATAATTCAAGGCTTTGCAGCAATCGATACGATAGCTGCAATCGGTCGGGACGTTAGCTCAGTTGGTAGAGCAGCGGACTTTTAATCCGTTGGTCACAAGTTCGAATCTTGTACGTCCTACCACCCGATTCAAAGCGCATCATTGAATGTGTTTTCAGCCAAAAGCCTCCCTTGGGAGGCTTTTGTTTTTCGCGCTCATTTAAAGCGCCAGTCAAAGCCCATCGTTGCCCCTGACTGGTACACGTGGCCGAGGTTGGGGGGGATCACCGGGTGGGTGCGTCCGCCTCCGGCGGTGGTGAAAAAAGGTCCCAGCTGGCCATGAACAGTGCAGCTATCACTGGACCGATCACAAACCCCGTGAGGCCGAACAAGGCCATGCCGCCCAGGGTAGAGATCAGCACGATGTAGTCGGGCATCTTGGTGTCTTTGCCCACCAGAATGGGGCGCAGGATGTTGTCCACAAGCCCGATCACGCAGATGCCGAATGCAGTCAGCACCACGCCTTGCCACACAGCGCCTGTTGCCAGAAAGTAGATGGCCACAGGCACCCAGATCAGCCCGGCGCCCACGGCTGGCAAAAGGGACAGGAAGGCCATGAGCACCCCCCACAGCACCGGTCCCTGGATGCCCAAGATCCAGAAAATCATGCCGCCCAGCGCGCCCTGAGAAGCCGCCACCACAATGTTGCCTTTGACCGTGGCCCGGATCACGGTCGTGAATTTACCGACCAGCTGGCGCTTGTGCGCTTCTTCCAGGGGGGTGGCCTGCCCGATACGCTGTGCCAGACTGGCTCCGTCTCGCAGCAGGAAGAACAACAGGTACAACATGATGCCGAAGCTGACAATGAACTCTAGGGTGTTTTGACCGATGCTCAGCGTCTGTGTCGCAACGAATTGACTGGCCTGCACCGCGAAAGACGAGAGCTTTTGCTGCAACTCGCCTACGCTGGTAAGTTGGAGGCGGTCAAGCAGGCCGACAGCCCAAGCTGGCAGTGCAGCAATGACCTGCTGCAGGTACAGCCCAAAATTGATTTGACCTGAGCGCACCCGTTCGTAGATTGCGGTGGCCTCCTGAATGAGCGACACCGTGATGGCCGTCATCGGCAAGATCACCACCACAAGGCACAAACCGAGTGTGCATAAGGCCGCAAGCGTGGGCCGCTTGGGCATTTTTCGCAGCAGTTTGCGGTGCAGTGGGGCAAAAAGAATGGCGAGGATGACGCCCCAGAAAACGGCTCCGTGAAACTGCCACAGGATCGCTCCGAACGCGACGGTGACAAGGGTGAGCAGCAGCAAAAAGGCTTTGTCCTGGAGTTGTTGATGCGGCATGGAGTGGGGTTTGCAATGGGATACCCGGAATGTACGCGAGGCGCTGATCAGCGCAGCTTCTTGCGCTGTGCGGCGATGGTTTGGATCCACTTTTTGGGGGTGGACTTCGGTTCGGTGGCACAATGGCGCCCGTACCAAGGCCCTTCCCCAGCCACAGTCGCATCCGCCAACCGGTTCAGCCGTGTCGCGGAAGGTTTCTCAACCAGCTAATGCTTTCCCAAGGAAAGCGGAGGTCAGCGGAATATGAGCGATATGACATCCGTCTATCAAGCCTACCAAGGCAACACCTACCTCTTCGGCGGCAATGCGCCCTATGTCGAAGAGATGTACGAGAACTATCTCGCCAATCCCGGTAGCGTGCCAGATACGTGGCGCGAGTACTTTGACGCGCTGCAGCATGTCCCCGCCGTGGATGGCAGCAACGCCAAAGACGTTCCCCATCTGCCTGTCATCAATGCCTTTGCCGAGCGTGCCAAGCAAGGCGGCACCAAGGTTGTGGTTGCGACGGGCGCCGACTCTGAACTGGGCCGCAAGCGTACCGCCGTTCAGCAGCTGATCGCCGCTTACCGCAATGTAGGTCAGCGCTGGGCCGATCTGGATCCGCTCAAGCGTACAGAGCGTCCCGCAATTCCTGAACTGGAGCCTTCGTTCTACGGTTTCAGCGACGCTGATCAGGAAACTGTGTTCAACACCAGCAACACGTTCTTCGGCAAAGAGTCGATGACGTTGCGTGAACTCATCAACGCGCTGCGTGAGACCTACTGTGGCTCCATCGGTGCTGAATACATGTACGCCACCGACCAGAACCAGAAGCGCTGGTGGCAGGAGAAGCTGGAAAAGATCCGCAGCAAGCCCAGCTTTGGTGCTGACAAGAAAAAACAAATCCTTGACCGCCTGACGGCTGCTGAAGGGCTGGAGCGCTTCCTGCACACCAAGTACGTGGGTCAGAAGCGCTTTTCGTTGGAAGGCGGCGAAAGCTTTATTGCTGCGATGGATGAACTCATCCAGTCTGCAGGCGCCAAGGGCGTACAAGAAATCGTGATCGGCATGGCCCACCGCGGCCGCCTGAACGTGCTGGTCAACTCGCTGGGCAAGATGCCCAAGGACCTGTTCGCTGAGTTCGATCACACCGCTCCCGAAGACCTGCCTGCGGGTGACGTGAAGTACCACCAGGGCTTCAGCTCGGATGTGACGACCCCCGGCGGTCCGGTTCACCTGTCGCTGGCATTCAACCCCTCGCACCTGGAAATCGTGAACCCCGTGGTCGAAGGCTCTGTGCGTGCTCGCATGGACCGCCGTGCCGATCCACACGGCAAGCAGGTTTTGCCAGTGCTGGTGCACGGTGACGCAGCCTTTGCAGGCCAGGGTGTCAATCAGGAAACTCTGGCGCTGGCCCAGACCCGTGGCTACTACACGGGTGGTACGGTGCACATCATCATCAACAACCAGATCGGCTTCACCACGTCCGATCCACGTGACACCCGCTCCACGCTGTACTGCACCGACATCGTCAAGATGATCGAGTCGCCCGTACTGCACGTGAACGGTGATGATCCGGAAGCCGTGGTGTTGGCCACTCAGCTCGCGCTTGAGTTCCGCATGGAGTTCAAGAAAGACGTGGTGGTGGACATCATCTGCTTCCGCAAGCTGGGCCACAACGAGCAGGACACCCCGGCTCTGACGCAGCCGCTGATGTACAAGAAGATCGGCGCACACCCCGGCACACGAAAGCTGTACGCCGACAAGCTGGCGGCGCAGGGTCTGGGCGAGTCACTGGGCGACGACATGGTCAAGGCCTACCGCGCTGCTATGGATGCGGGCAAGCACACGGTCGATCCCGTGCTGACCAACTTCAAGAGCAAGTACGCGGTGGACTGGAGCCCGTTCCTGGGCAAAAAGTGGACCGATGCTGGAGACACGGCTATTCCTCTGGCCGAGTGGAAGCGCCTGGCTGAGAAGATCACCACCATCCCCGAGAGCGTGACGCCGCATCAGTTGGTGAAGAAGGTGTATGACGACCGCGCGGCCATGGGCCGTGGTGACATCCCTGTGGATTGGGGCATGGGCGAGCACATGGCATTTGCCTCGCTGGTGGCCAGCGGCTATCCCGTGCGCTTGTCTGGTGAAGACTGCGGCCGCGGCACGTTCACGCACCGCCACGCCGTGATCCATGACCAAAAGCGCGAGAAGTGGGACATTGGTACCTACGTGCCGCTGCAGAACGTGGCCGACAACCAGGCCCCGTTTGTTGTGATCGACTCCATCCTGTCCGAAGAGGCCGTCCTGGGCTTTGAGTACGGCTATGCGTCGAACGACCCCAACACACTGGTGATCTGGGAAGCGCAGTTCGGCGACTTTGCCAATGGCGCCCAAGTGGTGATCGACCAGTTCATCGCCTCCGGCGAAGTGAAGTGGGGCCGGGTAAACGGCATCACCCTGATGCTGCCCCACGGCTACGAAGGCCAGGGCCCAGAGCACAGCTCTGCCCGCCTGGAGCGCTTCATGCAATTGGCTGCCGACGCCAACATGCAGATCGTGCAGCCCACTACGGCCAGCCAGATCTTCCACGTGCTGCGTCGCCAGATGGTGCGTGATCTGCGCAAGCCGCTGATCATCATGACGCCCAAATCGCTGCTGCGTAACAAGGATGCGACCTCGCCGCTGTCCGAGTTCACCAAGGGCAGCTTCCAGACGGTGATTCCCGAGCAGGATGAAGCCATCGTCAAGAAGGCTGCCAAGGTCAAGCGCGTGATCGCATGCTCTGGCAAAGTTTACTACGACCTCGTGAAGAAGCGCGCAGAGAAGGAGGCCGACGATGTGGTGATCCTGCGCGTCGAGCAGTTGTACCCCTTCCCGCACAAGGCGTTTGCCGCTGAACTGAAGAAGTACCCCAACGCTACCGACGTGGTGTGGTGCCAGGACGAGCCGCAAAACCAGGGTGCCTGGTTCTTCGTGCAGCACTACATCCACGAGAACATGCTCGAAGGCCAGAAGCTGGGCTACTCCGGTCGCGCTGCTTCGGCATCGCCAGCCGTGGGTTACTCGCACCTGCACCAGGAACAACAAAAGGCGCTGGTGGACGGCGCGTTTGCCAAGCTCAAGGGTTTTGTCCTGACCAAGTAAGGCCAGCTGCGACCCGACAACAGAACAAAACCCCATTCCGAAAGAATTGATATGGCTATCGTAGAAGTCAAAGTCCCCCAGCTGTCCGAATCCGTGGCCGAAGCCACCATGCTGACCTGGAAGAAAAAGGCCGGTGAGGCCGTAGCTGTGGACGAGATCCTGATCGAGATCGAAACCGACAAGGTTGTGCTCGAAGTGCCCGCACCGTCCGCTGGCGTGCTGGCTGAAATCATCCAGGGCGACGGCGCCACGGTGGTTGCCGACCAGCTCATCGCCAAGATCGACACCGAAGGCAAGGCTGGTGCCGCGACTCCTGCTCCGGCAGCAGCAGTTCCTGTTGCCGCCGCAGCGCCTGTTGCTGCTCCTGCCGCTGCCGCTGCCGGTGGCTCCAAGGGCGATGTGGCCATGCCTGCCGCCGCCAAGCTGCTCGCCGACAACAACCTGTCTGTGTCGGCCGTGGCCGGTTCGGGCAAGGAAGGCCGTGTGACCAAGGGCGATGTGCTGGCCGCTGTGGCCGGTGGCGCCAAGGCTGCCGTGGCAGCCCCCAGCGTGATCCCCACCGGTGTGCCCTCCAAGACACTGCCCCAGGTGGCAGCGCCCGCTGGTAAGGAAGATCTGAGCGGCCGCCCCGAGCAGCGCGTGCCCATGAGCCGCCTGCGTGCCCGCGTGGCCGAGCGTCTGCTGCAGTCGCAATCGACCAACGCCATCCTGACCACGTTCAACGAAGTGAACATGGCTCCGGTGATGGACCTGCGCAAGAAGTTCCAGGACAGCTTCACCAAAGAGCACGGCACCAAGCTGGGCTTCATGTCCTTCTTCGTCAAGGCTGCTGTGCATGCCCTCAAGAAGTACCCTGTGCTGAACGCCTCGGTGGACGGCAACGACATCGTCTACCACGGCTACTTCGACATCGGTATCGCCGTGGGCTCGCCCCGTGGCCTGGTGGTGCCCATCCTGCGCAATGCAGACCAGATGAGCTTCGCCGATATCGAGAAGAAGATCGCCGAGTTCGGCAAGAAGGCTGCGGAAGGCAAGCTGGGCATTGAAGAAATGACCGGTGGCACGTTCTCCATCTCCAATGGCGGCACGTTCGGCTCCATGCTGTCCACCCCCATCATCAACCCGCCCCAGTCGGCCATCCTGGGCGTGCACGCCACCAAGGATCGCGCCGTGGTCGAAAACGGCCAGATCGTGATCCGCCCGATGAACTACCTGGCCATGTCCTATGACCACCGCATCATCGACGGCCGCGAAGCCGTGCTGGGCCTGGTGGCGATGAAGGACGCGCTGGAAGACCCATCGCGCCTGCTGTTCGACATCTGATCCCCTGACTGTATCGACCCACCCGCGTGGCCCGGCCTCTGGTCCTGCCCGCCGGTGGGTCTTTCTCCAACTGACTGAACGAGATTTCCCATGAGCAAACAATTTGATGTGATCGTCATCGGTGGCGGCCCCGGCGGCTACATCGCTGCCATCCGCGCCGCCCAGCTGGGCTTCAATGTCGCGTGCATCGACGAATGGAAGAACGAAAAGGGTGGCCCCGCACCGGGCGGCACTTGCACCAACGTGGGCTGCATTCCCTCCAAGGCCCTGCTGCAGTCGTCAGAGCATTTCGAGCATGCCAACAAACACTTTGCCGAGCATGGCATCACCGCCACTGGCGTCAAGATGGACGTGGCCAAGATGATTGCCCGCAAGGACACCGTCGTGAAGCAGAACAACGACGGCATCCTGTACCTGTTCAAGAAGAACAAGGTCAGCTTCTTCCATGGCCGTGGCTCGTTCGTGAAGGCTGCCGAAGGCGGTTACGAGATCAAGGTGGCAGGTGCCGCTGAAGAGACGCTGACTGGCAAGCAGATCATCATCGCCACCGGCTCCAACGCCCGTGCGCTGCCCGGCACGCCGTTTGACGAAGAGCTGGTGCTGTCCAACGATGGCGCGCTGCGCGTTGGCGCCGTGCCCAAGAAGCTCGGCCTCATCGGCTCGGGCGTGATCGGCTTGGAAATGGGCTCGGTCTGGCGCCGCCTGGGTGCTGAAGTCACCATCCTCGAAGGTCTGCCCACTTTCCTGGGCGCGGTGGATGAGCAGATCGCCAAGGAAGCCAAGAAGGCCTTCGACAAGCAGGGCCTGAAGATCGAGCTGGGCGTGAAGGTCGGCGAGATCAAGACCGGCAAAAAGGGTGTGAGCATTGCCTACACCAACGCCAAGGGCGAAGCCCAGTCGCTGGACGTGGACAAGCTCATCGTCTCCATCGGCCGCGTGCCCAACACCATCGGCCTGAACACCGAAGCGGTGGGCCTGCAGCTCGACGAGCGCGGCGCCATCGTGGTGGATGCCGACTGCAAGACCAATCTGCCCGGCGTCTGGGCGGTGGGCGACGTGGTGCGCGGCCCCATGCTGGCCCACAAGGCCGAGGAAGAGGGCGTTGCCGTGGCTGAGCGCATTGCCGGCCAGCATGGCCATGTCAACTTCAACACCATCCCCTGGGTCATCTACACCAGCCCCGAGATCGCCTGGGTGGGCCGCACTGAGCAGCAGCTCAAGGCTGATGGGGTCAAGTACAAGGCGGGCAGCTTCCCGTTCCTGGCCAATGGCCGCGCACGTGCGCTGGGCGACACCACCGGCATGGTCAAGATGCTGGCGGATGCCGAGACCGACGAGATCCTGGGCGTGCACATCGTGGGCCCACAGGCCAGCGAGCTGATCTCCGAGGCCGTTGTGGCCATGGAATTCAAGGCCAGCAGCGAAGACATCGCACGCATTTGCCATGCGCACCCCAGCTTGAGCGAAGCCACCAAGGAAGCAGCGCTGGCGGTGGACAAGCGCACGCTGAACTTCTGATATTGGGTCTCAATCGGTTGCAAGCGCATGATTAACATGCGCTTGTAGCTATTAATTTTGTAGTATCAGAGCAACCGCAAAGTGACCGTCAAACAGGCTTACCTGGCCGAGCTGGCCGCCAAAGGCTATCAAAGCGACCCCGCCCAGCTGCGAGCAGTGGAAGCCCTGCAGCGCTGTGCTGACGAGTGGGCCCAGTACAAGGCTCGGCGCTCCAACGCGATCAAGAAGCTGATCAACCGCCCGGAGATTCCCCGCGGTGTCTACATGTATGGCGGGGTGGGGCGCGGCAAGAGCTTTTTGATGGAGTGCTTTTTTGACGCTGTGCCCCTGAAGCGTAAGGTGCGCTTGCACTTTCACGAATTCATGCGTGAAGTGCATCGCGAACTGGCAGCCCTTCAGGGCACGGTCAATCCGCTGGATGTGTTGGGCGAGCGCATTGCCAAACGCTACAAGCTCATCTGTTTTGATGAGTTCCATGTGGCGGACATCACGGACGCGATGATCCTGCACCGATTGCTGGTGGCGTTGTTCGACAACGGCGTCGGCTTCGTGACCACTTCCAATTTCAAGCCTGACGACCTTTACCCCGGTGGCTTGCATCGGGACCGCATCTTGCCCGCCATTGCACTGCTCAACGAGCGGCTGGAGGTGGTCAATGTGGACAATGGCACCGATTACCGCCGGCGTACGCTGGAGCACGTAAAGCTGTATCACACGCCACTGGGCGCAGAGGCGGATGCCGAGATGAACCAGGCGTTCGACCAACTCGCTGAAGTGCACGATGAAGATCCCGTGCTGCATATCGAGGCGCGCGAAATTCGCGCCCGCCGCAAGGCTGGCGGGGTGGTGTGGTTTGACTTCAAGACACTGTGTGGTGGTCCTCGGTCGCAAAACGACTACCTGGAAATTGCAACGCAGTTCCACACGGTGTTGCTGTCCGATGTTCCTTACATGCCTGTGAGCATGGCGTCGCCTGCGCGGCGCTTTACCTGGCTGGTGGATGTGCTCTATGACCGCCGGGTCAAACTCATCCTGTCGGCGGCTGTGCCGCCCGAGCAGTTGTATACCGAAGGGCCTTTGGCTCACGAGTTTCCGCGCACAGTGTCCCGGCTCAACGAGATGCAGTCCAAGGAGTTTCTGGCGCTAGAGCGCCGCATGGTGGATACGGGGTTGACATGAACAAGACCGGTGGTCGCTTTTTGGCGGTAGTGCTGGCGCTGGCTTGCTCAACACTGCCTGTGCTGGTCGCCCCGGCCTGGGCCGCGACGGGGGTAGAAGTAGATGCCGCATCCGCGTCGACCGCTGCACATCGCAAAGTGGAGCGTGACCGAATCAAAATGGAGCGCGAGGCACTGACGGCCCGGCGGCAGCAGGATGAGGCGGTGTGCTACCAACGTTTTGCCGTGGAGGATTGCTTGCGCAGCGTGCGTGCCAAGGCACGGGAGTCCCACGACCGATTGCGTGCGCAGGAAATTGAACTCAACGATGCCGAGCGCAGGGAGAAAGCGGCGGAGCGCATGCGGGCCATTGAAGACAAGCAAATGGCCGTACCGCCAGCGAGCAAACGCGCTGACGCGCAGGTTCGCAAGCCATCCGCCGATCCGGATGTTGCCAAGGCACAGCGGGACCAGGACGCACACCAACGCGCGCAGCAACAAAATAGCCGTGCCCAGGTTCAGGCCAGTGAACAGGCGGCCCGCGCTGCGGGGACTGCCGAGCGCGCTGCCCAATCGCGTGCCAAACATACCCAGGCGCTCAAAGCGGCGGAGGAGCGCCGCGCGCGGGTCGAAAAATCTCAAGCTGATGCCCTGGCTCAGGGCCGCAAGCCTGCAGCGCCCTTGCCAGCGCCTGCTACTTCTGCGCCTCGCTGAGTTTGGAAGGGCCGCTGAGCCAAGCAATCAGTGGCTGAGTGGCTGACGATAGGGTAGCGGCGACTACCTGCTGGGTGCTCGATGGGTTCGCGTTCACCCGTCGATACACCGATGGGTGGTGCAGACAAGGCCCTCAGGGCCGACCCGTGTCCAGCGGCGTCAGGCGCGCAATCTTTTTCTCTTCGGCCAGGGCTTCGATCTTGACGACCACCAGCGACAGGTTGTCGCCGCCTCCGCGTGCCCGGGAGCGGGCTTTTTCAATCAGGAACTCCGTCGCTTCGCGGGGCGACAGCGAATCGACCACCGATGCCAGTTCGGTGGGAGAAAAGTAGTGCCAAACCCCGTCGCTGCAGGCCAGCAAGACATCGCCCGGCTGAAGTTGGGGAATGACGTGGGTGGTGATGGGCGGATCGCTCTCTGTGCCCAGGCAACCCACCAGAATGTTGGAATGAGGATGGTTGTTAGCCTCTGCTTCCGTCAGCTCACCCCGGTCCACCAGGGCTTGCACATAAGAGTGGTCGCTGGTGCGGAATGCCAGTCGTGACCCTTGAAAGTGGTAGATGCGCGAGTCGCCCGCATGCACCCAATGGCAGTCGCCCCGGGGATTGATGAGAAACGCCGCGATGGTGCTGTGGGGTTCCTGCTCTGCCGATATGGCCGTCAACCGGATAACGATGTGGGCCTCTTCAACCATGTTCTTGAGCATTGCCACCGGGTCATCGGTGTCGGGCGAGTACCGCTCGAACAGTTGCCGTGCTGTCATCATGACTTGGTCTGATGCTTTGCGCCCCCCGCTGCGGCCGCCCATCCCGTCGGCAACCACACCCAGAACGCAGCCGTTGTGCCGCTCGTGGGAGATCAGGGCCACCTGGTCTTGCTGGTATTCGCGGTCACCCTTGTGGATGCCGGTGGAGGCGATGAGGCGAAACGCTTTGGTCATGCTGCAGATTGTGGGGGCGCCTACGCGAACGCCTGTCGTGGAAAGCGGGCCAAGCGCGTATTATCCGCCCGCCTGTGGCATTTTTGCCATGCCCATGGCCTCCTGCCTTGAAACCCAGCCTGCACTCTCCCCACCGTCAGTTGATCGAGCTGCGCATGGAACATGCCGATCTCGACGCACTCATCGACCGGTGTAAGCCCGAAGCGGCACCCGACGAACTCACCCTGCGCCGTCTCAAAAAGCGTCGACTCGTGTTGCGTGACGCGATGGAGCGGCTGGAGCGGCAACTTCAACCGCAAGAGCCCGCCTGATGTCACTGGAGGCCATGGTGCCTGAGGTGTTTGCCCCCGATGGTGTGCTGGCGAGGGCGGATGGGCATTTTCAACGGCGTGACGGGCAGACCCAGATGGCCATTGCGGTGGCCCAGGCCATTACAGAGGGAGGGGCGCTGGTGGTGGAGGCAGGCACCGGAGTGGGCAAGACCTTTGCCTACCTGGTGCCGGCCTTGCTGAGTGGCGAGCGGGTGCTGTTGTCTACGGCCACCAAGGCCTTGCAAGACCAGTTGTTCGCCCGCGATCTGCCCCGCTTGGCGCACATCCTGGGGCTGCCCGTTCGCATGGCCCTGCTCAAGGGGCGCGCCAGTTACTTGTGCCTGCACCGCATGGAGCACGCACGGCAGGATGCTCAGGCCCTGGATCGAGGCGTCGCCCGTGTGCTGGCCAAGGTGGAGGATTGGTCGCGCCAGACCGTATCCGGCGATCTGGCCGAGCTGACAGGGTTGGACGAGCGATCGCCCGTGATCCCCCTGGTCACCTCGACGCGTGAGAACTGCCTGGGGTCTTCCTGCCCGCGTTTTCGGGATTGCCATGTTCATCGGGCGCGGCGTGAGGCGTTGGCGGCGGACATCGTGGTCATCAATCACCATCTGTTCTTTGCGGATGTGGCGGTACGCGAGTCAGGCATGGCCGCGTTGCTGCCGACGGTACGTGTGGTCGTTTTTGATGAGGCCCACCAGATCAATGAGACTGGCGTGCAGTTCTTGGGTACGCAGATTTCCACGGGGCAATGGATGGACTTTGCCCGTGACCTTTTGATAGCCGGGCTGCAGCATGCGCGCGGTCTGGCTGACTGGACAGGCCTGGCGCAGCTTCTGGAGTTGTCTGCACGGGACCTCCGTCTGGTCGTGAGCACCGCTGCTTTCCAGGGACTGAATGGCATTTCGGGAGGGGGCAGATTGCGCTGGACGGAGGAGGCTCCCGAAGGTGTCTCGGGCGCCGTATGGCAGTCCGCGCTGCGCGCACTGGCCTTGGCGTGTGCACAGGCGCTGGAGGCCCTGGACACCGTGAGCGAAATGTCCCCCGATCTGGAGCGCCTGTACGAACGGGGCAGTGCACTATTGGCCCGGCTGGCCAGGTTTTCAGGCCCGTGCCAGGCCGATGCGGTGCGTTGGCTCGATGTGGGCAACCAGTTGCGCCTGATCGAGTCCCCGCTGGACATTGCAGACGCCATGCGCACCCGGATTCTGGCGTCGCCCGCTGAAACCTCGGACGGCGAAGCTTGGCCCGAGGAGCCTGGCTCAAACGCCGGCAGGGCGTGGATTTTCACCTCTGCGACCCTCGGTGCGGACGACGCGTTGACCTGGTTCACCGAACGAGCTGGGCTCACGGATGCTCGCATCCTTCGGGTGGCCAGCCCCTTCGACTATGCGCGGCAGGCGGCTTTGTATGTGCCGCGCCAGTTGCCGTCGCCTGCAGATCCGTCCCACAGCCGTAGTGTGGCGGACTGGGTTGCACTGGCCGCCGAGCCGCTGGGCGGGCGCACGCTGGTGCTGACCACTACGCTCAAGGCCTTGCGCACCATTGGCGACGCACTCAAAGCACGTTGGCAGGCTTCAGGCACGTTGGAGGTGCTGGTGCAGGGCGAGTGGCCCAAGCGGCGCCTGATGGAGCGTTTTCGCGAGGGGGCATCGCACGGGCGGCCGGGTTGTGTGCTGGTGGCTTCGGCGTCCTTCTGGGAGGGGTTTGATGTGCCAGGCGATGCTCTGCAACTGGTGGTTATCGACAAGCTGCCTTTTCCGCCCCCGGGAGATCCATTGGTGGAGGCTCGCACCCAACACATCGAAATGGCCGGTGGCAAAGCGTTCACTGCCTACGCTCTGCCAGAGGCGGCGGTGGCACTCAAGCAGGGTGCCGGGCGTTTGATCCGGCATGAAGCGGATCGGGGTATTTTGGTGGTGGGCGACACGCGCCTCATCACTATGGGCTATGGCAAGCGCTTGCTGGCAGCTTTGCCCCCCATGCGCAGGCTGGAATCGCTCGAAGAGTTTCAGTCTGCGCTGATGGCGCTTACCAAACCTTCCACCACGGATCCGACTTGCCTTTGACGCCGCCATTCAGATAGGCGCTTTGAGGGTAGGACTTGTCCATCACGCGGCGTGCATCGTCTCGCAGCTGGGTCATTCCGAGCGCGTCGTACGACTGGATCAGGATGTACAACGCCTCTTCCAGCGCGGGCACGCCCTGGTAGTCTGCCAATGCGACCTGCGCGCGACTGATGGCAGCCACATAGGCGCCACGCTGGAAGTAGTACCGCGCCACATGCACTTCATATTGGGCCAGCGAGTTGACGATGTAGGTCATGCGCTGGCGCGAGTCCTGCGCATAACGGGACTCAGGAAAGCGTGTGACCAGTTCGCTGAATGCTTCAAAGGAGTCTTTGGCCGCCTTTTGGTCACGCTCTGATAGATCCTGGCGCGAGATAAATGAGAACAGACCCAAGTTGTCGTTGAAGTTGACCAGGCCCTTCAGGTACAGCGCATAGTCCAATGCAGGGCTGGCAGGGTGCAGCTTCATGAAGCGGTCCAGCGTTGCGACGGCTTGCGCCTTTTCGCCCGCCTTGTAGTGGGCATAGGCTTTGTCAATCTGGGCCTGCTGTGCCAGTGGCGTGCCTGCCGCACGGCCTTCCAGCTTTTCCAGCAGAGGAACGGCCTTGTCATACGCCCCGCTGTTCATTTCGTCCTGGGCTTCCGAGTGGATGCGATTGGGACTCCAGCCTGCCGTTTTATCAACTGTGGTGCTGGAGCAGCCAACCAGCAAACCAGCCAGCAGCAGGGCGGAAACAAGGGGCAGTGGGGCACGCAGCATCGCAAGCAGCTTTCAGCAAAGAAGGAAAAAGGTGCACAAAGAAAGGCCCGAGGGTTCAGTCATAGGGGAGTGCGCTCTGCGTACTCGTCACGGAAGCCTTCGGCGCCATTTCGGGCACGAAAAAGCATTGTACTGGTGGCGCCAGCAGCGCCAAGGCGCTGCCGACGCAAGTCCTGTTGGAGAGTCGCAGGGGTTTCTACAATGCCTGCATGTTTGTTCATTTGCGCCTGCACACCGAGTTCTCCGTCGTTGACGGTACCAATCGCATCGACGAGGTGGCCAAAGCGGCCGCCAAGGACGGCCAGCCCGCTCTGGCCATCACCGATCTCAATAACCTTTTCGGGGCGATCAAGTTCTACAAGGAAGCGCGAGGTAAAGGTGTCAAGCCCATCTTGGGTGCAGAAATCTTTCTTGAAGGCGAGGCGGGAGGTGTCCCATCGCGCCTTATCCTCCTGGTGCAGAGTCGCCAGGGGTATCTGAATCTGTCGGAGCTGCTGGCCCGGGCCTGGACGCGCAATATCGTCAAGAATCTGGCGCTGAGCACTTGGACGTGGCTGGAAGAGCTGTCAGAGGGATTGATTGCCCTGTCTGGCGCGCAGGCGGGCCCGGTAGGGCAAGCGCTGATGAAGGGGGATGAGTCAGGTGCCGCCGACGTTGCGTTGCGCTTGGCGGGCATTTTCCCGCACCGGTTTTACATCGAGCTGCAACGGGCCGGCCGAAACGACGATGAAGCCCATGTGGTGGCAGCCGCTCAGCTTGCTGCCCGGTTGAACCTGCCGGTGGTGGCGACCCACCCCGTTCAGTTTGCCGAGCCCGATGATTACGAGGCCCACGAGGCGCGCATCTGTATCGCCGAGGGGGAAATCCTGGCAAACCCGCGTCGTGTCCGCAAGTTCACCCGCGACCAGTATTTCAAGTCCTCGGCGGAGATGGAGGCCTTGTTTGCCGACCTGCCATCGGCCATCGCCAATACGGTCGAGATTGCACAACGCTGCAACCTGACCCTGGTGCTGGGCAAGCCGCAGCTCCCGGATTTTCCGACGCCCAACGGCATGCCCATCGACGAGTATTTCCGCTACGCGTCGTTCGAAGGGCTGGAGGAGCGCCTGAAACATCTTTTTCCTAACGAAGCTGAGAGGGACAAGGAGCGCCCGCGCTATGTCGAGCGCCTGGAGTTCGAGCTGGGCACCATCCTTAAAATGGGGTTCCCGGGCTACTTTCTGATCGTGGGTGATTTCATCCAGTGGGCGAAGCAGAACGGCTGCCCAGTGGGGCCCGGCCGTGGCTCCGGCGCCGGTTCGCTGGTCGCTTATGCGCTAAAAATCACTGACCTGGACCCGCTGCAATACAACCTGCTGTTCGAGCGGTTCCTGAACCCGGAGCGCGTGTCGATGCCTGACTTCGACATCGACTTTTGCCAATCCAACCGCGACCGGGTGATTGACTACGTCAAGGACAAGTACGGCAAGAACGCCGTGAGCCAGATCGCTACCTTCGGCACGATGGCGGCCAAGGCGGCCATCCGCGACGTGGGCCGGGTCATGGACATGAGCTACACATTTTGTGATGGCATCTCCAAGTTGGTGCCCGGCAAGCCTGGCATGTCTTACACCCTGGCCTATCCGCCTGAGGTGAAAAAGGAAGGCGACAAGAACAACTATGCGCTGGAACTGGAGCCCATGCTCTACGAGCGCGTGCGCAAGGAAGAAGACGTCAAGACCGTCATCGAGATGGCACAAAAGCTTGAGGGCATGACGCGGAACATCGGCATGCATGCCGGTGGCGTTCTGATCGCGCCCGGCAAGCTCACCGATTTTTGTCCGCTGTACCAGCAGCCGGGCAGCGATTCCGCCGTGAGCCAGTATGACAAGGACGACGTGGAAGCCATCGGCTTGGTGAAGTTCGACTTCTTGGGGCTTGCCACGCTCACCATTCTGGAAATTGCGCGCGAGTTCATCATGAAGCGGCACAAGGGCCAGGAGAATTTCGCGTTCGAAAATATTCCCCTCGACGACGGACCCACTTATCGGCTGTTCTCCGAGGGTAAGACCGAAGCAGTGTTCCAGTTTGAAAGCCGCGGCATGCAGGGTATGTTGAAAGAGGCGCGCCCCAGTCGGCTGGAAGACCTCATTGCCTTGAATGCGTTGTACCGACCGGGGCCTATGGACCTGATTCCCAGCTTTGTGAACCGCAAGCATGGCAAGGAAGAGGTCATCTACCCCCACCCGCTGGTAGAGCCGGTGCTGGCCGAGACCTACGGCATCATGGTGTACCAGGAGCAGGTGATGCAGACCGCCCAGGTGCTGGGCGGATATAGCTTGGGCGGCGCCGACATGCTTCGGCGTGCCATGGGGAAAAAGAAGGCAGAGGAAATGGCCGAACACCGCGCCATTTTCCGCAAGGGTGCCGCGGAGAAAGGCATCAGCCAGGAGAAGGCCGACGAGGTGTTCGACCTGATGGAGAAGTTCGCGGGCTATGGCTTCAACAAGTCACACGCGGCTGCTTACTCCCTGCTGGCGTACCACACTGGCTGGCTCAAGGTGCACTACACGGCCGAGTTCTTCTGCGCCAACATGACCGTGGAAATGGACGACACCGACAAGCTCAAGGTGCTGTTCGAGGATGCACACAAGATGGGGCTGTCGTTCGAGCCGCCGGACGTGAATCGGGGCTTCTATCGGTTTGAACCAGTCACCGACAAGATCATCCGTTACGGTCTGGGGGCGGTGAAAGGCACTGGACAGCAGGCGATCGAAGCTATCGTCGCGGCCCGTGAAGGGCGCGGTGAAGGCCCCCAGGGTTCGACCAAAGGGCCCTTCAAAAGTCTGTTTGACTTCTGCGTGCGAGTGGACAAGGCCCGCATGAACAAGCGCACGGTCGAGGCCCTGATCAAGGCGGGTGCCTTTGATTCGATCCATCTCAACCGGGCGGCCCTGGTGGCCTCTATTGATCGGGCCTTTGACTTTGCTGCCGCAACGCTGGCCAACGTCAACCAGGGCGGGTTGTTTGACATGATGGGTGATGATGCCCATGGCTCCAGCACCCAGGAGCCCGATCTGGTGGACGCAACGCCCTGGGGTATCAAGGAACGGCTTACTCTGGAGAAAACCGCCGTCGGGTTCTACCTGTCTGGCCATCTTTTTGATGAAGTGGCCACCGAGGTGCGCCGCTTTGTGCGCACCCAGATCGATGAGCTGCTTGACAGCCGTGAGCCCCAGGTACTTGCCGGCATCATCAGCGACTTTCGGGTCATCAACGGGCAACGCGGGAGGCTGGGACTCTTCAAGCTGGACGACAAGTCTGCTGTGATTGAGGCTTCTGCCGATGAGGCGTTGCTCAATACCTACCGCAATCAGCTCAAGGAAGATGAGTTTGTAGTGATGATGGGCCGGCTGCAGCTGGACCACTTTAGTGGTGGTCTGCGCGTCAAGGTGCAGCAGGTATGGGACCTGGCGGGCGCGCGCTGCCGGTTTGGCAAATACCTGCATGTGACCGTGGGTGATAAGGCGCCAGATGTGCCGCGCTTGGTGCGCGAGTTTCCGCCGTTGCGCGAAGAGGTCGCCGAAGGGGAGTTGGTGCACGGGTTGCGCGTGCGCATGGGCGTGCGCTGCCAGTCGGACGATGCTGCTGCAGTGGCAGAGTTGCAACTGGGCGAAAACGCGCGTTTCTACCCCAGCGATGCTGCGTTGGCGGCATGGACCGCCCAAGTGGGTGCCGGTGCCGCCAATGTGGTGTACGAGTGATTGAGTTCCCCGCAGAAGTTTCTGTAAGCCGTGGGTTGAAAAATACCTGGTCAACAACCAGCTTCTCCTGCAGCGGCACCCTGTTCGGGTCGCTAGAATGATTTTCATGGCAACAAAACCACCTTCACCCCCCACCGCGCCGCCCGTGACCCGGCCTGCGCGGGATGATGGCGGTTCGGTCGTGCTCGAGAGGCGCACCCAAAAGACCCAGCCGCCGCAGATGTACCAGGTGGTCATGTTGAACGACGACTACACGCCCATGGAGTTCGTCATCGTGGTTTTGCAGGAGTTTTTCAGTAAAGACCGCGAAACTGCCACCCAGATCATGTTGAAGATCCACCTCGATGGCAAAGGCGTCTGCGGCGTTTATTCGCGCGATGTGGCAGCCACCAAGGTAGAGCAAGTGCTTGACGCCGCCCTCAAGGCGGGCCACCCACTGCAATGTGTCAGTGAGCCTGTTGAATAACAGGTCTTTTGTCCCGATCTAAAGTTATCCCTTCCACGCAAGCACAAAGGAGTTCACATGATTGCCCAGGAACTGGAAGTCAGCTTGCACATGGCCTTTGTTGAGGCCCGTCAGCAGCGCCACGAGTTCATCACCGTGGAGCATCTGTTGCTTGCATTGCTCGATAACCCCAGCGCAGCGGAGGTGCTGCGCGCATGTTCGGCCAATATCGATGATCTGCGTTCATCGCTGGCGAATTTCATCAAAGACAACACCCCGCAGGTCGCAGGTACCGACGAGGTGGATACCCAGCCTACACTGGGATTCCAGCGCGTGATCCAGCGCGCCATCATGCACGTGCAGTCCACGGGCAACGGCAAAAAAGAGGTGACGGGTGCCAATGTGCTCGTGGCAATTTTTGGCGAAAAGGATTCGCACGCCGTGTACTACCTGCACCAGCAAGGTGTCACGCGGCTGGATGTGGTGAATTTCATCGCCCACGGTATCAAGAAGGGCGAGCCGCCCGAGCCTGCTAAGGCCGAGAATCAGGCCGAGGGCGAAGAGGGTGGAGGTGGCGAGCGTAACGAAAAGGCGTCGCCGTTGGAGCAATTCACCCAGAACCTGAACCAGGCCGCCAAGGATGGCAAGATCGATCCATTGATCGGCCGCCATTACGAGGTCGAGCGCACGATCCAGATTCTGTGCCGTCGCCGCAAAAACAATCCTCTGCTGGTGGGTGAGGCAGGGGTGGGCAAGACTGCGATTGCCGAGGGCCTGGCTTGGCGAATCACGCAAAACGATGTGCCCGAGATCCTGGCTGAGGCAACGGTGTACTCCCTGGACATGGGTGCGCTGCTTGCGGGCACCAAGTACCGCGGCGACTTCGAGCAGCGCCTCAAGGGTGTGCTCAAGTCGCTCAAGGACAAGCCCAACGCCATCCTTTTCATCGACGAGATCCACACCTTGATTGGTGCGGGTGCGGCCTCTGGTGGCACGCTCGATGCTTCCAACCTGCTGAAGCCGGCGCTGTCCAGCGGCCAGCTCAAGTGCATTGGTGCGACCACTTTCACGGAGTACCGGGGGATCTTCGAAAAGGATGCTGCCTTGTCGCGCCGCTTCCAAAAAGTGGACGTGGTGGAGCCCAGCGTGGCCGAAACCATCGACATCCTGAAGGGGCTGAAGTCTCGTTTTGAAGAGCATCACAGCGTGAAGTACGCTGCAGCTGCCCTGCAGGCTGCGGCAGAACTGAGCGCCAAGTACATCAACGACCGCCATTTGCCCGACAAGGCCATCGATGTGATCGACGAGGCCGGTGCGGCGCAGCGCATCATGGTGCCGAGCAAGCGCAAGAAGACCATCGGCAAGGCCGAGATCGAAGAGATCGTGGCCAAGATCGCGCGCATTCCGCCTGCCAACGTGTCCAATGACGACCGCGGCAAGTTGCAGACGCTGGAGCGCGACCTGAAAAGCGTGGTGTTCGGCCAGGACAAGGCATTGGAAGTGCTTGCCAGTGCCGTCAAGATGGCGCGTTCTGGCCTGGGCAAGGGCGACAAGCCGATCGGCTCGTTCCTGTTCAGCGGCCCCACGGGTGTCGGCAAGACCGAAGCGGCCAAGCAGCTTGCCTACATCATGGGCATCGAGCTGATCCGTTTTGACATGTCCGAGTACATGGAGCGCCATGCCGTGAGCCGCCTGATTGGCGCGCCTCCAGGTTATGTCGGTTTCGACCAAGGTGGTCTGCTGACGGAAGCCATCACGAAGAAGCCGCACGCGGTGCTGCTGCTCGATGAGATCGAGAAAGCACATCCGGACATCTTCAACGTGCTGCTGCAGGTCATGGACCACGGCACTCTGACGGATAACAACGGTCGCAAGGCCGACTTCCGTAACGTGCTCATCATCATGACCACGAACGCCGGCGCCGAGACCATGAACAAGGCGACTATTGGCTTTACCAACCCGCGGCAGGCGGGCGATGAAATGGGTGATATCAAGCGCCTGTTCACGCCTGAGTTCCGCAACCGGCTGGATGCCATCGTCAACTTCAAGGCACTCGATGAACAGATCATCCTGCGCGTGGTGGACAAGTTCCTGCTGCAGCTGGAAACGCAGTTGGCCGAGAAGAAGGTGGAGGTCACCTTCACCGATGCCCTGCGCAAGCACCTGGCCAAGAAGGGTTTCGATCCGCTGATGGGCGCACGCCCTATGCAGCGCCTGATCCAGGACACCATCCGCCGCGCCTTGGCCGACGAGTTGCTGTTTGGCCGCCTGACCGAAGGCGGACGGTTGACCGTGGATATCGACATGAAGAAGGACGACAAGGGTGTGGAAACACCCGACGTGCTGCTGGATATCCAGCCTTTGCCGAAGAAGGAGCGTTCGGCGAAGTCCGAGCCTGCCGAGCCAGAGGAGGCCACGGCCGACTGATCCCAGGGGCCTCACAAGGCAACCCGAAGCCCGCGGTTCACGCCGTGGGCTTTTTCATTGGCGGCGGATGGATCCGAATCCACCTGCAGGTCTCCGATGCCCCTATTCACGCCGGCCATTCCCTCCCGTTGAACCTATGGACTGGCGGGGGCGCTCAGGGCGCCTGCAGCTTTTGCAGCAGTTCCAGCGTCGGATACCCGTCGGCCACCGTGCCCAGGCTGCGCTGGTAGCCGCGAAGGCCTGCGCGGGTGGCGGGGCCCATCACGCCGTCGGGGGTGCCTGCGGCAAAGCCTTTGCGGTTCAGGGCCTCTTGCAGCGTTTGCAACTGTGCACGCGACAGCGGCTCGATGTCGCGGGGCCACGGAGTGGCCACCGGGCCGCCGCCGTCGATCTGGCGCGCGAGCAGGGCCACGCCCAGCGCGTAGTTGACCGAGTTGTTGTAGCGCAGGATGGTGCGAAAGTTGTTGCCCACCAGAAACGCCGGGCCCCGCGCGCCCGCAGGAGTGACGATGGAGGCCCCGGCCAGATCGGGCAGCGGCGCCCCGTCGATGGACCGCACCCCTTCGGACTCCCACTGGGCTGTGGTCTGGCGCACGGCGGGGTCGGCGCGGGCGTGGTCGAACGTGGGGGGCAACTGCACTTCGGCCCCCCAAGGCTCGCCAGATTTCCAACCCGACCGGGCAAGGAAATGTGCGGTGGAAGCCGTCACATCCGGCACGCTGCCCCAGATGTCGCGGTGCCCGTCGCCGTCGGCATCCACAGCGTAGGCCAGGAACACCGAGGGCAGGAACTGGGTGTGCCCCATGGCCCCAGCCCACGATCCGATCATGCGGTCGGCGGCGATGTCGCCCTGGTCAATGATGCGCAGCGCTGCCAGCAGCTCGGTCTGCGCCCAGGCGCGGCGGCGGCCTTCATACGCCAGGGTGGCCAGTGCATCCACCGTGCGGAAGGTGCCAAAGTTGCTGCCGTAGTTGCTCTCCATGCCCCAGATGGCGGTGATGACGCTGGCCGGCACGCCGTAGCGGGCGGCTGCCGCCTGCAGGGCGGTGCTGTGCGCCGCCAATTGCGCTTGGCCCTGGGCGATGCGCTGGGGCGAGACGGCGCTGTCGAGGTACGCCCATGGGGTGCGGGTGAACTCGGGCTGGGCGCGGTCCAGCTCGACCACGCGGGGCAGCCACTGCGCCTTGCCCAGCACGTCGCGCACAGTGGCGGGGCGAATGCCCGCCTCCAGCGCCTGGGCCGAAAAGCTGCTCAGCCATTGGGCAAAGCCGGCCGTGTGGTCGGCATCGGGGCTGGCCTGTGGCGGTGTGGCGGCTGTGGTGGGCGACGCTGTGGGCGGTGTGGCCGCAGCCACAGGTTTTGCTGCGGGTGTGGGGGTGGGGCTGGGGGCTGGCGCGCAGCCCGCGAGGGCGAGGGCGGCTGCCAGGGCCACTCCGGCAACACCTGTGGGGGCATGGGCGCGAGAGGCCGCGACGGGCAGGGCGGGGGCGCGCCCCAGGGAGCAAGGGGAAGCAATGAAACTGGGCATGCGCCATTGTCCCGCGTGCCAGCCTGCGTGCGGGGTGCGAATGTGCATCAGTCCGTATGGTGAATATATTTACTATGTTTTTGATAGCTGCTTGCGCATGTTCCACTGGCGCTTGCGGTCAAAAACACTGAAAAATGCGGTTACAGTGGCGGCTTGATCGCCTTGCGCCCCGCCCGCCGTGCGCGAGCCTCCGCCTGCAGCCCCCTGTTAGCCTACCGACCATGGCGCCCCACACCTTTCTCTGGCACGACTACGAAACCTTTGGCGCCAACACGCGCCGCGACCGGCCTGCGCAGTTCGCGGCCATCCGCACCGATGCCGAGCTGAACGAAATCGGCGAGCCGCTGATGCTGTACTGCCAGCCCGCCAACGACTATCTGCCCGACCCGGTGTCGTGCCTCATCACCGGCATCACGCCCCAGCAGTGCCTGGAGCAGGGCGTGCCCGAGCACCAGTTTGCCGCGCGCATCGAGTCCGAGTTTGCGCAGCCCGGCACGATTGGCGTGGGCTACAACACCATCCGGTTTGACGACGAGATCACGCGCTTCATGTTCTGGCGCAACCTCATCGACCCCTATGCGCGCGAGTGGCAAAACCAGTGCGGCCGCTGGGACCTGCTGGACGTGGTGCGCATGACCTATGCGCTGCGGCCCGACGGCATCACCTGGCCCAAGAAGGAAGACGGCGTGACGCCCAGCTTCAAGCTGGAGCACCTGTCCAAGGCCAACGGCCTGCTGCACGAAGCCGCGCACGATGCGCTGTCGGACGTGCGCGCCACCATTGCCCTCGCGCGCCTCATTCGCCAGCACAACACCAAGCTGTTTGACTTTGCGCTGAGCCTGCACAAGAAGGACCGCGTGGCCGCCGAGCTGCGCCTGCCCGCCACGGCCATCACGGCGCGGCCGTTTTTGCATGTGTCGGGCATGTTCCCGGTGGAGCGTGGTTGCCTGGGCGTGATGTGGCCGCTGGCCAGCCACCCCACCAACAAGAACGAGCTGATCGCCTGGGACCTGGCCCACGACCCGCGCGAGCTGGCCACGCTGAACGTGGACGACATCCGCCTGCGCATGTTCACCCGCACGGCCGATCTGCCCGAGGGCGTGGCGCGCCTGCCCATCAAGACCATCCACCTCAACAAGTCGCCCATGGTGGTGGGCAATGTGAACACCCTCACGCCCGCGCTGGCACAGCGCTGGGGCATCGACCTGGCCCAGGCCGCACAGCACGCCGAGGTGGCGCGCGCGCTGCCCGACATGAGTGGCATCTGGCCGGCGGTGTTTGCCCGCCCGCAAGAGCCGGCACCGGATGTGGACCAGGACCTGTACGGCGGTTTTGTGGGCAACAACGACCGGCGCCTGTTGAACGACCTGCGCACCCTGAGCGGCGACCGACTGGCCAAGGCGCGTGCGAACTTTGATGACCCGCGCCTGGCCGAGCTGCTGTGGCGCTACCGGGCGCGCAACTTTCCGCAGACGCTGTCGCCCGAGGAGCAGGAGCGCTGGGAGGCGCACCGCGCCGCCTGCCTGTTCGACGGGCAGGGCGGGGCGCGCACGGTGGAGCAACTGTTCACCGAAATCGACGAACTCTCGGAGACCGCCGACGATGAGCGGACGCAGGACATCCTGGGCGCCTTGTACGATTACGCTGAACACATCGCACCTGAACGGTAGCCATCGGGAGAAGCCCCTCTGAGGCGCTGCGCGCCTTCCCCCGGAGGGGGACGCACCCGGTGGCCTGGCAGAGCCAGTTCCAAGGGTGCGCTGGCGTCAAGGGCGCGCCGGTATTTATCGTTTTGCCTTTCACGTAGACCAGTTGCAACAGAGCAGCCGCAGATTTTTATGACGACACCGCAGAACCACAGTTTCACCACCCAGATCGTGCACGCCGACCGCCTGGGCGGCGCCGAGCACGGAGCCATCCACAAGCCCATCCACACCTCGGTGCAGTACGGCTACGAGAAGGTCGAGGACCTGATCGCCGTCTTCCAGGGCACCGCCAAGGGCGGCTTCAACTACGCGCGCCAGGGCACGCCCACCACGGCGGCGCTGGAGACCAAGATCACGCAGATGGAGCGCGGGCACGGCTCCATCGTGTTCTCCACCGGCATGGCGGGCATCTGCGCGGTGTTCCTCACGCTGCTCAAGGCGGGCGACCATCTGGTGGCCAGCCAGTTCGTGTTTGGCAACACCAACAGCGTGTTCGGCACGTTGGCCGACCTGGGCATTGAAGTAACCACGGTGGACGTGATCGACGCGGCCAACGTGGCTGCCGCGCTGCGCCCAAACACCCGCATGGTGTTTGTCGAAACCATTGCCAACCCCGGCACGCAGATCCCCGACCTGGAAGGCATTGGCGCGCTGTGCAAGGCGCATGGCGCGCTCTACGTGGTGGACAACACCGTGGCATCGCCCTACCTGTTCCGCGCGGCCACGGTGGGCGCGGGGCTGGTGGTCAACTCGCTCACCAAGAGCATTGGCGGGCAGGGCGATGCGCTGGGCGGCGCCATCACCGACACGGGCCTGTACGACTGGTCGGGCTACCCCAACATCTTTGCGGCCTACCGCAAGGGCGACGCGAAGGGCTGGGGCCTGCAGCAGCTGCGCAAAAAGGGCCTGCGCGACATGGGCGGCACGCTGTCGTCCCACGCCGCCCACCAGCTGGCCCTGGGCGCGGAGACTTTGTCGCTGCGCATGGACCGCACCAGTGCCACCGCCCTGGCGCTGGCGCAGCGGCTGGAGGCGCACCCGGCCGTCTCGCGCGTGCTGTACCCCATGCTGCCCTCGCACCCGCAGCACGCGTTTGCGCGCAAGCACCTCAAGGCGGGCTCGTGGCTGCTGTCGTTCGAGCTGCGCAACCCCGACCAGTGCCTGGCCGTGTGCAACCGCCTGCAATTGCCCATCAAGGCCACGGGGCTGGCCGACACGCGCACGCTGATTATCCCGGTGGCGCACACCATCTTCTGGGAGGCCGGCCCCGCCGTGCGCGCCACCATGGGCATTGCCGACAGCATGATCCGCCTGTCGGTGGGTCTGGAAGAGGCGGAAGACCTGCTGGCCGACTTTGAGCAGGCGCTGGCCGGAGCCTGACCCCACCTGAACTGCCCACCCTGACCGGGAGCCCCGCCATGGCCACTGCCACCTCTGCACCGCCCGCCAACATCGGCAAGTACCGCATCGAGCGTGAACTGGGGCGGGGCGCCAGTGGCATCGTGTACCTGGGGCTCGACTGCTTCCGGGGCCGCAAGGTGGCCATCAAGCAGACCCACGCGCACCTGCTGAAGGTGCCCGAGCAGGCCGAGCGCTACCGCAAGCTGCTGCGCAACGAGGCCGCGCTGTCGGGCCGCCTGCGCCACCCCAATATCGTGCGCCTGCTGGATGCGGACGAAGAAGCGCTGCCGCCGTATCTGGTGCTCGAATACGTGGACGGCCAGCCGCTGTCCGACTTTGCAACGCCCGACACCTTGCTGCTCGTGCCCCAGGTGCTGGACATTGCCTTCAAGTGCTGCAACGCGCTCGAATACGCCTACCGCGAGGGCCTGGTGCACCGCGACATCAAGCCCGCCAACCTGATGCTGGCGCGCGGCGGCGATGTGAAGCTGACCGACTTTGGCGCCGCCCTGTCGTTGCGCAGCGATGCCACGCAGCTGTCCGGCCTGGTGGGGTCGCCCTCGTACATGTCGCCCGAACAGGTGCGCGAGCAGGGCCTCACCCACCACAGCGACATGTTTTCGCTGGCCGTGGTGGTGTACGAGCTGCTCACCGGCCGCCGCCCGTTTGATGGCGACACCGACTTCGCCACGCTCTATAAGATCAGCAACGAGACGCCCACCCGGCCCAGCCTGCTGCGCGCGTCGCTGCCAGCGCATGTGGACGAGGTGCTGCTGCGTGCGCTGGCCAAGCAGCCCGTCGACCGCTTTGCCACCTGGGCCGACTTTGCCCAAGCACTGCTGGCCGCGCACCGGGGCCTGCCCCGCCAGAAGTCGCAAGACACCGAGGCCGAGCGCTTTGCACGCCTGCGTGCGCTGCCGTTTTTTGCCGACTTTCACGACGTGGCGCTGTGGGAGCTGATGCGCCTGGGCAGCTGGCGCCGGCTGGAGCAGGGCACGGTGCTGATGCGCGAGAACACGCCCGGCGACTCGTTCTGCATCCTCATCGAAGGCCAGGTGGCCGTCAGCCGCCAGGGCTGGAACCTCAGCACCCTGGGCCCCGGCGTGACCTTGGGCGAGATGACCTACCTGCGCCCCGACAACCGCATCCGCACCGCCACCGCCGTGGCCGAGACCGAGGTGCTGGTGCTCAAGGTGCGCAACCCCGCGCTGCGCGAGGCGTCGGAGGATTTGCAGTCGCGCTTTGACAAGGCCTTCATCAAGCTGCTGGTCGGGCGGCTGATTGCCACCAACGAGCAGCTGGCTGAGTGGGAGCTGGTGGCGGCGCCAGGGCCCGCTGGCGGTTGATGCCCTGATTGCTACTTAATTGATAGCTGCTAGGGCATATTGCACTGGCGCTATCAGCCAAAACTATCCAAAAAACCGGTAGCACACCACAATGGCGGCCACCACCCCCGCCAGCTCAGCCAGCAAGGCGCAGCCCACGGCGTGCCGCGCGCGCTGGATGCCCACGGCCCCAAAGTACACGGCCAGCACGTAAAAGGTGGTCTCGGTGCTGCCCTGGATGGTGGCGGCGGCCAGGGCGGCAAAGCTGTCCACGCCCTGGGTCTGCATGGTCTCAATCAGCATGGCGCGCGCCGCGCTGCCCGAGAACGGCTTGACCAGGGCGGTGGGCAGCGCGTCCACAAACCGGGCGTCGGCGCCCAGCGTGGTCACGCACCAGCGGATGCCGTCCAGCACATAGCCCAGCGCGCCCGAGGCCCGGAACACGCCCACGGCGCACAGCATGGCCACCAGGTAGGGCAGCAGGCCCTTGGCCACGTCAAAGCCTTCGCGCGCTCCCTCGATAAACGCCTCGTACACCGGCACCTTGCGCCATGCGCCCAGCGCCACAAACAGCACGACCAGCGCAAACAGCGTGAGGTTGCCCAGCAGCGACGACAGCGAGGCCAGGGCCGCAGCGCTGAGCGTGGTGAGCAGCGCCATGAAGCCGCCCAGCACCAGCGCTACGGGCAGCAGATAGGCCAGCACCACGGGGCTCCACAGTGGCAGGCGCTGCACCACGGCCACGCTCAGCAGCCCCACCAGGGTGGAGGCAGACGTGGCCAGCAGGATGGGCAGGAAGACCAGCGTCGGGTCGGGCGCGCCCTGCTGCATGCGGTACATGAAGATGGTCACCGGCAGCAGCGTGAGCGACGAGGCGTTGAGCACCAGGAACAGGATCTGCGCGTTGGTGGCGGTGTCGGGCTCGGGGTTCAGCTCCTGCAGGGCCTTCATGGCCTTTAGGCCCATGGGCGTGGCCGCGTTGTCCAGCCCGAGGGCGTTGGCGGCAAAGTTCAGCGTCATCAGGCCCAGGGCAGGGTGGCCCCGGGGCACACCCGGCATCAGGCGCAGGAACAGCGGGGCCAGCCACCGGGCCAGGGCATCGACTAGGCCCGCCCTCTCGGCAATCCGCAAAAAGCCCAGCCACAGCGTGAGGGTGCCAAACAACAGCACCATCACCTCGACCGACAGTTTGGCCATGGCAAACAGCGCTTCGACCATGGCCGCAAAAATCTGGGCGTTGCCCCCCACCAGCCATTGGGCCAGGGCCGCGATGGCCGCCGTGAGGAAAAAGCCCAGCCAAAGGGTGTTGAGCATCAGTGCACCGGGCAGGGGTCAAAGGAAGTAGCTTTGCGCATGTCGCCGAGGTTAACTGCACCGCTGCGTGCGGCTGATAGAGAGCGTGGCGGAAGGGCAACGAAAGTGTCCATGGTGGTCAGTGGTACCCTATAGGGTTCGGTCTGAAGTTGCACTCCCATCCTCTGGGGGCTGTTCGGGAGGCGTTTTTTCTCCCGGCGGCTCCTGCATGGCTGCAGCAACTCCCACACACGGCGCCCCAGCGCGCCGCATTCACATCAAGGAAAAGAGATCCATCATGGGCGCGCAGTGGAAAGCAAAAGGCAAGGCACAGGTGGCCGACGCCAAGGGCAAGCTGTTTGGCAAGCTGGTCAAGGAAATCACCGTGGCTGCACGCGGCGGTGCCGACCCGGCCAGCAATGCCCGCCTGCGCCTGGTGGTGGAGCAGGCTCGCAAGGCCTCCATGCCCAAGGACACGCTGGAGCGTGCCATCAAGAAGGGCTCGGGCACCGGCGCGGACGCGGTGAACTACGAACGCGTGATCTACGAAGGGTTTGCCCCCCATCAGGTGGCTGTGATGGTTGAATGCCTGACCGACAACGTGAACCGCACGGCCCCCGAGATGCGCGTGCTGTTCCGCAAGGGACAGCTGGGCACCTCGGGCTCGGTGGCCTGGGACTTCAACCATGTCGGCATGATCGAAGCCGAGCCCGCCACCCCCGACGCTGACCCCGAACTGGCCGCCATCGAGGCCGGTGCGCAGGACTTTGAAGCGGGCGACGAAGAGGGCACCACCACCTTCTGGACCGACCCCACCGACCTTGACCTGGTCAGCCGCGCGTTGCCCGCCCACGGCTTCACGGTGCTGTCCGCCAAGCTGGGGTACAAGCCCAAGAACCCGGTGAACCCCGCCAACCTCACGGCTGAGCAGCTGGAGGAGGTTGAGAACTTCCTGGCGGCCATCGATTCGAACGACGACGTGCAAAACGTGTTTGTGAGCCTGGGTGGTTGATGTGCGCGCGCAGGCGCCGACACAGGTGCTGAAGAGGGTGCCCTGGATGGCGCCCCTGGCTTTGACGGACGGACTGACTGTTTCATGACTGCTGACCACTACGCAGCCCTTGGGCTGGCGGCCAACGCGTCGCTGGCGGACATCAAGAAGGCTTTTCGACAAAAGGCCTCGTTCTACCACCCCGACCGCAACACGGCGCCCGACGCCGCACAGCGCTTTGCCGAGGTGCAAAAGGCCTATGAGGTGCTGTCTGACGACGACGCCCGCCAGGCCTATGACGACAACCGCCGCCGCAATCTGCTGGACGACCCGCTGCAGACCGCCCAGGAGATCTGGCAGGCCTACAGCGCACGCATTCTTTCTCATCCTTCCGCCCTGTGAAACTTTCTCCCTATTTTTATGACCTGCGCTCGGCCTACCAGGCCGAGCTGGACGACCTGGTGTCCGACTCCGAGGGCAACGACGTTCTGCGCAAGCGCCTGGCCGAAAAGCGCAACGAGATGGCGTTTTTGGTGCAGATGATGGAACTGGCCCCCGAAATGGTGGCCGTGGTCTTTCACCGGGGCTTTCGCTTTACCAAACCGGCTGCACTGGAGCACCTGCTGGGCTTGCCGGTGAACGAGCTGCCCGACTGGCACAGCCTGACCCATGCCGTAGCGTTGGAGCCCTGGGCAATGAGTCTGGCCCAGACCGTGTTGCGCGAGCCCCAGGGCGCACGCTTTCTGACGGTAGCCGCCGGCCTGGAATACCTGCAACAGCACGCGCGCCTGGCTCCGGCCGCAGCGTCGCATGGCGACAGCGATGCCGAGGACGATGGTGAAGATGCCGCCGAACACGACGATGACTACAGCGCCCTGAGTGCCGACGACGCGGTGGACCCGCAAAACAGCCGTACGCGCGAAGAGTCCAGCGCCAACTGGCTGGCCGATGTGGGCTTTGAGCGCAAGGAATGACGACCATGAGCAGCAGCAACCAACACCTGGCCCTGATCACCAAGACCACCAGCCTCATTGCGGCCGGTGACATCGTGGGCGCCGAGTCGGCGCTGGCCGAACTGGCCGACAGCGATGGCGACGGCGCGCTGATGGTGGTGCTGGACCAGCTGGCGCCCAAGGACATTCTGGCCGTGATGCGCGAGTACGACGACTCCAAGGCTTCGGTGGTCAACATGCTGGTCACGCCCGAGCAGTTTGCGCGCGCGATGGTGCTGGAAAAGCAGTACAAGGACCTCACCCACACCCACCTGCGCAACATGGTCAACGCGGTGGTGTTGCGTGACGATGCCGACCCGGTGGAGTTCCTCACCGCGATTGGCGACCTGGAGGGTGGCGCCGAGGCACTGGCCAACTACTTTGCCGAAAAGTGGAGCCGCATCGAGGCCTTTGCCCGCACCGGCACCTTTGACGCCACCGAAGACTACGGCGTCACACTGAGCGACGACGAGCTGCTGGCCTCGGGCTATGTGCAGCCGCGCATCGACCTCGATGAAGTGGCCGACCGCGACTGGATGCAGATGGCCTGGCTGCTGCGCTATGAGTGCCGCGACCTGTTCATCGAGATGTTGCTGGTGCTGCGTGCCAAGGCCCGCGCGTTTGACCAGGGACTGGAAGAGGGCGAAGAGACGTCCGAAGAAGACGATGGCAAGTTCGAGACCAGCGAAACCGACCGCGGCAAGGCCACGCCTGCCGCACGGGCTTCCGACGAAGAGTCTGCAATTTAGTGAACAACCCCCTGAGGCGCTTCGCGCCTTCCCCCTTCTCTCGAATGGCTGTGCCATTCGGGAAGGGGGACACCGCCAGCGCGGCGGGGCGGCCCTTGCGCGGCGGTCCTGGTATGGGCCGCGCCAGTTTCATAGCCCATGAGCAGCGCGAAGCGCGATAGATTCAGACATGACCGTGCCTCCCACGCCTTCCTCAATTTCTGCACCAGTCGCTACTGCCAATGCCCTGCAACTGCACGACGCGCGCCCTTTCTTTGAAAAGGCGCTGGTCTACGGCGTGCAGCACGGCCTGATTGACGCGGACCGGCTGGCGGCCATCAATGCCGATGCGCCCAAGGGCATGGTGCAGATCGCGCGTTACTTTGGCAGCGAGTTTCTGCGCCCGGAGATCGAGAAGGCGCGGGACCGCATGGTCAACCTGATCAGCCTGTACCTGCTGGAGACCACAGCCGGTGATCTGGCCAAGGCGGCGGTGTCGCTGCGCGACAACTCCTTTTTGTCGCGCTCCAAAGGCGGCTCGGACATGCTCAAGCGCCTGATCGCCATGCCCGAGAGCAGCAACTTCGGCATGGGCGGCTATGCGGATGCCGAAACCCCACTGCTGGCTGCCTGGTCGCTGCGCAGCCATGCCGACTACCGCGCCGAGCTGGCCCGCCGCAGCCACATCGCCCAGGCCATCGCCGCCGCCGAGTGGCTGGCCGCGCAGTACGACTTGGATACCGACGAGCTGGAAACCGCCGGGGCCGACGCCGAGGCCGTGATCCGCACAGGGCTGCTGATGCAGGCGCTGAACCCCAAGGCCATGGCGGCGAGTGAGTGGCCCAGCGCCCCGGTGTTTGAAAAGCTGGTGACTGCACTGCGCAAAAAGAAGGCACCCCTGCCGACGGCGCTGCGCCTGCCCGCCGGCGTGCCGGCAGAGCTGCGTGACGTGCTGCAAGCCCAATGCGCCACCGTGCTGGCCGACCTGCCCAAGCTGCTGCAATCCGCTGCGCCGCTGCGCACCCTGCTGCGCCCCATGGGCGCCTTCAGGGCAAGCTACTTCCTGCTGGACGACCCTCTGGCCGAAGTGGACAGCTTTCACCGCAGCCTGGATGTGCTGGAGGACGACGATGAGCCTCCACAGCCTGCCAGCAAGACATGGACCAAGGCGACCGGGGGCAACGACGATGAGCACTCGCTGCTCACGCTGTTTCTGTGCCTGGCCGCCGGTGCGCCCAAGAAGACGCTGCTCACCGAAAAAACCGCCGCCAGCCTGGTGCGCAAGATCCGCAAGTCTGGCCTGCAGCCCGAGCTGGCGTCTGACTTCATCCGCAGCCACGCGGCTGCCGCCTTCCAGCAGGACTACCTGGCTCTCTGGTCTGGTTTTTTGCAAGACGCGCAGGCTACGCTGACCAGCGACCGCGACTACCAGATGCACGATGCGCTGGCGCTGCTGCGGCGCGAATGCCACGTGGTGGGTTGACAGGTGCTCCCAACCGCCACGCGAGGAGGTGCGGCCGGAGGGACCCCTGCAGCTGGCTCAAGGACTGCATTGCTGCCCGCAGACTGTCGCGTGGCGGTCAATGCTCTCGGTTACCATTGTTCACGTTGATGAGGGGCCCCATCTGCCTGGCTTGCCATAGCTGCCACGCATGCAAGATGAAGTTGCCTGGCCAGTCCCGATTGCTCCGTCCCTTCCCACAGTGCACAGTCCCACCCTCGTTATCGTAGCGGCCATCCTTGCAGCGCTGGTTACCACTGTGCTGTCTGCCGTGTGGTTCTTCAACAGGAACATCCCAGGGCTGCGCTTGTGGGCGCTAGCACTGTTTTGCACCACCGTGTTTTGCGCCAACCTGATGTTGCGCGACCATGTCCCGCAGTTGCCTTCGGTATTGCTGGCGCAGGGCTCTATTGCGTTGACGGCCTACCTGTGCCTGCTGGGTGCGCGTGAATACATGGGACGAGCGCCGCTGCGGCATGGCATGGCTGCGGTTGCCATGGTGCTGCTGCTGGTAACGGTGGCGTATTTCACCGTGGTGCAGCCCCATCTGGGGGTGCGTTTTGTGCTGTCGGGGCTGGTGCCGGGCACGTGCTTTCTGTTTGCTGCGCACACCATGGTCAAAGGTGGCTTTCGCAAGGTTCCGGCCCGGTATCTGTTTGCGGGCACGGTGGGTGTGCATGGCGTGTTTTTGCTGGTGCGGCCCTTGTTGTTCAAGCTGGCCGCACCGGCCGATGCGTCGCAACCCGAAACGGGCATGGTGGCTGCGCTGTCGCAGTTTGTGGTGCTGGAGTCCACCATGGCGCTGGTGCTGGTGGCGTTTGGCGCGTTGATGCTGACCAATGAGTTCATCACCAACGAACTGCGCCACCTCGCCGAGGTGGACCCGCTGACCAATGTGTTCAACCGCCGCGCGTTTCTGACCTTGTTGGACAAGGCCATCAGCAACGCCCAGCGCACGCAGACGACGTTGCCCGTGCTGGTGATGGACCTGGACCATTTCAAGAAGGTCAACGACAGCTGGGGCCACCGCGCGGGCGATGATGTGCTGCGCCATTTTGTGATGTTGGCCCAGCGCTGCCTGCGCAAGGAAGACGTGATGGGCCGCCTGGGGGGTGAGGAGTTCGCGATCTTCTTGCCCAATGCAGGGGCCGGTGGCGCCATTGCGGTGGCCGAGCGCCTGCGCGCCATGGTGGAGGCCCACCCTGTGGTGACCGAGCAGCGCAGCATTGCGCTCACGGTGAGTGTTGGTGTCACCCTGTGCGCGGGCAGCGAGTCGGCGGGTACGGCCTTGCAGCGTGCGGACGAGGCCATGTACCTGGCCAAGGAGCGGGGGCGCAACCGGGTGGAGATGACGGTGGCCCCAGCAGCGCCCTTGGTCCCCGTTACGGCAACCCCCGCGCCGGCCGCACCAACCACCCTGGCGGCCTAGGCGCAGCGGAGCGCCGGGAGGGCGCCCAGGCCTTGCAGCCCTGCGCCATGGCGGGCTGTGTCGGCTGCCCGACCCTGGCGATGGCCGCAGGGGGCACAAGGCAGGCGCTGCCCGGCACAATCAAAGCTTTCACACCACCCCCGGTGATGCGGGCAGACAACCCCATGGCAGTTCCACCCCCTTCTGGCGCACCCAAAGCCGCTACCCCCGCAGCCATCCACCCCTCGCCCCCTGCACCGCCTGCAGCGCCCGACCGGAGGGCGTTTCTGGCCATCGGCACGGGGGTGGCGCTCGCAGCGGCTGGTGCTGTCGGGTATTTTCTGCACCAGCCGGACAACGACAGGCAGCTGGTATTTGCCACCCTGCACGATGCGATGCGCGAGGCCGAGCGGCTGAACGCAGCTTCCGTCCACGCGCTGGAACCCGCCACGGCCTGGACCTGGGCACAGACGCTGGTGCATTGCGCACAGAGCATTGAATACTCGCTGCAGGGTTTTCCGTTGCCCAAATCTGCGCTGTTCCAGAACACCCTGGGGGCTGCAGCTTTCAAGGTGTTTACCCTGCGGGGACGCATGAGCCACAACCTGGCAGAGCCTATCCCGGGCGCCCCCGCGCTGGATGCGCAGGCCACGGATACATCGGCCGCTATGGCCCGCCTGCGCCAGGCGGTGCAGGACTTTGCCATCCACACGGGGGCGCTGCAGCCTCACTTTGCCTATGGTGCACTGAGCCGGTCGCAGTACGAGCAAGCGCATGCCATGCACCTGGCCAACCACCTGTCGGCCTTTGACGGGCGCGGGTAGGGCAGTCTCCGGCAACCGACGCACCGCCTCTCAGAACCCGCAGCGGCAAGCTTGTGTCGCAGGCGGAAGCCCCACGCAATTGCAGCCAAATTGATGCAAGTCAAGCGAGGCGGCTGGCCACAAGCAGCCCATGAAGGCGCTGCGCTTACGATGCATTTTGAGGTGAGGCGCCTTTGCTGACGTGACTGGAAATGCGCTCCTGCCTCCGCATCAAAAGGGATCAGAGCCATGGGCAGCAAGTGGAAAATTTATGCGGCCGTCGCAGCGCTGTTGCTGCTGGGCACCGTATTGGTCGTGCGCTGGGCGCCCTGGCAGCCCAAGGGCCCAGGCCCGGGGTTTGTGAGCGGCAACGGCCGCATTGAGGCCACCGAGATCGCTGTGGCCACCAAGCTCGCGGGCCGGGTGCAGGACATCCTGGTGGCCGAGGGTGATTTCGTGAAGGCCGGGCAGCCCGTGGCCCGTATGCAGATCGACGGTCTGCAAGCCCAGCGCGAAGAGGCCGTGGCCCGGCTGCAGCAAGCGCAGCTGGCCATCAGCAGCGCACAGGTGCAGGTGGCCCAGCGCGAGAGCGACTACCAGGCCGCCTTGGCCGTGGTGGCCCAGCGCGAGAGCGACCTCGACACCGCCCGCCGCCGCTTGCCGCGCTCTGAGCAGTTGGCGCGCGAAGGCTTTTTCTCCAGCCAGTTGCTCGACGACGACCGCGCCAAGGTGCGCAGCCAGCAGGCCGCCGTGGTCGCGGCCAAGGCGCAGGCCAAGGCTGCACAGGCGGGCATTGGCGCGTCGCGCACGCAGGTGACCAGCGCCGAGGCCAACGTGCGCGCGCTGGAGGCCACGCTGGCCCGCATCGATGTGGAGCTGACCGACAGCGAGCTCAAGGCCCCGCGCGACGGGCGCGTGCAGTTTCGCGTGGTGCAGCCCGGCGAGGTGGTGGGCGCGGGCGCACGGGTGCTGCAGCTGGTGGACCTGAGCGACGTGTACATGACCTTCTTTTTGCCCGAGACCGTGGCGGGCCGGGTAGCACTGGGCAGCGAGGTGCGCATCGTGCTCGATGCCGCACCGGGCTTTGTGATCCCGGCCACCGTGTCGTTTGTGGCTAGCACCGCGCAGTTCACGCCCAAGACGGTGGAGACCGCCAGCGAGCGCCAGAAGCTCATGTTCCGCGTGCGCGCGCAGATTGACAAGGCGCTGCTGCTGCGCCACCAGGAGCAGGTCAAGACCGGTCTGCCTGGCGTGGCCTGGCTGCGGGTGGACCCTGTGGTGGAATGGCCCGCCAACCTCGCCATCAAGGCCGACCAGTGAGCCTCCCCGGCAGCGTGGCACCCGTGGCCCGCCTGCGTGGCGTGGGCCAGCGCTACGGTCGCACGGTGGCGCTCGCAGACATCGATTTGGAAGTGGCCGCGGGCCGCATGGTGGGCCTGATCGGGCCGGATGGCGTGGGCAAGTCCAGCCTGCTCGCGCTGGTGGCGGGCGCTCGTGCAGTGCAGCAGGGCACGTTAGAAGTGTTGGGCGGCGACATGTCCCAAAGCCGCCACCGCAGCCGGGTGTGCCCCCGCATCGCCTACATGCCTCAAGGGCTGGGCAAGAACCTGTATCCCACGCTGTCGGTGGAAGAGAACCTGCAGTTCTTTGGCCGCCTGTTCGGGCACGACGCGGCCGAGCGTCGCCGGCGCATCGATGAACTCACGCGCAGCACCGGTCTGCATCCATTCCTGGCGCGGCCTGCGGGCAAGCTCTCGGGCGGCATGAAGCAAAAGCTGGCCCTGTGCTGCGCGCTCATCCACGACCCCGACCTGCTCATCCTGGACGAGCCCACCACCGGCGTTGACCCTTTGGCGCGCGCGCAGTTCTGGGATTTGATCGGCCGCATCCGCGCCGCGCGGCCAGGCATGAGCGTCATCGTGGCCACGGCCTACATGGAAGAGGCCCAGCGTTTTGAATGGCTGGTGGCGATGGACGAGGGGCGCATCCTGGCCACGGGTACGCCTGCCGAGCTGATGGCCCGCACCGGGCACGATGTGCTGGAGCAGGCCTTTGTGGCACTGCTGCCCGAGGCCAAGCGCCGGGGCCACCAGGCGGTGCAGATTCCGCCGCTGGACCGGTCGCAGGCCCATGATGCCGCCAATGTGGCCATCGAGGCGCGCGACCTGACCATGCGGTTTGGCGACTTTGTGGCGGTGGACCACGTGAGCTTTCGCATCCAGCGGGGCGAGATCTTTGGCTTTTTGGGCAGCAATGGCTGCGGCAAGTCCACCACCATGAAGATGCTTACCGGCCTGCTGCCCGCCAGCGACGGGCAGGCCTGGCTGTTTGGCCAACCGGTGGACCCCAAGGACATGGCCACGCGGCGGCGGGTGGGCTACATGTCGCAGGCGTTTTCGCTGTACAGCGAGCTGTCGGTGGAGCAGAACCTGGTGCTGCATGCCCGGCTGTTCCACGTGCCCGAGGCCGAGGTGCCCACGCGCGTGACGGCCATGCTGGAGCGCTTTGACCTGCAGGCCGCTCGCAGCGCACTGCCCATGAAGCTGCCCCTGGGCATGCGCCAGCGCCTGTCGCTGGCCGTGGCCATGGTGCACCAGCCCGAGCTGCTGATCCTGGACGAGCCCACCTCGGGCGTGGACCCGATGGCACGCGACAACTTCTGGCGCCTGATGGTGGAGCTGGCGCGGCGCGACAAGGTCACCATTTTCATCTCCACCCACTTCATGAACGAGGCCGAGCGCTGCGACCGCATCTCGCTGATGCACGCAGGGCGCGTGCTGGAAAGCGCTGCGCCGCAGGACATCGTCGCTAAGCGCGGCGCCGCCACGCTGGAAGAAGCCTTCATCGGCTACCTGGAAGATGCTGCGGGCACGGCCCAGGCTCCTGTGTCCGTGGCGGCTTCGGGCCCCACTGCGCTATCGCCGGTGTCCGCGCCCAATACTCCCACCTGGCCCATCCGCCTGCGCCAAAGCCTGGCCCGCATCCACAGCACCCAGTGGCGCGAAGCGCTGGAGCTGCGCCGCGACCCGGTGCGGGGCGCCATGGCGCTGTTGGGCTCGCTGATCCTGATGTTCGTGATGGGCTACGGGATCAGCATGGACGTGGAGAACCTGCGCTTTGCCGTGCTGGACCGCGACCAGACCGCGCTGAGCCGCGCCTACACGCTGAACCTGGCGGGCTCGCGCTACTTCACCGAGCAGCCGCCGATCACCACCTATGCCGAGCTGGATGCGCGCATGCGCTCCGCCGAGATATCGCTGGCGCTGGAGATCCCGCCCGGCTTTGCCCGCGACGTGGCACGCGGCCAGCCGGTGCAGATCGGCGCCTGGGTGGACGGCGCCATGCCCCAGCGCGCCGAAACCGTCATCGGCTACGCCCAGGGCCTGCACCAGCAGTGGCTGGTGGAGCAAAGCCGCAGCCGCACAGGCACCGTGCCCCGGGGCCTGCTGGAGGTGGAGCCACGCTATCGCTACAACCCCGACGTGCGCAGCCTGCCGTCCATGGTGCCTGCCGTGATCCCGCTGCTGTTGCTGATGCTGCCTGCCATGCTCACCGCCCTGGCCGTGGTGCGCGAGAAGGAGCTGGGCTCCATCATCAACCTGTATGTCACGCCGACCACACGCACCGAATTCATGCTGGGCAAGCAGCTGCCCTATGTGCTGCTGGCGCTGTTCAACTTTGGCCTGATGTGCCTGGCAGCGGTGACGGTGTTTGGCGTGCCGATGACGGGAAGTTTTGCCACGTTGACATTGGCCGCCGTGGTGTTCAGCCTGTGCTCCACGGGCATGGGCCTCCTGGCCTCCACCGTCACGCGCAGCCAGATTGCGGCGATGTTCTTTGCCATGGTGGGCACGATCATTCCGGCCGTGCAGTTTGCGGGGCTCATCAACCCCGTGTCGTCCATGACGGGCTTTGCGCGCCGGTTCGGAGAGGCCTACCCGGCCAGCCATATGTTCACCATCAGCCGGGGCGTGTTCAACAAGGCGCTGGGCCTGCAGGATCTGCAGGCCGAGTTCTGGCCCATGCTGGTGGCGGTGCCGGTCATCGTCGGTGCTGCGATCTTGCTGTTACGCAAGCAGGAGAGCTGACATGGCGCTGAGAGGTCGTTGGTCGAACATTTTCAGGTTAGGCATCAAGGAGCTGTGGAGCCTCTGGCGCGACCCGGCCATGTTGTTCCTCATCGTCTACACCACCACGCTGGCGGTTTACTCGGCGGGCATGGCGCAGCCCGAGACGCTGCACCACGTGCCGATCGCTATCGTGGACGAGGACGATTCGGCGCTGTCCCGGCGCATCGCCACCGCGTTCTACACGCCCCAGTTCACGCGCCCCGCCATGATCAGCATGCGCGAGGTGGACCCGGGCTTGGACGCCGGCCGCTTCACGCTGGTGCTGCACATCCCCGCGCATTTCCAGCGCGATGTGCTGGCGGGCCGGGTGCCGCAGGTGCAGCTCAACATCGACGCCACGCGCATGGGGCAGGCGTTTGCGGCCAATGGGGCTGTGCAGCAGATCGTGCAGCTGGAGGTGGCCGAGTTCGTGCAGCGCGACCGCGCCGTGGCCGCCCAGCCCATCGAGCTGACGGTGCGCTCGCGCTTCAACCCGGCGCTGAACCCCGCGTGGTTTGGCTCGCTGATGGAGCTGATCAACATCGTGACCATGCTCTCCATCATCCTCACCGGCGCCGCGCTGATCCGCGAACGCGAGCATGGCACGGTGGAGCATTTGCTGGTGATGCCCGTCACTCCCGGCGAGATCATGCTGGCCAAGGTCTGGGCCATGGCGCTGGTGGTGCTGGTGGCTACCTGGGTGTCGCTCACGGCGGTGATCCGCTGGGCGATTGGTGTGCCCATCGAGGGCTCGGTACCGCTGTTTCTGCTGGGAGCCACGCTGCATCTGTTTGCCACCACGTCCATGGGCATCTTCATGGCCACGGTGGCGCGCAGCATGCCGCAGTTTGGGCTGCTGATGGTGCTGGTGATGATGCCGCTGCAGATGCTGTCGGGCGGCGTCACCCCGCGCGAGAGCATGCCGCTGTGGGTGCAGTACGGCATGGCGCTGGCGCCCACCACGCACTTCACCGAGCTGGCCCAGGCCATCCTCTACCGGGGTGCGGGCTGGGCGGTGGTGTGGCCGTCGCTGGTGTGGCTGCTGGGGATTGGGGCGGTGCTGTTCAGCCTGGCGCTGGCGCGGTTTCGCAGGACGATTGCGCGCATGGCCTGAATGTCAGGATGACTTTGTGCTATTGAATATATAGCTGCAAAGGCATGTTCCACTAGCGCTTGAGGCTAGTTGGACGCAAAATCAACGCTGCCGGGCCGCCCAGGAAGGTGCAGCTGCGCCACGGGCGCCGGGCTGCTGGCCACCCGCTGGCCACGCCGCCACACACCCAGGCGCGTGGCCCGCAGGCGGATGGCGTCCACCGGGTTGCGCGCATGCAGTAGCACCAAGTCGGCATGGCAGCCGGGGGCGATACCGTAGCCCTCCAGCCCCAGCAGCTTGGCGGGATTCACCGTCACCGCATCAAAACACTGCCGCATGGCGGCCTGGCTGGTCATCTGGCCCACATGAAGGCCCATGTGCGCGGCCTCCAGCATGTCGGCGCTGCCGCCGCTGTACCAGGGGTCGAGCACGCAGTCGTGGCCAAAAGCCACCGTCAGGCCCGCAGCCATCAGCTCGGGCACGCGGGTCATGCCACGGCGCTTGGGGTAGGTGTCGTGGCGGCCTTGCAGCGTGATGTTGATGAGCGGGTTGGCCACCACGCCCAGGTCGGCCTCGGCCATCAGCGCCATCAGCTTGCTCACGTAGTAGTTGTCCATGCTGTGCATGGAGGTGAGGTGCGAGCCCGTCACGCGGCCCTGCAGGCCCAGGCGCTGGGTTTCGTACGCCAAGGTTTCCACGTGGCGCGAATGCGGGTCATCGCTCTCGTCGCAGTGCATGTCCACGCGTTTGCCGCGTTCGGCCGCCAGTTCGCAAAGGATCTTCACGCTCTCGGCCCCTTGGGCCATGGTGCGCTCGAAGTGCGGAATGCCGCCCACCACGTCCACACCCATGTCCAGCGCGCGTTTCAGGTTGGCCAGCCCTCCGGGCGCGCGCAGCACGCCGTCTTGTGGGAAGGCCACCAGTTGCAAATCCAGGTACGGCGCCACGCGCTGCTTTACCTCCAGCAGCGCCTGCACCGGCAGCAGGCTGGGGTGGCTGGTGTCCACATGGCTGCGGATGGCCAGCAGCCCGCGCGCCACGGCCATGTCGCAGTACTGCAGCGCGCGCTGCACGATGGCGTCGTGGGTCAGCGTGGGCTTGAGTTCGCCCCACAGCGCAATGCCTTCGAGCAGGGTGCCGCTCTCGTTCACGCGCGGCTGGCCGTAGCTCAGGGTCGAATCCATGTGGAAATGCGCGTCCACAAACGGCGGGCTGACCAGCAGGCCGCCGGCGTCCACCGTCTCATGCGCGGGGGCTTGCAGGCCTTTGGTCACTTCGGTGATGCGGCCGCCTTGCACGGCGATGGACATGTTCTGGCGGCCGTCGGGCAGGCTGGCGTGGGTGATGAGCAGGTCGAGCATGGTGGGGAAGTGTAGATATTCGTCGGGACGTGCAGGCACACTGCGGGGTCTCAAGAAGAAAGGGTCATCCGATGAACGCACATGAAAAGCTGAACTACGTCGAATTTGCCGCGCGCGATGTGCCCGCCACCAAGTCGTTCTTTGAAAAGGCCTTTGCATGGACCTTTGTGGACTATGGGCCGGAGTACACGGCCTTCTCGGGTCAGGGGTTGGACGGCGGCTTCTTCCGCGCCAGCCTGTGTTCCACCCCAGCCACTGGCGGCGCCTTGCTGGTGTTCTACAGCGCAGACCTCGAAGCCACCTTGGCCAAGGTGGAGGCGGCAGGTGGCCATGTGGTCAAGCCGGTGTTCGACTTTCCGGGAGGACGGCGCTTTCACTTCACCGAGCCCAGCGGCAACGAGTTTGCGGTGTGGTCCGATCACCGCTCCCCCTTGCGGTAGGGCTTCATCAGCGCCTGCGGATACGCCGCCTTGCGTGCCACCAGCACCAGCGCCAGAATGGACAGCAGGTACGGCAGCATCAGATACACTTGGTACGGCAGCCACGCATCGCCCGCCTGCTGCAGCCGCAGCTGCAGCGCGTCAAAGAAGGCAAACAGCAGCGCACCCAGCAGCGCCTTGCCAGGCCGCCACGAGGCAAACACCACCAGCGCCACGCAGATCCAGCCGCGCCCGTTGATCATGTTGAAGAAAAACGCGTTGAACGCCGACAGGGTGAGGAAGCTGCCCGCCACGCCCATCAGCGCCGAACCGGCCACGATGGCGCCGGTGCGCATGGCCGCCACCGAGATGCCCTGGCCCTCGGCCGCCTGCGGGTTCTCTCCCACCATGCGCACCGCCAGGCCCAGGGGGGTGCGCATCAGCACCCAGGCCAAAAGCGGCACCAGCAGCAGGGCCAGCAGCGTGAGTGGGGTTTGTGCCGACAGGATGGGAATGCCCAGCCACTCCATCGGTGCAAAGGGCTCGATGGTGGGTGGCGTGTTCACCTTGGGGAAACTCACCCGGTAGCCGTAGTAGCTGAGCGCCGTAGCCAGCAGCGTGATGCCCAGCCCGGACACATGCTGCGACAGCGCCAGCCCCACGGTGAGCCATGCGTGCAGCAATCCAAACACTGCGCCGGTGAGCGCAGCCACCAGCACCCCGGCCCACAGTCCATGGCCCGTGTACACCGCGAGCCAGCCGGTGAAGGCGCCTGCGACCATGATCCCTTCAATGCCCAGGTTGAGCACCCCGGCGCGTTCGCACAGCAAAACCCCCAGCGTGCCCAGAATGAGCGGGGTGGCGACCCGCAGGGTGGCAATCCAGAACGCGGGGTTGGCGAGGATGTCGAGCAGTTCGGTCATGCGGCTGCTCCGTGGAAATTTGCTTTCATTTCGATAGCATTCGGCGCATGATTCACTAGCGCTTGAGGCCTATTGGGCTTGAAATTGTGGTGTGTTTGGGTTGTCATGGCTGCTTCACTTCCACCGCACGCGGTACTGCGTCAGCAGCCCGGCCACCAGCACCGCAATCAGCGAAGTCGCCACGATCACATCCGCAATGTAGGTGGGCACGCCCACCGCGCGGCTCATGCTGTCAGCCCCTACCAGCACGCCCGCCACAAAGGTGCCCGCCGCAATAACGCCCAGCGGGTGCAGTCCGGCCAGCATGGCGATCACGATGCCGCTGTAGCCGTAGCCGGGCGACATGTCGAGCGTCACATAGCCAGTGCGACCGGCCACTTCGATGGCGCCAGCCAGACCTGCGAGCCCGCCGGAGAGCAGGGCGACCAGCACCACCGTGCGGGTGATAGGCACGCCCGCAAAGGCAGCAGCGCGTGCATTGGCCCCCGCAGCACGAATGTCAAACCCCGGCACCGTGCGTGCCAGCAGCGCCCACAGCATCACGGCCAGCGACACGGCCCACAGCAGGCCCGTGTGCAGCCGCGTCTGAGGCACCAGCTTGGAGAGTTCCAGATCGCCCTGTAATGCCACGCTCTGCGGCCATCCCATGGAGAGCGGGTCTTTCATCGGCCCATCGAGCAGGGCAGAGACGAGCAGCAGCATGATGAAGTTGAGCAGCAGTGTGGTGACCACCTCATCCACGCCCAGCCGCGCCTTCATCAGCGCCGGGCCCAGCAGCAGCGCCGCGCCTGCCAGCGCGGCCGCCAGCATCATCAGCGGAAAGAGCACATAGGGCGACCACTCCAGCCCCGTGCCCCCATGCATGCCGCCCACGGCCACGGCGGCCAGCGCCCCGGCGTAAAGCTGCCCCTCGGCCCCAATGTTGAACAGCCGCGCGCGGAAGGCCACGGCCGCTGCCAGCCCGGTCAGGATCAGTGGCGTGGCGCGGGTGAGGGTTTCTGTCAGTGCAAACACCGAGCCGAACGCGCCCTGCAGCAGCAGCGCATAGGTCTGCCCCACGGGCGCACCAGCCCATAGCACCAGCAAAGCGCTGACGATCAGTGTGAACACCACGGCACCCACCGGTGCCAGCACGTAGGCGGCGGGGGAGGTGTGGTTGCGTTTTTCAAGTCTCATGCTGGGTTGTTCTTGTAGTTGTCGCTCAATGGGCAGCGCCCGCCATGGCCAGGCCGATGGCTTCGCGTGTCCAGTCTTCGGCGCGTCGCGCCTCGCTCAGTTGTCCGTCGTGCATGACGGCCACACGGTCACCCAGCGCCAGCACTTCGTCCAGATCGTCCGAGATCAGCAGCACGGCCGCTCCCGCATCGCGCGCGTTGATGAGTTGCTGCTGCACAAACATCACCGCACCAATGTCCAACCCCCAGGTGGGCTGGTGGGCCACGATGAGCTGGGGTGCAGGCGCGGTGTAGCCCGCTGCGTCCTTCGGCGGCATCAGCGCCCGGCCCAGGATGAGCTTTTGCATGTTGCCGCCCGACAGCGACCGGGCGGGGGTGTCCGGCCCGCCGCCGCGCACGTCAAAGGTCTCGGCCACGCGCTGTGCATGCTGGCGCGCAGCGCGGCGTTTGACCCAGAAGGCTCGGAACCACGGGTGCGCAAACCAGGGGCCGCGCAGGCGTTCGGCCACCGCGTTCTCCCACACGGGCAGGTCGCCCACCACGCCCACGGCGTGGCGGTCTTCGGGGATGCGGGCCACGCCCTGGCTTACTAGCCAGGCAGGCCGCGCTTGCAACGGTGCGCCGCGCAGCGTGACCTGGCCGGTGGAGGCGTTGCGCACGCCGCACAAGACATCGGCCAGCGCCACCTGGCCGTTGCCGCTCACGCCCGCAATCGCCACGATCTCGCCTGCGCGCAAGCTGAGGGACACACCGTTCAGCCGGTCGCGCCCCGTGGGGCCGGTGCTGACGTTGGTCAGGGTGCAGATGGGCTCGCCCACATTCTTGGCGGGGCGGCGCTCTGCCGCCTCAATCGCATGGCCCACCATCCATTGCGCGAGCAGCCCCTGGGTGGTGCCCTGCGCAGGCGCCTCGGCCACCAGCTTGCCCTGGCGCAGCACGGCCACGCGGTGCGATACGCGCAGCACCTCGCCCAGCTTGTGGCTGATGAAGATGATGGACAGGCCCTGCGCCACCATCTGCGCCAGGGTGTCGAACAGCGCCTCGCTCTCCTGCGGGGTGAGCACGGCGGTGGGCTCGTCCAGGATGAGGATGCGGGCGCCCCGGTACAGTGCCTTGAGGATTTCGACGCGCTGGCGCTCGCCCACCGAGAGGCTGCCGACCTTTGCATCGGGGTTCACTGGCAGGCCGAACTGCTGCGACACCGCCAGCAGCTTGGCGCGGGCATCGCTGCGGCGCGAGAAGGGCTGCCACAGCGGCTCGCTGCCCAGCAGCACGTTGTCCAGCACCGTGAGGTTGTCGGCCAGCGTGAAGTGCTGGTGCACCATGCCAATGCCCGCCGCCAGCGCTGCACGCGGCTGGCCGGGCGCCAGGGGCTGGCCAAAGACTTCGATGCTGCCTTCGTCGGCCACGTAGTGCCCGAACAGGATGGACATCAGCGTGGACTTGCCTGCGCCGTTTTCGCCCAGCAGCGCCAGCACTTCGCCGCGTGCCAGAGTCAGGTTGATGCTGTCGTTGGCGACGAGCTTGCCAAAACGCTTGGTGATGCCCGACAGTTTCAGGACGGGGGCGTTGGTGGAGGCCATCTACTTCCACGCCGCCAGAAACGCCCGCAACACCTTGGCCGAGTTGGCGGCCGCCAGGCCCATGAAGGTGCCCATTTCGTTCTCGCCATCACCACCACCGGCGAGATCGCTCAGCGACCGGAAGGCGATGTAGGGCACGCCGTTGCTGTGCGCGACCATGGCGGTGGCGGCGGTTTCCATGTCGAGCACGTTGGCCTCGAAGGTCTTGAAGGCGTATTCGCGGAAGGCCTTGTTGTCCACAAAGGCTTGGCCCGATACGCCGTTGCCGCCCACCACCAGTTGTGGGCGCTGCTTGAGGCAGGTGGCGGCCAGGCAGTGCTCCAGGCCCACGTTCTGCAGGCTGCGGGCGGTGGCCAGCATCTTGGGGTCGGCTTCGAACCAGAACTTCTTGCTGAGCTGGGGGTTTGCAGCCGATCGCACCTCCACCGGGCGCGGGTGCATCATGCCGAAGGCGGGCATCGTCAGCTCGCTTTGCATCCACGCGGGGGCGCTGTACTGGCCGGGCTGCTCTTCGCGCGCCATAAGCCATTCCATGTACTGGCCCCACTGTGCGGGCACCGTCACGTCGCCAATGTGCAGGCTAGGGTTCACGCCGCCCGCAATGCCGCTGAAGACCACATGGCTCACGTGGAAGCGGTCCAGCACCAGCTGGGTGTTCATGGCCGCGTTGGTCATGCTGATGCCCGACAGGAACACCACCACGGGCTTGCCTTCGAGCGTGCCGGTGGTGAACTCCACGCCGTTGATGCTGTGCTTGGCGGGTTGCTGCACCTGGGGCAGCAGCACCGTCAGCTCGGGCGCAAAGGCAGAGATGACGGCGATGCGGGGTGTGTCGTCCAGCCGGACCGCTGTCTTGCCTGTCGGGCCGGATGCACAACCGGCGAGTGCGCCAGCCAGTGCCAGTGCTCCCAGCAGGCGGGTGAAATGAGAGGCGACGGAGTGCCGCAATGGGATGGACGAGGAGGTGGTCATGGGCATACCAGGCAGGGACAGAGACGGACGGATAACGGCAACAAAAAAGGGCCACCGCGATGAGTGGTGGCCCAGGTATTTGCCCGCTTTGTCTCGCATGGGTGGTTTGGAGCGGCTGACAAAGCTCAGCGCAGCGGTTCTGGCTAGGCGCTGTGTCGCAGGCAGTACTGCAAGTACGACAAGACACAGCAACAACGCCAGAAGAGTTTTGTCATCCACTCCCCTTACTTGGCCGTGGACTTGGGCTGGCTGTCGTCCACCTTCACGGTGAACTTGCCGGCCAGGATGTCGGCCTCCTTGGCCTTGACCTTGGCGACGATGTCGGCCGGCACCTTCTTCTCGAATGTGCCCAGGGGCGCGAGTTCGGAGCCCTTGTGTTTCATCATCGAATATGGGCCGTAGTCCTCGGCCGTGAATTTGCCGTCCTTGACCAGCTTGAGCGCGCGCTCGATGCTGGGCTCCATGTGCCACAGGGCCGATGCCACCACGGTGTCGGGGTACTGCTCTTGTGTGTTGATCACGTTGCCGATGGCGAGCTTGCCTTTTTCCTTGGCCGCGTCGCTCACGCCAAAGCGCTCGGCGTAGAGCACGTCGGCGCCCTTGTCGATCATGGCGAAGGTGGCTTCCTTGGCCTTGGGTGGGTCAAACCAGCTGTTGATGAAGGTGATGGTGAACTCGACCTTGGGGTTGGTCTCCTTGGCGCCCGCCATGAAGGCGTGCATCAGGCGGTTGACTTCGGGGATGGGGAAGCCGCCCACCATGCCGATCTTGTTGGTCTTGGTCATGCCGCCAGCCACCATGCCGCTCAGGTATGCGGGCTCCTGGATGTAGTTGTCGAAAACGCTGAAGTTGGGCGCCTGCGGCTTGCCGGAGGAGCCGAGCAGAAAGGACGTTTTGGGGAAGTCCTTGGCCACCTTGCGGGCGGCGGCTTCTACCGCAAAGGCCTCGCCCACGATGAGCTGGTTGCCGCCGGTGGCGTACTCGCGCATCACGCGCTCGTAGTCGGCGTTGCTCACGTTTTCGCTGGCCTTGTATTCGATCTCGCCACGTGCCTCGGCGGCCTTGAGGGCCTTGTGGATGCGGCTGACCCATTGCTGTTCAAAAGGCACCGTGTAGATCGCCGCGACCTTGATCTTGGACTGCGCGAAGGCCAAAGAGGGCGCCATCGCCATGGCGGCCGAGAGGGCCATGGAGGTGCAGAGCAGGCGTCCGGTGAAGATGCGGCGAGTGGTCATGGTGGGGTTCCTTCAGACAAGCAAACAAGGAGGTTGGGTGTGCTGCTACCAAGCAAGGAGCGCGCCAGTCGGTGGCTGTGTAACTGCAAACCAGCGGCAAGTCTGCCAGAGGAAAGCCACCAGTTGGTAAAAAAATGGTGCATGCGTGCAGCGCATCCGGAAACCAGGCTGGGGCACCCCACCAGGGCACCCCACCAGAGTAGGGCTCCCAATGGGCTGTTACGCAACGCAGGGAGGCCCGGTGATGAAAAAAAAGCCACCGCTGGGCGGCAGGCCCTGCGGTGGCTGGTGCACGGGCGCTGCCGGTGTGCGCTTATTTGGTGCCAAAAATGCGGTCACCCGCATCGCCCAGGCCCGGCAGGATGTAGCCGTGGTCGTTCAGCTCGCGGTCGATGGCGGCGGTGAAGATGGGCACGTCGGGGTGCGCCTTCTGCAGCGTGGCCACGCCTTCAGGGGCGGCCAGCAGGCAGACGAACTTGATGGAGCGGGGGTTGAGCTTCTTGAGGCGGTCCACGCAGGCGGCGGCTGAGTTGCCAGTGGCCAGCATCGGGTCCACCACGATGATGTCGCGCTCGTCCATCTCGGACGGCATCTTGAAGTAGTACTCCACGGGCTGCAGGGTGGCCGGGTCGCGGTACAGGCCGATGTGGCCCACACGAGCGCCGGGCACCACGTTGAGCATGCCGTCCAGAAAGCCGTTGCCCGCGCGCAGGATGGAGACCAGCACCAGCTTCTTGCCATCGATCATCTTGCCGGTCATGGTCTCCAGCGGGGTTTCGATCTGCACATCCTGCAGCGGCATGTCGCGGGTCACTTCGTACGCCATCAGCGTGGACAGCTCGCCCAGCAGGCGGCGAAAGCTGTTGGTGCTGGCGTCTTTCTTGCGCATCAGCGTGAGCTTGTGCTGGACGAGGGGGTGGGTGATGACGGTGACGTTGCTCATGGGGAACCTGAAAGGAGAAGGGCAGAGGCCTTTGCGCTGATGATCAGGCACGCTCTGCCGCGCGGTGAGTGAAAAAGTGGGGGCTAGTCTGCCAGAAACCGTGCCAGGCGCGACAAATCGACGTTGCCGCCGCTGATGAGAATGCCGACGCGCGCGCCGTGGATGTCCACGTTGCCATGCTGGGCCCCGGCGAATGCCAGGGCGCCCGTGGGCTCGACCACGATCTTCATGCGCTCGGCAAAAAAGCGCAGGGATTCGACCAGCTGCTCGTCGGTGGCGGTGACCATGTCGTCGGCCAGGCGCTGGATGATGGGGAAGGTGAGCTGGCCCAGCGCCTGGGTTTGTGCGCCGTCGGCAATGGTGTGGGGCGTGGGGATCTGCACCACATGCCCGGCCTTGACCGACTGCTGGCCGTCGTTGCCCGCTGCGGGCTCCACCCCTACCACCCGGCATTGCGGCGCCAGGGCCTCGGCGGCCAGCAGGCTGCCCGCCAGCAGGCCGCCGCCACCGACGCAGACGAACAGGTAGTCCAGGTCGGGCACTTCTTCAAAAAGCTCCTTGGCCGCCGTGCCCTGGCCCGCGATCACATGGGGGTGGTCGAACGGGGGGACCAGCGTCATGCCGCGCTCCAGCGCCAGGCGGCGGCTGATGGCCTCGCGGTCTTCGGTGTAGCGGTTGTAGGTGACGACCTGGGCGCCATAGTCGCGCGTGGCGGCCATCTTGGAGGCGGGGGCGTCCTCGGGCATGACGATGGCGGCAGGCATGTCCAGCAGCCGGGCCGACAGTGCAATGGCCTGGGCGTGGTTGCCGGCCGAGAAGGCGAGCACACCGCGTTCGCGCTGCTCATCGGTGAACTGGGCCAGGGTGTTGAACGCGCCCCGGAACTTGAACGCGCCGGTGCGCTGCAGGTTCTCACACTTGAAGAACAGCTGCGCGCCCAGCCGCTCGTCGGCGGTGCTGGAGCGCAGCACGGGTGTGCGGTGCGCCATGCCCTTGAGCCGGTGCGCGGCAGCGGCCACATCGTCGTAGGTGGGTGGGGTCAGGCTGGGCAGCGTCATGGTGGCGGCATCCTTGTGGACAGGGCTGGAAGACGGCCATACCTGGCCCAGCCCTTGAAGCCTGATGATAGCCCTTTGCCTCGCCATTTCAAGCAAAAGGACTTGCAAGCGCTAGTGCTGCATGCCTGGGCAGCTATACATTTTGATGTGGCACATGCCCGTGCGCGCACCACAATCCGGGCCGCATGGCGCGGCCCGGCGGCGCTCAGCCCAGCTCGCTGAACCGTTGCAAGGGTGTGAGCGCCGGGAACTCGCCCGCGCGTTTTTGCTTCATGGCCGTGACCGATTCGCGCACATGCTGGTTGCTCCAGATGGCGCCCTGCAGCCAGCCCATCTGGCGCAGGCTGTCTTCCACGCTGTGGTCGCGCGCGTAGTTCACGGCCTGCTTGGTGCCCCAGATGGCCACCGGGGGTTTGGACGCGATCTCCTTGGCGCACTGCAGCGCAGCAGCCAGCATGGCCTCTTGTGTGTCGAACACCTCGTTGACCAGGCCATAGTCCAGGGCCTTGGCGGCGCTCAGGCGGCGGCCGGTGTAGGCCAGTTCTTTGACCACACCCAGCGGAATGAGCTTGGGCAGGCGCTGCAGCGTGCCCACGTCGGCCACCATGCCGATGTTGATCTCCTGGATGCAGAAGAACGCATCCTGCGTGGCGTAGCGGATGCAGCCTGCGGTGACCATGTCCACCGCGCCGCCGATGCAGCCGCCGTGGATGGCCATGATCACGGGGATGCGCAGGTTGTCGATGCGTGTGAAGGTGGCCTGCATGTCGGTCAGCAGGTCGAAGATGGCGGCCCGGCCTTCGGGGCTCTGGTCGTCCATCGTGATGGCGCCGCCAAAGGTCTCCAGCGCCATCCCGGCGCTGAAATGTTTGCCGGTGCTGCTGATGACCAGCGCCCGCGCCTCGCCCGCCTGGTGCAGCTGGGCCAGCACCGTGTCCAGCTCACGCCAGAAGGTGGGATGCATGGTGTTCATGGCCTCGGGTTTGTTCAGAACCAGATGGGCCACGTGGTCAGTGATGCTGAGGGAAAAGCAGGTGAGGGTGTTCATGGGATGCCACTGTAGACCGGTGGGCGCAGGCCCGGTCGTCGCCTGGGTGACTGGGCGTGATTTCAGGCCATTTTGGCTGCATGCGCTAGTGCATCATGCCTGGGTAGCTATCAAAAGGAGAGTGATTGGGGCTGGCGTTGTGCCGCCAGTGGGGCCGGTGGACCAGGCGCTCAGTCCCCGCCGCCACCACAACCGCCGCCGTCTCCCCCGCCATCCCCGCCGCCGTCACTGCCTGCATCCGAACTCTCGGCGCCGCCAAAGTCGCCCGAGCTGCCGCTGTAGCTGCCGTCCGAAAAACTGGTGCCGCAGTAGCTGTCGCCGCCGCTGCCGCCCGCGTCGCTCTTGCGGGCAATGTCGGAGCAGTCGGGCACGTAGCTGAAGCCTCCGGCAATCGCGAACTTGGCGTCCAGTGCAAACAGCAGGGGCAGGCGGCTGGGCGCCTTGGGGTCGATGGATTCTTCCTTGCACACCCAGTACCAGCAGCGGCGCAGTCCGTCGTTGTGGCGCGCCTTGTGGCCCAGCGCCTCGGCGGGTGTGTGGTGCAAAAAGAAACCCAGCGCGTTCTGGCACCACAGCTTGTACGCCTGGGTGTGCAGGATGAATTCGTGCCACAACGCATCGACCGCCTTGGAAGGCATGGCCACAAACTGCTGGTTGCTGCGCAGGCAGGCCATGAAGAACTGGCGCAGGCCGCGTTCCACCAGCTCACGGTCGCGGGTGCTCAGGTGGGGGTAGGTTTCGCGCAGCTTGCGCTGCAGAAAGCGGGGCAGGGGAGCCTCGCGGATGTAGCGCTGGCGCACTGCGTTGGTCCACTGGATCACCAGCGCCGTGATGATGACGGTGGCAATGAAGTACAGGACCCAGGGCCAGCGCAGGCGCCAGGCGCCTGCAAAGATCCCGAGGATGGCTGCCACCCACACCCCAATGGCCAGCAGCATGACCTTGCCGCCCCAGCGCAGCAGAACGTTTTCAATGCGTGTCATCGTCCCTCCTTCTTTTTGTTGTGTATGGCGATTTCACGGCGGTCATGTGACTGATTTGTGACGAATTGCGCAGTGTCGCCAAACAGTCACAGGCGCCTGGGGGTGCGCTTTGGCAGGGGAGGCAAGCCGCCAGGGGCGCTGGCGTGTTGTGGCGCCGGTCTGGGACACCTGGCGCCGTATCACTGAGGTCAGCGGCGCTTGCTGCCGCCGCCAAAGATGCCGCCGAGCACGCCCCGCAAAATCTCCTTGCCGATCGTGGTGCCCATGGTGCGCACGGCGGACTTGGCCATGGTCTGCGCCAGGCCGTCGCGTTTGCCGCCTCGCGGGCCGGTGCTGCCAAACAGCACGTCGTTCAGCCCACCCAGCAGGCCGCCGCCTTCTTCGGTGGGCGTACCGGTGGCCACCTTGCCGTTGCCCCCGCCCGCTGCGTTGCCCGCCTGCCCGCCGGCTTCGGCGGCGCGGCCCTTGAGTTTTTCGTAGGCCGACTCGCGGTCTACCACCTTTTCATACACGCCCGCGACCAGCGAGCTGGCCATCAGCGCCTGCCGCTGCTGCGGGGTGATGGGTCCGAGCTGGCTGCCCGGGGGCAGGACGAACACGCGCTCGGTCACGCTGGGGCGGCCCTTGGCGTCCAGAAAGCTCACCAGCGCCTCGCCCACGGCCAGCTCCGTGATGGCGGTCTCGATATCGAGGCCCGGCTTTTGCCGCATGGTGGTGGCCGTGGCCTTCACGGCCTTCTGGTCGCGCGGGGTGAAGGCGCGCAGCGCATGCTGCACGCGGTTGCCCAGCTGGGCCAGCACGCTGTCGGGGATGTCGAGCGGGTTTTGGGTCACGAAGTAAACCCCGACGCCCTTGGAGCGCACCAGGCGCACCACGAGTTCGATGCGCTCCACCAGCACTTTGGGCGCCTCGTTGAACAGCAGGTGGGCCTCGTCAAAGAAGAACACCAGTTTGGGCTGGTCGGGATCGCCGATTTCGGGCAGTTGCTCGAACAGCTCCGACAACATCCACAGTAAGAACGTGGCGTACAGGCGCGGCGAGTTCATCAGCTTGTCGGCCGCCAGGATGTTGACCACGCCATGGCCGTCCACGGTCTGCATGAAGTCCTGGATGTTGAGCATGGGCTCGCCGAAGAACTGCGTGCCGCCCTGCTGCTCGATCTGCAGCAGTCCGCGCTGGATGGCGCCCACGCTGGCGGCGCTGACGTTGCCGTATTCGGTAGTGAAGTCCTTGGCGTTGTCGCCCACATATTGCAGCATGGCCCGCAGGTCCTTCAGGTCCAGCAGCAGCATGCCGTTATCGTCGGCGATCTTGAAGACCAGGTTGAGTACGCCCAGCTGGGTCTCGTTCAGGTTGAGCATGCGGCCCAGCAGCAACGGGCCCATGTCCGACACCGTGGCGCGCACCGGGTGGCCCTGTTCGCCAAACACATCCCACAGCGTGGTGGGGCAGGCCAGGGGCGTGGGCAGGTCCAGGCCCCGCTCCTTGAGCACGCCGGCTAGCTTGTCGCCAATCTTGCCGGGCTGGCTGGCGCCCGTGAGGTCGCCCTTCACATCGGCCATGAATACTGGCACGCCGATGCGCGAGAAGTTCTCAGCCAGGGTCTGCAGCGTCACGGTCTTGCCCGTGCCGGTGGCGCCGGTGATGAGCCCGTGGCGGTTGGCCAGGCCGGGAAGCAGGTGGCATTCAATCGTGTCGTGCTTGGCAATCAGCAGGGGTTCGGCCATTTCGGGTTTCCTCGGGGTGAGGGAGCCTCTGCACGCGTCGCGCGCCGTGTGCATCTGCGGTCTCGGGCGGCCTGCTGCGTTACAAATGCTCGCAATAGCTGTAGCTATTGCTGCGCTTTGTGCCTGGCAGCCCATCCCGATCCACAGCGCCCACTTTCCGCGCGAAGCGTGCAGAGGTTCCCTGGGTTCAGCAAAAAGTAAAATCCACTGAGTAGATTAAATCAATACACCAAGTACAGAAGGACTTCCCGTGGCAGGACACAGTAAATGGGCGAATATCCAGCACCGCAAAGGGCGCCAGGATGAAAAACGCGGCAAGATCTGGACCCGCATCATTCGTGAAATCACTGTGGCCGCCCGCGCCGGTGGCGGTGACCTGTCAGCCAACCCCCGCCTGCGCCTGGCGGTGGACAAGGCCAAGGCGGCCAACATGCCCGCCGACCGCATCAAGTACAACATCGACAAGGCCACGGGCAACGCCGAAGGCCTGACGTACGAAGAAATCCGCTACGAAGGCTACGGCATTGGTGGCGCAGCCATCATGATCGATACCATGACCGACAACCGCGTGCGCACCGTGGCCGAAGTGCGCCACGCGTTCAGCAAGCATGGAGGCAACATGGGCACCGAAGGCTCGGTGGTGTTCCAGTTCAAGCACTGCGGCCAGCTGATTTTTGCCCCCGGCACCAGCGAAGACAAGGTGATGGAAGTGGCGCTGGAGGCAGGCGCTGAAGACGTGGTGACCGACGAAGACGGCGCGGTGGAGGTGCTGACCGCCCCAGCCGACTTTGAAGCGGTGAAAAACGCGCTGGAGGCCGCAGGCCTGACGGCCGAAGTGGCGGGCGTGACCATGCGGCCCGAAAACACGATCGAGCTGACCGGCGAAGATGCCGTCAAGATGCAAAAACTGCTGGATGTGCTGGAAGACCTGGACGACACCCAGGAGGTTTACCACAACGCGGCATTGTGACCCTGCCCCTGCAGGTCGCCGCTTTTTTCTTGCCCTGACTTGTTTTCCGACTGATATTCCCCCGAGTCCCGCCCAGCAGCGCAGCGCTGTGGGCAGGGTTCACCAAAGGTTCCTATGAAAGTACTTGTGATTGGTGGCGGCGGCCGTGAACACGCGATGGCGTGGAAACTGAGCCAGTCCCCCAAGGTGACCAAGGTGTTTGTGGCGCCCGGCAACGGTGGCACGGCCCTGAACCCCAAGCTCGAAAACGTGGCGATCTCCGACGTGCGCGAGCTGCGCGCGTGGGCCCAGGCCGAAAAGATCGCACTGACGGTGGTGGGCCCAGAGGCGCCGCTGGCGGCCGGTGTGGTCGATGAGTTCCGTGCCAACGGCCTGCGCATCTTCGGCCCCACCAAGGCGGCAGCCCAGCTCGAAAGCTCCAAGGCCTTCTCTAAGGCCTTCATGCGCCGCCATGGCATCCCCACGGCCGACTACGATACCTTTACCGACCCGGTCGCCGCCCACGCGTTTGTGGACCGGCTGGGTGCACCCATCGTCATCAAGGCCGACGGCCTGGCAGCGGGCAAGGGCGTGGTCGTGGCCATGACGCTGCAGGAAGCCCACGACGCGGTGGACTTCATGCTGGTGGACAACAAATACGGTGTGACGCACAACGAAGGCGGCGCGCGCGTGGTGATCGAGGAATTCCTCGAAGGCGAGGAAGCCAGTTTCATCGTGCTGTGCGACGGCAAGAACGTGTTGGCCCTGGCCACCAGCCAGGACCACAAGCGCCTCAAAGACGGCGACGAAGGCCCCAACACCGGCGGCATGGGGGCGTATTCGCCCGCCCCCGTGGTCACGGCCGATGTGCATGCCCGCGCGATGCGCGAGATCATCCTGCCCACCATCCGGGGCATGGAAAAGGACGGCATTCCCTACACCGGCTTCCTGTATGCGGGCCTGATGATCGACGCCAAGGGCCAGCCCAAGACGCTCGAATTCAATTGCCGCATGGGTGACCCCGAGACGCAGCCCATCCTGATGCGCCTGAAGAGTGACTTCAGCGACGTGATGGCCGCTGCTGCTGACGGCAAACTCGACCAGATGGAACTGCAATGGGACCGCCGCACCGCGCTGGGCGTGGTCATGGCCGCCCATGGCTACCCGGAGAATCCGCGCAAGGGTGACCCCATCACTGGCCTGCCGGCTGAGGCGGACGATGCCGTGGTGTTCCATGCGGGCACGCAGCTGAAGGATGGTGTGGTCAGCGTGACCGGTGGCCGGGTGTTGTGTGTGACGGTGCTGGCCGACAGCGTCAAGCAGGCGCAGCAGCGTGCGTATGACGTGGCACGCGGCATCCAGTTTGACGGCGCGCAGTACCGCCGCGATATTGGCTTCCGTGCCCTGAAAAGCTGATGGCAGACGCTCAGACCCTGAACCCTGCCGACACGGTGACCCGCGTGCGCGGCTACCTGGTGGGCCTTCAGGCCCGCATCACCGATGCGCTGGAAGCCATGGAAGCCGCTGAAGGCGAGGGCAGCGCACGCTTTCTGGCCGATGCCTGGAGCAAGCCACCCGGCGAGCCGCTGCAAGGTGACGGCATCACCAAGATCATGGAAGGCGGGCGGGTGTTCGAGCGCGCGGGTTGCGGCTTCAGCCACGTACGCGGCCCGCAGCTGCCACCTTCGGCCACGCAGCACCGGCCCGAGCTGGCGGGTGCGCCGTTCGAGGCCATGGGCGTGTCGCTGGTGTTCCACCCGCGCAACCCATATGTGCCCACGGTGCACATGAATGTGCGCATGATCGCCGCCGGCCACCCCGGTCAGGCGCCCACCTGCTGGTTTGGCGGCGGCATGGACCTCACGCCGTACTACGGGTTTGAAGAGGATGCGGTGCACTTTCACCGCACCTGCCGCGATGCGCTCAGCGCCTTTGGCGACGACAAGTACCCCCGCTTCAAGCAATGGTGCGACGAGTACTTTTATCTCAAGCACCGCAGCGAGCAGCGCGGCGTGGGCGGCGTGTTCTATGACGATTTCTCGGAGCTGGGCTTTGAACAAAGCCTGGCGATGACGCAGTCGGTGGGCGACGCCTTCCTGAGCGCCTACCTGCCCATCGTCGAGAAACGTCGGGGCATGCCCCACGGCGAGCGCGAACGCGACTTCCAGCTGTATCGCCGGGGCCGCTATGTCGAGTTCAACCTTGTGTGGGATCGGGGTACACACTTTGGCCTGCAGTCGGGCGGGCGAACCGAGTCCATTTTGCTGTCCATGCCGCCGCTTGTGTCGTGGTCTTACCAGCGCTCTGACGCAGCCGATTCGGCCGAAGCCGACCTCACGCAGCGCTTTTTGGTGCGGCGCGACTGGCTGGCTGAAGGCCTTGGCGCAGCGCAGTCAATGGCCTGAAAAACGCAAAAGCTATAATTTCAATAGCTGCCAGCGCTTTTCACATGAGCGCAAGAGGTCAAAAACACCTCATATTGCTGCAGCGCCCCAGCACAACACCCGCGCAACACTCAAGGCCCAGCCCGCTGGCTGCGCGATGCGTTGCACGCTATATTGATTCCATTCCCTCTCTATTCACCGCCTGATGACCACCTCCACCAAATCGGAAACCGCTGCCAAAAAAGACGTCACCAAACTCCAGCGCGCCATTGTTGATGGCCTGGAAGACGTCAAGGCGCAAGACATCCAGGTCTTCAACACCGAGCATCTCTCGCCGCTGTTTGAACGGGTGATCGTGGCATCGGGCACCTCCAACCGCCAGACCAAGGCCCTGGCCGCCAGCGTACGCGACGCGGTCAAGGAGGCTGGGTTCTCCAAGCCCCGCATCGAAGGCGAAGACAACGGCGAATGGATCATCGTGGACTGCGGCGCGGCTGTGGCGCACATCATGCAACCGGCCATCCGCCAGTACTACCGCCTGGAAGAGCTGTGGGGCGACACCCCCGTGCGCCTGAAGCTCGGCGCAGCCAAGCCAGTGTCCAGCGCTGCCACGGAGTTGGCCGAGAAGAAGTCGGCCCAGAAGGCGGCCAAGTCGGACGCCAAGGCGGCAGGTAAGGCGCCCGCCAAGAAGGCGGCGGCCCCCACCGTAGCCGCCCGTTCGGGCAAGGCCACCGTCAAGGCGGTCGCCAAGACCGCTGCGAAGACTGCTGCCAAAACAGCCCCCAAGCCCGCTGCAAAAACTGCGGCCAAGGCTGCACCTGCCAAATCGGCTGCCAAGACAAGCACCGCCAAGCCAGCCAGCAAGACCACTGGCGCAGTTGCCACCAAGAAGCCCGCAGCCACCAAGACCCCTGTCAAGACGGTGGTGGTCAAGCCCGGTGGCGCCAAGAAGCCTGCGGCCAAGAAGTCGCCAGCTGCCAAGTCCCCTGCGCGCGCAGCTGCCAAGCCAGCCTCCGCATCGGGCTCCAAGCCCGCGGCCAAGAAGGCACTTGCTCGCAGCAAGGGCTGATCCGTTTCAGCTGCCGCGCGCTCCATCGCTTGCGCGCGGCAGCGGTGACTCCCTCACGCATCCAGGTTGATCCATGAAGCTGCTGATAGTGGCGGTCGGTCAGCGGGTGCCCGACTGGGCGCAGACCGCGTACGACGATTACGCCAAACGTTTTCCACCTGAACTCAAGGTCGAGCTCAAGGCCGTCAAGACCGAGCCGCGCGGCTCCAAGACGCTGGAGACGCTCTATGCCGCCGAGCGCGAGCGCATCGAAGCCGCCATTCCGCGTGGCACGCGCGTGGTGGCACTGGACGAGCGTGGTACCAACCTCACCACCAAGGCCCTGGCCGAACGGCTCAAGGGCTGGCAACTGGGCGGTGACGATGTGGCATTGGTCATCGGTGGCCCCGACGGGCTGGACCCGGCCTTTCGCCAGGGTGCGCACGAGCGCATCCGCCTCTCGGACCTGACGTTGCCGCACGCCATGGTGCGGGTGCTGCTCATCGAGCAGCTGTACCGCGCCTGGTCGGTGAACGCCGGGCATCCTTACCATCGTGAATGAAGCAGACCCTTTGCGATGATGGTCTGTGCTACTCCTGTTTTCATAGCTGCTAGCGCTTGATGAATAAGCGCTAGAGCCGATTTTTATTCAAAATCCGTTCATGCCCGACTTCATCTACCTCGCCTCCCAGAGCCCGCGCCGCCGCCAGTTGCTTGAGCAGTTGGGCGTGCGCCACGAACTGCTGCTGCCCAACGTGGATGGCGACGAGCCCGAGGATGCCGAGGCCATCGAGGTGGTGCTGCCTGGCGAAGCGCCCACAGCGTACGTGGAGCGCGTGACGGCCCTCAAGCTCGACGCGGCCGTGGCCCGGCGCGCACGGCGCCAGTTACCGGATGCGCCCATCCTGTGTTCCGATACCACCGTAGCCCTGGGCCGCACCATCTATGGCAAGCCAGACGATGCCGCCCATGCGACGCGCATGCTGGCTGAACTGGCAGGGCACGAGCACCGCGTGCTGACCGCCGTGGCTGTGCAGGTAGGCACCAAACGGCTGACGGCATTGTCGGTATCGCGCGTCACTTTCGCGCCCATGGCACCTGCGCAGATCGAGGCGTATGTGGCTACGGGCGAGCCGCTGGGCAAGGCAGGCGCCTACGGCATCCAGGGCCGGGCGGCGGCGTATGTGGAGCACCTGGCGGGCAGCTATTCGGGCATCATGGGGCTGCCGATGTACGAGACCGCGCAGCTGCTGCGCGCAGCGGGATTTGCGATCTAAGTTGCGATCCAAGCGACGCGAACAATAGACAACCACCACGAAGCCATGCAACAAGACATCCTGATCAATTGGTCCCCCCAGGAAACCCGGGTGGCCGTGGTGGAGCACGGCGCCGTGCAGGAGCTGCACATCGAGCGCACGCTGGAGCGGGGTCTGGTCGGCAATGTCTATCTGGGCAAGGTCTCGCGCGTGCTGCCAGGCATGCAGTCGGCCTTTATCGACATCGGGCTGGAGCGTGCCGCCTTCTTGCACGTGGCTGACGTGTGGCAGCGCCAGCCCGATGGCGAGCCGCCCGCATTTGCCCGCAAGAACGAGCCGCAGGTACCGATCGAAAAGCAGGTGTTCGAGGGCCAGGCGCTCATGGTGCAGGTCATCAAGGACCCGATTGGCACCAAGGGCGCGCGGTTGTCCACGCAGATCAGCATTGCCGGTCGCTTGCTGGTTTTTTTGCCGCAGGACGACCATGTGGGCGTGTCGCAGAAGATCCCTCCCGCCGAGCGCGATGCGCTGCGCGCGCGGCTGCAGGCGCTGGTGGGCGACAAGTCCACGGGCGGTGGCGGCGGCTTCATTCTGCGCACCAACGGCGAAGATTCCACCGATGCCGAGCTGGCCGAAGACATCGCCTACCTGCGCAAGACCTGGGCGCGCATCAAGGAGGCATCGCTCAAGCTGCCGGCCATGTCGCTGTTGCACCAGGACCTGGACCTGCTGCAGCGTGTGCTGCGCGATCTGGTGGGCGACCACACGCAGACCATCCGCCTGGATTCGATGGAGCAGTTCCAGCGCCTGCGCGCGTTCGGGCAGGAGTTCATGCCCGCAGCCGCTGGCAAGCTGCAGCACTACAAGGGCGAGCGGCCGATTTTTGACCTGTACTCCATTGACGAAGAGGTGGCCAAGGCCCTGGGCCGCCGGGTCGATTTGAAATCGGGCGGTTACCTCATCGTGGACCAGACCGAGGCGCTCACCACCATCGACGTGAACACCGGCGGCTACGTGGGTGCGCGCAATTTTGACGACACCATCTTCAAGACCAACCTGGAGGCCGCGCAAGCCATTGCGCGCCAGCTGCGTCTGCGCAACCTGGGTGGCATCATCATCGTGGACTTCATCGACATGGTGCGGGACGACCACCAGCAGGCCGTGCTGTCGGAGTTCAAAAAGCAGCTGGCCCGCGACAGGGTCAAGACCATGTCATCTGGCACCTTCTCGCAACTGGGTCTGGTGGAGATGACGCGCAAGCGAACCCGCGAGTCACTGGCCCACATGCTGTGCGAGCCCTGCGAGGTGTGCCAGGGCAAGGGCAGCGTCAAAACCGCGCGCAGCGTGTGCTACGACATCCTGCGCGAGATCCTGCGCGAAGCCCGCCAATTCAACCCGCGCGAGTTCCGCGTGGTGGCGTCCGCGCGGGTGGTGGAGCTGTTCCTGGACGAAGAAAGCCAGCACCTGGCCGGCCTCTCGGACTTCATCAAAAAACCCATCTCGCTGCAGGCCGAAAGCGCGATGGGGCAGGAGCAGTACGACATCGTGCTGCTGTAGCAGCAGCGTTGATCGACCGCGCGCTCAGAGGCTGAGAGTTTTTTAGCCGAGCCCGAAAGGCGCGCGAAAACGCCTCGGATCGAGGCGCAAAGCACAGCCATAGCTCGAGCTATGGCGAGCATTTGCAACGAAGAGCCGGGGCTTTTTGGCGTGCAAGGCGGGCGTGGATAAAAGACTCTCAGCCTCTCAGGCCTCGATTTGCATCGCAGGTCGCGCCTGCACCCGCGCCAGCCAGGCCTGCACATGCGGGTGTGCATTGACGGGGGCACCCAGGTACACGCTGTAGCCCAGCACCGAGCCCACCACCAGATCCACCAGCGAATAGTCCGCGCCCAGCATCCAGGGCTGGGCGGCCAGGCGGGCATCCAGCAGGGTGAGCAGGTCGTTCAGCCCCGCTGTGGCTGCCTGTGCATGGGCAGGGCTGCGCAGCGCCTCTTCGCCCTGCGTGGCCAACTGCAGGCGCACCAGCACCGTGCCATAGGTCACGTACGCCCAGGTGCACCACGACAGCGCCTGCAGCGCCTCGGGCGTGCCGGCGGCAGGCCACAGGCCACGCTCGATGCCGTAGCGATGGCCCAGCCACAAGTGGATGGCCAGGGCCTCGAACATGGGCGCACCGTCCACCGTCAGCGTGGGGACCTTGCCGTTGGGGTTCAGGGCGAGATATTCGGGGCGGCGCTGCTCTCCGGTGCGGATGTCGATCTTCACGCGCTCGTGGGGCACGCCCAGCTCGGTGAGTGCGCAGGCAATCGGGGTGGCGCTGGACATGGGGTGCCAGTAAAGGACGATGGACATGGAAAACTCCTTGGTCGTGGTGGAAGAAAAGGTGGAGTCACTGTAAGAACCATTGCGGACAATTTCAGTCCTCGATTCAACGTACAGTGGCGGCATGCTCAGTTCTTCCACACGCCTGTTGCGCCTGCTGTCCCTGCTGCAAACCCGCAGCCACTGGATGGGCCCCGAGCTGGCCGAGCGGCTGGAAGTGCATCCGCGCACGCTGCGGCGCGACATCGATCGCCTGCGCCAGCTGGGCTACCCGGTGCAGGCCAGCAGTGGCGTGGCGGGCGGCTATGCCTTTCGCGCGGGGCAGGCGTTGCCCCCATTGCTGCTCGACGATGAAGAAGCCCTGGCCGTATCGATTGCGCTGCGCACCGCCACTGCGGGTGCCGTGGGCGGCATTGAAGAGCCCGCCTTGCGCGCCTTGGTGAAACTGGAGCAGGCCATGCCCCTGCGGCTGCGTGAGCAAGTGGACGCGTTGCGCTCCACCATCCTGCCGCTGGACCGCACCGGGCCCGTGGTTGAGGCCTCGCTGCTGGCGACACTGGCGTCGGCCTGCCGCGACCAGTTGCGGCTTGGCTTCTCGTACGAAGACGGCAGGGGGCGCGCTACCCAGCGCTCGGTGGAGCCACAGGGCGTGGTGCACACCGGCATGCGCTGGTACCTGGTGGCGTGGGACTGCGACCGTGGCGACTGGCGCACTTTTCGCATCGACCGCATGGTGGCAAAGCCCGAAGTCGGCGCGCATTTCTCGCCGCGCCCCGGGCCGGACGGCGGCGACCTCAAGGCGTACGTGTCCCGCTCCATCACCGCAGCGCCGCACCCCGACCAGGCGCGGGTGGTGCTGCATGCACCTTATGCAGAAATGGCGCGGCGCATTCCGCAGTCGGCCGGTGTGGTCACAACGCTGGCCGATGGGCAGCAGTGCCAGCTGGCATGCGCCGCCAGCGATGCACTGGTGTTCTGGCTCATGGCGCTGGACGTGGAGTTTGAGGTGCTGGCGCCCGCGTCGCTGCAGGAGCGGCTGCGCGTGGCGGGGGAGCGGGCGTTGCGTTGCACTGGCGCGCGCAGTTCGTGAGTTGGCGTCAGGGTACGAACCGGTACCCGATACCCGCCTCAGTCCGCAAGTGCCGGGGCATGGAGGCGTTGTCCTCCACCTTCTTGCGCAGGTTGGCCATGTGTACGCGCACGTAGTGCGTGTCTTCAGCATGGCCTGGGCCCCATACGGCCTTGAGCAGCTGGGCGTGGGTGATGACGCGGTCAGGCTGGGAGGCCAGATAGGTGAGCAGCTTGTATTCGATGGGCGTGAGGTGCAGGGCCTCGCTGCCATCGCCTTCGCCATTGCTTTGCGTGCGGCGCTCCACCGTACGGCGGGCAAGGTCCACGGTGATGGCGCCGAACTGGATGACGGGTGTGGCTTCGGCGCCGGATGTCCTTTGGCTGCGCCGCAGCTGGGCGCGCACGCGGGCCATCAGCTCGCCCGAGCCAAAGGGCTTGACGAGGTAGTCGTCGGCGCCGGCATCCAGCGCCGCGATCTTGCTGGCCTCGGCGCTGCGGGCCGAGAGCACGATGATGGGCATGGCCGACCAGGTGCGCAGGTCTCGGATCAAATCGACGCCATCCCCATCGGGCAGGCCCAGGTCCAGCACCACCAGGTCGGGGCGGCGGGTGCCGGCTTCGATCAGGCCGCGCTGCAGGGTCGCGGCCTCGTGCACGGTGTGGCCTTCGGTCTCCAGCGTCAGGCGCACAAAGCGGCGGATATCGGCTTCGTCTTCAACAATGAGGATGTGCGTGGGCAGGTCGGTCATGGCATGGCATGGATGCAAGGGTGTCAGGCGTCGGCGTCATCGCCCAGGTCGGTGGGCGGTGTGCCGCGTGGCAGCAGCAGCGTAAAGCGCGCCCCGGCAGCCTGGCCTTGAGCGTTCAAGATCGTATCGCCTCGGATGCTGCCACCATGCGCCTGCACGATGGCGCGGCAGATGGCCAGCCCCAGGCCCACACCGGGCGTCGCGCTCTCGCGGGCGCCGCGCTCGAACTTTTCAAACAGCAACTCTTCGCGGCCTTTGGGCAGGCCGGGGCCTTCATCGGTGAGGGTCAGTGCCACCGCATCGCTTTGGGGCTGCGCGCTGATATGGAGGGTGGTGCCTGCAGGCGTGTACTTGGCAGCATTTTCCAGCAGGTTGACTAGCACGCGCTCCATCAGCACGGCATCGATCTGCAGCAGCGGCAGGTCGTCGGGCAGAGTCACTTCGACCCGGTGCGTTGCTATGGCCGGGGCGCTGGCGGCGAGGGCGCTGCCCACCACTTCTTCCAGCGGCTGCCAGGCCTTGTTGAGCTGCACGGCCCCGGCCTCCAGGCGGGCCATGTCCAGCAGGTTGTTGACCAGCGCGCTCATGCGCTGGGCGGATTGCTGGATGGCGCCGGTCAGCTCTTGTTGATGGGCAGGCAGGGGCGGCTGCACCATGGCCAGTGATTCGGCCAGGCCGACCAGTGAGGCCAGCGGCGTGCGCAAATCGTGCGAGATGGCCGAGAGCAGCGAGTTGCGCAGCCGCTCGGACTCGATCTGCACCGTGCTTCTCTGCGCCACGTCGATGTAGTGGATGCGTTCGAGCGAAATGGCCAGCAGCGAGGCGCAGGTCTGCAGCAGGCGGCGCGGTTCTACGCCCGGCACCTGGCCTTGCGGCATCGCCACCACCAGCACGCCACGGATGCGCATGGGCGCCTTGAGCGGCAGCACCAGCGTGGGGCTGGAGTGCAAGGTGTCCGTGCCCCGGCCTGCGGGCTCGCCGCGCTCGAATGCCCATTGCGCCACGGCCATGTCCACGGGGGCGGTGCCTCCGGGCAGCACTTGCAGGCGGTTGTCATCGTCGGCCACCACCAGCGTGCTGCCTGCGCTGAACTCGCCCGTGATGAAGCGTGCGCCAATCTCGGCCACCTGTTCGGGCAGCAGGGCGGCAGACAGGTCACGCGCCATGTCGTATAGGCTGCGCACACGGTGCTCGCGGTCGGTGGCGGCCTCGGCCTGCACCTTGAGCCCGGCGGTGAGCTGGCCCACCACCAGGGCCACCACGAGCATCACGGCGAAGGTGACGACGTACTGCGCGTCGCTCACCGCAAAGTTGAAGCGGGGCGGCACAAAGAAGAAGTCAAAAAACCCCACGCCCAGGAACGCCGCCATGATGGCCGGGCCGCGCCCAAAGCGCAGCGCCACCCCCACCACCACCAGCAAAAACAGCATGACGATGTTGGTCAGCTCCAGCACGTTGGCCAGCGGTGTGGCAATGACGGCGGCAATGCAGCAGGCCAGGGCGGCGGCGATGTAGCCGGGCCAGAATGCAGCGCGGGGGGCTGCGGTGCTGGTGCGGGTGGTTTTGCGCTCGGTGGTGTCGGCGCTGCGGCTGGGCAGTGTGCCCACCTGCAGCAGGTCCAGGTCGCTGGCACTTTGTCCGATCTGGTCGGCCAGCGTGGCCTGCCAGGGCCAGCGCCGGGTGCTGCGCCCCATCACCACGCGCACCAGGTTGTGCTCACGTGCGTAGCGCACCAGGGCTTGTGCGGGCTGGGCTGCGGGCAGCACGGCGCAGGCGGCGGCGCCCAGTTGCTGCGCGATCTTCAGCGTGCGCTCCACCTGCGGGTGCAGCGTGGCCAACTGGCCTTGCTGCTCGGGCGTTTCCACATGCACGGCGTGCCAGGGCAGGTCGAGCTGTGCGGCCAGGCGGGCACAGCTGCGCACGACTTTTTCGGCGTTGTCGCCGGTGCCCACACAGGCCAGCAGGGCTTCGCGGTTGGGCCACACCGTCTCCGTCGTGGTGGTGCTGGCGCGGCGGTAGGCGCGCATTTCGTCGTCCACCCGGTCGGCGGTGCGGCGCAGGGCCAGCTCACGCAGGGCCAGCAGGTTGCCTTTGCGGAAAAAGTTGGCAGCGGCACGCTCTGCCTGCTGGGGCAGGTAGACCTTGCCAGCTTTCAGGCGCGCCAGCAGCTCGTCGGGCGGCAGGTCCACCACCACCACTTCGTCGGCAGCGTCAAAAAACTGGTCGGGCACCGTCTCCCACACGCGGATGCCGGTGATGCCGCTGACGATGTCGTTCAGGCTCTCCAGGTGCTGCACGTTCATGGTGGACCACACGTCGATGCCAGCGGCCAGCAGCTCTTCGGCGTCTTGCCAGCGCTTGGGGTGGCGCGATCCGGCCACATTGCTGTGGGCCAGCTCGTCCAGCAGCACCAGGCCCTCGGGGTGCGCAGCGCCCCAGGCCAGGGCGGCGTCCAGGTCAAACTCGGGCAGGGTGCGATCTTTGTAGGGCAGGGCGCGCAGCGGCAGGCGCGGCAGGTGTGCGGTCAGCGCCTCGGTGTCGGTGCGGCCATGCGTTTCGACCACGCCGATGGTGACGGGCAGGCCCTGTGCCTGTGCCGCCCGGGCGGCGGACAGCATGGCAAAGGTCTTGCCCACCCCGGCGCAGGCGCCAAAAAACACCTTGAGCCGCCCGCGCTGCTGCTGGGCCCGCTCTTGCTGGATGCGCTGCAGCAGCGCGTCGGGGTCGGGGCGATCCTGCATGGGCACAGTGTATCCACCAATTTGATGTCGAATAGGCCTCAAGCGCTAGTATCAATTGCGCTGATGGCTATTTATTTGATAGCGAATCGAGTGCCAGATTCAAGGCCAGAACGTTCACACGCGGCTCGCCCAGCAGGCCCAGCCAGGGGGTGTCGGTGTGCTGCTGCACCAAGGCTTGCACTTGTCCCACGGGCAGGCCTCTGGCACGGGCCACGCGTTCGCTCTGGTAGGCGGCGGCTGCCGGGCTGATGTGTGGGTCCAGCCCGCTGGCCGATGTGGTGACCAGGTCCACCGGCACGGAGCGGGTGTTGCCCGGGTCGGCAGCACGCAGGGCTTCAATGCGCGCCTTGACGGCATCGGTCAACGCCGGGTTGGTGGGGCCCAGGTTGGAGCCGCCCGAGGCCGATGCGTTGTAGGGCATGGGCGCTGTGGCCGATGGGCGGCCCCAGAAGTGGCCGGGCTCGCTGAACGACTGGCCGATCAGCTCGGAGCCCACCGCCTTGCCACCCTGGGCGATGAGGCTGCCGTTGGCTTGGTGCGGGAAGGCCGTTTGTGCGACACCGGTCACGGCCAGCGGGTAGAGCAGGCCGGTGACGAGGGACAGCACGATAAACAGCGTGAGGGCAGGGCGCAACAGGCCGCCTGGGCTGGCGGGCACGTCGTCGCGGGGAATACGGATAGGCATACGATTTTCCTTTCAATGAAATTCCGGGAGCTGCGCATCAGACTGGCGCGGCCCAGGCCAGGGGACACCGAGCAAGGGCCGCCCCGCAGCGAGGGTGTCGTCCCCCTCCCCGCGTAGCGCAGCGAAGCGAGAGGAGGGGGAAGGCGCGAAGCGACACAGGGGGAGGTCCTGGTTCAAGTCAACCCGGCTGCGGCCAACACCATGTCAATCAGCTTGATGCCAATGAACGGCACCACCATGCCCCCCAGCCCGTAGATGGCCAGGTTGCGGCGCAGCAGCGCGGCGGCACCCACGGCGCGGTAAGCCACGCCCTTCAAGGCCAGCGGGATCAAAAAGATGATGATCAATGCGTTGAACACCACGGCCGACAGGATGGCCGACGAGGGGCTGGCCAGGTGCATGAAGTTCAGCGCCGACAGCTGCGGGTAGGTGGTGACAAACGCCGCCGGGATGATCGCGAAGTACTTGGCGATGTCGTTGGCAATGCTGAAGGTGGTAAGCGAGCCGCGCGTCATCAGCATCTGCTTGCCGGTCTCCACGATCTCGATGAGCTTGGTGGGGTTGCTGTCCAGGTCCACCATGTTGCCCGCCTCCTTGGCGGCCTGGGTGCCGGTGTTCATGGCCACGGCCACGTCGGCCTGGGCCAGGGCGGGCGCGTCGTTGGTGCCGTCACCGGTCATGGCCACCAGCTGGCCATTGGCCTGGTAACTGCGGATGAGCTGCAGCTTCGCCTCAGGCGTGGCCTCGGCCAGGAAGTCGTCCACACCCGCCTCGGCCGCGATGGCGGCGGCCGTGAGGCGGTTGTCGCCGGTCACCATCACGGTCTTGATGCCCATGCGGCGTAGCTCGGCAAAGCGCTCCTTGATGCCGCCCTTGACCACGTCCTTGAGCTCCACCACGCCCAGCACGTGGGCGCCGTCGGCCACCACCAGCGGGGTGCTGCCACGGCGTGATACATCGTCCACCGCCGTCTGCACGGCGGTAGGAAAGCGCCCGCCCAGTGCCTCCACATGTTTGCGGATGGCATCGGCCGCGCCCTTGCGCAGCAGGCGTGGGCCGGGCAAGTCCACCCCGCTCATGCGGGTTTGCGCCGTAAAGGGCACAAACTGGGCCTGCAGGCTGGAAAGGTCACGTTCGCGCAGGTTGAACTTCTGCTTGGCCAGCACCACGATGCTGCGGCCTTCGGGGGTTTCGTCGGCCAGCGATGCGAGCTGGGCGGCATCGGCCAATGCGGCATCGGTCACTCCGGGCGCAGACACGAACTGGCTGGCCTGGCGGTTGCCCAGGGTGATGGTGCCGGTCTTGTCCAGCAGCAGCACATCCACATCACCTGCCGCCTCCACCGCGCGGCCTGAGGTGGCGATCACATTGGCCTGCATCATGCGGCTCATGCCCGCCACGCCAATGGCGCTGAGCAGGCCCGCAATGGTGGTGGGGATCAGGCACACCAGCAGGGCGACCAGCACCACCAGGCTCACAGGCTCGCCCGCGCCGCTGGCTTGCACGCTGAACAGCGAGAACGGCAGCAGCGTAACCACCACGCCCAGGAACACGATGGTCAGCGCCACCAGCAGGATGGTCAGCGCGATCTCGTTGGGTGTCTTGTGGCGTTTGGCGTTCTCCACCATGGCGATCATGCGGTCGACAAAGGTCTCGCCGGGGTTCACGGCCACGCGCACCACGATCCAGTCGGACAGCACGCGAGTGCCGCCGGTCACGGCCGAGAAGTCGCCGCCCGATTCGCGGATCACCGGGGCCGATTCGCCCGTGATGGCACTTTCGTCCACCGAGGCCACGCCGTCGATCACCTCGCCATCGGCGGGAATGGTGTCACCGGCTTCCACCAGCACCACATCGCCCTTGCGCAGGTTCGCAGCCTCCAGCGGCAGCCAGGTCAGCTCGGAGCGTGGCGTGGTGCGGTCAAACTGGCCGTCGAGCTTTTTGGCCCAGGTCTGCTTTTTCAGCCCGCGTAGCGAGGCCGCCTGGGCCTTGCTGCGGCCTTCGGCCATGGCCTCGGCAAAGTTGGCAAACAGCACGGTGAACCACAGCCACAGCGCCACGGCGGCGGTGAAGCCCTCGGGCTTGCTGGCGGCCAGCGCGGTGGTGAAGGCGCTGCCTACATACACCACAAACATCACCGGGTTGCGCCATTGCACACGCGGGTCCAGCTTCTTGAAAGCCTCCAGCAGCGCGGGGCGCACCAGGGCAGGGTCGAACAGGGTCAATGTTTTGCGGGTCATCACAATCTCCCAGCCATTTCTTAACGGGGTGTGAGCACGAGATGCTCTACCACCGGGCCCAGCGCGAGGGCGGGCACATAGTTCAGCAAGCCCACCAGCAGCACCACGCCCGCCAGCAGCGCCACAAACAGCGGGCCATGGGTGGGCAAGGTGCCATCGGTGGCGGTGGCGCGCTTCTTGGCGGCCAGCGACCCGGCCATGGCCAGCACCGGCACGATCACGCCAAAGCGGCCCAGCCACATGGCCACGGCCAGCAGCACGTTGTAGAAGGGGGTGTTGGCCGACAGGCCAGCGAAGGCGCTGCCGTTGTTGTTGGCGGCGGAAGACAGCGCATACAGCACCTGGCTGAAGCCGTGCGCGCCAGGGTTGGAGAGGCCTGCGCGGCCTGCCTCGCTCATCACCGCCACGGCCGTGCCCAGCAGCACCAGCAGGGGCGTGACGAGGATGGCGATGGAGACGAGCTTCATCTCATGCGTCTCGATCTTCTTTCCCAGGTACTCGGGCGTGCGGCCAATCATCAGCCCGGCGATGAACACCGCCATGATGGCGAACACCAGCATGCCGTACAGGCCCGAGCCGACACCGCCAAACACCACCTCGCCCATCTGCATCAGCACCATGGGCACCATGCCGCCCAGGGGGGTGAAGCTGTCGTGCATCGCAATCACCGCGCCGCAGCTGGCGGCCGTGGTGATCACTGCGAACAGGGCCGAGGTGGCGATGCCAAAGCGCGTTTCCTTGCCTTCCATGTTGCCGCCTGCCTGCAGGGCGCTGGCTGCCTGGTCCACACCCAGCGATGCCAGCAGTGGGTTGCCTTGCTGCTCGAAGGCGGTGGTTGCCACTACTGCGACCACGAAGAGCAGGCTCATCGTGGCCAGAATCGTCCAGCCCTGGCGCTCATCGCCCACCATGCGGCCAAACACCAGGCACAGCGCGGCGGGGATGAGGAAGATCGCCAGCATCTGCAGCAGGTTGCTGGCGGCCGAGGGGTTCTCGAACGGGTGGGCCGAGTTGGCGTTGAAGAAGCCGCCACCGTTGGTGCCCAGCATCTTGATGGCCAACTGCGAGGCCACGGGGCCCATGGCCAGCGTTTGGGTGGCTTGCGTGGCGGGTTCCGTCACCGGGGCGCCCTGGGCGTCCAGCACCGGCTGGCCCGCACCATCGAGCTTGGGCGCGTCGTAGTGCACGGGCTCAAGTGTCTGTACTTCGGTGTAAGGCGACAGGTTCTGGATCACGCCCTGGCCTGCAAACACCACGGCCAACACCAGCGACAGGGGCAGCAGCACCCACAGCGTGGCGCGGGTCAGGTCGGCCCACACATTGCCAATGGATTGTGCTGAGTGCCTTGAAAAGCCACGCACCAGCGCAATGACGACGACCAAGCCCGTGGCGGCAGACAGAAAGTTCTGCACCGTCAGCGCCAGCATCTGCGTGAGGTAGCTCATGGTGCTCTCGCCGCCATAGCCTTGCCAGTTGGTGTTGGTGACAAAGCTGATGGCGGTGTTGAAGGCCGAATCGGGCGCCACCGCAGCCATGCCCTGCGGGTTGAGCGGCAACACAGCCTGCCAACGCTGCAGTGCATACACCGCCAGCACGCCCAGGCCGTTGAACACCAGCAGGCCCAGCGCGTAGCGCAGCCAGCCGGTCTCTTCGTCGGGCCGCACGCCTGCCAGCCTGAAGAGCGGGCCTTCCAGCCTCCGTCCCAGCGCAAAGCGGCCCGCCATCACGGTGTCGATATAACGCGCCAGCGGCCAAGCCAGCGCCAGCAGCAGTGCCAAAAACACCGCCAATTGCAGCCAGGCACCGGTGCTCATGAAAAGTCCTCCGGCCGCAGCAGCACGGCGATCAGGTACACCAAAAGCGCAGCGGCGAGCACGGCCGCCAGAATCATCCAGCCGCTGGTCATGACCGCCCCCCTTGTGCCTGGCGTTGCAGCAGCGCGCAACCCTTGGCCAAGCCATAGACGGCCAGCCACAGCAGGCCTCCCACCGCCATCAATATCCAGTCCATAGCGTCCTCCTTGAGACATGGACCGATGCTAGGAACGGCCGCATCAAGACGGGCGCAAGAGTGGGGCGCGGGGTATCAAGATCGCATCAAGATGCGCGGGCGCCAGGCTGTGCTGGCATCAAGATGCATAGCAATTTGCTATTGAATTTATAGCTTTATGCGCTTGCCATTCAAGCGCTACAGGCCGTTTTTATTCAAAACGTTACTTTGAAGCGCGGGTTTGCCGGTTCTCGCACTGGTTTCGGGCGTCTGCGCGCTCGGCAGGTGTGGCGCACCTTGAGGTCTGTCCGTTCTTCCAACGGGTCATTAGAGAACGCTCACATTGGCCTGCAGCAAAAGCGCTCGCAAGCTGCGATCATCCCACCCTGCATCACGCTTCTGTTCTCCATGACCCAGGCCACACCGCTCCGTCCCAGCGCTTCCAGTCCGCTCGATTCCCTCGTCCCCCTGCTGTTTGTGGCGCTCTGGAGCACCGGATTTATCGGCGCCAAGCTGGGGCTGCCGTATGTGGAGCCGCTGACCTTTCTGGCGCTGCGGTTTGCCATCGTCATCGTGCTCATGCTCGCGGTGGTCGCCGTAGCGCGTGCGCCGTGGCCGCCTTCGGGCAGGGCCTGGCTGCACATCGGGGTGTCGGGCCTGCTGGTGCACGGTGTGTACCTGGGCGGGGTGTTCATGGCCATCGGGCACGGGCTGCCGTCGGGCATTACAGCGCTGGTGGTGGGGTTGCAGCCGCTGCTGACAGCCCTGGTGGCCGGGGCTTTGCTGGGCGAGAAGGTGCGGTCAGCCCAATGGGCGGGCCTGGCCCTGGGCTTCACCGGCGTGGCGCTGGTAGTGGCCGGCAAGGTGGCTACCGTGCCGGCTGGTGCTTTGCTGGGCATGCTGCTGCCGGCGGTGGTCGCGCTGCTGGGCATCACGGCGGGCACGTTGTACCAGAAGCGGTTTTGCCCCTCGTTCGACTTGCGCACGGGCTCTGTCATTCAGTACCTGCCCTGTGCGGTGGCCATGGCCGCCGTCGCCTACGCCACCGAATCCATGGCCATATCGTGGACCGGCGAGTTTGTGTTTGCGCTGGGCTGGCTGGTGCTGGTGCTCTCACTGGGGGCCGTGAGCCTGTTGAACCTGCTCATCCGCCGGGGCGGCGCGGTCAATGTGGCCAGCCTGTTCTACCTGACCCCGCCCACCACAGCGCTGATCGCCTGGGCGATGTTTGGCGAGACGCTCAGCGGCTGGGCGCTGGCGGGGATGGCGCTGGCGGCTGCGGGTGTGTGGCTGGCGCGGCAGACGAAGTAAGAGTCCTGGAGGGCCCTGCGGATCAGAGCTTGCGCAGCCGCTCCAGCGCGGCGCGCAGCGTCTCGTCCTTCTTGGCGAAGCAGAACCGCACCACACGCTGGTCAAACCCGTCGCCATAAAACGCGGACAGTGGAATCGCCGCCACGCCCACCTCGCGGGTGAGCCACTGGCAGAAATCGGCCTCGTTCAAATCGCTGATGGCCGAAATGTCCACGCACTGGAAGTAGCTGCCGGTGCTGGGCAGCAGCTTGAAGCGCGAGCCCGCCAAGCCCTCGCGGAACAGGTCGCGCTTGGCCTGGTAGAACGCGGGCAACTGCAGGTAGGGCGTGGGGTCTTGCAGGTAGGCCGCCAGGCCGTGCTGCACCGGTGTGTTGACGGTGAACACGTTGAACTGGTGGACCTTGCGGAACTCTGCTGTGAGCGCTGCAGGCGCTGCCACAGTGCCGACTTTCCAGCCGGTGACGTGGAAGGTTTTGCCAAAGCTGGACACGATGAAGGCCCGCGCGGCGAGGCCGGGAAAGCGCGCAGCGCTCTGGTGCTCGACACCGTCGAACACCATGTGTTCGTACACCTCGTCGCTGATAAGCAGGATGTCGGTGGGGGCGAGCAGGTCTTCCAGCTGGCGCATTTCCTCGGCCGTCCAGATGGTGGCGCTGGGGTTGTGCGGGCTGTTGATGAGGATGGCGCGGGTGCGGGGTGTGATGGCCGCGCTGATCTTGGCGAAGTCGGGCCGGAAGGTGCCGGGTGTGAGCGGTACGCGCACGGCCTTGCCGCCGGCCAGCTCGATGTTGGGCACATAGCTGTCGTAGCACGGGTCGAGCACGATCACCTCGTCACCCGGGTGCACGATGGCCAGGATGGCGGTGATGATGGCCTGCGTGGCACCGGCGGTGATGGTGATTTCGGTGTTGGGGTTGTAGGCGCGGCCATGCAGTGTCTCGATCTTGCGGGCCACGGCTTCGCGCAGGGCGGGCACACCGGTCATGGGCGGGTACTGGTTGTGGCCGGCTTGCATGGCGGCGGTGACAGCGTTCACCAGCTCGGGCGCGCATTCAAAGTCAGGAAAGCCCTGGCCCAGGTTCACCGCCTTGTGTTCGGTGGCCAGCGCCGACATCACGGTGAAGATGGTGGTGCCGACGTTGGGCAGCTTGCTGGGGAAGGCGGGTGTGCGGGCGGTGGTGGAGGTCATGGCGCAGCAGCTTGGAAAACGGGGGAATTCTGGAAGAGTCAGAAGGCTTCTGGTGGAGAGCGCAAGTCAGAGTTCGTAATCGTTGACGTGCCCAGTCATTGCACGGGCAATCAGCTCGCGGCTCAGGCGGTCGCTGAGCAGCTCGGCAAACTTGTAGACAAAGTTGCGCAGGTAGGCGCCGCGCTTGAAGGCCACGCGGGCCACGCTCTGCCCAAACAAGTGACCCACGGGGCGCACGGCCAGGTCGCCCACCGGGTCGTCGCGCATGGCCATCTCGGCCACGATGCCGATGCCCAGGCCCAGGCGCACATAGGTCTTGATCACGTCAGAGTCGATGGCTTCGAGCACGATGCGGGGCGTGAGCTTGCGCGCTGCAAAGGCGTGATCGATCTTGCCGCGCCCGGTGAAGGAGGGGTGGTAGGTGATCAGCGCTTCGTGCGCAAGGTCGTCCAGACCGATGCGTTCCTTTTGCGCCAGAGGGTGGTCGTTGGGCACCACCAGCACGTGCTGCCATTCGTAGCAGGGCAGGGTGACAAGTTCGGGGTAGTCGGCCAGGGATTCGGTGGCCATGCCGATCTCGGCCACCTCGTCGATGATCATGCGGGCCACTTCGTGCGGTGTGGCCTGGTGCAGGCTCACGTTGACCTTGGGGTAGGCCTCGCGCAGGCGGGCCACAGGCATCGGCAGCACGTAGCGCGCCTGGGTGTGGGTGGTGGCGATGCTGAGGGTGCCGCTGTCTTGCGCGCTGAACTGCTCGCCAATGCGCTTCAGATTGCCTACCTCGCGCATGATGACTTCGATGCTTTTGAGCACATGCTGGCCGGGTTCGGTGATGCGCTTGAGGCGTTTGCCGTGTCGGGCGAAGATGTCCACGCCCAGTTCTTCTTCCAGCTCGATGATGGCTTTGGAGACGCCTGGCTGCGAGGTATGCAGGGCCTTGGCGGCCTCGGTCAGGTTGAGGTTGCGGCGCGCAGCCTCTTGAACGAAGCGGAATTGGTGCAGATTCATATCGAATATCGCCTAAAAGATTGCATCATTATGCTGTAATCGTCTAAGCGAATGAACCGCACCGCAGAAATTTCAGAGCGGCGGGCTTTCGCAGGCGATCTCTGCCATCAAGGCCGTCATGCGTGGATCCTCCCCGATGGCGGCCTGGACGTGGAATTGCACGGCGGGGTGGGCGGTGCGCAGCTCCTGCACCAGCAGGGGCAAATCCTCCCGCGCGTGTTTGCCGGTGCCCAGAAACATCGGAACCACCGTGACGGCGGTGGCCCCATCGGCCACCAGTTGCCGGACGGCGTCCGGCAGGGCTGGTTCACACAGTTCCAGGTAGGCACAGATGGCTCGGCGGCCCGGACTTTGCGCTGCAATGCGCGTTGCGACTGCCTCCATAGGGGCGCGCCACAGGGGGTCTCGGGACCCGTGGGCAAACAGGACGATGGCGTGGGTCATGGGGCGGGGCGGGGCGAGGTCAGGGTGTCAGCGTCTCAGCACCAGCCAGCCAAAGGCCGCCAGCGAGAGCAGGGAGTAGATCAGGCCGGGCGCCGCCGCTGTCAGCCATGGCGACCAGTTTTGCAGGTTGCCCGCATAGCCAAAGACGTTGTTGAGCAGGAAGAAGCTGATGCCCGCCATCACGCCGCCGAACACGTAGCCCGCGATGCCGCCCGAGCGGAAATGCAGGTACGCAAAAGGCAGCGCCAGCACCACCATCACCAGACAGCTCAAGGGGTAGAACACCTTGCGCCAAAACTCGATCTCGTACTTTTGGGCAGACTGGCCGTTGGCGTTCAGGTGCCGGATGAACTGAAAGAGGTCCAGAGTGGCCATGCGGTCGGGCTTGAGCAAAGAGGCTGCCACCATGTCGGCACTGATCTTGGTCGGCCACTGCAGGGAGGGGCTTTCCAGGTGCTCCACGCGGGCCTCGTTCTTGTCGCTTTGCTGTTCAAAGTGACTGCGCTGCACCTTCTCCAGGGTCCACGCTCCATCCGAGCCGAACTGCCCTGACGCGGCCCGCGTCTGCGACGCCAGACGGCCCTTGTCGTCAAACTCGAAGATGCGCACGTCCAGCATGCCGCCATTGGGGGTGAGCGCGCGCACGTTGACGGCAAAGGAGTGATCTTCCTGCCGCTCTTTGAGCCATGCGCCCGTGGCGCCTGCTGTCAGCCGCCCCAGGTAGCGCACCTTGATGAGCTGGGCGGTGCGGTCCGTCAGGGGGGCCAGGTAGTCACCGACAGCAAAGGTCAGCAGCACGAAGACGCCACCCAGCGTGAGCAGGGTGCGCAGCGCCCGCCAGGGGCCCATGCCGCTGGTGCGCATGATGGTGAACTCCGAGCTTTGGGCCAGGCGGGCCATCACAAAGATGGTGCCGATCAGCACGGTGATGGGCAGCAGTTCATACAGATGGCTGGGAATGCTGAGCACCACAAACAGCAGCGCGTGCGATAGCTGGTAGCCATCCTCCCCCGCACGGCCCACCCAGCGGAGCTCATCCACCAAGTCAAAAAAGAAGAACAGGGCCAGAAAGCCCACTGTGACGAAGGTGACGGCGCCCAGCGCCTCACGGTGGATCAGGCGGCGGATGGTTTTCATGCGGACTGCCCTCCGGCGCGCACGGACTGCCATAGCCGGCCCATCGTCCATTGGTTGTGTCGGACAGCAAGCACCAGCAGTGAGGCCGCCAGCATGCCGCCATGCAGCAGCACCATGAAACTGGTCAGGCCCAGCCGGTCCGCGCCCACCCAGCTCTGGCCCAAGGTCATGAGGTTGTAGTACACGATGAAGGCAAACAGCGCAAACACCATGCTCGTGCTGCGCGCTGCGCGTGGGTTGACGCTGGCCACAGCCAGACCCAGCAGCACAAAGTTGAGCGCGGCCAGTGCCAGGCCCAGCCGCCAGCCCAGCTCGGCGCGGTAGGCCGGCAGCGGCCGCATCACGAGGTCGTAGGTCGTGCGTGTCTTCACCGCCAGTTCTTCCGCCGCACCTGGGGCTGCACTACCGATGCGGGTGCCGTACAGGCTGAACTCGCTGATCTTCACGCCAGGCTTGTCCCGCGAGGTCTCCAGGCGCTGACCGTCGCTCAGCAGGGCCATGCGTTCACCGCCCTGGGTCTCCAGCCGGGCGCTGCGGGCGGAGGTGACGGATTCGCGTTTGCCGTCATTGGCGGCAATGAAGACGTTGTTGGCGGCCTGCGTGTCTGGGGTGTCCTTGTCGATGAAGAACACCCGGCTGCCGTTGGACGACTCCTGGAACTCGCCCGGTGCAATGCGGTCGATGTCGCTGCGCTGCTCGTAGCGGGTCTTGAGTTCCTGGATCTGGGAGTTGGCCCAAGGCCACACCAGCAGCGACAGTACGGCAATCACCACCATCACCGGCCAGGCAAAGCGCAGCAGGGGTCGCACCAGACTGATCAGGCCGCGCCCGCTGGCGAACCAGATCACCATTTCGCTGTCGCGGTACATGCGCGACAGCGTGCCGACCACCGCAATGAACAGACTGAGGCTGAGAATGGTGGGCAATTGCCCCAAGACGGTGAAGCCCATGACGAGCATCACGTCGGATGGGCTGACACTGCCCTTGGAGGCCTGGCCCAGCGTGCGGATGAGCATCATGGTCATGACCACGGTCACCAGCACCACAAGGGTCGCGCCGAAGCTGCGCGCCAGCTCCTTGCGGATGGATGAATCGAATAACATTGGCTGGAAGGAAAACACCAATTATGAACTTTGATCTCAAGACCCTTGAACTTGCTGCGGCAGCCTCGGAGAAATGCGACCTGCTGATCGTCCTGCTTCCCGAGGGCTTCAAGCCGGGCAAGGACGCGCTTTCTGCTCTGGCGGCCTTGGCACTCAAGAACGGAGATCTGACCACCAAGGCGGGCAAGCACCTACAGCTGTACCAGGTGCCTGCCGTTGCAGCCCGCCGCGTGGTGCTGGTGGGGTTGGGCGATGGATCGGCGCGCGCAACGCGCCAGGCGCTGCAGGCACTGGGTGGTGCCATCAAGGCGCCCCAGACCAAGCGCGTGGTGCTGTGTTTTGCCGGCGCAGCCCCGGCGGCGTCTGTCAGCGCTGCTGTGCAGGCGGTGGCAGACGTGAGCTATGTCTACACCACCACCAAGACCAAGGTGGAGGCACGCAGCCTGAGCCGCTGTGTGGTGGGTGTGCCCGATGCCACCGGTGCGCGTGACGGGTTTGACAGCGGGGTCGCCCTGGTCGCTGGTGTGGAGTTTGCGAGGGAGTGGGGCAATCGCCCAGCCAACCACGCCACTCCCAGCCTGCTGGCGGATGCGGCCAAAACCCTGGCCAAGTTGCCACGCATCCAGTGCAAGGTCCATGGCCCGGCAGAGGTGGCGCGTCTCGGCATGGGCGCCTTCATGGCTGTGGCAAAGGGCTCTGAAGAGCCCCTGCGTTTCATCGAGCTGCGCTACAACGGCGCTGCCAAGGACCAGGCACCCATCGTGCTGGTGGGCAAGGGCATCACCTTTGACACCGGCGGCATCTCGATCAAGCCCGCGCCCGAGATGGACGAGATGAAATTCGACATGTGCGGCGCTGCCAGCGTGCTGGGAACCTTCCGCGCGCTGGGCGAACTGCAGCCTGCCGTCAATGTGGTGGGCCTGATCCCCGCATGCGAAAACATGCCGGACGGGCGCGCCGTCAAGCCTGGTGATGTGGTCACCAGCATGAGCGGCCAGACCATCGAGATTTTGAACACCGACGCGGAGGGGCGCCTGGTGTTGTGTGACGCGTTGACCTATGCAGCGCGATTCAAGCCTGCTGCTGTGGTGGACATTGCGACGCTGACCGGCGCCTGCGTGATCGCCTTGGGAGGCGTACGCAGCGGTCTGTTTGCCAATAACGACGGTCTGGCGGAGTCCTTGCAGGCGGCTGGTGAGGCCGCGCAAGACCTCTGCTGGCGCATGCCGCTGGACGATGACTATGCCGACGGCCTCAAGACCAACTTTGCCGATATGGGCAACGTGGCGGGGCGTGCGGGTGGCTCCATTACCGCTGCCAAGTTCTTGCAAAAGTTCGTCGGCGACATGCCCTGGGCTCACCTGGACATTGCGGGCACTGCCTGGAAGGGAGGCGCGGCCAAGGGTTCCACAGGACGCCCGGTCGGCCTGCTGGTGCACTATGTGCTGGAGCAGTCCAGGTCGCAGGTCCGACAAGCCAAGGCACCCAAGTCCGCGTCACGCTCCGTGACCAGGACGGCCGCTGCTGGAGCTGTGGGCAAGCCAGCCGCCAAGCGGTCCTCCAGCCCCAAGGCTGCTTGACGCGTCATGACCGAGGTGGCCTTTCACTTCAACGCGCCCGACAAGCTGGCCTACGCATGCCGGTTTGCGCGCAAGGTGCAGCGCAGCGGGGCTCGTTTGGTCATTGCCGCGCCTGCGGATGCGCTTCAGGCGCTGGACCGCATGCTCTGGTTGTTGGCCCCTCAGGACTTTGTGGCCCATTGCCATGCCGACTCGGACGAGGAGCTGGTTCAGGCCTCTCCGGTGTTGCTGGCGCAGGATGCACGCCTGGCACCGCATCACGAAGTGCTGTTGAACCTGAATGCGGAAGTCCCGGAAGGTTTTGGCCGGTTTGACCGTCTGGTCGAAGTGGTGAGCGCCCAGGACGAAGCCGACCGTGCTCAGGCGCGTGCGCGTTGGCGCCATTACGCGTCCCGAGGTTATGCCATTACCCGCCATGATCTGGTGTTGAAAGCGGGCTGATGGCGCTCCCACCCAAAACCCCTCCACGGTTTGTACCCACGCTCACCGAAGTGGTGCAGGTGCCTGGCGTGGCGCCCCTCGCGCCGGGGGCTCCAAATCCGGCGGTCCGCACCACCGTCCTGTCGCCGTCGCAGTCTGTGGCGTTGGCCAGGCCTGCATTGCCCACTGCGCGACCGGCTGGTGCGGCGCAGGTCGCTGCGCCCCCTGCCACAGAGCGTCCTGTGGCCTCCCCGGTGGCTGCGCCAATCCCTGTGGCTGCTCCCCTGGCATCACGTTCTCCGGTATCCCATGTCCAACCTCGCCCGGCGGTTCATGCTGCCACCCCTGCTGGCCCAAAGCCAGGGGCTGCGCCCGTTGCGGCCCGCGCCTTGCCAGATGGGATGGAGGAGTTCATGGTGCACCGCGTCATGCAGCGCGTGGATGTAGTGCTGGACCAGCGCTTGCGCGAAGCAATCGCCACAGTGGTGCAGGAGCAGACGCGGTCAGTGCTTCCGCGTCTGCGCGAAGAGATCGAATCGGTGGTGCGGCATGCGGTGTACGAGGCGGTGGCGGACGAGCTGGCGAGTGGTGCGCCCCCTGTGTCCAAGGGATGACAGGGTATTCCCCTGTGGTTTCTCTTGCGTTTAATCGTGTTCCCTAATGATCTGGCCCGTAAATTGCGATATGTTCGCCTGCGTTGAGACACAAGAAGATTCTCAGCGTTTATCTTTACTGGAGATTTGATATGCAATTGAAGTTGAAACTGACCGTGGTTGCTGCTATCGCGGCTGTTGCTGGTGTGGCCTCTGCACAAGAGCAGGTGGTCAAGATCGGCCACGTGGCTCCGGTTTCCGGCGCCCAAGCCCACTACGGCAAGGACAACGAAAATGGCGCCCGCATGGCCATTGAAGAGCTGAACGCTCAAGGCGTCACCATCGGCGGCAAGAAGATCAAGTTCGAGCTGCAGGCTGAAGATGACGCTGCCGATCCAAAGCAGGGCACTGCTGCCGCACAAAAGCTGTGCGACTCCAAGGTCGCTGGCGTTGTCGGCCACCTCAACTCCGGTACCACGATCCCCGCCTCCAAGGTGTACAACGATTGCGGCATCCCCATGGTGACGGGCGCTGCGACCAACCCCAACCTGACCAAGCCTGGCTACAAGACCACGTTCCGTATCATCGCCAACGACAACGCCCTGGGCGCTGGTCTGGCCTTCTACGCTGTGGACACCCTGAAGCTCAAGACCGTTGCCATCATCGATGACCGTACTGCTTACGGCCAAGGTGTTGCCGATGTGTTCAAGAAGACCGCTACGGCCAAGGGCATGAAGGTGGTGGACGAGCAGTTCACGACCGACAAGGCCACGGACTTCATGGCCATCCTGACCGCCATCAAGGCCAAGAACCCTGATGCCGTGTTCTACGGTGGTATGGACCCTCAAGCCGGCCCCATGCTGCGTCAGATGGAACAGCTGGGCATGGCCAACGTCAAGTACTTCGGTGGTGACGGCGTCTGCACGTCCGAAATCGCCAAGCTGGCTGCCGGTGCCAAGACCCTGGCTAACGTGATCTGCGCGGAAGGCGGCTCCTCGCTGGCCAAGATGCCTGGCGGTACGGCCTGGAAGGCCAAGTACGACGCCAAGTACCCCAACCAGTTCCAGGTGTACAGCCCCTACACCTATGACGCCACGTTCCTGCTGGTGGACGCTATGAAGCGCGCCAACTCCGTGGACCCCAAGGTGTACGTGAACGAACTCGCCAAGTCCAACTTCAAGGGCGTGACCTCCACCATCGCCTTTGAACCCAACGGCGAAATGAAGAACCCAGCGATCACGCTGTACGTCTACAAGGACGGCAAGAAGACACCTCTGTAATTGGAGTGTTGCTTTCTGCTGCGGGGCTTTTCGGTGCCTTGCAACAATCGCAAAAAAGGCTTCCCTCGGGAAGCCTTTTTTAATTGCGCGGTGTGGTCAGCGTTGCCAACGCTGCAACGGGTTGATCTGTTAGCGCCTGACTTGTAGCGAGCCAGGATTCACGATGTTGGTAGGCGTGCCTTTGATGAAATTCACCACATTGTCGAAAGCTGCACCAAAGTAGAGCTCGTAGCTGTCCTGCTCCACGTACCCGATGTGTGGCGTGCAGATGCAGTTTTCCAGGCGGAGCAGGGCGTGGCCTTGCAGGATGGGTTCGCTCTCAAACACGTCCACGGCTGCCAGGCCCGGGCGACCCCGGTTGAGTGCTGCGATGAGCGCGTCGGGTTCAATCAATTCTGCACGCGACGTGTTGACCAGCAGCGAGGTGGGCTTCATGCACGAAAGGTCTTCAAGCGAGATGATGCCGCGCGTTTCGTCGTTCAGGCGCAGGTGCAACGAGATCACGTCGCACTGCGAAAAAAACTCTTCGCGCGTGGCGGCGGCCTGGTATCCATCCGTCAGCGCCTGCGCGCGCGAGGCTTCACGCCCCCAGACGCGCACGTTCATGCCAAACGCCCGTCCATAGCCGGCCACCAGTTGTCCTATGCGGCCATAGCCCCAGATACCCAGTGTTTTACCCCGCAGCACGCTGCCGACTCCGAAGTTGGGGGGCATGGACGCGGTCTTGAGACCGGACTGCTGCCAAGCGCCATGCTTGAGGTTGGAGATGTACTGTGGCAGGCGGCGCATGGAGGCCATCACCAGGGCCCAGGTCAGCTCGGCGGGAGCCACAGGGGAGCCGACCCCTTCTGCCACGGCGATCCCCCGCTCGGTACATGCCGCTACATCAATGTGGCTCCCAATCTTGCCAGTTTGGGCGATGAGCTTGAGCCGCGGGAGCTTTTCAACCAGTTGGCGTGTGATCTGGGTCCGTTCGCGGATCAGCACAATGATGTCGGCGTCTTTGAGCCGCACCGAAAGCTGCCCCAGCCCTTTGACCGTGTTGGTGTACACCTTGGCGGTGTATGCGTCGAGCCGAGAGGCGCAATGCAGCTTGCGCACTGCATCCTGGTAATCGTCGAGGATCACAATATTCATGCCGACATTGTGCCTTGACGGGCGCAGGGGAATGCAACAGGGGCCGTGCTGGGCATACCAAAGCCTGCGGTTTTTTGGTGACTGAGTGCTGCATGGGCCCCGCAGACGTATTTCTTGCACTGCGCGTGCACGGAAGTCCGCACTCAGAGAGTTCCATGCACCACGACTGCTGCAGCTCGGCGCAGATTTTTGGACCTGCCGGTGCCCCGGTGTTAGACGTTTGCGGATCGAGCACTGCCTGACATTGCCGCAGCCTTGGTGCGCGGGGCGTAGAAGAGGGCTTGGCGCTCGTGCCGCCTGCTGCGCTCTGCGAATCAGGCCCGGAGCGCCTCGGACGCTGCCAGGCGGTCCAGCTCTGCGCACACATCGGCCATGCGGCCAGCAATTACCAGGCGGCAGGTGCCTGTGTCAGAGGCCCGACGCAGCACCCGGGTGGATTGTGGTGGGCAGTGGTCTGCACCCACCGACGCCAAGAAGGCCTGTCGTTTGCTGCTGGCCATGTGTGTTGGCAGGAAGGAGCGGTGGGTGGCAGAGGGTCTGGTCGGGCTTTCCGGCGTTCGTGCTGGAGGTTTGGCGGTAAAGGGCCAATTTCCGCGCAATGGACGTTGCGCCTTTGGCTCTGTGGAGTTGCTGGGAACCAGGGCTTGAGCTTCATCGCTGCGGGAGGCCGATGCTGGGGCGTTGCCTGGCCTGGCACGTCTCATGCCGACTGGCTGTGCCCGCAGGTCCAGTCTGTCTTTGGGGGCACCGGCTGGGTTGGCAAGCAGCTTTTTAAGACTGCGAAGAGGGTTCTGCACAGCAGACAGGGTGAACAAAGCAATTCCCATGTGAAAACTCCGAAAGTCGGGGGTTGAACATAGGCAGGATTGCAAAGTGGTCGAAAACCAGTGCAGACAGACGCAGTGCGAGTTGATCCCTCGACAGTGCAGCCAGCTGCTCCGCCGATCCATCAAGCATTGCCTGAGAGGCCTTGGCATTCAACGGGACCTGCACCGCAGGGCTGGTGAATCGGTTGTATCCGTTCACCAAACGCCCGCCACCCACGGTGCGGCCCCTGGGGCACAAGCTACATCAGCATGGTGTTGCGGATAAGTCCCACTGCCAGTCCTTCGATTTCGAAAGGCTCGCCGGGCTGCACCACGATCACGGGATAGTCGGGGTTTTCGGGCAGCAACTCGATGGCAGTGGCCGTGCGGCGAAGTCGCTTGACGGTGACATCATCGCCCAGGCGGGCCACGATGATCTGACCATTGCGAGCCTCACGGGTGGACTGCACGGCGAGCAAGTCACCATCCATGATGCCGGCGTCGCGCATGGACATGCCCCGCACCTTGAGCAAGTAGTCGGGCTTGTGTTGGAAGAGGCTGTTTTCCACGCTGTAGGTCTGGTCCACATGTTCCTGCGCGAGAATGGGCGACCCAGCAGCCACCCGACCTACCAGGGGCAAGACCAGCTGCGACAGACCCGGGATGGGCAGGCTGAATTGGTTGCCACGGGCTGCGTTGATGGAGCGCACTGTGTCTCCGCGCAAGCGGATGCCGCGCGAGGTGCCGCTGACCAGTTCGATCACCCCTTTGCGGGCCAGGGCCTGCAGGTGCTCTTCTGCCGCGTTGGCTGACTTGAAACCCAGCTCGGCCGCGATTTCTGCGCGGGTGGGAGGCGCGCCGGTGCGTGCGATGGCGGTCTGGATGAGATCCAGAATCTGCTGCTGGCGGGCGGTGAGTTTGGGGTTGTCGAGCATGGTGGTTTCCGGTGCAGGCGGTTACAGTGGCGAACAACTGTTTTTTAATCCAGTAACTGTATTTTTCACCAGTTTTTCGGAGTATGCAAGTGAGTGGGCAAAAAATTGTGGTTTTGGGCACCGGTGGCACGATTGCGGGCACCTCTGCGCAGGCGGGAGACAACATTGGCTACACCGCTGCCCAGGTGGGGGTGGAGCAACTTCTGACGGCCGTGCCAGGCCTGCAGGCACTGGCAGGGGGCGCCTTGGCTGCTGAGCAGGTGGCGCAGATCGACAGCAAGGACATGGATTGCGAGGTGTGGCGCACGCTGGCTCTGCGGTGCGCGCACCATTTGAGCGACCCGGAGGTGAGAGGTGTGGTCATCACCCATGGCACAGACACCCTGGAAGAGACCGCGTGGTTTTTGCACGAGGTGCTGGATGCGCGCAAGCCCGTGGTGCTGACCTGCGCCATGCGGCCCGCCACAGCCCTGACCCCCGATGGACCCCAGAACCTGCTGGATGCGGTGGCTTTGGTGTTGGCACCGGGTACAACAGGTGTGCTGGCCGTTGCTGCGGGTGAAGTGCATGGCGCTCGGCATGTGCAAAAAGTGCATCCCTACCGCGTCAATGCTTTCAGATCGGGCGAGGCCGGTCCTTTGGGCTGGGTGGAAGAGGGCGTGGTCCGTTGGGCCTGCACTAGCCCGGTAGCGCATGTCAATCATGCCGATAACGCTATAAATAGTATAGTGAACGCTGTTGCCTGGCCCTGGGTGGAAATCGTCATGAACCACGCAGGCGCGTCGGGCAGGGCGGTTGATGCTCTGGTGCGAGAGGGGGTGCAGGGCCTGGTGGTGGCTTGCACCGGCAATGGCACGATCCACCACGATCTGGAGGCTGCCCTGGTGCGCGCGCAGAAAGCCGGAGTGCGGGTGGTGCGCTCCACCCGCTGCGCCGAGGGACAGGTGCTACCCAAGCCGGGTGATGCGCTGTCTGCCTCGCAAGGCCTGTCGCCAGTCAAGGCGCGGGTCGCTCTGATGCTTGATTTGCTGCGGGCGGATTGATCCAAAAGGACTGCCAGCCGTGTTCACCGCACTCAAGACACACGCCTGGGCTTATCCAGCGCTCGAAGTCGTCCACATTGTGGGCATTGCGCTGTTGCTGGGCAATCTGGTGTTGCTGGAGTTGCGGGTGTTTGGGCGCGGTGCGGCCTTGCCGATGAAAGACCTCGCGCGGCTGGGTCTGACTTTGGCCGTGTGTGGCTTTGGATTGGCGGCAGCATCGGGTCTGTTGATGTTTGCCACCCAGCCTGCGGAGCTGCTCAGCAACCGCGCCTTTACCTTGAAGATGCTGTTGTTAATGCTTGCGGGCTGTAACGCGGCGTGGTTTCATGCACGCGGTTCGCTTGCACGCCTGGACGGGTTGGCACGTCTGCAGATGCTGGTGTCCACCGTGATCTGGCTGTCGGTGGTGGCCTGTGGCCGCTGGATTGCGTACCTTTGATATGGCCTCTTGAACCGGGTTTTATTCCTGCGGGAGTCTTTATGGGCTTGCAACGTCGTCATGTGCTGATCGCCGCCAGTGCCTTGCCTTTGGGGGTGCACGCCCACCATGGCTGGAGCAGTTTCGATGCAGACCGACCGCTGTATCTGGAGGGCACAGCGCGCAAAGTGCGCTGGCAAAACCCGCACGCAGAGCTGGAGCTGGAACTGCCCGCTGCGCTCCGGTTGCCAGCGGACCTTGCGCAACGTGCCATCCCCGCGCAGGCAGCGCCCGTGGATGGCCGCGCGCTGCTGGCCAAAACGGTGCTCCCCACCCGCAAGGACCGCGTCTGGGAGATTGAGCTGGCGCCTTTGACCCGCATGCAGGCGTGGCAGGTGCCAGAGATCAAGCCAGGCACCGCTGTATCAGTCGTGGGTTTTGGCCTGCGGGACGAAAAGGGCGAGGCGGTACTGCGCGCCGAGTACCTGTTTGTGGACGGCAAAGCCTACGGCCTGCGGTCCAGTCCTGCCTGAGTCAACGCACACGCCCGCAGCAGGCGGCTGTCGCGGCTGCCATGCTTCAAGGCGGCCCATGAAAAAAGCGACGCCCTGGTGCGGTGCGTCGCTTTGATGGGGCTTGACCGCCCAACGTGTGTCAGGCGGTTTTTTGCTCCTGGTTCAATGTATCAGCTGGCCAGCGCCTGCAGCGCGCGTGCGGTGATCTCGTCCACACTGCCGGTGCCGCTGATGGCGCGGTACTTGGGCGCTACAGCGGGTTCATCCTTGGCCCAGTTGCTGTAGTAGTCCACCAAGGGGCGCGTCTGGTCGCTGTAGACCTGCAGGCGCTTCTTGACGGTTTCTTCCTTGTCGTCTTCGCGCTGGATCAGTTCTTCGCCGGTCACGTCGTCCTTGCCTTCCACCTTGGGGGGGTTGAACTTGACGTGGTAAGTGCGTCCGCTGGCGGGGTGCGAGCGGCGGCCGCTCATGCGCTCAATGATGGCGTCAAAGGGCACGTCGATTTCGAGCACATAGTCCAGCTTGACGCCTGCGGCCTTCATGGCGTCGGCCTGGGGAATGGTGCGGGGGAAACCGTCGAACAGGAAGCCGTTGGCACAGTCTGCCTGCGTGATGCGCTCCTTGACGAGACCGATGATGATGTCGTCACTGACCAGGGCGCCCGAATCCATCACGGCCTTGGCCTGCAGGCCCAGGGGGGTGCCGGCCTTGACCGCTGCGCGCAGCATGTCGCCGGTGGAGATCTGGGGGATGCCGTACTTCTGGCAGATGAACGTGGCTTGCGTGCCCTTTCCGGCGCCAGGCGCGCCCAACAGAATCAGTCTCATGGATGTCCTCGAAGGTTAGAAATCGGGTGGCGCCGCTGGCGGGGACGTTCGAAGGGCGCCTGAAGCCGTTCTGTGCGCCCGGGATGCGGTGCTCTCGTTACAGTTGAGGATAGCATGTGACCACCTTGCGCTGACTTACATGGGTGACCGTTTCTAGGTCGGCGCCTCCACGTGCCCACCACGGCGCCCCGCTGTACGTCCCCAGTGCGTTGAAAGTGCGCCCGCAGCGCACACCGCATGGCGGCGCCAGAGAGCTTTCAGCGAAACAGCGCGCGCACCCGCTCCAGGTCCTCCGGCGTATCCACGCCAGGGCCGGGCGCTGCGTCTGCCAGGTGCACGGCGATGTGGTGGCCATGCCAGAGTGCGCGCAGCTGCTCCAGGGCCTCCACCGCCTCGGTCGGTGCTGGCGCCAGCTGCGGAAATTTCCGCAAGAACCCTGCGCGATAGCTGTAGATGCCCACGTGCCGCAGCGGTGCAAAGCCTTGCAGTGCCTTGACGCCGGGCTGGGCGGCCTGTGCCGCGCCCTCCCACCAGGCCGTGCTCGCGTGGTCGCGGCCAAAAGGGATGGGTGCACGGCTGAAGTAATGGGCCAGACCCCGCGCGTCCAGCACCACCTTCACCACATTGGGGTTGGTGTAGTCGGCCAGAGACGCAATGGCATGGGCAGCGGTACCCATGCTGGCTTCGGGGCGCTTTCCATCTCGGTCTTGCAGCAGGCTTGCCACGGCATTGATGAGGCCGGGGTCTATCAGCGGCTCGTCACCCTGCACATTGACCACGATGTCGTCGCCGTCCAGTCCCAGCTGTAGGCAGGCCTCGGCCAGGCGGTCGCTGCCGCTGGCGTGGTCGGTGCGCGTCATGACGGCATCCACGCCATGCACTGCGCAGGCTTGCAGGATGCGGGCATCGTCGGCCGCCACCACGACGCGGGTTGCGGCGCTCTGCGCAGCACGCCGGGCCACGCGCACCACCATGGGCAGGCCCGCAATGTCGGCCAGAGGCTTGTCTGGCAAGCGGCTTGAGGCCATGCGTGCCGGGATCAGCACGGTGAAGGGGGTGTGGGCTAAGGCGGGCACGGGTGCGCTCACTGCTCCAGTTCCTCGTCGGTCAGGGTGCGTGCTTCGTTTTCCAGCAACACCGGAATTCCGTCGCGCACCGGGTAGGCCAGCCGCGCGCTGCGCGACACGAGTTCCTGCGCCTCGCGGTCATAGGTCAGGGGGCCTTTGGTGACGGGGCAGACCAGCAGTTCAAGCAGTTTGGGGTCCATGGGGGAGGAGCTTTCCGGGAGGGTTCGTTCAGGCAGGGGCAGATGATAGCGGCGGCCTTTGGGCTCCTGGGCCGGTCGTAATTCGATGGAGCCAGGCATCGAGGGCGGTAAAAAATTGCGGGTCCATCTGCGCGACCAGGGGAACAGCCAGTGCGTCAGGATGGCGGGTCCAGAGCTTTACGGCGTCTTTTTCAGTGCAAACAAGCTGCATGCGCTGGTCGGATATGCGCTGCCAGCTATCAAAATCATAGTGATCTGGCAGGGCCTCGGTGCGCTCCAGCGCCAGGCCCTGGGTGCGCAGCATGGCAAAAAACTCGCTGGGCCTGGCCACGGCTGCCACCGCATGCAGCGGTTGCCCCTGCAATTGGGCCAGTGGCACCTGCTGGCCGTTCGACCGCAGGGCATAGGGCGCCAGGCTACGCTGCAGCTCAAATGCAGGCGCGGTGGTCCCGTGCGGTGGCGCACTGCCTGTGTGCAGCACGATGTCCACGGCGCGGGGCCAGGGCTCCCGCAGCGGGCCGGCAGGCAGCAGAAATCCGTTGCCGATGCCCTGGTCATTGAAGATGCAGATCTCCAAGTCCCGCTGCAGCGCCAGGTGCTGCAAGCCGTCATCGCAAATGAGAACGTCGGTGTCAGGGTGCGCGGCCAGCAGCGCGCGTGCGGCAGCGATGCGGCGCGGGGCCACAAACACCGGCACCGTGCCGCCACCCGCTACGCTGCGGGCAATCAAGGCCGGCTCGTCGCCCACCTCGCTGGCGGGGCTGTCGGGTTGCACGGCTCGGCAGTCTTGTGTGCTGCGACCGTAACCGCGCGAGATCACGCCCGGGCGCAGACCACGCGCCTGCAGGTGTTTGCCGAGTGCGATGACTATCGGGGTCTTGCCGGCGCCTCCGGCAATCACGTTGCCCACCACGATGACGGGGCGGCCCGGGTGTTCGGAGCGAAGCCAGCCCCTGCCATACAGCCAGCGGCGCAGCGCCACCAACGCGCCATACATCAGGGAGACGGGCCACAGTGCCCAAGCCGCTGGACCCCGGGACTGCCAGATGTTGTGAAGCCGTTGTTCGGCCGTGGGCGGAGAGACCTGCGGGGCCGAAGCCCGGGGCGGCTGCGGCCCGGAAGCGGCCATGCCCGTCAGCGGCTGGCCGCGCGTCCCGACGCGGACGACTGCGTGGCAAACGTGATCTGCGTGAGGCCCACGCGGCGCGCGGCTTCCATCACGGTGACCACGGACTGGTGTGGCGACATGGCGTCGGCGCTGATGATGACCACGCTGTCGCGGCCTGCGGTGGCGGCACTGCGCAGAGCCTGGGCGATGGCATCCACACTCTTGCCTTCCACGCCGGTCTTGTTGACGGCGTAGCGGCCGTCTGCGGCCACCGACACGATCACTTCCTTGGGATGGTCGCGCTGCTGCTCGGCATCGGCCACGGGCAGGGTGAGTTGCAGCTCCGTGAACTTGCTGTAGGTGGTGGTGAGCATCAGAAAGATGAGGATCACCAGCAGCACGTCGATGAACGGGATCAGGTTGATCTCAGGCTCATCCTTGGCGCGGGGACGAAAGTTCATGGCGCTTACTTGGCTTTGCGCAGGCGCAGGATGTGGCGAACAAATTGCTCCGACGCCAGCTCCAGCGTGAGCAGATACGCGTCCACGCGGGCCCGGAAGTAGCGCCAGAAGATCAGCGAGGGGATCGCCACGATCAGGCCAAACGCGGTGTTGTAGAGCGCGATGGAGATGCCATGCGCCAGCTGGGCCGGGTTGCCGCCACCCATGGCCTGGCCCACACCGCCGCCGCCCGCCTGCGAACCAAAAATCTCAATCATGCCGATGACGGTGCCCAGCAGGCCCAGCAGTGGCGCGGCTGAAGCGATGGTGGCCAGGGCCGACAGGTACTTCTCCAGCCGGTGCGCTACCGCGCGGCCGGTGCCTTCCATGGCGGCGCGCAGGTCGGTTTCGCTGCACTGGGGGTTGCTGTTGAGGGTGCGCAGGCCGCTGGCCAGCACTTCACCCAGGGCCGAGTTCTGGGCCAGCTGGTTCACCACGTCGGGGGTGGGCAAGGCCTTGGACGACACCGTGATGGCTTCGTCGAGAAGTTTGGGGGGGGCCACGCGGGCCGTTTTCAGGGCGAGAAAACGTTCAAAAATCAGTGCCAGTCCCAGGACGGAACACGCGATCAGGGGCCAGATGGGCCAGCCTGCGGCTTGTATGATGGACAGCAAATCTCTCTCCGCGCAGATGAAAGCAATCGGCGATTATGGCCTAGCTTGCGGCGGCCACCGCGTCACAAACCGTTACGTTATCGCGCACGCCACCCATCACCGCGCTCACCCACAAAAACTGTGGATAACTTTGTGGGCAACCCACATCCACAGCCTCGCAAAGTGGCTCCGCGCCGTGCTTGCAACAGATTGATGAAAAATTGTGCAGTGAAAAATGTATATAAATCAATAACTTGCACGTGCTCTCGTGTTTTGCGGCCGATTGGGGTGCCCAGTTTGAAGGCGACTCCCGCTGGCTCGAAACTGTGGAGTACTTGCCGGGGGGGCGCGGCGCCAACGCGCGCCGTTTCTCATGTTTGATCGTTCAAGCCCAGCAGCGGCGCCCCGTATCTGGGAAGTTGGCGCGCTGTGCCGCGCCATTGCTGATGCCCTGGAGGCGCGCTTCAATCCTGTCGCGGTGCGCGGCGAGATTACGGGCTTCTCGCGCGCGTCCAGCGGTCATTGTTATTTTTCGATCAAGGACGCCAACGGGCAGTTGCGCTGCGCCATGTTCCGCCGCGCAGCCACGCTGCTTGACTTTTCGCCGCGCGATGGTGAATTGGTGGAAGTGCGCGGGCGTCTCGGTGTGTATGAGGCGCGGGGCGACCTGCAGTTCATCGTGGAAAGCATGCAGCGCGCGGGGCAGGGCGCGTTGTTCGAGCAGTTCCTGCGGCTCAAGGCGCAGCTTGACGCCGAAGGCCTGTTCGACACGGCGCGCAAGCGCCCGCTGCCGCTGCAGCCCCGCGGCATTGGCCTGGTCACGTCAGCCGGCGCAGCCGCGCTGCACGATGTGGTCACGGCGTTGCGCCGGCGTGTGCCGCACATTCCGGTGGTGCTGGTGCCAGCGCAGGTCCAGGGTGTGGCAGCCCCGCCGTCGATCATTGCGGCGCTATCAAAACTGTATCTGCTCGCGCAAGCGGGGCAGGCGCCTGGGGCTGATTCGAACCGGCATCCGCCCATTGACGTGATTTTGCTGGTCCGTGGGGGAGGCTCCATCGAGGACCTGTGGGCCTTCAACGACGAGCAACTGGCCCGCACCATCGTGCAAAGCCCGGTGCCCCTGGTCAGCGGGGTGGGGCATGAGACCGATTTCACCATCGCTGACTTTTGCGCCGATCTGCGCGCACCCACCCCCACCGCGGCGGCCGAGCTGGTGGCTCAGCCGCGCGAGGTCTGGCTGGGCGCGCTGGATTTGCTGGCAGGCCGCCTCAGCGATGGTGTGCAGCGCCAGCTGGATACCCGCCACCAGCGTCTGGACCAGGCCGCAGCCCGCCTCGGCCGTCCCTCGGGCCTGGTGGCGCGCCAGCAGCTGCAACTGGCGCGCCTTGCGCAGCGCATGCGCCATGGGGTGCTCCTGAAAATGCAGCGCCTGGCGCAACGCCAGCAAACACTGGAAACCCAATTGCCCCAGGCTTTGCAACGCAGTGCTGCGCAGCACGCCGAGCGGCTGGACCGTGCTGCCTTGCGGCTGGAGCTGCTGGACCCACGCTTGGTACTGCAGCGCGGTTATGCGCTGCTGACCGACACCAGCGGCCAGGCGGTGACCAGCGTGCGCCAGGCCCAGCCGGGCGACGCGCTGCGGGCCACGCTGGCCGACGGCGCCGTGGATGTGACGGTGTCGCAGCCACGGTTGCTGTGAGCGGATCGCGGAGGGCGAGGGCGGCAGGGCTTTTTTGTAGGACAGCGGCGGTTTGTGGCGTTGCGGGTGGGGAACCGGGAGCCCACATGCTGCACAGGTCACCTGATGTTCCTACAATGCCCCCTTCGCGCTGTGTCCGACTGCATTGCTCAGGAAAGCCCGCGTTGCAGACGGCATCCCAGAATTTCAAACCACGAGGAAACACCACCATGGAACACACCCTTCCCCCGCTGCCCTACGCCATCGACGCCCTGGCCCCGCACTACAGCCAGGAAACCCTGGAGTACCACCACGGCAAGCACCACAACGCCTACGTGGTGAACCTCAACAACCTGCAAAAGGGCACCGAGTTCGAATCCCTGACGCTGGAAGAGATCATCAAGAAGGCCAGCGGTGGCATCTACAACAACGCTGCGCAAATCTGGAACCACACCTTCTTCTGGAACTGCATGGCTCCCCAGGGTGGCGGTGAGCCGTCGGGCGCACTGGCCGCAGCCATCAACGCCAAGTGGGGCAGCTACGCCGCCTTCAAGGAAGCCTTTGTGAAGTCCGCCGTGGGCAACTTTGGATCGGGCTGGACCTGGCTGGTGAAGAAGGCCGACGGGAGCGTGGACATCGTCAACACCGGCGCCGCTGGCACGCCCCTGACCACCGCCGACAAGGCCCTGCTGACGGTGGACGTGTGGGAACACGCGTACTACATCGACTACCGCAACATGCGTCCCAAGTTCGTCGAAACCTTCCTCGACAAGCTGGTGAACTGGAAGTTTGCTGAAGCCAACTTCGCCTGATCGACCCGCGCAGTCGCGGTGTGGCGCTCACATCGTGCAGGCAACAAAAAACGGCCCGAGGGCCGTTTTTTGTTGCACGACAGAAAATTTGAAGTGTTTTCGACTGGATGCGCTAGTGAATCATGGTTCTATTGCTATCGAATGTGTAGCATCAGCAGCCCTTGGCGTCACTGCCGGGCAAACGGAGTCCCACTGAGTTTGGCCCCGGCCTTGATGCCCTTCTTGGCAAACCAGCCCTGGTTCATCTCCAGCACGTAGCGCACGGGCTTGGCCGAACAGTGTGAATCCAGTGTCTGGGGCTTCATGTCCTCCAGGTTCACGATGGTGCCGTCATCGGCAACGAAGGCCGCCGTGAGCGGCAGCAAGGTGTTCTTCATCCAGAAGCACTGCTGGGAGGGTTGCTCAAAAACGAACAGCATGCCCTCGTGCGCGGGCATTTCCTTGCGGTACATCAGGCCCGTCTGGCGCTCCTGCGGGGTGAGGGCGACCTGGGCGTCGATGCGGTGCATCCCGGCGGTTAGTTCCACGCGCCGCAGGTTCATCTGTGGGCCTTCCTGCGCCTGGGCGAACCCGGCGGGCGCGGCCAGTGCACATGCCGCCAGCCAAACCCCCCAGGCCCCGACGGCGCGGCGGGCGCGGCTTGGAACACCGGTCGCCGCGCGCAGGGCGGCGAGCGGGAAGGCTGGAAGGGCGCGTGAAGCGGTCATGGGCGGGGCTTTCTGGCAAAAAAAGACAACACAGAGTGCGGCAACTGCGCCAGGGACGGACTGCAGCGGTCGCGAAAAGTTCAGGCGGTGCGTACGAGTTTTGTAGCACCAAAGAAAACGCCCGCAGGAGCGGGCGGTTTTTGAATCAGCGAAGGCCTGAGGGCCCCGTGGCGGGTATGTCAGGCCTTGCGATGTTCAGGCGGCCTTGTGGGCGGTTTTCTTCTTGGCGACCTTTTTGGTGGTCTTTTTCTTGGCGACCTTCTTGGTGGCCGGTGCTGCTGCCTGGGCCGTCATGGGAGCGGCTGCGGGAGCGGTGGTGGCAGGGGCGGCTGCGGGTGCCTGTGCAAAAGCACCAGCAGTGAACAGACCGGCCACGAGGACAGCGAGGAGTTTTTTCATATATGCCGTTTCCAGTGTGAACGAAGGTTGAAGGGCCGGACGAATTCCGTACGGCTCCACTCGCAACGATAGCAGCGCGCGGCCCGTTGACAGGGTCTTGGACGAAATTTTTTGTCATTAGAATGGTTTGAAACCACACTGGCGCGCCTGCGGCGGTGCTTCTTTTCCTCGCTTTGCCCCTCATCGACCGAATCAGACTCGGCGCACACCGGAGACTCCCCACCCATGACCACCTACCAGCACATCGTGGTGCCTGCCGAAGGCCAGAAAATCACCGTCAACGCCGACATGTCCCTGAATGTGCCGGACGAGCCCATCATTCCCTTCATTGAGGGTGACGGCACCGGCCTGGACATCACTCCCGTCATGATCAAGGTGGTGGACGCAGCCGTGGCCAAGGCCTACGGCGGCAAAAAGAAAATCCACTGGATGGAGGTGTACGCGGGCGAAAAGTCCACCAAGGTGTACGGCCCCGATGTGTGGCTGCCCGATGAAACCCTGCAGGTGCTGCGCGAGTACGTGGTGTCCATCAAGGGCCCGCTGACCACGCCCGTGGGCGGCGGTATCCGCTCGCTGAACGTGGCGCTGCGCCAGGAGCTGGACCTGTATGTGTGCCTGCGTCCCGTGCAGTATTTCAAGGGCGTGCCCTCGCCGCTGAAGGAGCCTGAAAAGACTAACATGGTCATCTTCCGCGAGAACTCGGAAGACATCTACGCCGGTATCGAGTTCGAGGCCCAGTCGGACAAGGCGAAAAAGCTCATCAAGTTCCTGCAGGACGAGATGGGGGTGAAGAAGATCCGCTTCCCCAACACGTCCGGCCTGGGCGTGAAGCCCGTGTCCATCGAGGGCACAGAGCGCCTGGTGCGCAAGGCCATCCAGTACGCCATCGACAACGACAAGCCCAGCGTGACCATCGTGCACAAGGGCAACATCATGAAGTACACCGAAGGGGGCTTTCGCGACTGGGCCTATGCCCTGGCACAGAAGGAGTTCGGTGCTGAGCTCATCGACGGCGGGCCCTGGTGCCGCCTCAAGAACCCCAAGAACGGCAAGGAAATCACCATCAAGGACAGCATCGCCGATGCCTTCCTGCAGCAGATCCTGCTGCGCCCGGCCGAGTATTCGGTCGTGGCCACGCTGAACCTGAATGGTGACTACATCTCCGACGCGCTGGCGGCACAGGTGGGCGGCATCGGCATTGCCCCCGGCGCCAACATGTCCGACTCGGTGGCGTGCTTTGAAGCCACCCACGGCACGGCGCCCAAGTACGCGGGCAAGGATTACGTCAACCCCGGCTCCGAGATCCTGTCGGCCGAGATGATGCTGCGCCACATGGGCTGGACGGCGGCTGCCGACCTGATCATCAGCTCGCTGGAGAAGTCGATCGCATCCAAGAAGGTGACCTACGACTTTGCCCGCCTGATGGAAGGCGCCACGCAGGTCAGCTGCTCGGGGTTTGGGCAGGTCATGATCGACAACATGTGATGAGCCTCCGCTGCACCGCGGCCTGAAATGGGCGGCCTTGGATGCAATGGCACCCCTGATCCTTGACGGGTTCAGGGGTTTGTTTTTTTGCGCGGCCGGGTTGGCATTTCAGTGTTGGTGTTTTGCGGCATTCCCCCCTAATATGGGTTGGCGCTTTCGCCGCAATGCGCTGCCCTGGCCCTCACGACGCAGGGTGATGGGTGTGCCGTGTGGCGAAGGGGTGGTGACCAGGTAAAGCACTGCGAGTGTGGTGTGCGCCTTTTCCACCCACACAACAACACCGACACCGGGGCCAACGCGGAGGCACACCAGGCACAGCCGACGCTGTGATGCCACCGCCCCCGGAACGAGAGGGCTGCATGGCGACTGAATTTTCTGCGGCGTACTGGGAACAGAACCCTGATGCACTGCTGGTGCTGTCACCCCAGGGCGTGGTGCTGGAGTGGAACCCTGCGGCCGAGCTGATCTTTGGCTATTCGCAGGCCGAAGTGCAGGGGCGCTCCATCCTCGACCTGATCGTGCCCCAGGGCCGCGCGCATGAAGAGGACCTTTTCCGTGCCGAGGCCCTGCGACTGGGCACTTCGGTGCAGGAGGCTGTGCGCCGCCGCAAGGACGGCTCGCTGGTGCATGTCAATGTATCGACCAAGGCCGTGTGCGATGCGGCCGGGCAGGTGCTGTACTTTTTGTCGAGCAAGAAGGATGTCACCCAGCTCAAGGTGCAGCGCGATGCCAAGCTGCTGGAGGCACGGTTTCGCGATCTGCTCGAATCCACCCCCGACGCGATCGTGATGGTCAACGTGACCGGGCGCATCGTGCTCGTCAACTCGCAGGCCGAGCGCGTGTTTGGCTACCCCCGCTCCGAGTTGTTGGGCCAGGCGGTGGAGGTGTTGTTACCCCACCGCTACCGGGGTTCCCACCTGGGCCACCGCAGTGGGTTTTTTGGCCAGCCGCGTACGCGCACCATGGGCGCGGGGCTGGAGCTGCATGGCCTGCGCAAGGACGGTGGCGAGTTCCCGGTCGAGATCAGCCTGAGCCCCATCGACACCGAAGAGGGCACCATGGTGATGAGCGCCATCCGCGACATCACCGACCGCAAGCGCGCAGACCAGAAGTTCAAGGATCTGCTGGAGGCCGCACCCGACGCCATGGTCATCGTCAACCGCGAAGGGCGCATCGTGCTGGTCAACTCCCAGGCGGTCAAACTGTTTGGCTGGAGCCGCGATGAGCTGCTGGGCCAGCCCATTGAGTTGCTGGTGCCCCAGCGCTTCAGCGCCCGCCACCCCGACCACCGGCGCAACTTTTTTGCCGAACCGCGTACCCGATCCATGGGCGCAGGGCTGGAGCTGCACGGTTTGCGCAAAGACGGCAGCGAGTTTCCGGTCGAGATCAGCCTGAGCCCGCTGGAGACGGAGGAGGGCCTGTTTGTCTCCAGCGCCATCCGCGATGTGACGGAGCGCAAGCGCATCGAGCAGGTGCTGCGCGACAAGAACCTCGAGCTAGAAAACGCGGCACTGGTGAAAGACCGTTTTCTGGCGAGCATGTCCCACGAGCTGCGCACACCGCTTAACGCCATCATTGGCTTTACCGGCACGCTGCTCATGAAGCTGCCCGGCCCGCTCAATGCTGAACAGGACAAGCAGTTGCGCATCGTGCAGACCGGTGCCAAGCACCTGCTGTCGCTCATCAACGACCTGCTGGACGTGGCCAAGCTCAGCGCCAACAAGGTCACGCTGAACCTGGAGCCCGTGGACTGCAAGACCCTGATCGAAGAAGTGTCTGCGACACTGGAACTGGAGGCGCGGCGCAAGGGCTTGGCCTTTGCCGTGCATGCGCCGCCGGTGGATGTCTTGCTGCTCACCGACCGGCGCGCGCTCAGTCAGATTCTCATCAACCTCGTGGGTAACGCCATCAAATTCACGCAACAGGGGAGGGTGGATGTGGTGCTGCAGGAGTTGCAGCTGCCCACCGGCCGCGCCGTTCAGCTGCGCGTGCAGGACACCGGGCCAGGCATACCGCTGCAGGAGCAGCCCCGGCTGTTCGAGGCGTTTTCGCGGGTCGAGAGTGCGGACCGCCGCCACCATGAGGGCACGGGCCTGGGCTTGCACCTGAGCCGCAAGCTGGCCGAAGCACTGGGAGGCACCCTGGGTTTTGACAGCATCGAAGGCCTGGGCAGCACCTTCACTCTGCAATTGCCGGAGCCCCAGGCATGACAACCACCATCCATCCCACCACCATTCTGGTCATCGAGGACGATGACGCAAGCCGCCTGCTGGTCACCTACCTGCTGGAAGCCGCTGGCCACCGCGTGCTGGCAGCCGAAAACGGCGCCGTGGGGCTGGACCTGGCCCTGGCCGAGAGTCCGGACATTGTGTTGTGCGACCTGCAGATGCCGGTGATGAACGGCTACGAGGTGGCTCGCGGCCTGCGCGCCAGCCCACGCTGGCGGGTGGTGCCACTGGTGGCGGTGACAGCCTTCTCAATGCCGGGCGACCGCGAGAAGGCCCTCGAAGTCGGCTTTAATGAACACCTGTCCAAGCCCATCACGCCCGAGACCTTTGTGCAGCAGATCGAGGCGTTTTTGGCTGGTGCCCACCCGGTTCCGCCCCAATCAGGTTGAATATCCAGCACGTACAGCATGGCAAAGATCCTCGTCGTCGATGACCTCCCCGCGAACCGCGCCCTGGTGGTGACCCTCATCGGGCACAGCGGCCACCAGGCGCTGGAGGCGGCTGATGGCGCCGAGGCGTTGGCCGTGGTCCGTGCCGAACGCCCCGACCTGGTGATCTCCGACATCCTGATGCCGACCATGGACGGCTTTGAGTTTGTGCGGCAACTGCGCTCTGAACATGGCCTGGCGGCCACGCAGGTGATCTTTTGCAGCGCCCACTATCACGAGGAAGAAGCCCTGCGCCTTGCCAAGGCCTGCGGTGTGACCCAGGTGCTGTTCAAGCCTTGCGAGCCGCAGGACATCCTGGCCGCCATCGAGCAGGCGCTCACGCAGATCCGCCACCAGCCATCGGTGGCGCTGGAGCACAGTTTTCAGACCCGCCACCTGCAGTTGATGACCGACAAGCTCACCGGCAACATGGCCGAGCTGGAGGCCATGAACCGGCGCCTGTCCGCGTTGACCGATCTGAACCTGCAGCTGGCCTCCGAGCGCGACCCGCAGGTGCTGCTGGCCAATGTGTGCCGAGGTGCGCGCGAGCTGGTGGGTGCGCAGTACGCCGTGTTGTGCGTGGTGCGCAAGCACAGCGACGGTGCCATCACCTGCACCAGCGGTATGGACCCGGCCCTGCAGAACGGACCGCTCGATCTGCCTGTGGTGTCGCATGGACTGTTGGGGCAGCTGCGGGCCGAACGCCGCCCGCAGCGCCTGGTGAACGCCGGAGGCGACCCTGTGGCGCTGGGTTTGCCCGCAGGCTATCCCCCGGTGCACACGGCAGTGATCGCACCCATCGTGTCGTTGTCGTTCTCCTATGGCTGGCTGTGCCTGGCCAACAAGCTGGGGGCCGATGCCTTCAGCGCCGATGACGAAAAAGTCCTCGCCATCCTGGGCGCCCAGGTGGGCCGCATTTATGAGAACGGCAGTCTCTACCTGGAGATCCAGCAGCACGCCGACCAATTGCAGGTGCAGGTGCAAGAGCGCCAGCGGGCCGTGGATGCACTGCGTGCCAACAAGGCCAGCCTGCGCCGGGCCCAGGCGCTGGCCAAGATATCCCACGTCATCAGCGGGCCCGATGGCGCCTTCGAAAGCTGGCTCGATACCTTGCCCGACATGCTGGGCCTGGACGAAAGCGCCATGCCCCGCTCGGCCCGCGAATGGCTGGCACTGGTGCACCCCGACGACCGCGACATGTTCCGCCGCCATGCGCTGCAGGCCGCCCACCTGGGCGCGCGCATGGATTTCACCTACCGGGTCCTGCGTGGCGACGGCCAGCCGCTGTACTTGCGCCAGGTGATGGAGCCGCTGGAGGACGAGGCGGGCCGTGGGGAGCTGGGCCGCTGGTTCAACACCATCCAGGACATCACCAAGGAAAAGCGCGCCGAAGAAGAACTGCACGAAAGCGACCGCCGCTTCAACGACATGCTCGACAAGGTCGAGATGATCTCGCTGATGCTTGACTGCGAAGGGCGCATCACCTACTGCAACGACTACCTGCTGCGCCTGACGGGTTGGCAGCGCGACGAGGTGTTTGGCCGCAACTGGTTCGATCTGTTTGTGCCACCCGAGATGGGCGATGTGCGCAGTGTTTTTGCTGACGTGCTGGCCGATCGGCCGTCGGCGTGGCACTACGACAACGAGATACTGACCCGCTCTGGCGGGCGGCGCCTGGTGCACTGGAACAACACCGTACTGCGCTCGGTGGGCGGGCAGGTGACCGGGGTGGCAGCCTTGGGAGAAGACATCACGGCGCGCCGGGATGCCGAGCGGCGCATCAAACGGCTCAACCGCGTGTACGCCGTGCTCAGCGGCATCAACACCTTGATCGTGCGCGTGCGCCAGCGCGACGAGCTGTTCCGCGAGGCCTGCCGTGTCGCGGTGGAGCACGGCCAGTTCAAGATCGCCTGGATCGGCCGCGTGGACCATGCTCTGCAAGAGGTGGTGCCGGTGGCGCTCGCCGGGGCCGGGGCGGAGTTCCTCATGCATGTGCGGCGCCGGTTGTGGCTCAGCGAAACCCCCAGGGAGGGCGAAAGCCTGAGCGCCAGCGTGGTGCGCACCCAGCAGGCCGCGGTGTGTGAAGACATTCAGAGCGACCCGCGCATTCTGGTGCCGCAGGAGCTGGCTGCGCGCGGCGTGGCATCCATGGCAGTGTTGCCCTTGCTGGTGGCGCACGAGGTGGTGGGCGTGATCGCCCTCTTTGCAGACGAAGCCGGGTTCTTTGACGATGACGAGATGCACCTGCTGACCGAGCTGGCGGGGGACATCGGCTTTGCCATGGACCACCTCGACAAGGAAGAGCGGCTGAACTACCTGGCGTACTACGACGACATCACCGGTCTGCCCAACCGCACCCTGTTCCTGGAGCGCAGCGGCCAGCACCTGCGGCCGCGCGAAGGGGCCAAGGCGCTGTTGGGCATGGGGCTCATGGACATCAGCCGGTTTCGGTTCGTCAACGACACCCTGGGGCGCCAGGAGGGGGACGAACTGCTCAAGCAGGTAGCGCAGCGCCTGCAACAAGCGGCGGGCGATGCGTACGACGTAGCACGCATTGGCGTCAACAGCTTTGGCATCGCCGTGACCGATGCGCGTGACGCGGGCGCGGTGGCGCTGGCGCTGGACGGGTTGATGCGGGCCTGTTTTGGTGCCCCCTTTGTGCTGGGCGGCACGGAGCTGCGCATGGCGGCCAAGGCCGGTGTCGCGCTGTACCCCATGGACGGTGCCGATGCAGAAACCCTGCTGCGCAACGCCGAGGCGGCACTCAACAAGGCCAAGGCCTCGGCCGACAGCCTGCTGTTTTACACCTCGGAGATGAACACCCGCGTGGCCGAAGCCCTGAGCCTGGAGGGCCGCCTGCGCGACGCACTGGAGCAGGGCCAGTTTGTGCTGCACTACCAGCCCAAACAGCACCTGGCCACGGGTGCCATCGCCGGGGCCGAGGCCCTGATCCGCTGGAACGATCCCCGCCGGGGACTGGTGCCACCCGCGCAGTTCATCCCCATTCTGGAAGAAACCGGCCTGATCTACGACGTGGGCCGCTGGGCGCTGCGCCAGGCCCTGGCCGACAACCTGCGCTGGCGCCAGGCGGGGCTGGCGCCCCTGCGGGTCGCCGTCAATGTGTCGTTCTTGCAGCTGCGGCACCGGGGCTTCATTGCCGAGGTGCGCGGCGCCGTGTCCCACGACGCAGGGGCGGCCGCTGGGCTGGAGCTGGAGATCACCGAAAGCATGGTCATGGACGATGTGCAGCACAGCACCGCCAGCCTGCATGCGCTGCGCGAGATGGGCATCACCATCGCCATCGACGACTTCGGCACGGGGTTCTCGTCACTGAGCTACTTGGCCAAACTGCCGGTGGACACGCTCAAGATCGACCGGTCCTTCATCCTGAACATGGCCTCAGGCCCGCAGGGCGTGGCGCTGGTGTCCACCATCGTCAACCTGGGGCACTCGCTGGGCCTCAAGGTGGTGGCCGAAGGGGTGGAGACCGAGGACCAGTCCCGGCATCTGGCGCTGCTGGGTTGCGACGAGATCCAGGGGTACCTGCTGAGCAAGCCGGTGCCTGCCGAGGTGTTTGAGGCGCAGTTTCTTCAGTCAGCGGTGGCCGATTGACAGAGCATGTCTTCGGCGTGTTTGCGCTTTAGTCCACAACGGGCTGTCTGGTCATTTGTTAAGGCGATTCGCGCATATGCAGCGTGTGCGTTGCAACGACATTTGCCAGCACCTCATCATGGGTAACCAACACTAAAGCAGCCCCGGATTCGTGTACGGCATCTAGCAGTACCTGTATAGCCTCTTGCTGCGTGATCGGGTCCAGGCGCGAGGTCGGCTCATCGGCAAACAGCAGCGCCGGTTGCGCCACCAGCGCCCGCGCCAGCGCAATGCGCTGCAGCTCGCCGCCCGATACCTGGTCGGGTCTACGCGCCAGCAGGTCCTCGGGCACACGCAGCTGCGGCAGGCGCTGCTGTACCGCCTTCCAGTCGCAGCGGTGCAGGCGGGCGGCATCGCGCAGCGACTGGGCCAGGCTGATGTGTGGGGCAAACGAACTGACCGGGTCCTGGTACAGCTTTTGAAACGCATGCGGGCGCAGCCGGGCGTTGCGCTCCACACGGCCCGTGTCGGGCGCCACCAGGCCCAGCAGCACATTGCCCAGCGTGCTTTTGCCGGTGCCGCTGGGGCCTTGCACGGCGATGCGTTCACCGCTGCGCAGTTCCAGGTCCAGCGGCGCAAACAGCTTCTGCGCACCATAGGCTTTGGAGATGCCGCGCGCCTGTACGACGGGCTCACCCAGCGTGGGCTCGGCAAACGGCAGCCAGTGGGCCGGGTCGGCCTGAAGCAGCTGGCGGGTAAAGGCGTGCTGCGGCGCGGCGGCCACGGTGTGGATGTCGCCTTGCTCCACCGCCTGCCCGTGGCGCAGCACGATCACCTGGCCGCCCAGCGCCTGCGCCACCTGCATGTCGTGGGTAATGGTGAGCAGGCAGCCGCCCGCCTGCAGCACGCCTCGGAACAACTCCACCATGCGGCCGCGCCAATGCGCGTCCAGCCCTTTGGTGGGCTCGTCCACCATCAGCACCGGCGCGCCCCCGGCCAGGGTGATGGCGGCCACGGCGCGTTGGGCCATGCCTCCGGACAGTTGCCAGGGATAGTGGCTGCCCGCGCCGCCCAGGCCCGCAGCGCCAAGCACCTGTTCGGCCTTGGCGCTGGCGGCGCTGGGGGGCTGCTGGTGCAGCAGGCGGTACACCTCGGCCAGCTGCGGTGCCACGCGGGCCAACGGGTTGAGTGCCAGCGAGGGCTCCTGCGGCAGCAGCGCCAGCTTGCGGCCCCACAGGGCGCGGCGCGCGGCGGTGTCCTGGGCGCGGGTGGTGGTGCCATCCAGCGTGATCTGGCCCGTGGCCTGCAGCGCAGGCGGCAGGTTGCCCATGATGGCCTGGGCCAGCAACGACTTGCCCGCGCCGCTTTCACCCACCAGGGTCAGCGCCTCGCCCGGCCGCAGGCTGAAGCTGATGTCGCGCAGCAGCCGCTTACCGCCCACCTGGATGCCCAGGCCCTCCACGACCAGCAGGGCGTCGGATTTCAAAGGCGTGGTCATGCGGTCTCCCGGTCGGGGTTGAGCAGCATCATGGCCGCCACAAGCCACACCAGCAGGGCGGTGGGGGCGGCAATGAGCCACGGGGCTTCTTCGTAGTAGGGCATGGCCTCGGTCATCATCAGGCCCAGCTCGGGCGTGGGCGGCTGCATGCCCACACCCACAAAACCCAGTGCGGCCAGCGCCAGCACGGCTTGCGATGTGGTGAAGGCCAGCAGCGTGCCCAGCGTGGGCGCCAGCGCGGGCAGCAGGTGGCGGCGCAGCACATAGCCGCGCCCAAAACCCAGCAGGCGCGATGCCTGCACCGCGTCGCCCGCCAGCACGGGCCGGGCCACCGCGCGGCTCACGCGGAAGTATTCCACCCACAGCGCCGCCGACAGGCCCGCATACAGCGCCCACAGCGCGCCGGGCGCCAGGGCGGCAATCAGCAACACCAGCAGCAGGCCGGGGATGGCGAGCACCGCATCCGACAGCATGAGCAGCGCCCGCTCGGTGCGCCCGCCGCGCCACGCGGCGGCAATGCCCAGCAGCGTGCCGGGCACGGCGGCGCTCACGGCCGCCAGCAGCGCCATGCCCAGCGACAGCTGCGCCGCATGCGCCAGCCGCGCCAGCGCCGAGCGGCCCAGCACATCGGTGCCCAGCCAGTGCTGGGCGCTGGGGGGCGCCAGGGTGTTGCGCAGGTCTTGCACCACCGGGCTGGCGCCCACCAGCCAGGGGCCGAGCAGGGCAAACAGCGCCAGCAGGCCGAGCAAGGTAATGCCCAGCACAGTGCGCACAGGCCAGCGGAAAGGACGCGGGGGGACAGAAGGCTCTGCCTCAGCGCCCCCGTGGAACTGGCTTTGCCAGGCCACCGGGGTGCGTCCCCCCTCTGGGGGGATGGCGCGCAGCGACTCAGGGGGGCTGCTCATTTCGCCACCTTTTGTGTGTGGCGGGGGTCCAGCGCCAGGCACGCCGCATCCACCAGCAGGTTGAACACTACAAACAGCACACCCATGCACAAGGCCGTGCCTTGCACCACAGGGATGTCGCGCCCAAACACGGCGTGCACCAGCGCGTGGCCGATGCCGGGCCAGGCAAACAGCGTCTCCACCACCAGCGCGCCTTCCACCAGGAACAGCGCCTGCACCCCCAGGTAGGCGGCCACCGGCACGGCGGCATTGCGCAGGCCATGGCGCACCAGCGCCTGCCAGTCGCTCAGGCCCTTGGTGCGCGCAAATTCGAAAAAGGGCGACACCACCACCTCCAGCATCGCAGCGCGGGTCACACGCGCCAGCCCGGCGGCCAGGCCCAGCCCCAGCGTGAGCGCGGGCAGCACCAGGCTGGCCTGGCTCTCGTCACCGCCCGCAGGCAAAAAGCCCCACTGCACCGCCACCAGCAGGATGAGCAGCACCGACAGCAAAAACGGCGGCAGCGCGCGCAGCACCACGGCCATCAGCCAGCTGGCCTTGTCCACCCAGCCCTGGGGCCGCAGCCCGGCCCACACGCCCAGCGGCACACCCACGGCAAAGGCAATGGCCAGCGCGGCGGCCGACAGCCGCAGCGTGGCGCCCAGGTGGTGCGTGACCTCGTGCCACACCGGGCGCTGCGACACCAGCGACTGGCCCAGGTTGAACGTGGCCATGTCGCGCCACCAGTGCAACAGCGCCAGCCAGCCGGGGCGGTCCAGCCCCAGCTCTGCGCGCACGGCGTCGGCGGCGGCGTTGCTCACCAGGTCATAGCCATAGCGGCCCGCCGCCACTCGCATGGCCAGGTCTCCCGGCAGGGCACGCACCATCAAAAAGCACAGCGTGCCGATCAGCAGGGACACGGCGAGCATCTGCACCAGCCTGCGGCCGAGCAGGGCGGCCCAGGGTTTTGACATCAAGGGGTTCATGGGTTGGTCCACTCCATGCCGGTCAGGCGGTAAGAACGCTCCAGCGGGTCCAGCGTGACGCCCGCCAGCCGGGGGGCCACGGCCACATGCTGGCGGTACCACGCCACGGGAATCACGGGCAGCTCGGTTTGCAGGGTGTGTGTGATGGTTTGCCGCAGCGCGCGCGTGCGCTCGGGCGGCGTCTGGGTGCGCGTCAGCTCCTGCAGGGCCTGCACCACGGCGTCGCTGTGCCAGCCCATGGCGCCCCAGTCGCCGCCCTGGGCGGCAAAGTCGCCCGCCAGCGTTCCTGTGGGGTCGGGCACATTGGCGTAGTTGCGTGCCGCCAGCGCCAGTTGCAGGCTGCTGTCGCGATGGCCCCGGGGCACGTCGCCCGAGTTGCCGATGCTCACCTTCACGGCCATGCCCGCCAGCCGCCACTGCTCCTGCAAGGCGGTGGCGATCAGCGGCAGCTCGGGCCGGTCCACAAAGGTGCGGATCACCAGGTGCAGCGGCTGGCCCTCGGCATCGCGCAGGCCGTCGCTGTGGCGCTGCCAGCCTGCGGCCAGCAGCAGGCGCGCGGCGGCTTCGGGGTCATGCTGCAGCGGAGGCAGCTGGGGGTTGTGCCACGCGCCCAGCGTGGGCGGCAGCAGCTGCGTGGCGGCCAGCGCCTCGTCGCCCATCAGCGCCAGGGCAATGCCCGCGCGGTCGATGGCCAGGCTCAACGCCTGGCGCACGCGCACATCGCGCAGTGCAGGCAGGCCCGCATTGAGCTTGACGATGACGGTGCGCGGCAGCGTGACCGACGCAATGCGAACTTGCGTGCGACTTGTTTGCGCCGGGTTCTGCGCATGGCGCCGCAGCCGCCGCAGGCTGGCGGGGTCCAGCCCGTAGGCCAGGTCGGCCTGGCCGCTCTCGGCCATCAACGCGCGGGTTTCGGCACGGCTGGCAGCCAGGTAGCGCACGGCGGCAATCGCGGGGCGCGGGCCGTCATAGGCGTCAAACACCACCGTTTCGACCTGCTGCGGCGGCACAAGCGCCGCAATGCGGTAGGGGCCGCTGCCAGTGATGCTGCGCACCTTGCCGTCGGCCCCATAGCTGGCCGGGGCCAGCACCATGGTGCTGGAATGCGCCAGCAGCGCGGGCAGGGCGGTGTGGGGGCGTTGCAGGCGGATGAGCACCGTGCCCTCGTCGGGAGCGGTGATGGACTCGATGGGCGCCTGGCTCAGCAGTGCAGGCGCCACCTGCGCGGCCTGCAGGCTGCGCACCACGGCGGCGGCCGTCACCGGCGTGCCATCGTGAAAACGCGCCCCGGGCCGCAGCTCAAAGTGCCACACCAGCCCATCCGCAGATCGGCGCCAGAGCCGCGCCAGCGCGGGCCGTGGCTGGCCATCGTCCGCCGCGTCCAGCAGGGTTTCGGTGACCTGCAGGCGCGTGAACACATAGCCGCTGCTGGCGGGCGCCAGGCCGCTGATCTCCCACGGGCCGACGATTTGCAGCGGTGAGAGGGCGGAAGCGGGTGGTGCGCCCTGCGCCGAGGCATCGGGCAGGGCGCCCGCCGCCAGCGCGGCCACGGGGGCCTGCAAGGCGCGGCGCCGGGTCAGGGGTTTGAGGGCGGAGGAGAGTGTTGTCATGCAGGTCACCGGCACCACTCAGAACTTGGCTTGCAGGCCCACCGTAACGGTGCGCGCCGCCCCCGGCGCCACCCACACGCGGCTGTACGAGCTGGTGTAGTGCACCTTGTCAAACACGTTGTCCACGTCCAGCGACAGGTTCAGCGTGGGGCTCAGGCGCCAGTACGCCATCAGTTTGGCCGTGGTGTAGCTGGGCAGCTCAAACTCAGGCGTGCCCGCATTGGCCTCGGCCTGCGTGCGGGCCTGGCCCAGGCGTTTGCCCATGTGCGTCACGCCACCGCCAACGCCGTAGCGCTGGCCGTTGGCCAACTGGTTTTCGTACACCGCCAGCACGCTGCCGTTCACGCGCGGCACGTTCAGCAGGCGGCCGCCCACCTCCAGCGTGTTGTCGCGGGTCACCTCCACGTCGTTGACCACCAGGCTCGCATTCACGCGCCAGTGGGTGCTCAGGCGGCCCGCCAGGTCCAGCTCCAGGCCCCGGCTGCGCACCTCGCCTGCGGCGGCCGAAAATCCCGCGTTCAGCGGGTCGCTGGTCAGCACATTGCGCTTGGTGATGTCGAACAGCGCAGCCGTGGCGCCCAGGCGCTGGTCGGCGCTCTCCCACTTGGCGCCCAGCTCCAGCGCGCGGGATTTTTCGGGGTCAAAGCCATTGCCCGCCACATTGCTGCCCGTGTTGGGGCGGAAGGAACTGCCCGCATTGGCATACACCGTCCACCCCGGCGTGGGCAGCCAGCTCACGCCCAGGCGCGGCGACACGGCCGAAGGGCTTTGCGCCGTGGTGCGGCTGGTGATGCGGTTTTGCAGGCTCTGGTCGTAGTGGTCGGCCCGCAGCCCGGCCATCACGCGCCACTGCTCGCCCAGCTTGAGGGTGTCTTGCACATACAGCGCGGTGTTGCGCTGCTTCTCCAGCGTATCGGTGTTGCGCCCCGGCGTGGGCTGGGCCTGGCCGTAGACGGGGTTGAAGATGTCGATGGCGTAGGGCGCGGCGGCGCTGGGGTTCACGCGCAGCATCACCGAATCCATGCTGAAGCGGTAGCTCTCCACCCCCACCAGCAGCTCATGCTCCAGCCCACCCGTGCGCAGGTTGCCTTGCAGCTCGGCCTGCAGCGCCACATCGTCCGACTGAAAGTCGCGATGCCGCCGCTGGCGCGTCAGCGTGCGGCCATTGGCCTGCAGCGCGGTGGCCTCGGTCGAGAAGCCTTCCATCCCGGTCTCGCGGTACGACAGCCCCACGCGGCTGCGCCAGTCGGGGTTCCACTCGTGCGACAGCACCAGCTGGTGCGTCTGGTTGGTCACCGTCACATCGCCATCGGCAGGCTCGCCCAAAAAACGGCTGGCAGGCACCGCGCCCAGGCGGTTGTTGACCGCCACCACGCCCCGGTCCAGCGGCGTGGCGTGGCGCAGAAATTCGGCCGTGTATTCCAGCACCGTGTCGGGCGAGAGCTTCCAGGTCAACGCCGGTGCCACTACCTGCCGCTGCGCGCGCACATGGTCGCGAAAGCTGCCCTTGTCTTCCACCGCCACATTCAGGCGGTAGGCCAGCCGGTCGTTGATGGGGCCCGTGGTGTCCAGCGCCGCACGGCCCAGGCCGTAGCTGCCGGCGTAGGCCTCCACCGAATGGGCGGCCTTCCACAGCGGCTTCTTGCTCACGATGTTGAGCGTGCCGCCGGGCTCGCTGCTGCCATACAGTGCGGCGGCGGGGCCTTTCAAAAACTCCACCCGCTCCACCCCCGCCAGGTCGCGCGGCGCATTGAAGCCCCGGTTGGACGAAAAGCCGTTGAGCAAGGTCGCCATGCCCGTGTTCTCGTTGCCCGGCAGGCCCCGGATGGCGATGTTGTCCCACAGCCCGCCAAAGTTGTTCTGGCGCGAGACACCGCCCACATAGTCCAGCACATCATCCAGCCGCGTGGCGCCCAGGTCGTCCAGCGTCTGGCGCGACATCACCCGCACGGATTGCGGCAGCTCCCGCAGCGGCAGGCTGGTCTTGGCGCCCTCGGCCTCGTCAGCGTAGTAGGTGCCCGAGGCACTGCGGCCCACCACGTCCACGGCAGACAGGGTGGGCGGGGTGATCACATCGCCGTCTGCGGCCGAGGCGGGGTGGAGGGTGGCCAGCAGGGCGGCCGCCGCCAGGGCCGTCAATGTGGGGCGCGGCAGGGCGGCTGGGCGTGAAGAAGAAACAGAAGCAGAGGAAGAACGCATGGCAAACCAGTCCAAAAGCGGTGAATGCAAAAGCCAGGAGCAACGCGGCCCACACCCGCCTGGGTAGCGGCGGGCACACAAGGTCGCGTGCCCGCACCCACCCCACGGGGGTGAATGCAAGGGCGAAAACGAAAAGGGGATGCGCTATAGAGCGCGGGCTGGCTGGGGCCTGACGCCTGTCAGGCCCGCTGGGCTGGCGGAGGATCGCGTGCAGCAAACGGCCAGCGCACCTGCTGGGCCGTGAAGGGGTCTGCGCTGTGCGGCGCGATGGCGCTGGGTTCTGCGGGGACTTGCGGTGGGCGGGCCGGTGAATGCGCCAGCCCCGCCTCCAGCGCGTGGGTCAGGCACCAGGCGCAGGGGGTGTGTGTCTCTTCGCTGTGCTCGTCGCTGGCTGCGGAGCTGGTTGCCAACGCATCCACATCGCCTGCGGTTGCCGAGGCTGCGGCACTGCGCACCATCTCCCGAATGTGCCGCGCCTCATGCAACGGCGCACCCGCCAGGGCGTTGAACAGCGCCACCAGCAAAAGCACGATGTGGAAAGGTAGGGCGGTGATGGTGCGGCGCAGCATGAGGGGATGCGAATCATACTCAAGTGCGGATGTTGGCGCGGGGAAGCGCCGATGCGCCGGTTACGCACTTTTGCGAGCTATAGTTTGCACGGTTAAGGCTGCCGGGTTTGACAGAAATTTTTATACCTGGATTTTTGAACAGCCGTATGGCTGTAAATATAGGCCAGGAGCCACATCCAAGAGGAATCGATGTCCAGAATATCCCGCACGGTCCAGTTTATTTCGCAATGTTTGCGGGATGCATCACGTTAGATTTCATGAGACCCACTCAGCGACGCATTGTCTTGTGCCTCTCGCTAGCCGCGCTCCTCGGCTTCTGCCTGTGGCTCTTCTTTGACCCCGGGTTCGAACCTGCGATTGGCGTTCTGGCTAGTGCAGCAGGGCTGGCAACTTCGTTCTGGCCGCGCTTTCGTGAGAGCTATGCGGCGAAACGCTTGTCAGGTCGTGCAACGTTCGACTACAGCAATAACAACGGGGTCTACGTGATTGGCGAGGGTGATCTTGCGTTCGAAACTAAATGGTCGAAGGCGAGTGACACGTCTATTCACTTGTACAACGACCCGCCTTCCATTGAGTCCGTGGCTATAGCCCTGGGCGCAACCTCGATCGAGGCCGTAACCGATGCTTCGTCATACGACGGTTCATCTCGTTCTCGCAAATTGCAAGAGGGTGAGGTCGCTGTACTCAAGAATCGGCATGGGAATTTCGCTGCCTTACAAGTTCTCGATGTCAAAGACCGGACGCGGTCGGATGACAGGGATGAACTCACGTTCCGCTACGTCATTAATCCAGAGGGCGAGCGCTCATTCTCACAATGAAATCTAACCCATCATTCCAGCGGACTGCCTTCGGCAGCCGCTGAATTCAGTCGTTAGGTTGCCATGACAGATTTCACGCTCAAGCGAGAGCTTCTTCTTAAAGCTGTCAAAGACGGCCAATATCCTCGACATCTTTACAAATATCGAAGTGATTCTGAGCTTACAGAAGCTATATTTACAAATTTATCGCTGTGGTTTTCGGCGCCGCAATCTTTTAACGATCCGTTTGATTGCAATCTTTCTGAAGTTTCCTCTCATACTCAAGAAGAAGCAGATCAATTTCTACATCATATTTTAGAAGGACGCCCCGATAGAGACGAATTGCTTTCGAGGGGCACCACTGTTGCAAAGGCGGAGAATGTTCTAGCCGCTTCAAAGGATACAGTTCTTTCGCAAACAGGAGTGCTGTGTCTTTCAACCAGCTTTGATAGCTTGCTGATGTGGTCTCATTACACAAATTCACATAAAGGCTTGGTCATTGAGTTCGACATTACCCAAGACGCAGATTTTTTCTTATCCCCCATTAAAGTCAAATATACTGATAACTACGAGCCAACCAACTACTTTATAGATCAACATGCGACTATCACTAAAATAATTTCCACCAAAGCTAGTTGCTGGTCTTATGAAAACGAAGTGCGGATAATAAAGAATGGGGTAACGGGGGCGGTTCCAATAAATCCAAAAGCAATACGTAGAATAATATTTGGTTGCAAATCAGATCGGGCGTTTATTGCCAAGGTGCGCAACGCGTGTTCCACGCCACAACTTCAGCATGTTCAGTTTTCCAAACTTGCTATCACATACGCCAAATTCGCCTTGGGGCTTCGCGAGGTGGAAACCTAACAATGCGCTGCACTGGAAAACCTTGCCTCCGCTTCGCTGCGGCAAGTTTTTCGGTGAGCTTGGGCGTTGCAACGCTAGCACTCTGGAACTGAATCGCGATCGGAAGTAAAACTCACCGAATCTTAGGGAGTTTTTTCACTCCAGTCTGCCCAAGAAAAAACGCCAGCAAACGCTGGCGCTCTTCTATGGCGAAAGAGCGATTACCCCTTCTGCACCATCTTAATAATGCTGGAAAAATCCAGCCCCCCATGCCCCGCCAAGCTGTGCGCCGCGTACAAATTGCGCGCCATACCCCCCAGCGGCGTGGCGGCCTTCACCGCCATCGCGTTCTCCTGCGCCAGGCCCAGGTCCTTGAGCATCAGGTCCGTGCCAAAACCCCCCGCGTAGCCCTTGCTGGCGGGCGCGGTCTCCATCACGCCGGGGAAGGGGTTGTACTTCTCCAGCGCCCAGTTGCCGCCCGAGCTGCGGCGCATGATTTCGCTCAGCACCTTGGGGTCCAGGCCGTTGGCTACGCCCAGGGCAATGGCCTCGCTGGTGCCGGCCATCAGGATGCCCAGCAGCATGTTGTTGCAGATCTTGGCGGTTTGGCCTGCGCCCACGCTGCCTGCGTGGAAGATGTTGGCGCCCATTTTTTCGAGCACGGGGCGGGCGCGTTCCAGGTCGGCCGCGTCGCCGCCCACCATGAAGGTGAGGGTGCCTGCAATGGCGCCGCCGGTGCCGCCGGACACGGGCGCGTCGATAAAGGCCACGCCCTTGGCCTTGGCGGCGTCGGCCACTTTGCGCGAGGTGGCGGCTGCGATGGTGGAGCAGTCGATGATCAGCGTGCCCGCAGGCAACTGGGCCAGCAACTCGCCCGCGCCGAGGAACAGGCCTTCGACATGCTGGCTGGCGGGCAGCATGCTGATGACGACTTCGGCGCCTGCGACTGCCGCCTTGGCATCGGTGGCGATGGGCACGCCGTCTGCGGCCAGCTTGTCGCGGGCGGGTTGCGAGAGGTCGAACGCGCGCACTTCGTGCCCTGCCTTGTGCAGGTTGTGTGCCATGGGGCCGCCCATGTTGCCGAGGCCGATGAATGCGATTTTCATGCTGTGTTGCTCCTGGATGTCGTTGTGATGGTGAAAGAAAAGGGGTTCGGGTTTGGTATGAATTTGATAGCTACCAGCGCATATTTATCCAGCGCTTGAGCCCAAAAAAATCTGAAATCAATCGGTGATGTCTGCTCCGCGGCCCGCCAGCTCGGCGCGCAGCACCGAGCGGTGGCAGCGGGCTTCGTCCTCGCAGTAGCAGCCCAGCGACATGGCGCTGTGGTGCGACAGCGCGGCCAGCAAATCGAGCGTGCGGCTGGCCTCGGGCTGGGCCAGTTCTTTGCGGAACTGTTTGGTGAAGGCCTCCCACGCCTTGTCGCCTTCTTGGCCGGTGGGCACCTGCTGGCCCTGGGCCATGAGGTCGGCGCTGGGGGAGAGCAGGGGGTACCACACGTCGTAGTAGTCGCGGCTGGCGAACTCGGCTTTGGGCACGCCACGCGGGGGGCGGCGCACGGTGCCGATGCGGGTGCCTTCCCCGGCGGCGCGCGGGGTGCCAAGGCGGACGATGCGAAGGGGCATGGTGGTGGTGGGCTCCGGGTGGGGTGGGGCAGATCAGTCGTCGGCTTCGAAGATGCTGTGCTTCTTCGCGGCGGCTTTTGTCTTCGGCTTGGTGCCGGTGCTGGCGGGTGCTTTCTTCGCTGCAGCCGGAGTGTTGGTTGTTTTCTTCTTGCGCGGAGAGGCCTTGGCCAGTGGGTTGTAGGCAAGGGCTTCTTCGACCCAGTAGTTCCACTGCGCGCGTGTGGTGTAGCCGTTGGGCTCCACCCAGAAGTAGCCCTGCATGCCGCCGCCGGGCGAGAGTTCGCGGGTGTTCTGCATCTCCTGCAGTTCGCCGTGGCGCTCGGGCGGCAGGCGCACCAGTAGTTCTTCGCCTTTGACGGCGATGCACATCTTGCCGTCCACAAAGAAGGCGTAGGTGCCGAACAGCGGGCGCTCTTCCACGTCGCTGCGGTGCGCGAGCGCCGTGCGGATGGCGTCGATCAGGTGCAGGGTTTCGTCGGAGAGGGGGCGGGTGGGCATGTCACTCTAAGAGCTGAAGTATTTTCCGGTGCAATGCTTTAGAAAATCTGGCGCGCCAGGTGTGGTGTGAAAAACGATGCTCGTTCCTGACCCAATTACGCACGAAATTGATCGCCAACCAAATTTTTCAAATGCGGCAGTTTGTGTCAATTCGTCTTCTAAAAAGAAGTGATGCTTTTTATTGATATAAAATAGCAAGTCGATTTGTGATTTTTCTTTGTATTTATTTTTAATTTCAAATTCATCAAGCTTCTGAATCACCATATCAGCAGCGTCGTTGGGACGAATGTCGTAAAAAGCACCACTCGGGTTGGATACGAACGGTAAGGTACGTCCATACTTGGCAATTTCTCTCTTGATTTCATCGTGACGCTTCCTGCCTTCGTCCATGATCTCTTTGATTTCAAACCTTGCTTCTCTGTAAATAGTGTCCGGCGGATCAGGATCAATGCAGAGAATATCGCTGATGGCGATTTCTATTTGGAGATTTGAGAGAAAGTCTTTTGTGTTATTCCATTCTCGCCAGCTCTTGAATTTTCGGCCGAACCGATCAACTCCGTCTGCCGGGCCTTCTGGGATGAATTTTTTCATCTGGCGTAAGACTAAAAGTTCAACGACAAGAACTAGCGAATCACCTCCGTCGCATCCCCGTCCAGCATGCGCCGCGCAATGATGACCCGCATGATTTCGTTGGTGCCTTCCAGGATCTGGTGCACGCGCGCGTCGCGCAGCAGGCGCTCCAGCGGGTATTCGCGGATGTAGCCGTAGCCACCGTGCAGCTGCAGGGCGTCGTTGATGACGGTGAAGCCTGCGTCGGTGGCAAAACGTTTGGCCATGGCGCAGTAGGTCGATGCATCGCGGGCCCCCGCGTCGAGCTTGCTGGCCGCCAGGCGCACCATCTGGCGCGCGGCCACCAGCTCGGTGGCCATGTCGGCCAGCTTGAACTGCAGGGCCTGGAAGCTGGCGATGGGTTTGCCGAACTGCTTGCGGTCTTGCATGTACTGCTGGGCTGCGTTGAGCGCGCCTTGCGCCGCGCCCACCGAGCAGGTGGCGATGTTGATGCGGCCACCGTCCAGGCCCTTCATGGCGATCTTGAAGCCTTCGCCCTCGCGGCCCAGCAGGTGGTCGGCGGGGATGCGCACGTTGTCAAAGCTGATGGTGCGCGTGGGCTGGCTGTTCCAGCCCATCTTCTGTTCCTTCTTGCCGTAGCTGATGCCGGGCGCATCGGCGGGCACGGCAAAGGCGCTGATGCCGCTGGCGCCCGAGGCCGCGTCGCCAGTGCGTGCCATGAGCACCAGCACATCGGTGCTGCCTGCGCCGCTGATGAAGGCCTTGCTGCCGTTGATGACGTATTCGTTGCCCACCAGCTCGGCGCGGGTCTTGAGCGAGGCGGCGTCCGAGCCCGCACCGGGCTCGGTCAGGCAGTAGGACGCGAGCTTTTCGCCCGTGGTGAGCAGCGGGCCCCAGTGGTCGCGCACAGCGGGCGTGGCCCAGGTGCCCAGCATCCAGGTGGCCATGTTGTGGATGGTGATGAAGGCGGTGGTGCTGGGGTCCACAGCCGCCATTTCTTCAAAGACCAGGGTGGCGTCCAGCCGGGGCAGGGCGAGGCCACCGGCGGCTTCGGGCGCGTACAGGCCACAAAAGCCCAGCTCGCCCGCCTTGGCGATGGCTTCTTTCGGGAAGATGCCTTCCTCGTCCCAGTGCGCGGCGTGGGGTGCGAACTCGGCTTGCGCAAAGTCGCGGGCCGTCTGGGCAAAGGCGCGTTGTTCTTCGGTAAGTTCAAAGTCCATGGTGTTCTGTCTCGTCGTCGGTTCTTGTTGTTCTGGGCGCCAGGTTCAGGGCTTGGCGGACGGATGGTCCAGCGTCAGCCAGCGCATCAGGCCCTTGCGGCGGGCCTCGGTCTCCGTCGTCAAACACGCGTGGTACAGGCGCGGCCACTGGGGCTGCGACTCGGCACTGCGCGTGGCTTGCTTGCAGCGCGTGGTGCGTTCGCGCTGCCAGGCCGTGTGCTCCTGCCGCAGCTGGGGCCGTTCGTGGGCCGACAGGGCGCGCATCACGTCGCCGTAGAGGATGGCGATCTCGGTGTCTGCCGCCTGGAAGGCTTGCACGGCGCAGGCGTTGGTTTCTTCCACCGTGCCGCCGGGTTTGCAGGCAGCACCGGCCTGTGCGTGGGCATCGGCACCCATCAGCATCGCGCAAGCAGCACCGAAGACCATGGCCCATCCCCGCATCGTTGTCAGATCAATTTGCATGCCCCGCTTTTACCACCGCGCGCAGTCGTTGAAACCGGCGCGGCCCGGGCCAGTGCCTCCGTGCAAGGGCCGCCATCTCACGGTTCAGGCACGGGTGGCGTCCCCCTTCCCGCGCAAAGCGCGAGAGAAGGGGGAAGGCGCGCAGCGCTTCAGGGGGATGTCACTTCAAGCTAATCGTTGTGTTCACACCATGCGACGTGGTGCTGTCATCAAACCAGCGGGCCGTCACCGTCTTGGTCTGCGTGTAGAACATGACGACCTGCTTGCCGTAAGGGCCCAGGTCGCCCAGCTTGGACGCGCGCGAACCCGTGAACGAGAACAACGGCACTGGCACGGGGATTGGCACGTTGATGCCGACTTGGCCCACATCGATCTCTTCCTGGAACTTGCGTGCAGCCGCACCCGACTGGGTGAAGATGGCGGTGCCGTTGCCATTCGGGTTGCTGTTGATGAACTCGATGGCTTCATCGATGTCGGCGGCGGGCACCAGGGCCAGCACGGGGCCAAAGATTTCCTGGTCGTAGATGGCCATGCCGGGCTTCACGTTCGAGAAGATCGTCGGGCCCACGAAGTTGCCCTTTTCATAGCCGGGCACCGTGGGCTTGCGGCCGTCCAGCTCCAGCGTGGCGCCGTCGGCAATGCCGCGTTCGATCAGGCTTTCCACACGGGCCAAAGCTGCACAGGAGACCAGTGGGCCCACGTCCGTGCCCTTTTCGGTGCCGCCGTTGACCTTGAGCGTCTTGGCCTTGGCCACCAGATCGGGAATCCACTTTTGCGCCTCGCCCACCAGCACCACTACGGGCAGGGCCATGCAGCGCTGGCCGGCCGCGCCAAATGCGGCACCGGCGATGGCGTTGAGCGACTGTTCCTTGTTCGCGTCGGGCAGGATGATGGCGTGGTTCTTGGCGCCCATCATGCATTGCGCACGCTTGCCGGCCAGGGTGGCGCGGTTGTACACATGGGTACCCACCTTGGTGGAACCCACGAAGGAGACTGCCTTGATGTCCTTGTGGTCGCAGATCGCGTTGACGGCCATTTCGCCGCCGTGGATCACGTTGAGCACGCCGGGTGGAATGCCGGCTTCGAGCGCCAGTTCGACCAGGCGCATGGTCACCATGGGGTCCTGCTCGGAGGGCTTGAGCACGAAGGTGTTGCCCGTGGCAATCGCCATGGGGAACATCCACAGCGGGATCATGGCCGGGAAGTTGAAGGGGGTGATGCCCGCGCACACGCCCAGCGGCTGCAGCAGGGTGTAGGTATCGACGCCACCGGCCACGTTGTTGGCCAGCTCGCCCAGCTGCAGGTTGCCGATGCTGGCGGCGTGTTCGACCACTTCGAGGCCACGGAACACATCACCTTCGGCGTCCGGCAGGGTCTTGCCTTGTTCTGCCGTGAGGATCGCGGCCAGCTCGGCCATGTTTTCGCGGATGAGCTGCTGGTACTTGAGGAAGATGCGGGCGCGGGTGCCGATGGGGGTCTTCTTCCAGGTCTTGAACGCTTCCTGGGCCGACGCCACTGCGGCATTGATTTCATCGGCCGTGGCAAACGGCACGCGGGCTAGCACTTCTTGCGTGGCGGGGTTCACCACGTCACGCCACTCGGTGGACTTGGATTCGACGAATTTGCCGCCGATCAACAGCTTGACGGTGGGGGCCAGCACGGCCGTGGAAGTGGGTGCGTTCATGGGTTTGTCTCCGGGGGTTGCAAAGGGCCCGCAGCGCAGGCCTGTCCACGCATGTTATCCGTGCAAATTTGTAATTACAATGCTGTGATTTGCAAGTTCAATGTGCTTTTATGCACATTTCTGCGGTTGCCATTTTGGCAGTGGCATACCCCGCGGGGTGCCATTACCCCATGCGGAGGGGGCCAGGTTAGGCGCCAGAAAGCAAAAAGGGCAAACACAAGCGTTTGCCCTTTTTTGCACCTGCTGTCGCGGGTCGGTTTCGCTCAGTTTCTGGACGGAAATACGCCTTGCACTGCGATGATGTAGTTCATGCCCAAGTGGGGCTGCATGACGGAAATGGGAGAATTGTTGCCCGTGGCGCCAGTGGTCAGGCTGGTCACCGGCAGGGTGGTGTCGGCGCTGGCACCAGGAGCATACTGCGCGTTGCGGTGGTTGGATGCAGCAGGCACCGCGCCGGAGCCGGGCCCGGTCAGTGTGCCTATGCTGGTGGAAGCGGAGACGCTGCCTGTCACCGTGTGGTTATGTGATGGCAGATTGTTAATGGTCAGCGTCTGAGTTGGCGTGCCAGCAACTTCTCCTAAGTCCATGCTGGGCAGCCCCGGACCTTGACCGGTGCCGACAGGTACTCGGCCGCGTAAGTCAGGCAGGGCGAAAGTTGATACGCCGTTGCCACCGTATGTGGTTCCGAGGATGGCGAATAAGGCGCTGTTCTGTGAAATGCTAAGAAGCTGGCCTTGGCAGAACATCCAGTTCTTTGGGGCGAAGTTGCCCGCAAACATTTTGATCTCACCCATTATTGGAGCTGTCGCCATAAAACTTCCTTATCAAGTCAAAAAGTATCCCGTGACCCAGCCGCCAGGTGCAGCGCTGTGGGCGGTGAATTGAGGGTAGGCTTGGCGTCGCCGCCAAGCGTCGGTATTTTGTACAGAACCTTCCCACAGCGGACCGGCGCTGTCCACGGCAGTACTGGTCCACTGGCGTTCTCCGCGTGGGCCGGAAAGAGGGGCTTTACGCAGCGCAGCCCATAGCTCATGGACGCTTGACGTATCGGATGCTGCCGCGAGGGCCTTTCCTACGCTGGCACCTGCTTCCGCTCCCAGCAGCGCTGCTGCCGTCCACCCAAGGCCTGCCTGCGCGAAACGGGCCTTCCAGCCGGACTCTGCCACCTCGGCGGCAGGCCAGCTAGCGACGGTCCATGCATGGACCCCCTGTGTGTGTTCGGCCAGCCAGGGAAAGCCCGCCAACTCGGTGCGGAGAGACGTTGAATGGACCTGCCACCACTGGGTGAAGCGCTGCGCTTGCGGACCCGAGTAGAGTGCAACCACCACATCGGGCTGATGGGACACGATAGACCGCTTCAAATCCTCGAATTCAGAGGAGAGCCCTGGCAGGTTTGCAACATGGCGCCCCACGACGTTGCCGCCTAGTGCTTGCCAGCGGTTCTGGAAAGACTGCAGAAAGTCGAAGCCTGACTCATGCCGTCCCATGGACAAGAAGGCTCGCGGACCGCATTGCGCATACACCTTGTCGGCAATAGCGGATGCCATCGCGCATAGCTCCAGACTATGGCGAACCGTCAGCGAGTGGGCCTCGGCGGTCGAAACTATGTCCGCGCCCGTATCACTGATCCACAGAGGCACACCGGCTTTCCGGGTTGCTGGGGAAATTCTCTTTGCCAGCAAGGGTGGAATCCAGCCCATTACGGCGTCAATTTTGCTTTCCTGTAGCGCCGAGTTGATCACCTTGGCAGGCGCCGATGGTATGGGCCCAGCGGACAGCCAGTTCAATTCAAGCAAGGCGGTGGCGCCGGCCTGGGCCAGTCCGAGCTCCACGCCTTGGCGGTAGTCTTCGGCCAGCTGGGGCATTTTCTCGGAAGTAGGTGCTATGCCAAGTACGCGCCACCGGGGGCGCAGCCCACCAAGCGAGGACAGGGCGGCAGCCGAAGCCTGCACACTTGTGACTGCCGCTGCTCCACCCGTTGCCAGGAAATGTCGTCGATGCAGCGTTGCGATCATTGCAGCGCCTCCTCGGGCTTGATGGAGACATAGGTACGCAGTGGGTCGTGGAGCCTCTGGTAGTGAGGTGCGATCCATTGCGCAGCCAGGGACTGAAGGAGGTCGCTTGCCATGCTATGTTTTGTTTCTGTATCGGGGACAAAGACTTGGTGAGGGTGCTTGCCATGCCGCGACGCGCGTTCACACATTCTTGCGCGCTCCTCTGCCGAGACCTGCCAGCGCATATGGGGGAGTACCTGTGACTCGATGGCCTCGGGCAGTTGGGAGTGGTCGAGCAACAATGCGCGCGAAGGTGCGAACTCTCGGGCCATGGCTTCGTAAATGTTCCCAAGCACCCGGGCGCAATAAAGTTCAGGGGGCATGAGGGCCAATTCGTGGGGGCTGAGGCCATCTACACCGCAGCCTGCCATGCCGGGGATCAGGAAGAACGCACGTTCCCGCATCTGCGACACCAGCACCGACAGCGGTTCCCGGGTAAGGAATACCCAGGGGGCGTCCGGCCACGCTTTTGCAAAGAGCGGTGCCTTGTCTGTGTTCCACGCATCGAGCTTGATGCTCATGGATTGCAGCGGTGGGCTGTCGCTGTCGCAGCGTTGCGCCCAGGCACTGGTCCAAGCGCGCAGCGCGCGCACCACCTGTACTTCGTCAATCAGTCCGCTGGACAGTGCCTGCCGCACAAGGAAGTCCACGGGACCGGGCTCCGACAACTGGAGATGGTGTGCGCTTTCAGCGAGCGTTTGCGTGATGAGCGTGGAGCCGCAGCGCGAGACGTGGAAGATGACTAGAGATGGATCAAGGCCTGGTGATTGCTCATGCCAGGCCAGCAGGTCGCTGAGCGGCGTCTGGCGCCGGAACGCCAGATGGAAAGGGCGCAGCATATGACTCTGGATGCCATGCTGGAAGAAGGGCTCGCGCAGTGGTTCATCGAGCAGGCGGATCCAGTCCACCATCACCTGGCCTTTGGCGATGTAAAAGCGGATAGGGCGCCAGCCGCTGAAGTTCACAGAATCCATTGTTCCACCCACGCGCGGCGCCCGGCCTTCATGGCCGACTCCACATCTGATGCGTCAAATTGAAAGCCTGCGTCCTGCCCCATACGCACCGATTCCTGCACGAACTCGGCAGAGTTGGTGATGGCGCTGAGCCTTGTGGAACGCTCTGCATCCGCCCCCACGAAGTCGCGAAACCGGATGAATTGGCTCCACGGGTCGCTGGGGTCGGACAAAGGCTCGCCGCCATCGCTGGCGCGGAAGGCCTCGAACAGACGCATGTCCACCGAGGCGTCCGCCACCAGGTGCACCCGGTTTTGGCTGCCACGGTTGCGAACACGGTGCGGCAGCGATACATCCACATACCAGCACTCGCCAGCTCGCAGCGGAATGCGTTCACCATCGACATGGAAGAACACCTGCTCGCCGGTTTGCAGCGGCACGTGCAGGCGGGCTTCACCGCGCGCAGCACACACACCCGCATCGATATGCTCCTTGATTTCGCAGCCGGGCAGCAATTGCATGAGCCGTACGGATTTCCAGGGCAATGCCATGGTTTCCAGCATCGCGCGCAGCGAAGGGCATTGTTCCAAAGCCGGCGTGTCGGCATAGCCCGATGCTGGCACATCAATGGGAACGACATCGATGGGAGCCTCGGGCGCGGAACGCAGTGCAAGTGCCTGCCAACCTCCGTCATGGCGGCCTTCATTGAAATGGGTACGCCAGAGGGAAGCTGGCAGGGCATTCACCTCGGCCAGGGCTGTGGCCGCGTCAAAACGCCAAGGCAACCTGGCGGTCCGCATGCCCTGCACCATCAGGCCATGGGGTTGCAGGTCGGCAAGCGACGAGTCCTGATACGTCATTGCGCGCAGATGGCGTAAGAACTGCAGGCTGTGGTCAACGAGGGTACGCGGTAGGAGTTGAGGAGTCGAACCGACCAGCCCTGGACTCCGGCCGCACAAGCACCGCCCTCGACGGGGCGGTTGGCCGCCACATACACAGCGTCAGCGTCAATTCCGGCAGCGCCGCTTGCGCCCTCGTACCCGCCGCCGACGACTTTTTCACCCACGTTGCAGCAGGAGGTCACTGCGCAGCTGTCTGCCGACCCACTGCCACTTGCAGTTCGAATATTGATGGCAATGGAGTTACTCCCCGCTGGACCTTGGGGGCCTGTCGCGCCTGTAGCTCCGGCAGGACCGGCGGCGCCCGTGGCTCCGGTAGCGCCAGTCAGGCCCGCTACGCCTTGTGCACCAGGGGTTCCTGCTGGTCCGGTAGCACCTGTTGCACCGGCGGATCCAGTGGCCCCAGACGGGCCGGTGGCACCCGTTGCACCCGTCAGGCCGGCTGGACCCGTCGCGCCGGTGGCACCCGTAGCTCCCGTGAGACCTGCCGGGCCTGTGGCACCAGTAGCACCCGTTGCGCCTGTTGTTACTCCGGGGGCGCACTGGCCTAGGCGCCCCGTAGGCCCGTCAAAACACAGCACGCTGGCATTGTTGTTGGCCGTGCCTGACAGACTGGGAACCCTCACTTCGCCGGAGTCTTGCACACGCAGGCGCTCGGTATTGGCGGGTCCCTTGACCACGAATCCGCCGCCGGGAGGCGGTGTGATGCTCACGTCCGCTGCGTGGACGGAAAAAGTTGCCAATGCCAGGCAGGCTTGACCGGCCCACAGCGATTTGTAACGAAAAGTGGTGCGTTTCATAAAGGTCAGGGACTAAGGATGCGGATGGACAACGCAAGCCGGCGCAGGGCCTGCGGCGCAAAAAAAGGGAGGCAGTGTGCCAGTGCCTGTGGCCATGGCTAAGTGCGGCAGGTGACTTGCCCTGCGTGTGGCATGTGCATGCCAGCGGACAGCCTCTGGGGCTGCACAAATGTCTTCATTTTTCCTCCCTCGCACTTGACTATTGCTGGCAACCGCTGCGGGTGCCTTGGCCCAATGGGCTCTGGTTATTGCTCGCTGTTCCATTGTTGCGAGCTTCGGCGCGAGCGCAGTGTGCAATAGAAAATATGCGGTGTAAATTATTTTTGTGCGATTTATCTCCCGATGCCCTTGGGCCGTCGCCGGGTTGCGTCTTTGGTCGGCTTTTTTGACCGGTCGTGCGAGTGCACCAGCGCTTGATTTCCGGGTTGTCTCGGCCCGGGGCGCCACAATCCGGATATGGATTGGGATCATTTCCGTTATTTTCTGGAGTTGGCGCGCGCAGGCACGCTTGCGGGCGCCGCGCGCCGCCTAGGTGTGGAGCACACCACGGTGTCGCGTCGCTTGCAGGCGCTGGAGAACCAGATGGGCTCGGCCCTTTTTTCCCGTGAGCCAGGAGGGCATCGGCTGACAGAGGCCGGCCGGCAGCTGATGCCTCAGGTGGAGGCGATGGAGGCCGCTTTTCTTGTGGTTGAAAGTGCCGCTCCCGGTGTACACCAGGGTCTGCATGGATTGGTGCGTATCGGCACCACTGAAGGTTTTGGCAACCTGATCCTAGCGCCCCAACTGGCACAGTTCGCGTCGGAACACCCCGGTTTGGTGGTGGACCTGCTGGCGCTGCCGCGCCTGGTGCACCTGTCGCGCCGCGAGGCCGACATCGTCATCTCGCTGGAGCGCCCGGCGCGTGGCGCGGTGGTGGTCGTGAAGCTGACCGACTACGTGCTGCAACTGTATGGAGCGCGCAGCTACCTGCAGCGCCATGCCCCCATCCACACGCCGGACGACCTGCGGGGCCACACCTTCATCAGCTACGTGGACGACCTGCTGTTCAGCAAGGAACTGCAAATCCTGGACGAACTGCACCGCCCCGCGCATTTCGCGCTGCGCAGCACGAGCATCCTGGCCCAGTACGAAGCCGCCCGCGTGGGGGCCGGGCTGGCTGTGCTGCCCGCCTTTGTGGCAGCGCAAGACCCGTCGCTGGTACCCGTGCTGCCGGGTGTGGCACGCTTTCAGCGCACCTTCTGGATGTCCATGCCCGGTGACAACAAGCACGTGGCCCGTATGCAGGCCACGTGGGCGTTTTTGCGGGAGGCGGTGGCGGCTCAGCAGGGGTTGTTGTTGCCTGCGGTAGTTGCTACTTAATTGATAGCTGATAAGTCAATTTCGACTAGCACTACAAGCCCGTTGGATTCCATTTCCTGATTTTTGGGGCGCTACCTGTGCGGCTGGAGTTCATGGCCCAGCACAGGTTTCGAGGGTGCTCGTGTCGGGGCGGGTATTGGGTGTTTGTCCCCAGCTTTTGGGCCGACCTATCGACGCAACACTTGCCCCGGCGTCCGCCACTGCAGCGGTACCAGGTCATACAGCGGGCTGGGCTCGCGCTGCCAGCCGCTGGTGGGTGCTGCGGTGGTCGTGCCGGTGGACAAGCCGTTGGTGCCGATGTGAAGACCGGCGAGCTGCTGCATCCACGCGACGTCGATGGCGCCGCCTTGCAAGGGTCTGGAGAAGATCAGCTCCAGCATCTTGCGGCCCTGTGGGTCGCCGCTGCTGGCTGCTACCTGGTACAGGCGCACGGCCTCGGTGTAGTTGGCAGGTACGCCGTCGCCGCGGTGGTAGCGCTGGGCCTCCGCGTACCAATCTGCAGCGCTGTAGCGGGCTGATCGGGTGTGGGCGTTGGGACCGCTCTGGATGCGGCGGGCCAGAAGGCGGGCGTTGGCGGCGGCGGCCTCGGATTTTGCAGACGCTGATTGAAACTGGACCATCGCCTGTTCGAGATCGCCGCTGGCGATGAACTCCAGCCCCAGTTCGTTGCCGGCCTGCGCGTTGCCGGCCCGTACAGCTTGCGTCAACAGTTTTTGAAGCGATGGGCTGGTCGTCGCTGGGGCCGCTGAGCCGGGATATCGGTCTGGTGAGGGCAAACGGGGCTCGGCCAATGGAGCCAATGCCTTGGCCGCATGCCATTCGAGGTATTTGGCAAGCCCCGGATCAGAACGGCCCACCAGCGCAATCCAGTGCATGGCGGTTGAAGGATTGGGTGCTGCCACGCACCCGCTGAGCTGGCACCACGCAAGGCCCGCAGGAGCCAGGGGGTGGCTGAGCATTTGCGCACGTTCAAACCAGTGCTGGGCCTGCGCCGGGTCAGCGGGCATGGCCAGGCCATGCAACGCCAGCAATCCCAACAGCCACGCCGCATCGGCAGGCGTCAGGTCGCCCGTTGATCGCGTTGTAGGGGCAGGGGGGGCGCGCGGCTTGCGCGTCGGCACCCCATCGCGTTGCGCGGCGCTGCGAAGTTTTTCCAACATCTTCTCCTGCATGGGGTCGTCAGACCCGGGCACTTGGGGGGACGCGGCGTTCAGGCTGGCGCGATCGATGTCGGTGATTTCCGCGGGCGTGGGCAGCGCCCGCACCGATGCCAGCGCAGGTGCTGCAGTCACCACCGCCATTACCAGGCACGCTGCAGCCCAGACCTGCGCCACGGCGCCATGGGTTGCGCGCCACATGCCCTGCGGTGCATGCAGCGCACCCATGGTGGAATGCGTGGTCGCCGTGGTCGCCGTGGTCGCTGGGGTGGTGGTCATCGCGTTCGCCTGCGCAGTGCTTTTCCGACGGTGTTTCACTTGCGCGGGGCGGGTTGTGCAGGCGCACTGGCTGCGGCGGGCAGGGCCCGGCGTGGAATGACTTGCCAGTACACGGCATTGCCGGTGTAGCCATCGGTGCCCCAGGCGGTGGCGAAGGCTTCGTTCAAGCGCTCCAGCGCCCGGTAGTTCGGGATGGGCTTGAGCGGCGGTCCGCGCAGCGCCTCGGGCAAACGGGGCGTGCTGTCCTCGTCGGTGGCAAAGCAGGCCACACCTTCGGTGCCGGGGCTGGCTGCGTCCATGATGAAGCCGGGGTTGGGGCTCATCCAGTCGGGGATGCGTATGGCCTGGTTGGCAGACACCCAGCCGGTGGTGTTGGCCTGGTTGGGCAGCAGGCGGATGACTGTGCCGGTGGCATCGGCCAGAAAACACTGCAGGTAGGAGGCGCGCGACACGGTGGCCGACAGGAAGACTTGTTCCCCCACCTCGAATGCGGTGCGCTCCAGCAGCACGTTCTCGATCTGCAGATCGATGCTGCGCGCAGGCGGTGGGTCTCCGTACTTGGCCGCCCCCGGATTGCTGCTCACCACATGGATTGCCGTATTGGGAGTGGCAGGACTGGCGGCGATGTGCGGCACAGGCTCTGCGTGCATGCTAGCCCAGCCAATGCGGGCCAGGGTGCCGTCTGCGGACAGCCCGACAAAGTGGCGCAGCGCCCGTTCGTAGGTCGCAAAGTCCACCACGCCCGTCACCACCATGCCGTTGTCCGCCTGAAAGCGCGCCAGGGCTTTGCGCAGCGCCGGGTCGTTGTCCGGCAGGGGTTGCGCGACGGGTGCGAGGTAGCCCCGGCTGACCAGCGAGCGTGTGATGAGCTGGGTGCGCACGGCGGGCGAGCCTTCGTCAAACCAGTCGCGCAGTTGCCGCTGAAAGTCGGGGTGGTTTTGCTCCAGCGTCAGGCATTGCCAGTAAGGCACCCGGGCCCATTTGCCAATGAGTTCGATGGTGGCCAGGTCCACCAGTGTTCGCACTGCACTGCCAGAACCCTGGGTGTAGTCACGCCCCACGTTGAACTGAACGCCATAAGTGCCGATGCGCCCGGCCAGGTCCACGCCCTGTCCGCCGTTGCCAATGATGACTTCGTTGGCGGAGTCCAGGCCGGGAATCAGCGTGCGGGTGCGAAAGTCGCCCAGGTGCATCTCCAGGCCGATGATGGTGGCGTTGCGGCTCTGGCTGTAGCCCATGTCGATGCGGGGGCCGGAGAGCCCGGTGTCAAACCGGTTGTTGATCACGTTCTGGTCCACGAACGAGATGGCGCCCGACAGGTACAGCGCGGGCCGCTGCAGCTGCATCTGGTTGTTGTTGAGCAGGATGGTGGTGAGGTTCTGCACCGTGTCCTGGCGCGCGATGTCCACTTCGTAGTCCACAAAGCGGAAGGCATTGCTCAGGCGCGACATCTGGGACAGGGCCGTGATCACCATGTCTTTGGTGGCCACGGTGACGCGGGTGGAGTAGTCGGGAATCTGCTTGCTCGTGATCAGTGTGGTGGGCAGCTGTGCATCGCGCAGCATGTGGTCCATGCACATCAGCGAGTCGGAGAAGCTGGAGATGGAGCGTGTGGGTCGCACCACGGGGCGGTCGGTGATGGAAGCCAGGCTCTGAAAGGCCTGGTCCTTGCGCGGGTCCCTGGGCGTGGCACAGCCAGCCAGTCCCAGCCCGACGACAAACCAAAGCGCTCCATGGATCGCGCGCATCACAGGGTGTGGGGAGCGTGGGCGCTGGGGGCGAGAGCATGCAGGCATGGCGGGGCTCGGCGGGGTGGGCGGCATGTTCTCTCTCCTGGCGGCCGGGCGCATGGCGCCTGGCCTGTTATTTGCAAATATTGACGAGATCGCCGCGCAGCACCACCACCTGCGGGGCCTGGTTGGGACCGTACTTGGCCGATCCCGTGGTGTTGGCAGACACGGTGTTGCTGCCCACCTCCTGGACGCAGGTCTTTTGCATGCCCTGTGCATTGGCAGTGGTGACCACGTCGTTGTTGGTCAGCACGCCGGTGGTGTCGTCTGAGAAAGCCTTGGCTTCGTAGCGGGCGATGCGGGCGCGTAGCCACGATGGCATGGTGTTGCTGCCGTCCAGTCCCGTCGAGGCTGCCACTGGCCCTGTGGGCTGCATCTGGACCGAGAGCTTCTTGGTCAGGATGACCGGATCTTCCCCGGGAGCCTGCGCCCACGCGGGGCCTGGCAGCAGGCCGCAGACCGTGAGCAAAGCTGTGCATGGCGCCAGAAAACGTGTGTTCATGGAACACCTCCTATGGTGAGAATGAGGGGCCCACCCGCGCTGCTGTTTGCAGCCTTGCCGGTGTGCCCCTGGCACGAACTCATCCGGGCACTGATGTGCTGCCGGAATCAGACCCTCGCAGGTCTATTCACCAGCCGAGCTGGTGCCGATCTCAGTAGGGCCAGCCGGCGGGCTTGGTGGGCTGGCAGGTGAAGCAGGCGTTGTTGGAGGCGATGTTTTGCACCGCCTTGCTGTTGCTGCCGCTGGAGAGGTTATTGACCGACGAGTTGATCATCGAGGTGAATTGGCTGGAGTTGCCAATGATGGTGACTTCGCCCACGTTGGATGACAGGTTCTGGCTGGCGTAGGCTTCGCTGCCGCTGGCGGTGTTGGTCAGATTGCCGCCAAAGCCCGTTACCGTCTGGGTCGAATTGCCACTGATGGTGACGTTGCCGGTGTTGGAGGCCAGGTTCTGGAAAGCTTCGCTCTTCGAGCCCGTCGAGTTGTTGTTGACGGACACCGACGTCAGGGATACCGACTGCGTGGAATTGCCGGTGATGGTGATGTCCGGAGTGGAAGGGACCGGACCGGTGGCCATGGCGGCGGAGGCGATGACGCTGAGCGTGATGAAAGCAAGGGTTTTCATGACAGATCCTTCAAGGATGACTTCTACACTGGCTGCAACCGCAGCGAACCTGCGGTGCAGAGGGGGTTGGACGGCGCTTTCAGGCCTGGTTTTTTGAGAACCGGTGGCCGTTAGGCGCTGTCGGAGTTCAGTGTGCGAGCCGATGCGATTCGTGCGAATACGCCGGGCGGGCTACCTCATACAGCGGAGCGGTTCAACCCTTGGACCCGCGCAAAGCCTTTGCCAGCGCGGCTTGGCCGCCCGCACCACATGAGATCGGCCGAAGAAAGTCAGGTAGTAACCAATTGCTACTTGGGCAACATTGCCAAATATATTTGGACCTTGAAATTTATTTGGCGCACTGTGTGCGTTGCCGTACAGAGGGGCATGAGTGCGTTGGAGAACATGCATGTGAACGCAAGAGTTGCATACAGATGCGTCAACTGAAAGACCCAGTCCATCGGGGCCCACCACCACGTCCGCAGGAGTTCACCCATGAGCAGCAGTTGGCAGGTCGATACACCATCGCAAACGTTGACGTCTTCAGCGTTGCTTTCAAAGCAGAGTGCGCGCGACCTTGCATCGCTTCCCTCGGGCCGGTTTGAAACCTATTCCAATCCGCCATCGGTCTGGCCCGCCTTCCTCACTGGGCAGGAGGCCAACCCGGTGCGGGTCTTGCTGGTGGACGACGATCCGCACATCCGCCTGGTGATTGCACAGGAGCTCATGGCCGATGCCCGCACGTTGCTGGTGGCGCAGGCGGGCAGTGTCCGCGAGGGGCGCAAGGCCATCAAGAATCACGATTTTGATGTGCTCCTGGTGGACCTGAACCTGGGCGACGGTGACGCCTTTGACCTGTTGAATTACGTGAAGCCTGTGCGCCCATCGGCCCAAACGGTCGTGATCTCGGTCATGGAAAACGACGAGCAGGTCCTGCGGGCCTTTGAACTGGGGGCTACGGGGTATGTGGGCAAGAACTCGTGGTTCGGCAACTATTCGCAAGCCGTTTTGCAGGTGGCCAATGGTGGCGCCTCCATCACCCCCAACCTGGCGCGGCGGTTGCTGCAGCGGTTTGACCGCACCCACTCGGCCGAAAACAAGCGACGGCAGCCCGACGAGGCAGATCGGCTGTCCACACGGGAAAAGGAAATCCTGCGCATGGTGGCCAGCGGCTACACCAGCGTCGAGGTGGGGGCGCGCCTGCTCATCAGCAGCATGACGGTCAACACCCACTTGCGCAACATCTACCGCAAGTTGCAGGTGCGCACCCGTGCCCAGGCGGTGCGCTTCGCCTCGCTGCGGGGGCTCTTTTGACGGAGTGATGCAGGTGGCTGCCGCGTGTGTGGGTTGTGCGGTCACCAGGTGTGCTCTCGGTTGCCCACGCCACCTAGAAAGCCAGGATTGAGCGGTGTTTCGCACACGTCCCCCGTTGTTCGCCATCGCTTGCATGTGCATGTGGCTGCTGCAATGGGCGCTCCTTGCGACGGCGTTTTATGGCTATGACGAGGAGAGGCCGTCGGATCGGCAATGGTGGGAGCTGGCCGCCCTGGTGATCTCGGTGGGCCTGGGGGCCCTGCTGCTGGTGCAACTGCCGCGGGCCCTGCAGTGGCGCCCCCGGCTGCGGCTGCGCGCCAGTGCTGAGGTGACGGCAGAGCGGCGGCGCATTGCGCAGGATTTGCATGACAACTTGGGCGCACAACTGGTCTTTGCCATGGCGCTGCTGGAGACCGAGCCGCCCGCAGTGCGTGAACTCCGTTCGCTGCTCGACAAGTGCATGCTGGACCTGCGACTCGTGGTGGACTCCATGGATGCGGCGGACGAGCCATTTGCTGACCGCCTGGCCCGGCTCCGGCACCGCATCCAGCCCGTGCTTGATCGGCGTGGCATTCGCATGGTGTGGGATGTGCAAATTCCGCCGTTGTCCAGTTTTCCGTATGCCGACAGTGCCATGCACCTGGTTGCCATTGTTCAGGAGGCCTTGAGCAACGTGTTGCAGCATTCGGGCGCCACCGAGGTCTCGGTGGGTGTGCGTTACCGTGCGGGTGCCGAGTCCTGGTGTGCCGAGGTCAGCGACAACGGGCGCGGCATGCTGCTTCACGCTGGCGAAGGCAGCCCACTGGGAGGCCATGGGGTGGCAGGCATGAACCACCGCGCCCAGATGGCGGGCGGTGACTTGCTGGTGCTGCAGCGTCCGGGTGGGGGCACCTGCATTCGGGTGGTGATGCCGGGCAGAGGGAGTGCCTAGGATCGCGTGCGACTGCCGGGCTCGCAGCCTCCAGCCCGCTGTCCATTCGCAAAACTGGCGTGAAAACTGTTGGCTTATTCGCCCACCGTACGGGCTGCTGCCCGCTACCCTTGGTGCATCTGGGCGATGCGGTGACTTGCGGACAGGTCAAAGGTACCGGGCTGTCGCCACACAGGAGTTCATGGCGATGTCCCCTCTCATTTCCGGCCTCGCATCGGTGGCGTCGATGATTTTCAATGCCGCCTCCAGTGGCGCGGGCAAGGCGTCCGCGCGGCGTGGGGGTGAGGCGGCGTCGCCCGAGCCCTCGGCCGTGGTCACGCTGAGCCCCGAGGCGCAGACGCTGGCGGGAATGGCCGGGCAGGGCGCTCTGGCGACCCAGGGCCAGCCTTCTGGCGCGGGGATGGCCGTGGGGCGTTCGTCCGGTCAGGCCACTGCGGCATTGCCCGGTGGCCGTGCGGCAGGGGCCGTGTCCAAGGACGATTTCCAGGCGTTGCTGACCCGGTTTGGTGCCACCGAAGATCAGAAGCAGCAGCTCACGGCGGGCTTTGACGCGGACAAGGATGGTGTCATCACCCACGATGAATTCCTCAAGGGGCTGGCCCGCACCAAAGGCCAGCAGGCGGGCAGCGATCCGTTTGCGCAAGCCGTGCTGCAGGTGATGGACCGTGCGGGTAACGCCGATGGCACCGTGGCCAAGGACGAGTTTGCAGCGCTGACTTCGGCGTTTGCTCTGGCAGAGTGGCGTGCGCCCTCGACACGGACTGCCTGAACAGCCTGAACCGTGAGGGTGCACCGGTACCTGCCACCTGTGCTGTGAGCACGCGTGTTGGGGCTGGAGCTGTATCAGGTGACCTTGGGCAGCGGCAGCGACACCCAAAAGCTGCTGCCCTTGCCCGGTTCGCTCTCCACCCCCAGGCTGCCCCCCATGCCCTCGACGAGGCGTTTGCACAGCGCCAACCCCAGTCCCGCACCCTCAAAGCCGCGCGTGGATGACCCGTCGACCTGTTCGAACAACGTGAAGATGCGGTGCTGGTCACCGGCCGCAATGCCAATACCCTCGTCCGTCACGCGCAGCCGCCACACCGTCGCATCAGGGGTGTCCTGCTCGGTCTCCAGGGTCAGCTGGATGTGACCCGAGAGGCTGAATTTCACGGCGTTGTCCAGCAGGTGGACCAGCACCTGCTGAATACGGTCTGCGTCCCCCACGTGGCTGGCGTCGGTGCCCACGCCATCGAGGGCCAGGAAGATCTGCAAGCCTTTTTGGCGCGCCTGCGGCTCCAGCAGTTGCACCGCATCTGCGGCCAGCTCTGGGACCGATAGCGGCGCAAACTGGAACGCTACCTGGCGTGTTTCCAGCGCAGCCAGATCGATCAGGTCGTTGAGCATGCGCATGAGGCCTTTGGCCGCATCCATCACGTTGTTCAGCACGGGCTTCAGTCGCTCATCCTGCGAGCGGTTGCGCACCAGTTCGGTCATCCCCAGGATCAGTGTCATGGGGGTACGCAACTCGTGCCCAATGTTGGCGAGAAAGATGCTCTTGGTGCGCAGGGCAGCCTCTGCGGCTTCCTTGGCGACGGACAACGCTGCGGTGCGCTCCTTGACCCGAGCCTCCAGGTGCTGCCGCTCTGCCTGCAAGGCGCGCTCCAGCTCCCGCCGCCCCGTCACGTCCCGGCCAATGCTGTGGTATCCGGCTGGCTGGCCCCGGGCATCGCGGTACAGGCGGCTGGACATCTCAAACCACCGCACGCCGCCATTGGCACAGCGCATTGGCAGCGTCAACAGCGGCTGCCGGTCACGCACCGCCTCGCGCAGTGCCTCAGCGCCCTCAGGTGTCAGTGTCTTGTAGATCGAGCGGCCGATGACCTCGTGCGCGGGGACGCCGCGCGCCCGCTCGTCAGAGGGGCTCACATACGCCACCGTCATGTCGGGGTTGATCCGCCAGATCACCTCTTCCGCGCCTTCCGTGAGCAGCGTGAACTGTTGATCCCGCTCGGACAGGTGCTGGTACATGCGCAGCGCCTCTCCCACAAACAGGTAAAAGCACACGCTGCTGAGCACCAGTGCCAGCGTGAAGGTGATGAGTGCGTGCGGCGAATACGGCAGCCTTTGCAGGCCACTGCTGCCCAGCATCAGCGCCACCGTCACCAGGGTGTAGCCAATGCCTGCTGCGCGCCCCAGCAACAGGTAGGCCGCACCCACGCCAATCAAGAACCATACGGCGCGCAACTCGTGCCCCAGCGGCTGCCAGAGCGCATAGGTGAACAGCGCCAGCCCGGCGATGGTTTGAACGAGCGCCACCGACACATACACCTGGGGCCGACAGCGCAGCGCCCCCCACAGCGCCATCATCAGCAAGGTGCCAGCCCCGATGGCCAGGCTCCATGTGCCCGGCGTGGGAATCACCCCCCATGCCCCCACCCCCAGCAACAGAAGCCCCAGCGCGATGTTGGCCAGCAACATGCTCTGAAGCAGGCGGACCTGAAACTGCCGCATGTTGCCGACGGTGGAGATGGGGAGAGGCATGGGCGCTGGGCGCGTAGGTAGTCAAACAGAGGTATCGTTTGTATCAAATAAATTATAAAAATGCAATTAATATCAATTTGATTGTATTTTTGGGCGCGAATTGATCATTTGATTGGGTTGTGTCTGCCGCCGGCTGGCTTGTTTGCCAGTTGTGCCGGCGAGCCATCCACAACGCGGCGCCCAAAACAAAGGGCCCTCGAAAGGGCCCTGGGTGAGTGCTCCGTAGCGGACGGGGCGCGAACAGTGTTGCCTCGCGCCCCACACCTGCGTGGAAGGTTCAACAACCGGTCATATCCGGCCCATCAGCAGCAGGATCACCAGGATCAGCACCACCAGGCCAATCCCGCCGCTGGGTCCGTAGCCCCATGAGCGGCTGTGGCCCCAGGTGGGCAGGGCGCCGACCAGGATGAGGATCAGAACGATCAGAAGAATCAGCGAGAGTGACATGGCAGTTCCTTGTTGGAGTGGTTTGCGGTGAGTGCATTGTTGGGTGCACCCCGCGAACTGCCCGCAGGTGCCGCGCCCGCCACTGGGTCAGGGATTTCCGACACCCACTGTGGGATGCGCGGGTTGTGCCCGGACGAGACCCCGCAGATTCATATCAAAAATGATAGCTGCAGGCGCATGTTTGACTAGCACTTGCAGCTGTTTTCTCTCCCAACCTGTGCCGAAGCCTCTCAGTGGGCCCCCGCTGCGTCTGCCGCGCCCGCGCCGCCGCTGCGCGCAGGGCGCTTGGTCAGCCAGATCAGCCCGATCAACAGCAGGAACAAGCCGGCCGAGCCCAAAAAGATGTCGTTGGCCGCGCGGGTGAACGCCTGCTGGTCGATCAGCCGGTTGATCTGCGCCAGCGCCTGCATCTGCGTGAGGCCCGAGGCCACCAGGCCGTCCAGCGTCTGCGCGAACACCCCCTGGCCTTGCACCAGACCTTCGGTCAGGTGCGCGTGGTGCATGGCGGCGCGGCTCTCCCACAGCGTGGTGGCAATCGACGTGCCCATGGCACCGGCGGTGATGCGCACAAAGTTCGACAAACCTGCTGCCGCCGGGATGCGGTCTGGTGACACACCCGCCAGCGTCAGCGTGGTGAGCGGGATGAAGAAGAACGCCATGGCCGCGCCCTGCAACAGCGTGGGGATCAGGATGTGGATGAAGTCCGTCTGCACCGTGAACTGCGAACGCATCCACAGCACCGTGCTGAACACGATGAACGCACCCGTGGCCATGCGGCGCGGGTCCCACTGGCCGACCTTTTTGCCCACCAGCGGCGTGAGCAGGATGGCGAACACGCCCACCGGCGCCAGCGCCATGCCGGCCGAGGTGGCCGTGTAGCCCATCCACTGCTGCAGCCACAGTGGCAGCAGCACCACGTTGCCGAAGAACAGCGCATAGGCCACCGACAGCGCCAGCGCACCAAAGGTGAAGTTGCGGCCCTTGAAGAGCTTCAGGTCCACCACCGGGTGCTTTTCGGTCAGCTCCCACACCAGAAAGACAGCAAACGCCACCACCGCAACCACGGCCATGGTGATGATCTCGCCCGAGGCAAACCAGTCCAGCTCCTTGCCCTTGTCTAGCATGAGCTGCAGCGCGCCCACCCACAACACCAGCAGGCTGAGGCCCACGGTGTCAATCGGCAGCTTGCGGATGGGGGTCTCGCGCTTGCGGTAGATGCCCCAGGTCAGCACTCCGGCCAGCAGGCCCACCGGCACGTTGATGTAGAAGATCCACGGCCACGAGATGTTGTCCGTGATCCACCCGCCCAGGAGCGGCCCCACCACCGGCGCGACCAGCGTGGTCACGCCCCACAGGGCCAGGGCAGTGCCCGCCAGAGCGCGCGGGTAGCTTGCCAGCAGCAGCGTCTGGCTCAGCGGAATCATCGGCCCGGCCACCAGGCCCTGCAGCACGCGGAAGAAGACCAGCATCTCCAGCGACGACGCAAAGCCGCACAGCCAGGAGGTCAGCACGAACAGCAGCACGCTCATGGTGAACAGCCGCACCGCGCCAAAGCGCTGGGTGAGCCAGCCGGTGAGCGGCACCGAGATCGCATTGGCCACACCAAAGCTGGTGATGACCCAGGTGCCCTGGCCGGGGCTCACGCCCAGGTCGCCGGCAATGGCCGGGATGGAAACGTTGGCGATGGACGAGTCCAGCACGTTCATGAACGTGGCCAGCGACAGCGACAGTGTGCCCAGCAACAGGGCGGTGCCCTGCAGCGGAGGATAGGCAGCAGGCGGCCCGGGGGGGGCTGCTGGTGGCGACACCGCAGCAGGCGCCGCCGGAGCGGGGGCCTGGCCTGCGGTGTCTGCAGTGGGGTTGGCGGCAGTCATGCTCGGTCAACCCCGCTTACTGCACCACCGGGGACTGCACAGCGGGCTGCGCCGGGGCCGATGCATGCTTTTGCGCCTGCACTGCGGGCTGGCTGCTCACCTTGGGCGACGCCACGGCCACGGCGGCCTTGCCATTGCGGCCCAGGTTGGCGGCGATGATGTGCGCCACTTCGTCGTCGGCGGCCTTGAATTGCTCGTCAAACACAGCGGTGGCGGCCACGGGCGTGGTGCGCTGGGTGTCGGCCAGCGTCTTGCCGCTCTGGTCGGCGGTGTCCACCTTGACTTCCATCGACAGGCCCACGCGCAGCGGGTGCTCTGCCACTTCCTTGGGGTCGAGCGCAATGCGCACGGGCACGCGCTGCACCACCTTGATCCAGTTGCCCGTGGCGTTCTGTGCGGGCAGCAGCGCAAAGGCAGCGCCAGTGCCTGCGCCCAGCCCTGTCACCGTGCCGTGGTACGTGACCTTGGTGCCGTACACGTCGGCTTCCAGTTCGGCGGTCTGGCCGATGCGCAGGGTCTTGAGCTGGCTTTCCTTGAAGTTCGCGTCCACCCACAGGTCGTTCAGCGGCACCAGCGTCATCAGCGGGGCGCCGGCCTGCACACGCTGGCCCACTTGCACGCCGCGCTTGGCCACGTGGCCGTCCAGCGGGGCGACCAGCTGGGCACGCTGCACGGCCAGGTAGGCCTCGCGCACGCGGGCCGAGGCACGCTGCACATTGGGGTGCTGCTCGACCGAGGTGCCTTCGGTCTGCGTCTGGCTGGCGGCCAGTTGTTCTTGTGCGGCCAGTACGGCCGACTGGGCGGCGGCCACGATGCTCTTGGCGGCGGCCAGCTGAGCGGTGGCGTGCTGGAACTCTTCTTTGCCCACGGCACCGCTGGCCATCAGCGGGGTGCGGCGGTTCACGTCGTCCTGGGCGCGGGCAGCATCGGCCTGGGCACGGGCCAGGTCGGCGCTGCGCAGGCTGACCTGGGCCTTGAGCGTGGAGTTGTTGGCATACAGGGTGCGCACTTCGCGCACCGTCTGGGCGAGCTGGGCCTCGGCCTGCTCCAGCGCCACGCGGGCGTCGGCAGGGTCGAGCTTGACCAGCAACTGGCCGGCCTTCACGTAGTCGGTGTCGTCAGCGCCGATGGACACCACCGTGCCGCCGATCTGTGGCGTGATCTGCACCACGTTGCCTGCCACGTAGGCGTTGTCGGTGGTCTCCACATGGCGGCCATTGGCCCAGTGCCAGCCGCCCCAGCCGATGGCCACCAGCGCAACGGCTGCGGCGATGAGGGTGAGGCCGCGGCGGCGGGCGGTGTTGGCTTCGTTGGCGGTGAGGGGTTCGCTGTTGGCGGTCATGGCTGTGGTCTTTCAGGAATGTGTTGTTATGTGTTTTTGAATGAGTGCGGTCCGGTGCGGTGGGCCGGTCAGTGCGCGGCGGCGGTGTGCAGCACGGCCGTGTCGTCCGTCCAGCCGCCACCCAGGGCCTTCATCAGCACCAGGCGGGTGTCGAGCTGGCGGGCGCGCAGGTCCACGGCCAGGCGGCGCTGGGCCAGTACCTGGCTTTCGGTGGAGAGCACCACCAGGTAGTTGCCCAGCCCTGCGCGGTAGCGCTCCTGCGCAAAGCGGTAGGCTTTTTCGGCGCTGGCCACGGCCTCGTCCTGCAAGGCCTGCTGGCGGGTGAGCGACTGGATGGAGGCCACGGCGTCGCCGGCTTCCTTCACCGCATCGAGCACGGCGCCGTTGTACTGGGCGATGGCCACGTCCATCTCGGCAGCGCGGCCGCCCAGCTGGGCGCGCAGGCGGCCCCCGTCAAAAATGGGCAGGCGCAGCGCGGGGGTCACGCCCATCTGGCGCGAGCTACCGTTGAACAAACGGTCCAGTCCCAGCGAGTTCAGGCCAATGAACGCGCCGATGTTGATGTTGGGATAGAACTCGCTGCGCGCGCTGTTCACACCTTGCGTTGCCGCTTCCACGCGCCAGCGCGCGGCCACCACATCGGGGCGGCGGCCCAGCAGGTCGGCGCCCAGCACCTCGGGCACGGCAGTGGGCTGCAGGGCAGCAAGGCGGGGCGTGAGCTGGGGCAGGGCGTCGGGCGCCTGGCCGGTCAGCACGGCCAGTTGGCGGCGGCCCAGGGTGATCTGCTCCTCGAGCGCTTCGATTTGTGTGCGGGCGTCGGGCACAGCGGCCTGGGCCTGGGTCAGCTCGACCTGGCTGTCCAGGCCGGCAGAGGTGCGCTCTTGCGTGAGCTTGCGCTGTTCTTCCCGTTGCTCCAGCGCGCGCGTGGCCACATCGCGCTGGGCCACCAGCCGGGCCAGCGCCACATAGCTGCGCCCCACCTGGGCGGCCAGGGTGTTGGCGGCGGCGGCTGCATCGGCCTGGGCGGCGCGGGCCTGGCCCAGCGCAGCCTGCAGCTCGGCAGCGTGCTGGCCAAAGAAGTCGGGCGACCAGCTCAGCGTGGCCTGCACGGTGCCGCTGTTGTATGTGTTGCCAGCCACCGGGGCGGGCACCAGCCCGTTGGCGGTGTAGCGCTGGCGGGTAGCGTCCACGCCCAGGGTGGCCTGCGGGCCGTTGGCGGCCTCGCGCACCTGGCTCAGGGCCACGGCTTGCTCCAGGCGGGCACGGCTCACGGCCAGGCTGGGGTTGCCCTGCAGGGCGGTGTCGATCAGGGTGTTGAGCTGCTCGTCGCCCAATGCTTTCCACCATTGGCTGGTGGCCACCACGTCGGTGGTGGTTGCGGTCAGTCCAGCGGCGGCCGGGGTGGTTTGCGCGAGCGGTGTGTGGGCCGGGCCGGGGTTGGCGCAGCCCACCAGCAGCAGCGCGGCGGCCAGGGCAACGGCCGATACCGCCAGATGGGCGGCGAGGGCAGAGCGGGTGGACAGGGAGGTGGGGGCAGTGGCGGTCACGGAAATCTCCAGGGGGCAGGGCAACAGGGCGGGGTCAACCGGCTGCGGGTTCGGTGGGTGAGGGTGGCTGCTGGCGCAGCGCTTCGCCGTTGGCCAGCATGCGGCGCAGCATGGACAGCAGCAGCTGCCACTCGTCATGGCTGAAGTCGCTGAGGTGGCCGTTGAGCACGTCGGCCAGCACGGGCGGCACGAGGGCTGCAATGCGCTGGCCTTCCGGTGTGAGCCTGAGTTGCACGACGCGGCGGTCCACGGTGGAGCGCTCCCGCACCACCAGGCCCTTGGCTTCCATGCGGTCGAGCGACCGGGTCATGGAGGCCGGGTCGGTCTCCAGGTCACGCGCCAGGCTGGCCACGGTCGCGGTCTCGCACAGCGACAACTTGAACAGTGGCAGCCACTGGGCGTAGGTGAGTTCGTGCAAAGACAGCTGGGCATCGGCCTGCGTGCGGATGGACGACATCACCTTGCGCATCAGGTAGCCGACGCTGTTTTCGGGCACCAGCTTGCTGGGGTCGTAGTGCTCGGCGTTGTAGAACGCGGGGGCTTGGCTGGGTTCGGGAGGGGCTGACATGGGTGGGAAATTTAATTGACTAGACAATTATTGTCTTTGCATTGATTGAATTCCTGACACTGGAGAGGGGCCTTTGAGCGGGGTGGGAGCCCACGAACGGGAGGTAACGGACGGGGGTTCGCGGTGCTGAAAATGGCGCGAGTGGAGGGAGTGCGCCCCCGCAAGCAGCCTTGCAGAAGGTCAATTTGCTACGTATTTGATAGCTGATAAGGCATGTTCGACTAGCGCATTAGCCCAAAAACCCTTGATTATTGGTGCGCAGGCTGCCGCCGATATAGTGGGGCGCCTTGTGACCGCCCCTTCCGTGACTTGCCCACCGGGACACCGCCATGACCGCTGCTGCTGATTCATCTGCCTCCCTGCCCACTGCCTTGGACATTGCACCGCCCCTGCGTTTTGCCGTGATGGGCGCGGGTGCCGTGGGCTGCTACTTTGGTGCCTTGCTCGCCCGGGCGGGCCATGCCGTCACGCTCATCGGGCGGCCCGCCCACGTGCTGGCCGTGCGTGACAACGGTCTGCGGCTGCAGACGGCGGCGATGGATGTGCAGGTGCCCCTGGCGGCCAGCACCGAGGCCAGCGCCGTGCACGGCGCGGACGTGGTGCTGTTCTGCGTGAAGTCGTCCGACTCGGAAGACGCCGCGCAGCAGATTCGCCCCCATTTGGCCCCTGGCGCGCTGGTGCTGACTTTGCAGAACGGTGTGGACAACGACGAGCGCGTGCGCGCCGTGCTGGACGCCAGCACCCCCGTGGCAGCCGCGGTGGTCTATGTGGCTACTGCCATGGGCGGCCCCGGGCATGTGGTGCACCATGGCCGGGGCGAGCTGGTGATTGCACCTTCGTCGCGCAGCGACGAGGTGGCCCGTCAGCTCACGGCGGCGGGCATTCCCACCCAGGTGTCAGACAACGTGCGCGGCGCGCTCTGGGCCAAGCTGCTGCTCAACAGCGCCTACAACGCGCTGTCGGCCCTGTCGCAGCAGCCCTACGGCCCGCTGGTGCAGGTGCCCGGCGTGACGCAGGTGATTGCCGACATCGTGGCCGAGTGCCTGGCGGTGGCGGCGGCCGATGGAGTGACGATTCCGGGCGATGTGCAGGCGGCGGTGCGCGGCATTGCCAGCACCATGCCCGGGCAGTATTCGTCCACCGCGCAGGATCTGGCGCGTGGCAAACCCACCGAGATCGACCACCTGAATGGCTATTTGGTCAAGCGCGGCGCCGCCTTGGGCGTGCCGACGCCGCTGAACCACGCGCTGCAGGTGCTGGTCAAGTTGGCCGAGATCAAGCGCGCTGCTGGCTGAACCGGGGGGCCGTCAGGCCAAGGCCGCCTCTTCCAGCAACCGCTCGCGCACTTCCTGCGCGGCCTGCACCATGTGGCGCAGGGCGGCTTCGGTCTCGGGCCAGCCCCGGGTTTTGAGGCCGCAATCGGGGTTCACCCACAGGTGCTCCACGGGCACGACCTCGGCGGCTTTTTCCAGCAGCGCAGCCATCTCCTGCACGCCAGGCACGCGGGGCGAGTGGATGTCGTACACGCCAGGGCCGATCTCGTTCGGATATTTGAAGTCGCCAAAGCCCTGCAGCAGCTCCATGTCCGACCGGCTCGTCTCAATCGTGATCACATCGGCATCCATGGCCGCGATGGCGGGCAGGATGTCGTTGAACTCGCTGTAGCACATGTGGGTGTGGATCTGCGTGTCATTGCGCACGCCGCTGGCACTGATGCGGAAGGCGCGCGTGGCGCGCTCCAGATAGCTCTTCCACCCCGCGCGGCGCAGCGGCAGCCCTTCGCGGATCGCGGGCTCGTCGATCTGGATGATGGCGATGCCGGCGGCTTCGAGGTCGCACACCTCGTCGCGGATGGCCCAGGCGATCTGGTCGGCCGTGGTGGCGCGGGGCTGGTCGTCGCGCACAAAGCTCCATTGCAGGATGGTGATGGGGCCGGTGAGCATGCCTTTCATGGGTTTGGCGGTGAGGCTCTGCGCGTACTGCGTCCAGGCCACGGTCATGGGCGTGGGACGGGCCACGTCGCCGTAGATGATGGGCGGCTTCACGCAGCGCGAGCCATAGCTCTGCACCCAGCCGTTGGCGGTGAAGGCAAAGCCGTCGAGCTGCTCGCCAAAGTACTCGACCATGTCGTTGCGCTCGGCTTCGCCGTGCACCAGCACGTCAATGCCCAGGGCTTCCTGCTTGCGCACGGCCAGGGCAATTTCAGCTTCCATCTTCTGTTGGTAGTGGGCCGCATCCAGTGCCCCGCGCTTGAAGGCGGCGCGTGCGGCGCGGATCTCCGCCGTCTGCGGGAACGAGCCAATGGTGGTGGTGGGCAACAGCGGCAGCTTCAGCCGTGCGCGCTGGGCCTTTTGCCGGGCAGGGAAGGCGCTGGCGCGCTGGTCGGCCCCTGGCGCGGCCGCGGCAATGCGGGCCGCCACGGTGGCGCGGTGCACACGCGGGCTGGCACGGCGGGCGGCCAGGGGGGTGCGGGCGGCGTGCAGTTCGTCGTCTGCCGCCGCTTCGCCTTGCGACAAGGCGGTGGCAAGCACGCGCAGCTCATGGAGCTTTTCTACCGCAAACGCGAGCCACGACTTCACCTCGCCATCCAGCTGCGTCTCGGCCTGCAGGCTGAACGGCACATGCAGCAGCGAGCACGACGGTGCCAGCCACAGCTCGCCCTGGTGCTTGTCGGCCACGGGCCGCAGCTTTTGCAGCGCCGCATCCAGGTCGGTGCGCCAGATGTTGCGGCCGTCCACGATTCCCACCGACAGCACTTTGTGCGAGGGCAACCAGTCGGCCACGCCTACCAGTTCGTCGGGCGCGCGCACGGCGTCCACATGCAGGCCGGCCACGGGCAGCTGGCAGGCCAGGCGCAGGTTCTCGGCCAGCGGCGAGAAGTAGGTGGCCAGCAGCAGCTTGGGCGCGCTGCGGGCGAGTTGCCAGTAGCTGGGCTCAAAGGCATGGCGCCACGCATCGGGCAGGTCCAGGCCCAGGATGGGCTCGTCGATCTGCACCCATTCCACGCCCTGGGCCTTCAGGCGTGCCAGCACGGCCTCGTACACGGGCAGCAGTTGCTCCAGCAGGCTGAAGCGGTCAAAGCCCGCCGCCTTGGATTTGCCCAGCCACAAAAAGCTCAGCGGCCCCAGCAGCACGGCCTTGACGCGGTGGCCCAGCGCCTGGGCCTCGGCCACCTCGGCAAACAGGCGCTCGCTGGCCAGGTGGAACTGGGTGTGGGCGCTGAACTCGGGCACGAGGTAGTGGTAGTTGGTGTCGAACCACTTGGTCATCTCCAGTGCAGGCTGGCCTGCGGTGTGGTGCTTGGCGGTGCAACCGGCGCTGCAGCCTGCGTGGTCAGGTGTGGTGTGGGCCGACACGCCCCGTGCCATTGCAAAGTAGCGGGCCAGCTCGGGCGTGTGGGCATCAAAGCCAAAGCGCGCAGGCTCGCAGCCCAGCAGCTGGATGTGGTTGGCCACATGGTCGTACAGCGCAAAGTCGCCCATGGTCACACAACCCAGGCCTGCATCGGCCTGCGCCTGCCAGTGTTGCTGGCGCAGCTGGGCGGCGGTGGCTTGAAGCTCGGGCTCGGTGCTGTCGCCCCGCCAGAAGGATTCGAGCGCGAATTTCAGCGCACGCTGCGCCCCCATGCGCGGAAAGCCCAGGGTGTGCGTGCGCACGGGGCGGCGGGTGGCGGCGGTTACGGAAACTGCGGCGAGCGACATGGTGATTTCCTTCTTCTGAATGGAGCAATGCAATGAAGGCACCGATGGTCACGCAGGCTCGTTTATTATTCAAACGAAAGTTTTAGTTGATCAACTTGAAAATTAATAATGAACCAGTCGATCCTGGAAGTACGCCACCTGCGCACGCTGGTGGCCCTGCGTGACAGCGGCAGCCTGGTGCGGGCCGCGCAGTTGCTCAACCTCACGCAGTCGGCGCTGTCGCACCAGATCAAGCTGCTGGAAGACCGCTACGGCCAGCCGCTGTTTGAGCGCAAATCGGTGCCGCCGCAGTTCACCGCCGTGGGCGAGCGGCTGCTGGCCCTGGCCGATGCCATGCTGCCCCAGGTGGAAGGCGCCGAGCGCGACATCGCCCGCCTGGTGCTGGGGCAGGGTGGGCAGATGCGCATTGCGGTGGAATGTCACACCTGCTTTGACTGGCTGATGCCCGCCATGGACGCGTTTCGCACCCGCTGGCCCGAGGTGGAGCTGGACATCGTGAGCGGCTTCCATGCCGACCCCGTGGGCCTGCTGCACCAGGGCCGGGCCGATGTGGCCATCGTGTCGGAGGTGGATGCCGACGAGGCGGGCGTGGACTACCACGCGCTGTTTGGCTTCGAGATCCGCGCGCTGCTGGCTAACACGCACCCGCTGGTGGCCAAGCCGCATCTGGTGGCGCAGGACTTTGCCGACCAGACCATCATCACCTACCCCGTGCCCGACGAAATGCTCGATTTGATCCGCCAGGTGCTGGAGCCCGCCGGCGTGCGCCCCCCGCGCCGCACCACCGAGCTGACGGTGGCCATGCTGCAGCTGGTGGCCAGCGGGCGCGGCGTGGCGGCGCTGCCGCTGTGGGCGGTGCAGAGCTACCTGGACCGGGGGTATGTGACGGCGCGGCCCATTGCGGCAGGACCTGGCGACAAAGGCCTGCGCGGCGAGCTGCACGCCGCCTGCCTGCCCAGCCTGTCGGCCAAGCCGTACCTGCAGGACTTTGTACAGGTCACGCGCGAGACGAGTTTTGTGACGCTCAAGGGCGTGGAGCTGCTGTGACCGGATCAGGCGCGTACTTGTCGCCCACCTCCTCACGCAGCGGGTGGGTGTCGTAGACGATGTTCATGTCGCGGATGCGGGTGCTGCCCGCGTCGAACGTGAACACATCCACGCAGGTGAACGTCACCTCGCGCCCATCGTTCAAAGTCCAGTCGTAGCGGAAATAGGCGGCCACCCGCACGGCGCCGCCGTTGTCTGGTTGCGCGGAGACGAACAGATCCAGCACGGTGATCACGCTGCCGCTGGAAGCCTGGGCGAGCTTTTGGAAAAAGTCGCTCGCGCGCATGGCGCCCAGAAAGGGCGAATGCACCACGCCATCGTCTTCAAAGCACGCAATCAGCCCGTCGGTGTGGCTGGCATGCAGGTGGGCGAGGTAGGTGCGGACGGTGTCGATGGGGGTGTGGCTCATACGTGGCGATGCAAAGGTCGTGGAATGGAGTGCGTAGCTTCGCCAACTCCGCGCCGCACGACAAGAGACAATGGTGGCTTATACATAAAAGGTGTTTATGTATCTGCGCTACCTGCAATACCTCCACGCGGTCATCGAACAAGGCTCGTTCGCCTTGGCGGCCAAGGCCTGCGGTGTGTCGCAGCCTGCGATCAGCCATGGCATGAAGGCGCTGCAAGCCCACTTCGCGCAGCCCTTGCTGGTGCGGGACGGACGCCGCCATGTACCCACCGACCTGGCCCGAGCCGTGGCCGCGCAGGCCCTGCCCCTGGCACAAGGGGTGGAGGCGCTGCCCCGCGCGTCAGTGGTTGCGGCAGACCGATACCTGCTGCGGGTGGGGCTGACGTCTTCTGCGGCGCTGGTCTGTGGACCGCTGCTGTATGCCAGCTGGTGCCTGCCCAACGCCCGGCGCTCGCTGGAGATGGCGACGGCCGATGAAGGCAGTCTGCTGGAAGGCCTGCTACAGCGGCGTTTTGATGCGGTCATTGCCCCCAAACCGCGCAAGTTTGCGCATCCCGATGTGGCGGAGCGCCCCCTGTACGAGTTGCATCCCCAGGTCTATGCGCGCAAGGGCCACCCATTGGTCCGGGCCCAGTCGCTGGCGCAACTGCAGGGCGCTGCGTGGGCCTGTGTGGGGCCCAGTGTCAGCGGACCGGTGGATGTGTTGACGGAAGCGCACCGTGTGCGCCGCATGCCCGCGCCCAAGATGTCCGTGCGCTGCCCCGACTTTGCCAGCCTGTTGCACCTGGTGGCGCAGTCCGACCTGCTGGCTGTTGTGCCGCACCCTGCGTTGCTGGGCGGTGCGTCCACGCTGGTGGCGCCCCTGCGGCTGGCGGAATCTCTGCCGCTGTATGGCATGTGGCTGTTCGAACCGCGGGGCCACAGGTCACGGCTGGGCCCCGAGGTGTTTGCGCCCGCGGGCTGAGTCTGGCGCGCAGGCGCTGACCGAAACATTGCAAGGAGGATCAGTGTTTGAAATTGGTGTTGCAAGACTCCATAATCGCTTTCCTCATTCCTTCACCGAGCCTTTGCACCATGCACCATCTGCAGCGCCGCCCACACTCAGCCCCTTCGTTTGTCCGCCCCCTGATGGCCTCGTTGGCGCTGGCGTTTGCCGCCGCCGTGGCCAACGCTGCGCCGGTGGCTGATGTCCATGCGCTGGCCCAGAAGGAGCAGCAGCCGCTGCTCGACACCCTGCGCGACCTGGTGCATATCGAGTCGGGCAGCAAGGACATCGAAGGCCTGAATCAGATCGCCGAGCGCATTGCCAGCCAGCTCAAGCAGCTGGGCGGCACGGTGGACGTGCTGCAAACCAGTGACATCTACCGCCTCGACGACACCCCCGAGAAGGTGGGCCCTGCAGTGCAGGCCGTGTTCAAGGGCACGGGCAGCAAGAAGATCATGCTCATCGCGCACATGGACACGGTGTACCTGAAGGGCATGCTCAAAGGCCAGCCGTTCCGCATCGATGGCGACAAGGCCTATGGCCTGGGCATTTCGGACGACAAGCAGGGCATCGCGCTCATCATCCACACCGTGGCCTTGCTGCAAAAGCTCAACTTCAAGGACTACGGCACGCTCACCGTGCTGATCAACGGTGACGAAGAAATCAGCTCGCCCGGCTGGCGCAGCACCATCACCCGTGTGGCGTCTGAGCAGGACGTGGTGTTGTCGTTCGAAGGCGGCGGCACCGACGGCACGCTGCGCCTGGCCACCAGCGGCATTGGAGCGGCCTACCTTACGGTGCAGGGCAAGGCATCGCACGCCGGGGCCAAGCCCGAGGATGGCGTGAACGCGCTGTATGAGCTGTCGCACCAGCTGCTGCAAATGAAGGACTTGTCCAAGTCCGACGAGGGCCTCAAGCTGAACTGGACGGTGTCCAAGGCGGGCACCAACCGCAACGTGATTCCGGCCGAAGCCACGGCCCAGGCCGATGCGCGCGCGCTGCGTGTGGCGGACTTCGACGGGCTGGAGAAAGGCCTGCAAGAGAAGGTCAAGAGCAAGCTGCTGCCCGCATCCAAGGTGGATGTGAAGTTTGAAGTGCGCCGCCCGCCGCTGGAGGCCAGCGACGCATCCCGCCGCGTGGCGGGTTACGGCAAGGTCATTTACCAGGAGCTGGGCATGTCGCTCAATGTGGTGGAAAAAGCCACCGGCGGCGGCACCGACGCAGCGTTTGCGGCGCTCAAGACCAAGGGCGCGGTGGTGGAGGGCATGGGCCTGTCGGGCTACGGCGCGCACTCCAACGATGCGGAGTACGTGCAGATCAACACCATCGTGCCGCGCCTGTACCTGGCCACGCGCATGATCATGGACATCTCGCGCGACCGCGTGAAGTGACGCGCTGAACTGCCCCACACCCTCCCTGTGAGGGCAGCTGCGTTACACAGGGCGCCGTGGCGGGCTCAAGCGCCCGGCGTGCCTGGCACCGGCGTGCGCACGGTGCCCGTCGCAAAGAAGGATGCCAGGTTCTCCAGCACCAGGTCTGCCATGGCGCGACGGGTTTCGTGGGTGGCGCTGGCGGTGTGCGGGGTCAGTACCACGTTGTCCAGCGCCATCAGCGCGGCGGGCACGCTGGGTTCGTTCTCAAACACGTCCAGCCCGGCGCCGGCAATGCGGCGCTCGGTCAGCGCATCGATCAGTGCCGCCTCGTCCACCACAGTGCCACGCGCCACATTGATGAGAAATCCGTTGGGGCCCAAGGCCTCCAGTACATCGCGGTTGACGAGGTGGCGCGTTGCAGAGCCGCCTGCAACGGTGAGCACGAGGTAGTCGGCCCACTGCGCCAGCGCGGTCACCGACTCGAAGTAGGGCAGTGCACATTCCTGCGCCGGGCGGCGGTTGTGGTACCCCACCTCCATGCGAAACCCGCTCGCACGCTCGGCCACGGCCTGCCCGATGCGGCCCATGCCCACAATGCCCAGCCGCTTGCCGGACACGCGGGTGCCCAGTGCGTATCTGGCCTTCGGCCATTCACCACGGCGCACAAAACGGTCGCTGGCGGCCACGTGGCGTGACACATCCAGCATCAGCGCGAACGCCATGTCGGCCACACAGTCGTTGAGCACGCCGGGTGTGTAGCCCACCTGCACACCACGGGCCTTGGCTGCATCGATGTCCAGCGCATCAAAACCCACGCCAAAACTGCTGATGACCCGAAGGTTGGGCAATGCCGCAATGACTTCGCCCTTGAGGCCGATGGCTGCGGTGGTCACCACCCCCGTGAACTCCGCACCGTGCGACGCCAGAAAAGCCGCCGGATCGGTCTGGTCGGCCAGGCGGGCGACGCTGTAACGGGCAGCCAGTTCGGCCTCCAGTGCAGGAAGGGGCAGGCGGCCGATTTGCAGGATGCGAGGGGGAGTCGTGGTCATGGTTTCGTGGGGCAACAGTGCCAAAAAATGCAAGGGGCGGCATACGGCGGCACACAGCCGCCCCGATGTGTCTACATCATGCCGCGACGCGCACGGCCTGGCGCGCCAGCAGCTTCCACTGGCCACCTTGCTGTTGCCACACGCCCAGGATCTTGATCTGCACCTTGCCGGGCTTGCCCGAGTCGTTGGTGTCGGCCGTAAGAGTGTGGCGCACGATGGCGGTGTTGCCCACCACCTTGATGGTCTGGTCGGTGATGGCGATGGTCACGAAGTCGGACTTGCCAGCGATCAGGTCGCCGATGAAGCTGTCCTTGGTGTCCACGCGGCCGCCCGAATGGCCGTAGCTCAGGTCGTCGGCGACGAGGGCGGTCAGTGCAGCGGGTGTGGGGTCAATCATGGCCACGCGCAGCTTTTCTGCGGCGGCAGCCACTGCCTGTTCGGTCGATGCCGAGGAGGCTGTGGTTGCTGCACCCGCGGCGCAACCTGCGAGCGCGGCAATGGTCACGGCGGCGGCCGCGGCGATAACGATTTGCTTGAACATTTTGTCTGTCTGCGTTGTTATGTTGGGGTTTTGGGAATGGGCGTGCCACGACTGCCTCCGGACCTGTGCACGGCCGGGCCCGGGGTGTAGGGGGGGCTGCAATGGGAGCAAAAAACGAGGGCCTGGTGAACCAGGCCCTGCGCTAGGCCGCGTTCACTGCGGCCCGAGCTTGTCAATCAGCGCCTTGAGCTCTTGCATCTCGTGGGGCTTGAGGTCCGTCAGCGGCGCCCGCACCGGCCCGCCGTCATGGCCCACGATGCGCGCACCCGCCTTGATGATCGACACGCCATAGCCCTCCACCCGGTTGCGGATGGCCAGGTACGGCATGAAGAACGACTTGAGCAGCCGGTGCTGCGTGGCCGTGTCATCGCTGGCCACCGCCTTGTAGAACTCCATCGCCGTCTTGGGGATGAAGTTGAACACCG
>NZ_JACUZU010000011.1:0-130105 GCF_014851475.1 Acidovorax sp. ACV02
ACGACTACATCCGCTGGTACAACGAGAAGCGGATCAAGATCTCTCTTGGCTCCCTCAGCCCTATCGAATACCGGGTGAGCCTTGGACTTGCGGCATAAAACCAGTCCAAGTTTTTATCCGCACCCCCGTTTCGCTCGCCCTGAACAAACCAGCAGCGCCTGGCCGGCGCGACGACACAAAAATGGCCCGCAGCCCAAGCCGGGGTGGGGGCAGGTACGACCACTTGGCCCCAAAGGGCGCTTGAAGCACGATCTGCGCCGCCCTCTTCGACCCCCAGACGCTCCGATATGCACGGCCGCAGGCCATACGCGGCCCCGTGGGGAGATGCGTGAAATATCCGGGCTAGCCTTCTGGCTGGGGCTCTTGGTGGTTTTATCAAACGCTGCCGTTAAGCCGTGAACTCATCTTTTTTCATACAAAATTGAATTCAATACTGGGATTATCCCTTATGGAATTCTAAATTGAGTTCAATATAGTTAGTCTCTTGTTGATCCTGCGCATAGGAGCGCTCCATGACCAAGACTCAGCTGTTCGTTTTCGACCCCTATCCGATTGACGTTCAAGAGGGCCCCCTACCTGTATGACGCGGTGCTGCGCCTGTGCGAGCAAGCCAAATGCTGGGCGCTGTCGCGTTACGGCGACGTACTGGGCAGTGACCTGCCTAGTCGGTGCCAAGAATGGATCGAAATCGTGGCCGCCGTCATCGTCGCCGAGCCCGGATATGCATTGCGTGAGCGGGTTGATCGATGCCTGCGCGCATCCGCTGGCCTCTTCAACTACCCCAAACGTCTGATCTTGACCGACGTGCTGCCGAAGAATCTGAGCGGCGCGTTGCTCAACTGTGACTGCGGCTGCGCTATGCCGCGACGTGTGCCTGAGCGGGCTCGCTAACCCACTTTGGGCAATTCCCGACCATCTCGACCCCCTTGAGGAATAACCATGACTACATCCCGACGCGAACTTTTCAAATATGGCTCTGCCGCGCTTGCCGGTGCAGGGCTGGCCGCTTGCGGCGGAGGCAATGCGGCAGCCGTCGACAAGCCGGCTTACGTCCTGGTCCACGGCGCGTGGCATGGCGCATGGACGTATCAGAAGGTCATCCCTGAGCTGGCGGCCTTGGGGCACGCGGCTATCGCTGTCGACCTGCCGGGGCACGGTCTGGAGGCTTTGTTTCCATCCAGCTATTTTGGTCGCCCCCTGGACGCCCAGGCTTTCGCCACTGAGGTGTCGCCGCTGGCCGCTGTCACCGTGGAGCAATGCGCAGATCGCGTAATCGCCGCCATCGACCAAATGCGCGCCGGCGGCTTTTCGAAGGTTATTCTGGTGGGGCACAGCCTGGGCGGCGTGACGATCACCCGCGTCGCCGAACGTGTGCCCGAAAAACTGATATCCGTGGTGTACCTCACGGCGTTCATGTTGGCTGACGGACAAAAAGCACTCGATGCACTCCTCTCTCCCGAAGCCGCAACTGCCGAAGTGCTGCCGCTCCTGAAGGCCGATCCTGCCGTCGTCGCAGCCACCCGCATCGACTTCGCGTCCACGGAACGCGCATATCTCGCTGCAGCGAAGTCGGCGTTTTACGGCGATGTGAGTGATGCTGCATTCCGGGCCATTGCCAACCTACTGACGCCCGACGAACCCATCGCGCTGAGCGCGACTGCAACCGCTAAGACGGTGAGCCGCTGGGGCTCCGTGCCGCGGCACTACGTCAAGTGCTTGCTCGATCGCGCGATTCCGCCCGCACTTCAACAGCGCTTCATTGACGCTGCTGACGCGTTTACCCCCATGAACAAAACCATCGTTCATCCGATGAATACAAGTCACTCACCATTCATCTCAGCACCCAAGGAACTCGGTGCCTTGTTGGCGCAGATAAGCGGTTACTGAATGTGAACAACGAGAAACACGATTTCACGGTGGAAGACTTCACCCAACGCTTGAGGCGCCTAGACTGCTGCGCGGTTTCCGATCCCTGGAGTAGAGCTTGTTGCCAAAGACGCATTTGTCGAGGGTAGTGGAGGTTCGAAGTCGACTTTTCTTTCTGAGGCTGTCGATGATCGTGAGGATGGCTCGACGTTGTGTTTCAACGGCTCCTTCGCAGCGGACGCAGGCAGAACGACGGACAATCACAGTCGGCGCAGCGGCGGCGGCAGTCCATCGGTGATCTGCATGCGTTCGGCTGTTGTCGGCCAGGGCATCACAAAGGCAGGGTGATTTGAACCTCACCGCGACTCGAAAGCCCCTTGATACACTGCCCAGTATGAGGGAAAAGATGAGAGTCGATGCCTATGACCAGTAACCAAGTCCTGACCCAAAGTGCGCTGCGAGTCGGTGCATTCCTCGGGCTCTCCCATGGAGAACTGACCCAAGCTTTGGGCCTGGACCTCTGCACAATCTCAGCCATGGCAGACGGTTCGGCAGAGCTAGACGGCAACACCGCCAGCGGTCAGCGGGCCCTCACTCTGATCAAAATCCATCAGGCGCTAATTGCCAACGTGGGTTCGAATGAGGAGGCATGCAAGCAGTGGGTTTGCTCGCACAACGCCGGCCTTGCGGGAACGCCTGCGTTGTTCATACATACCTCAATAGGTATGGAGGCGGTATTGGAGCTCCGCAGGGGATGTGACAGGGAGGCAAGAGCTTTAGGACGTTCAGCGTAGAAAGCCCAGGAGGTGGCCCGCGACGATGTCGAAGGACTGTGATGCAGCGGTTGCAGCCGTTCGCATCTCAGTCGCGAATGGGTACTATCGGCCAGAAGTGGACCTCAGTGAAGGGCTGCTTTCGGCTGGGCTATCCTGATCAGGCGGTTTGCTGATTGCCGTGAACTGACTTCATCACCGTCGCGGAAGCTCCACGACGACCCGGGTCGTATTGGTGTCATCGAATACCTCTAGCCCTACGCTGCCATGCTGGGCCTCGGTGAGCAATTTGGCGGAATATGTGCCCAGGCCTGTCCCCCCCTGTTTGCCCGCAGTCACGAACTTGTCGAAAAACCGGTCGCGGATCGCGATTGGCACAGCTCCAGTGTTGCTGATGATGATGCGCAAGGGGTTCTGATCCTGGAGCTGCACCGACACCCGCGACCCGTGCGGCGCTGCTTCGCACGCGTTCCTTAGTAGGTTCTGGAAGATCGAGTAGCACAGGGTTGAATCCGCAAGCGCTACAGGTGGCTCCGCTCCGACCGCCACGTCCGTGTCCACCGCGATAGACAGGTCCTTCTCCGCGAAGGTCACCCGATTCATCTCGGCTATGCGGCGCAGCAGTTCGCCGATAAGCACGGGCTGCGCTCGTAGCACGAAGCGACCCGATTCAATTTTGTACAGTTCGGATGACAGGTTGATCATGTTGAGCACCTGCATCACGCTCTCTTCCATCAAGCGCAACTGCTCCACTTGTCGGCGACCGACCGAGTCATCCTCAATCAGCGCCTGCACAAGACCCAGTGCCCCGGCCAGCGGCGCCTTGATGTCGTGCCGCGTGATGCGCTCAACGTCTTCGCGCAACTGGGCTGCCTCGACCATGCTGTCGAACTCGGCCTGCAGGTCCTTGCGCAGCTGCACGTAGCGCATGAAATTGCGCACGCGCGGCTTGAGCGTTTCGGGGTCGATGGGCTTGGTAATGAAATCGACCGCGCCGAGATCGAGCCCCCTGATGCGTGCGTCCGCCGACGCCATGGCAGTGACGAAGATGATGGGAATGCTCTGGGATGTGGGATGCTCGCGCATCATCCGCGCTACTTCGAAACCATCCATGCCGGGCATCATGATGTCCAGCAGTACCAAGTCCGGAGGGTCGTCGGAGGTCACCACCTCCATCGCCTTGGCGCCTGTCTGAGCCAGCCTGATCCGATACTCGCCTTTGAACAGCTGGGACAGTAGCAGCAGGTTGTCGGGCGTATCGTCGACGATCAGTATCGTCGGTCGAGGAGCTTCCTGCTCTTCGGCTGATGGCGTGCTCGCGGTGTCCTGCGTCGCCGGAGCATGCGCATTTTGCGCTGGCAACCCCTCCCCAGCAAAATCGCCAGGAGCGCGCGGCTTCCATTGCAAGGCCTTCTCCAGCCTTTGAGCCAATTGCTTGGGGGAGTAGGGCTTGAGCAGCAGGGAGGTCACCCCCATCGAAATGGCCTCCTGAACACGGCTGCGCTCCGCCTCGGCGGTGATAAGAACAAACGGTATTGCGAATAATCGTTCGTCTGCACGCATGGCCTGAAGCAACTCCACGCCTGTCATCACGGGCATGTTCCAGTCCGAGAGCACCACATCGAAACGCTGATTCTTCAGAAGGCGCAGGGCTTCGGCACCGTTGCGCGCGGATTCAATGCGTTCCACTCCCATCTGCCGGAGCTGGTTGATGGTGACCTTGCGCATCGCCTCAAAGTCATCAACGACCAGACAGCGTGCGCCTCGCCCAATGGCAGATGGGCTCGAAGCAGCAAAAACACTCATGCAGATACCTTCTTGTCTTGCTGGGTGAGGTCAAGAGCCACATCGGCCTCTTCACGAACGAAGCGCAGGATACCCACAGCGATGATGGGTTCCATGTCCACTAGCAACTGGCGGCGCTCTGGCCTGATCGACTCAGTCGCGGCTAACTCAATGACGGCCACGACACATCCAGCGTGCTTGATCGGCATCAAATAGATGGCGCAGGGAGCGCAATGCCCAAGACCTGACTGGACACGCAGGTAGTCAGTCCCAGGCGCTTCGATGAGCACGGACTCGCCCGTTGCGATGCATCGCTCGATCATGCTGGCTGTTGTGGGCAGCTCAGAGAGCGTTTGTTCCGCACTAGCACCCGAACCCGCATAGTGCGCAACTGCCTGCATCGCGCGCGCTTCGTTTACTCGCACCAGCAGGGCTTGCCCCATCGGCAAGTGCCTCGCCAGTTCGTGCAGGACTGTGCGGGCAAAAGCTGCAAGAGTGTTGGCGTGTTGCAACTCGAGCAATAGGTCGGACACTGCCTTGCGCCGGTAGGCCTCGCCGGTCAACTGGTCGTGGCTTTGCTGCAGCGCTTTTAGGGTCAGTTTGTGCCGGGCCGCTTCGCGCCTGAGCTGCGTTGCCCAAAATAGCATGGCCAGCAGCACTCCCGCAATGGCGGCCCCGCCAGGGATTCCCCAGGCCATCCAAACCCGGTGCCATTTCCCGCTATTGTCGAAAGAGGCGGAGAAGAGCTGGTACTCCATCAGCGACACGCCATATTTGCGTCGCCAGGACAGATCGAGATCTGACCCCATCCGACGACTGTCGGTGAAATAGCGCTGTATGGCGTGCTCGAGGTCCGATGCTTCAAAGGAAATACCCCAGCCTACCGAGATCGCCTCGCCCACCGGAAACAGCATGTCCAGGTTCTCCAGGTCGTTACGCACCCAGTGGAAGGCAGATTCGGCCGCGATCACGGTGAAATCTGCGCGACGCTGCGCGACGGCCTGCATGGATTTGGCGGTAGGTACGTTCTCAATGACGATCGGTGAGTGCTCTCCCGCTCCAGCGTTGAATCCCTGGATCCATCCTTCGTAAGCGGTTCCCGCCTGGACCGATGCAGTGCGCCCTGCAAGATCTACCTCGGCGCGCAAAACGGATCGCATCTCCGGTCGCGAGACGACGACATTGCGCGTGGTGAAGTACGGCACCAGTATCATCTTTTGCTTGCGCCATTCGGTGATGTGCAGGTCATTCGGGTACAGATCGCATTTTCCAGTGGCCAGAGGAGCGGCTTCGTAGCGATCTCCCTGAACTGTCACGCCCTGCGCGTTGTGAAACTGCTGATCCCACTGCGAAAGCGTCACGGTTTTCGCTTGAACACCAAGGTATCGGGCGAAATCCTCCCCATTGGTCCGATAGTAGTCGGCGCTGGAGCCAGCGACGCAGATGCGCAACTCTTGGCTGTCCTTGATTTGCACCAGCGAGCGCCCCAAGGCGCTGCCCGCGGCCATCGCAAGGCCCACAAAGCAGGCAAAAAATCGCATTTGGCGCTTCATGGACCAGATTCAGCCGGGCTGAGCAGGAGCCTGAACTTCGAGCGCTGAGAGCGCAGCATCGAAATCGATGCGATCAATGGCTCGGCTCACGGCAGACAGGGACTCAGCAAGCGGGTCGCCATCCGCCGCCAACCGAGCGACCAAGTTCTCCAGCGCGTCGCCCGCATCCGCGTCGCTGTCTCTGAGCAACTTGCGCAATCGGCTCAGCAGAGCCTCGGTTTCGGCGGAGCGCGCCTTGGAAACAACAGGTTCCGATCGGGCTTGCACAGTGCCAGCCCCGCTGCTCGCCGTGGACTCCTGCAGAGCCTTGATAAGCGGGCGTAACAAAACTCCAATCTGGGACAACATTTCCAGCGCTGCCGGCACGCGGGACTCGTGGGCGCCCTCTGCCTCCAGCGCCCCTGCTGCCCATGCGACGTTGGTGGCGCCGATCGTGCCCGCAGCGCCTTTGAGGGTATGAGCCAGCCGCGTGGCCAGAGGCCAGTCGCCCTGATGCAGCGCCTCAGCGACGGCTGTTTCAAAGCCCGTGTACTCCTGCAGAAACATGCCCAGTAGTCGGCGGTAGAGCCGCCGGTCGTTTTGAACTATGCGAAGTCCAATCGCCTGATCCACGCCGGGCAATTGCGGCAGATCTGGATCGGCCACGCTGCCTCCTTGATTGAAAGCCTGTTCAGGCGTCGTCTGGGCGGTTGTGGCAGCAGGGTTGATCCATCGAGCCATGCACGCAAACATTTCCTCTACCCGCAGCGGTTTGGGGATGTGGTCCACCATGCCGGCATCCATTACCTTCTCCCTGTCACCGGCCATGGCGTTGGCTGTCATGGCGATGATGGGCAGGTTGGCAAACTGCGGCAGCGAGCGCAGGTGGCGTGTGGCCGTATAGCCGTCCATCACGGGCATCTGGCAATCCATGAGGACGCCATCGAATCGAGGGTCCGCGGCCAGCAGGTCCAGCGCCTCCTGGCCGTTGTTGGCCAGCACCACCTCCATGCCGGCCTGGCGCAGCAGCTCCATAGCCAGTTCCTGGTTCAGTGCATTGTCTTCAACCAGCAGCACCCGCGCGCCCTTGAGCTGCTGCAAATGCTCGGTTCGCCCGTCGGCCTTGGCTACCACGCGATCAGATACCAGGCGACCTTTGCCCAGCGCCTCAGCCACCGCTTCTAGCAATGTCGATGCCGTGACCGGCTTGGTGAGCACCGCATTCACCCGGGCGCCATGGCTCTGCACCGCAGTCATGGCTTCTTCCCGGCCGAAAGCAGTCACCATGATCACCGCCGGTGCAGCCCCACCCTTGAGCGCCTGCATGCGGCGCACGGTCTCGGCGCCGTCCATGCGTGGCATCTTCCAGTCCATCAGCACTAGGTCGTAGGCGAGCGAGCGGCTGTCGGCGCCCTCCACCATGCGCAGCCCTTCCTCGCCATCGCGGGCCATGTCCACCTCCAGGCCGAAACGGCGCGCCATGGTCGACAGGATCTCCCGGGCCGCAGCATTGTCATCCACCACGAGAACTCTCAGGCCCAGCAGTTCGTTGGCATCAAACATGCGCCGGGGCATGGGCTGCGCCTGCAGGCCAAAGTGCACATGGAAGTGGAAGGTCGAGCCCTGCCCCTCGGTGCTCTCCACCCAGATGCGGCCTTTCATCAACTCCACCAGGGTCTTGGAGATCGCCAGGCCCAGGCCCGTGCCGCCATAACGCCGCGTGGTGGAGCTGTCGGCCTGACTGAACGACTGAAACAGCCGTTGGCATTGCTCTGGCGTCATGCCGATGCCCGAGTCCTTGACCCAGAAGTGCAGCTCGACGTCACCACCTGGCTTGCCTTGCTGGCCGGCCAGCTCGATCCCCAGCACGATCTCCCCCTGCTCCGCGAACTTCACGGCATTGCTGCCCAGGTTGGCCAAGATTTGGCCCAGTCGCAGCGGGTCTCCTACCAGCGCCGTCGGAACGTCGTCCGCTGTGCTGAACAGCAACTCCAGACCCTTGTCCTCGGCCTTCATACCGATCAGATTGGCTACGTGGTCGAGAACATCCTCCAGCCGGAAGTCGACTTGCTCCATGGACATCTTGCCGGCTTCGATTTTGGAGAAGTCGAGGATGTCGTTGATGATGCCCAGAAGGCTCTCGGCAGCGCGGTTGACTTTCTCGATGTAGTTGCGCTGCTTGTTGTCCAGCGCGGTCTGCAGAGCCAGGTGCGACATGCCGATGATGGCGTTCATCGGCGTGCGGATCTCGTGGCTCATGTTGGCCAAGAACTCGCTTTTGGCCCGCGTCGCTTCCTCGGCCATTTCCTTGGCCCGCCGTATATCTTCTTCTGACGTCTTTCGGATCGTCACGTCAAGCAGCATCCACACCGTCCCCTTGCTCAGGTCGTCCGGATCAATGGCTGCACCGCTGAGTTGACACCAGAAGCGCGTGCCATCGGCGCGCACCAGCTCTTCCTCGCGTTGGTGTTTTTCACCGCTTGATAGCTGTCCGTATATCTCATTGAGGGCATGGGCAAACGCGTCATCAGATGCGTACCAGGCACGGGGGGACTGGCCAAGTTGCCCGGTGCCGAACAGCGTGTCAAGCTGTGTGTTGCCGCGCACAACCACGCGGTCCTTGATGAACGCGATGCCCAGCGTGGTGGCCTCGAACATGGCGGTCTGCTCGGCATGGGCCAGCTGCATGGCCTCCTGCGACTTCTTGTGCTCGGTGATGTCGGTGGCGATGCCGCAGATGCCGTAGATTTCACCTGCTTCGTTGATCAGCGGTGTTTTCGTGGTCATGAACGAGCGCTGCCCTGATCCATCGGCAGTGGGGATGATCTCCTCGTAGGTGATGGCTTCGCCCCTTTCGAGCACGCGGTTCTCCACCTCCCAGATCTTGTCTGCCATCTCTTTGGGCCACAGGTCGTGTGCGTTTTTACCGAGAACCTCATGCTCGCTGGTGCCTGCGTACTTCGCATAGGTGGCATTCAATAGCTGGTAGCGGCCTTCCCTGTCCTTGAGCGTAATGATGGAGCCGATGCCATCCACCAGGGTGCGGATCTGACGTTGGCTGTTGCGCACTTCCTGCTCTACCCGGTTGCGCTCGGTCACGTCGCGCACCGAGGCGCATACACAGACGCCATGGCCGCCAATGGCAGGCAGGCGTGACAGGCCGACCTCCACCGGAAACTCGCTGCCATCCTTGCGCACGCCTTTGAGGTTGGCATTCGTACCCCCCATGTTTCGCGGCAGTCCGACTGCCAGGAAGCCCTGGCGCAAGCCCGGGTGCCGGTCGCGGATGGCGGATGGCACCAGTATTTCCATAGGCTGGCCCACCAGTTCATGTTCCGCATAGCCAAACAGATCGAGCATGCGCGGGTTGACCATGATCACCGTGCCGTGCTCGTCCGTGACCATCAAGCCGTCGGGTGCAGATTCGATGATGCCGTGATACCAAGCCTCGGTGGCGGCGATGGAATCTTTTTGCGTGGCGAGCTCGTGCGCCTGCTGTTCCAGCGTCTTCGCCTGGGCCTGCGTTTCCTCAAGCAGCCGATGGGTGGCCACGTTGCGCTCCAGAATCTCCAGATTGGCAGCCAGCGCAGGCATCAGCGCGTCCAACAGGGCCTGCTGTGCAGGCGAGAAGATCTGAAAGCTGGCAATCTCCAGCACACCCAGCAACTCGTCACCACGTTGGATCGGCAGCACGCAGATACACCGGGGTGCGGCATCGCCCAACGCCGATCCGATGCGTACGTAGTCTGGGGGAGGCTGAGTGAGCGTGATGGCGCTGCGCTCCAGTGCGCACTGTCCCACCAAGCCCTGGCCCAGCTGAATGTATTGATCCATCGTCTTGCGTTCGCGATGGGCAAAACCGGTTAGCAGACGCAGGTGGCGCTGGCTTTTTTCGTAGATGTAAAGGACGCCGTGCCCTATGTCCAGCAAAGGCGCCGAGAGCGTGAAGAAGCGTTGCGCCAGCTCGACGAAGGACTGGGTCGACTGCAGTTCGGCAGAGACGCTGGCCGTATGTGTCTTGACCCAGCGCTGCACCTCCAGTTCGCGGGCTCCCCGCTGTAGCACCGCCACTGCACGCGCCAGCGCGCCCAGGTCGTTGAGGTACGAGGTATGAGGCACCTCCTGCAGCAGATCTCCTTCTGCAATCCGCTCCACAGCCGTGCGCAGTTCGAACGCTGGTACACGAATGGACCGCGCGATAAGCCACGCAAAAAGCACACTGAACAAGCCGCCCATGACCAGCAGGGTGCTGCCGCGGATCCTGGTCTGCTGCGCAAGGTCCTGCACGGAGCGCAGCGTAGCCCGGGCGCTGTCCTCTTTCGTGGCTGCCACAGCTTCCATAGACTGGGCCACGGTATCCCCAACGACAGCGAACTCCCGACTTGAGACCTGTCTGCGCGCTTCTTGAAGTTGCCCCTGCCTGGCGAGCTCAAGCAGACCTTCAACTCTCTTGCGGTACTCCGCATAGTTCTGGTCGAACGTCAGAAGGTTGCGTCTGTTGTCGTCGCGAACAATGCGCCCGCGAAGCTCACCGACCTCGCGCAAGATATCTTGGTGCGACTGATCAAGCCTCTCCAGCGCCTGGGCCCTGTCGTCTGTCTCTACGGTGAGCAGCGCATTGCGCAAATGGCGCCCCATGCTGGCATAGTGGAACTGGATCGCCCGGGCGTTGGAAACGCCCTGCAGGTCCCTTTCATACATGTCCTGAATCTCGTCGTTCACGCGGCTGACCGCCTGCATGCCCAGCACGCTGAGCACGATTGCCATGAGGAGGATGACGAAAAAGGCGAACGCGAGCTTCGCCGTCAGGGAGGAGCGGTGGTAGTGCTGAACAATAGCGTTCATGAAACGCGTTCCTCTCTATTCCGGGGCGAAGTGATGCAGGCCAGACGGTCCCGGCAATGGAGGCTGGCTGCCTGGGAACCTATTGAGCTCAGGAAGAAGGCTGAATGACCGCAGTCGCCAATTCCAGGTGCTTGGCCTTGTCGGCCATTTCCGCGTCGCTGTCGGCAAATTTTTGAGCAATGCGCTGAAACTCTTCGAGCATGCCGAGAAAGGCATCCAGGATGTCGGGGTCGAAATGCGAGCCTCGGCCTTCGCGCATGATGTCCACCGCTTTCTCGTGTGGCATCCCGTCCTTGTAGACACGACGACTGATCAGTGCATCGTAGACATCGGCCACGGCCATGATGCGCGCAGACAGGGGAATTGCCTCGCCCGCCAGGCCCTGTGGGTAGCCGCTGCCGTCCCATTTCTCTTGGTGGCCATAGGCGATCTCCTTGGCGTATTGCAAGAACTCAACCGGCATGCCCAACTGGTCCTCGGCATGCTGTATCGCGTCTCGGCCCAGGGTCGTATGCGTCTTCATGATCTCGAACTCATGCGGCTCAAACCGCCCGGGTTTGAGAAGAATCCGGTCCGGGATGCCAACCTTGCCGATGTCGTGCAACGGCGCCGACTTGTACAGCATGTCGATCACGTGATCGCTCAGTGCAGTGCTGAAGCGCGGATGCGTCTTTAGCGCTGTGGCTAGCGCCTTCACATAGTGCTGCGTGCGGCGGATGTGGTTGCCGGTCTCGTTGTCGCGGGTCTCTGCCAGGGACGCCATGGCCAGGATGGTGACATCCTGGATAGCGGCGAGTTCGCGCGTGCGCTTGTGGACTTCCGTCTGCAAAAACTGATTTTGGTCGCGCAGGAAATCGGCACCCGCCTTGGCCTGAAGCTGGGTCGCCACACGGGCAAGCACGATTGGAGGGTTGATTGGTTTAGTGATGAAATCGGCAGCGCCTAATGCCAGCCCGACCTTCTCATCCTCCGTCCCCGTCATGGCCGTCAGGAAGATGATGGGAATATCCCGCGTGGCCGGAGCCGCCTTGAGCTGGCGGCATACCTCATAGCCGGAGAGGTCCGGCATCATCACATCCAGCAGAATCAAGTCTGGTGCTGGGATGCTGCGCGCGATCTGCAGCGCTTTTTCGCCAGACCCTGCCAATTTCACCCGGTACTGATCTTTGAGGAGGCCGGAAAGTACCCAAAGATTGTCTGAAGAGTCATCGACAGCAAGTACCAGTGGACGCGGAGAATCCTCGGACTGTTTGAGCATCTTTAATCATCCCTCCAAGGCGTAGGCCCCTCATCAGCCTAACTATTCCTTACACGGGACAGTTTGACAAGTGCTCAATTGACCTAAGTTGGATCGAAGGGCAGCACTCCGAGTTCAGGGGTGATTTAAGGCCTGCCCCCAAGGGCTGTCTCGCTATGGAAATACGGTGCTCTCTCAACTCAGATTTCGGTCTGTTCGGATAGCTCAAGAGCATCGTCAACCTCAATGCCAAGGTAGCGGACAGTTGATTCGATTTTTGAGTGGCCCAGTAGTAGCTGGACCGCACGTAGGTTTTTGGTTCTCCGGTAGATGAGCGTAGCCTTGGTGCGCCGTATGGAGTGCGTTCCATACTCTGCTGGATCGAGCCCAAGCTGCACCACCCAGTGCTCGAGAATCCGGGCGTACTGGCGCGTCCCGAGGTGCGGAGACTTGTGAAGTCGGCTCGGAAAAAGAAAGTCTTCTGATTTCAGTCCGGCTGCCTTGATCCATTGCTGAAGTGCTTCACGGGTGGTCGCCGTTATCTCGAATTGGACGGGGCGCTGGGTTTTGTGCTGCAAGACCATTGCTCGCGAGGCGACTTGGTCGCCATGGCAAACATCGCGAACCTTGAGGGCGACCAGGTCGCATCCGCGCAGCTTGCTGTCTATTCCCAGATTGAAGAGTGCAAGATCGCGCACCCGGCTCTCCATCTGGAGGCGCACGCGTAGCGCCCAGATGTCTTTAGGCTTGAAGGGAGCCTTCTGACCAACGATTTTCCCTTTGTTCCAAGGCTCGCGATGAACGACGACTGGAGCGGATTCCATGATGGTCTCCCATCGAGTAGAGGGGACAAATACGATGCGCCTTTTAGATGCCGTTGTCCACGAGTGACCACGGTAGCTATGTCAGTTCTTGCGGTTCAGAAAACGCCCAGTGATGTTCTTCACTGTCTGCTCTCGATCGCAGCAGTCGTTCAACGACTTCGGGTCGAGCGACAGCAACCAGCCTTAAGCAGGCCTGTTTGACCGCAGGTATCGCGGCGCGCGCTTTGGATGGCTGGTCAACATGGCAAACAGAGAAACTTGTCCTCTCATTGACGCTTGTACGCGATAGGTACTTCTCAGCCTCAAAAGTATTGAACAAACCATTCGTGCCAAGAGACGTCTGGACTATCCATGCACGATCTTGTGCCGGATCGCATACATCACAAGTTCGGCGTTGCTTTCCACGCCGAGCTTGCGAAGAATGCGCGTTCGGCTGGAACTTACCGTTTTGACGCTGATGAACATCTTTTTCCCGATGTCAGTCAAGGAGATGCCTTGGGCAATCATTAGCATGATCTGGTGCTCGCGGGCGGACAGCTTGTGGTGCGGTGGCTGGTCGTCGTCTGCACTGGCCGTCTGCAGCAGTAGCCGCTGAGCCGCGATGCTGCTGAGGTAACGCCTGCCAGCGGCCACCTCGCGGATGGCGTGGATCAACTCCTCGGCCTCGGCATCCTTGGTGAGATATCCACTGGCGCCCGCGCGCAGCGCTACCACTGCGTACTGCTCGGCCGGGTACATGGATAGCAGTAGCACCGGCATCTTCGGAAACTCTGCGCGAAGCGACGGCATGGCTTCCAATCCGCTGCGCCCTGTCATGCTCACATCCAGCAAAACGACTTCAAAAGGAGCTCCCCGCAGTTTGGTCAGCATTTCGCCCACATCGCGCGCTTCATCCTCCACGCGCATGTCCGCCTCGTCCGAAAGCAGCTTGCGCAGCCCCGAACGGAAGATGGTGTGGTCATCAACAACGAGAACTCTGATCATGGTGTGACAGGTATTGAAAGGTGAAGGCTCATGCCCGCCCCGGGCGCACACTCAAGGTCCAAGGTGCCACCCAGCTCACGCGCCCGTTCTTTCATGCCAAGCAGGCCTCGTGCATCGCTGCGGTGGGGGCCTGGAGCCAGGCCCACGCCATCATCCCGGATCTCCAGCGACAGCTGATTAGGCTCCTCCTGCCGCAAGGACACCCACACCTTGCCGGCATGAGCGTGTTTGGCAATGTTGATCAGAGCCTCCTGGAAGATACGGAACACACTGGTCGCGCGGTCGATCTCCAGCCCCTCTAGCGTGCCCGAGGTTTCCCACTGACATTGCAGCGCGTGCCGCGCCGCAAACTGGCGCAGCTCGCGCTGCATGGCCGAAGCCAGCCCCAGGTGGTCAAGCCCGCTGGGCCGCAACTCCTCGGACATCTCCCGCACCGACTGGATGGCTTGGCGCGTCATGTGCATGAGGTCCGCCGCGATCTCCGTGAGCGCAGGATCGCTGACCCGGCGCTGCACGCGCTGGGCGTTCATTTTGATGGAGGCCAGCAGCCCGCCCAACACATCGTGCAGCTCACGTGCGAACAGTGCCCGCTGGCGCTCGCGCTCCTGGTTGATGTGCGCAGCCAGCTGCTGCAGATCGTTGCGCGCTTGGCGCAGCTCTTCTTCGCGCAGCGTCTGCTCGGTGACGTCAATGCCCACGCCCATCACTGCAGGTCTGCCCCGGTAGGCCATGCGCGAACCGTGCACCTCCAGCAGCACGATGCGCCCCTGCTTGTGAATAGCAGGGGTGATGTAGCGCACGCTGTCGATCTCGCCTGCGATCCGCTGGTGGTACATCTTCAGTGTGTAGTCGATGGACGATGGCGGGACGAGGTCACGCAGCGACATGCCGACGATCTCGGAACGGCTGCGTCCGAAGAACTGGGCCCAGGTCTCGTTCGAGTACACGAAGATTTCATCCTGGATGACATAGATGCCCGTGATCGACTGCTCGACGATGGCCTTGAAGGAAAGGTCCAGGTAGTCATCCACAGTCGGAGTGGGAGGCTGGGGCTGCATGGGTAGGTCGTGGCGGAATCAATACGGGGCAACGGTAGGGGGCGGATCCCCTCGCGTCAAGCGGTGAGCACAGACGTGACATAAGACCCGCAGGTCACGACCAGGTCGCCATGGCGCTCGAAGTAGGCAGACTTGGTCATGGCCTCCTGCGTGAGCGGGTGCAGCCAGCGGTAGCTCACGTGGCCACTGCCCTGGCGCAACGCGTTGGCAACAATCTCGGCCACGAAATGTTTGCCATCCAGATCCTTGAAGTTGCGTCCATCCACCCCGACCAGCCGGGTGTTGGTTCCATGGGCAACACAATGAACGTCAGTGGAATACAACACCAGGTAAAGGTCCCGGTCGATCAGCTCGGTGTTGTGGGGGGTGTTGACCTGGGCAATCAACGCTGCGCCGCCCCGGCTGCGCAGTACGCCAACGGCCCGCTGCACGAGGGCCTTCGCATCATCAGCGCTGGCATGGGCCTGGGTTCCCAAGTCGAATGACGCCACCGACTGGACCAGTTGCAACGCCTGCTGGTGCAGCGCCGCCACCGGCTCGGCGGCATTGCGACTGAGCGACGCGTTCTGGCGGGTGAGCACATCCAGATCCGCGATGGACGCGCCGATGGCATGCATGCCTGCCGTTTGCTGCCGCACCGCCGTGGCCATGGCCTCGATGATGCTCGCCACCTGCTGCACGCCGTCCAGCAGTCCCGCCATGGTCCGGCCTGTCTGTCCGGCCATCTCAGCACCGGCATCAACACTGCGGGCCGACCCTTCGATGAGGGTGCGCACCTCGCGAGAGGCAGCGGCGGAGCGCGTTGCGAGGTTGCGCACTTCGTTGGCCACTACGGCAAACCCCCGCCCCGCATCCCCCGCCCGTGCAGCCTCTACCGCAGCGTTGAGCGCAAGGATGTTGGTCTGAAACGCGATGTTGTCGATCAGGCTGATGATCTCGCCAATCTTGCGCGAGCTGCCTGTGATGCTGCCCATGGTTTCCACCAACCGCTGGATCACCTGTGCGCCTTGCTTCGCTTGCTCCAGCACGCCGTTGGCGATGTGATGCCCCCGTTGGGCATCGTCGGCATTGGCCTGTAGGGCTGGCGCCAACTGCTCCATAGAGCCGTTGACATCGTCTATCGACGACGCCAACGTGCTCATCATGGCAGCAAAGCGCGTGTGGTCGCTGCCCACGTGGCCCGAGGATGTCGCGATGGCCAATGTGCCTGCATGCACATCGCGCACCACGGCAGCCAGGCGTTGCTGAAGCGCGGCCAGGTCCTGAAGCAGCGGTTCGGTACGGTCCGCACCGCGCGGATCTTGCGGCGGTGCCTCCAGCGCGCCCGCCACCAACTGTTGCACCTGCCTGTGCGCCTGCACCAGGCGGCGCGCGTGCCGGGCTGACTGAACGGCCAGCCCAGCGTAGCAACAGCCAGCAAGCACAAGGCAGGCCATGGCCCCCAGCTGCATCTGGCTTGGCGGCGCCATCGCCAACGCAGCAACTCCCCCCACCACGGAGAAAGCCGCAAGCGCATGCGCCACCACACCAGCGCGATCGTTCCAGACTGTGAGCAACCCCATGGAATGTTCCGATCCTTTTCTGGGAACCATGTCTTGGCAGCGTTCTGGCACTCAGAACACGTGCTGCAGGCCTACTTCGTAGCCATTCTTGCGCGTGGGTGCCTTGCTGTCGTGCGCGAAGGTCGTGTATACGCTGGTGCGCTTGGACAGGAAGTGGTGGTAGCCCAGCGCCAACTTCTGCGAGGCAACCACATCGGCGCGCTTGTAGTTCCCGAAGCTGGTTCGGAACTGGCCCGTGCCCACAGGAACCACTGACGACAGGGCCCACGTGCGCACGCTGGCATCGGTGTGGTCCGTACCACCCGCCACCATGGCATTGAGCGTGAACGCACCAAAGTCATAACCACCAAACAGCGTGGCGAGCTTGGAACGCCCGTCTGCGGGCTTCTCGTAGCCGAAGCGCAGTTGCCAGGGGCCCGGTGCATAACCCAGTGCAAACGAGTACGGCGTCTTGTGTGGTGTGCCCGACCAGCCGGGATTGGCGTCCTTGGCGGCCACCTGCGCCGTGAACGAGAAGGCACCGGTGTCGTAAGCATAGGTGGCTGCATCGTTGTACCAAAGGTTGCCGATATAGCCTGTACCTGCTGCAAAGCCGTTGGTGGTGTTGTCCCAGAACCAAGGGTCCACCAGGAGCTGCGGCAGCAGCGCCGCCGTCATCTGCCGCCCCAGCGTGAGCGAACCCCAGCCTCCGCGCAGAGCCACAGACGACTCCTGCGTCCAGTAGGTGCCAGCAGGGGAGTTGAGCACCGCGCCAGGTGCGTTGGTCGTACCACTGTCAGCGTTGATCCGGGTCGCAAGCTTGAAGCTGGCCAGCATGCCGCCACCCAAGTCTTCTGTGCCAGCAAACGTGAGGTGGCTCATGGAGCCAGTACCCATGCGCGTCTGTCCGGCCCCAATGTCTTTTCCCACGTTCAGGTCGATGCGCCCCGACAGGGTGATGTTGGACTGCGCGAGAGCCGATGTGCTGGCAAGCAATAAGGCTGCGGCGGGCAGTGTGATGCGGGCAATCATGGCGTGAGGTCTCCTTCCCTTAAAGGGATCTGTTGTGGTTCAGTAAAAATGAGGGACAGCCTGCTGCGCCCCACGGGTCGTGGGGCCTCCGGGACCGCTGGCGCAGGAACTCCAGCGCGGGGATACGGCCTCAGGCCAGGGCCGTCTGGTGTTCGGGTGCTGATGCCTGTGCAAACTTCTGGCGCAGGACTTTCTTGTCGAACTTGCCCACACTGGTCTTGTCGATGGCCTCGACAAAATGGATGCGGTCGGGCACTGCATAGCGGGGGATCAGGCCCCGCTCGGCCTGCTCCAGCACCAGGGTGCGCAAGGCCTGCTCGGTGGCAGACGCATTGCCCGGGCGCCGCACCACCACGGCGATGGGCCGCTCGCCCCAGCGCTCGCAGGGCGCGGCCACCACGGCGGCCTCGGCCACGCCCGGGTGGGTGGCCAGGAGCTGCTCCAGGTCGAGCGAAGACACCCACTCGCCCCCGGTCTTGATCACGTCCTTGATGCGGTCCACCAGCCGCAGGCAGCCGGTGGCATCGATGCGACCCATGTCCTGGGTGTGCAGGTAGCCGCCCTGCCACAGGGCCTCGGAGGCCTCGGCATTGCCCCGGTAGCCCTGCGTGAGCCAGGGCGCACGCACCACCACTTCACCCACGGCCTTGCCGTCGCGGGGCAGCGCGTGCAGGGATTCGTCCACCACCCGCAGGTCCACCAGCGGCACGCTCCAGCCGGCGGTCAGGCGGAAGTCGTCGGGCACGTCCAGGCCCGGCTGCGCAGGGCGCTGCGCCAGCGTGAGCAGTGGGCAGGTCTCCGACATGCCGTAGCCCGTGAAGATGTCTATGCCCTGAGCCAGCGCTTCCTGGCACAGGTGGGGTGGCATCACCGAGCCGCCCGAGACAATCTTCCAGCCCTCGAACCGGCGCCCCTTGGCGGCGGCCAGCACCATCTGCAGCACGGTGGGCACGCCGTGCGAAAACGTCACGCCCTCGCGCGCCACCAGGTCCACGATGTGCTCGGGCCGGAAGCGGCCCGGATAGACCTGCTTGACCCCCATTAGCGTGGCCACAAACGGCAGGCCCCAGGCGTGCACGTGGAACATCGGCGTGAGCGGTAGGTACACGTCGCCCCGGTGAAAACGCTGATGCTGCGGGCTGGCCGCCAGGCCCGATGCCGCTGCCAGCGTGTGCAGAACGATCTGGCGGTGGCTGAAGTAAACGGCCTTGGGCAGGCCCGTGGTGCCGGTGGTGTAGAAGGTGGTGGCCAGCGTGTTTTCGTCGAAGTCACGGAACTCAAAGGCCGTGGGCTGCACGGCCATCAGCGCCTCGTATTCGCCCACCGTCGGCAGCGGCGTTTGTGCGGGTTGCGCATCCTGAAGCAGCACGATGCGCTGGAGTTGCGGCAGGCGCGCGTGGATGACTTCAAGCACCGGCAGGAAGTCGGCATGCACCAGCAGAGTAGTAGCACCACTGTGATCCAAGGCATAGGCGATCTGCTCGTTCGACAGCCGGATGTTCACCATCATCAGCGCGGCGCCCATCATCGGCACAGCGAAGTAGCTCTCCAGATAGCGGTGGCTGTCCCAGTCCATCACAGCCACCACATCACCCGCCCCAACACCCAGCGACTGCAGCATATGGGCCTGCTGCGCAATGCGGCCCGCAAAACCCCGGTAGGTCATTCGAAACAGATCGCGGTACACGATCTCCTGATCCGGCGCGTTGGCCAGAGGGGTGTGCAGCAGCTGCTTGATGAGCAGCGGGTAGCTGTAAGCGGACGGTGTGCGCTCGATCACGCGGTCTTCGGGGGTCTGCACGCTGGTCTCCTGGCATTCTTGTTTGAGTGCACCGAGCGTAGGCAAAGGGCTGCGGCCTGGATGCCAGAAATTTCTGTACGGCAGGGCAGATAAGTCCATGCCGCGGGGGCCGCCCATGGCGGAAAAGTCTGGCGCGCCGGGCAGACAAATCCCGCAGACGGCCGCCGCCCCTGCACCCAGCATCCCGCACCACAACTCAAGGAGACATTGGTGCAGCATTTTTTCTGGCGCAGGCTGGTCGTTATCGGAGGGCTGTGCGGGGCCCTGTCAGCGGGCGCTGCGCCCGTGGCGGAGCTGGTGGTGGGGCAATCGCTGCCCCTGTCGGGTGAGCAGGCGGCGCTGGGGCGACAACTGCGACTGGGCGCAGACCTGTGGTTCGCCCATGTCAACGCCACGGGTGGCATCCAGGGCACGGCCATCCGCCATGTGGTGCTGGACGACGCCTTTGACCCAGCCAGCGTGGTGCGCAACACGCGCCAGTTGGTGCAGCAGGAGCAGGTGTCCGTGCTGATGGGCTACCCGCAGGCGCAGGGCGTGCGCGCCTTGCTGACGCAAAAGCTGCTGGCGGTGTCGGGTGTGCCACTGCTGGGGCCCGCCACGGGGGCCGGGTGGCTGCGTGAGCCAGTGCACCCCCAGGTGTTCCCTGTGCGCGCTGGTCACGCGGGCGAGGCCGAACACCTGGCCGGGCACCTGGCCACGCTGGGGGCACGCCGCATCGCCATGGTGCACGCGGCAGACGAAGACGGCCTCGGTGCCGTTGACGCCTTGCGCGCGGCGCTCACCCGCAAGGGACTCACCCTGGCAGGAGCCGCCACACTCGGCCCGGAAGGACCCGACGCCGCTGTGACTGCCCTGCGGGCGTTGCGGCCCGAGGCCATCGTGCTCATGGCTCCCACACGCCACGTCGCCGCATTCGCCAAAGCGTACCGAGGCACGGGCGAGACGGCACAACTGCTGAGCTTTGCGCGGGCCGACCACCAGGAAGTGCTGACTCAGGTCGGACCCACCGTAGCACGGGGAATGGGCTTCACGCAGGTTGTGCCTTATCCCTACGGAGGTGCCCGGCCGCTGGTGCGCGAATACCGGGCGCTGCTGGCCACCTATGGGCCCATGGACGCCGCCCCCAGCTACGCGGGCTTCGAGGCGTTCATCGCCGCCAAGGTGCTAGTGGAGGCCCTGCGGCGCGCAGGGGGCACGGCCTGGTCGCCAGGCCGCGTGGCCACCGCACTGGAGCAACTGGGCACTCTGGACCTGGGCGGTTTCGTGGTGCGCTATGGCCGGGGCGAGCGTCAGGGCGGGCGCTATGTGGATTTCACCGTGCTGGGCAGCGAAGGGCAGCTGCTGCGCTGACACCATGGATGCATCGGATGCGCTACAGCAAAAAAACAATAGCAATAAATCGAATGCAGACGAGCGCAAAGGCCGATTTATTTTCGCATTCCACATGCCAGAGCGACCATTGCGCGAAAAACAGAAGGCAGAAAATTCCCTCAACGCCCGGGGAATTTTCTGGCTGACGGTGCGCAATGGCGCGATCTACGATGCGCCGACCAGACAACGAAAAAAACCGAAGGAGACATATGAGCACAACGAACACCAACGAAACGCGCTTCAGTGTTGCAGCAGCCGATGGCCATGCCATTGAAGCGTATGCCTGGGCCACGCCAGCCGCTTTCACCGTGCCCCGCGCCGTGGTGCAACTGGTGCACGGCATGTCCGAGCACATCCGCCGCTACCGCCATGTGGCCCAGGCGCTGGCCGCGCAAGGCTACTTTGTGTACGGCAGCGAGCACCGGGGGCATGGCCAGTCGGCATTTGATGCGGGCACAGCAGGCGACTTTGGCCCGCGCGGTTTTGCGGCCCTTATAGACGACATGGCTGCAGTGACCCGCGCGCTGCGTGAGCGCCATCCCGGACTGCCTGTCGTCATGGTGGCGCACAGCATGGGTTCGATGGCGGCACAGGTCTATCTGATCGAGCACTCGGCGCTGGTCGATGCGGTCGCGTTGTCGGGCACCGCCGCGCTGGAAATGCTGGATGTGCGCACCTCCGGCTGGACGCCCGAGACGGCCAACGCCAGCGTGGGCACACCGGTCACGCCCGCCGACTGGCTCAGCCGTGACCCCAATGTGCCAGCGGCTTTCATTGCCGACCCGCTGTGTGGCACGCCGCTGACGCTGGAGTCGCTGTTCTCTATCTTCGACGTGGGCAACCGCACGGCAGACACGGCTTTGTACGCCGCTGTGCGCAAGGACCTGCCGCTGTACCTCTTCACCGGCGACCGCGATCCGGTGAACGCCTGCCTAGCTTGGTTCGACCCGCTGGTGAACCGCCTGCGCGGCGCGGGCTTCCGCGATGTGTCCACCCACGTGTACGGCGGCGCGCGCCATGAGGTACTCAACGAGACCAACCGCGAAGAGGTGATTGCCAACCTCATCGCCTGGATACGCCGCGCGGTTGGTTAAGGCCGCGCTCAACCACGCGCCCTGACCGGCGCCTGCCCCCTCTTTTCATCCCGACCTGACGAGTGGCCCCTGGGGCCGCGCGCAGGCCCCTGCACGCCTTTCTTACGCCTTTTCACGCCGTTCTTTCATACCCACAACAGGAGACACATCATGCTTACACCCACCCCATTCCACTGGAAGAAAACACTGGCCGCCCTGGCACTGGCCGGCCTGGCCGCCGCGCAGGCCGCACATGCGGCCGATGTCGAGCTGCTGCCGCCCGGCCTGCTCACGGCCACGACGGCCGAGCAGACCAAGCCCGGCCAGTACAAGAAGGCCGGGCCCTGGCGCATTGGCGTCTCGTGGGCCGGCATGGGCAACAGCTGGATCGTGCAGCTCATCGCCGAGATGCGCCACGCCGCCGCGCAGGACAAGAACATCGGCGAATTCATCTTCACCGAGGCCAACTGGCAGCCCGCCAAGCAGGTAGCCGACGTGGAAGACCTGCTGACCAAGAAGGTGGACCTGCTCATCATCGGCCCCATCTCGCAGGCCATCGGTGCGCCGCTGATCGAGAAGGCCGCCAAGGCGGGCATCCCGGTGGTCACGCTGGGCTCGTATGGCCGCGCTGTGCCGTCCACCACTGAGATCTGGGCGGGCGGCCGCATTTTTGGCCAGCAGGGCGGCGAGTTTTTGCGCAAGGAGTTGGGCGGCAAGGGCAACCTCTGGGTGTTCCGAGGCATTGCGGGCGTAGATGAAGAGCAGCAGCGCTACGACGGGCTGAAGAAAGCCATTGAGGGCAGCAATCTCAAGATCACCAACGAAGTGTTTGGCGACTGGAACTACGCCAAAGCCAAGCAGATCTGCGAGAACCTGGTGCTCTCGGGCCAGCCGGTGGATGGCATCTGGTTCTCGGGCGCAGAGATGACTCGCGCGTGCATCGACGTGTTCAAGGAGGCCGGCAAGCCGCTGGTGCCCATGACGGGCGAGGCCAACAACGGCTTTCTGCGCGTGTGGAAGCAAGCGGGTGTGAAGACTGTGGCACCGATCGTGACGCCGGGCCTGGGCACTGCCGTGGTACGCGCATCGAGCGCGCTGCTAGAGGGCAAGCCGCTGTACCGCTCGTACTTTTCGATGCCGACCCCGATTGCGCGGGACCAGCTCGACAAATTCTTCCGCCCTGAGCTGAACGACTCCTACTGGATGCCCACGGTGCTGCCCGAAGCCAAGATCGTGGAAACCTACCGCAGCAAGTAACAGGAAGCTCGCACCATGACGATCAAGGAGCGCCAGCCCCTGGTGGAGCTGCGCAGCGTGAGCAAGTCGTTCGGCCAGAACGCCGCGCTCAAGGCGGTCAGCCTGAAGGGCTGGCCCAGCTCGATCCACGCCGTGACCGGCGAGAACGGCGCGGGAAAATCCACGCTGATGAAACTGCTGGCCGGGGTGCACCAGCCCGACAGCGGCGAGATCTTGCTCCAGGGCCGCCGCGCGGCGTTGGGTACGCCCGCCAAGGCGCGCCGCGCGGGGGTGTCCACCGTGTTCCAGGAGCTGACCATCCTGCCCAACCTCACGGTAGCCGAGAACCTGTGCCTGGGGCGCGAACTGACGCGCGGCGGCTTGCTGAACCTGCGCGCGCTTCGGCATGAGGCCTTACAGGTACTCCAGCGCACCGGCATCGCGCTGGGCCCCGACCGGCTGTGTGGCACGCTCAGCGTGGGTGAACAACAATTGCTGGAGATCGCCAAGGGCCTGCATTCCGAGGCCGACATTTTCATCTTCGATGAACCCACCGCGCCGCTGAACCGCGCAGAGGTAGACCAACTCGAAACCCTGCTGCGCGCCTTGAAGGACCAGGGCAAACTGGTCTTCTACATCAGCCACCGGCTGGAGGAGATCTTCCGCTTCTGCGACACCGTGACGGTGCTCAAGGACGGCGCACATGTGGCCACACAGCCCATCGAAGGCCTCACACCCGATGCCCTGGTGGCGCTGATGGTGGGGCGGGAAATGGAAGCGCTGTTTCCCGAGCGCCCGGCACATGTACCCGATGTGCCTGCACTGCAGGTGGAACACCTCACAGCCACACCTCACAGCCCCCCTGTGACATTCATGCTGCGCCGGGGCGAGATCGTGGGCATTGCTGGGCTTGAAGGCCAAGGCCAGCGCGAAATCATCCGCAGCCTGGCCGGGGCACAGGAGCGCAGCAGCGGCACCGTGTGTGTATGGGCAGACGGTGGCCACTCTGTCGCTGTTGCGCCTGGCAGCGTGGCTGCCGCTGTGCGCTGCGGTGTGGCCCTGCTGCCCGAAGACCGCAAAGGCGAGGGGCTGTACCTGGACCTGTCCATCGAAGACAACATCTGGCTCGGCCCCCTGCGCCAGACCCCGCTGTGGCGCCGTGCGCCGCGCGACCCGAGTCTCGTGCGCCATCTGGCCGAGCACATGGGACTGCGCACGCACCCAGCGCAGCCCGTGGGCTCGCTTTCGGGCGGCAACCAGCAGAAGGCCATGCTGGGCCGCTGGCTGGCTGCCGATGTGCAGATTCTGCTGGTCGAGCAACCCACTCGCGGTGTCGATGTGGGCGCCAAAGCTGAAATCTATGAGCTGCTGCGCCGCTTCACGGCCGAGGGCGGCACCATCCTGGCCGTCTCTGGCGACCTGCCCGAGCTGATCGGCCTGTGCGACCGCATCCTGGTTGTGCGTGGTGGCGCCATCGTGGCCGACGTGCCCGGGCACAGCGCCACCGAAGAACTACTGCTGGGCCACGCACTGCGCAGCGAATCTCCCCACGAGGCCACCGCATGACCACCTTGAATCCGGCCCGTACGGGCCTGACGCGCTACACACTCGGCCTACCTGTCGTCCTGGTGTTGCTGCTTGCCACCACGCAGGTGGATTTCCGCTCTACCCAGAACCTTATGAACTTCAGTGGCCAGATCGGCGCATTGCTCATAGTGGCCGTGGGGCAGCTGTTTGTAACGCTGGTGGCGGGCATCGACCTGTCGGTGGGTTCGGTGATGAGCCTGGCATCCGCCTTCGCCGCCACCCAAAGCGATCCATTGGCCGCCGTCGCCATGGCAACCGCCCTGGGAGTTGCAGTGGGAACGGTCAACGGCATGGGCGTGGCCTTCGCGGGCGTGCACCCGCTGGTGATGACACTGAGCACTGCAACTTTTCTGCAAGGACTGGCTTACGTGGTGCTGCCGATTCCTGGCGGCACCATCGCGCCCGCCATGACGGCGGCAGCGACGGGCGAGGCGGCAGGCATCCCGGCACCACTGCTGTGGTGTGCGGCTGCAGCGCTGGCAGCCAGCATCGTGCTGCGCCGAACCCGTTTTGGTGCGCACCTGTTCGCAGTGGGTGGCCACCCGCGCAGCGCCTACCTCAATGGCGTGCGCGTGAAATCCGTGGTCGTGGGAGCCTATGTGTGGTGCTCGGTTGCTGCAGCGTGGGCGGGACTTTTCCTGGCCGCGCGCGTGGCTGCCGGAGACCCGGCTCTGGGGGCGTCTTATGCGCTGGAATCCGTTGCAGCCGTGGCCCTGGGCGGCGTGCAACTGACAGGCGGCGTCGGCAGCGTGGCAGGTGTGGTGGCCGGGGTACTGAGCCTCGGGCTGATGACCAATGGCCTCAACCTGTTCGGCGTATCGCCCTTCATGCGCGGGGTGTTGACCGGTGTCTTGTTGCTTGCGGCCGTGAGCCTGCAGCGCCGGCGCATCGTTGGAATGTGAGTTCGCCCATGTCTTCATCCATGTCCCTATCCTCTTCCCCCGGGCTGGCGTACCGCCTGCAACAGGCAATGACATTCATCCTGGCGCTGCCACCCGCTTATCTGGGCACCGTGGTGCTGCTGGTCAGCGCAGCGGCCCTGAGACCCAACCTTCTTTCTCCGTTCTTGCTACTGCTCATCTTGCGCCAGGCGGCGCCGCTGGGCTTCGCCGCCATCGGGCAGTCTCTGGTGATGCGCTGCCGCTCGCTCGACTTGTCCACAGGTGGTGTGATTGCGGTCGTGTCTTATCTGTTGACCAGCGACGTGATGCCCTTGCCCTGGCCCATCACATTGCCGCTGTGCATTCTGTTTGGTGCACTGGTCGGGGCATTCAACGGCTTTTTGATCGTGCGGGTGCGTGCTTCAGCGGTCATCGTGACGCTGGCCGTGTCGATGATTCTGTCGGGCACCGTGATTGCGCTGAGCCAGTTCCATGCCGTTGGCGATGCGCCCGAAATCCTGCGTTCCATGGGCCGCGCGCGCGTGGCTGGGGTGCCGCTGGTGCCATTGCTCTGGATTGCGACCCTGGTGCCGTTGGCCCTGTGGCTGCGCCGCAGTGCTTTTGGTCGCGTGCTTGACGCCGTGGGCGCCAACCCGCGTGCTGCGGGCCTGTCGGGACTTCCGCATCTGCGCGTGGTGTTTGTGGCGCATGTCACCTCGGGCGCCATGTCGGCCCTCAGCGGCCTGATGCTGCTGGGCTTCGTGGGAGTAGGCAACGTCAAGCTGGGCGCGGATCTGGCGCTCAACGCACTTGCGGCGTCCATTCTGGGCGGCATCAACTTCGGCAACGGGCGTGGCGGCATGCTGGGTCCGGCGGTTGCGGCGTTCATGCTGGTTTTTCTCTTCAACTTCCTCACTAGCCTGGGCCTGGGTGAGCCCGGCAAGCTGATGCTGCAGGGCACGCTGATCGGGGCGGCTGCACTGGCCTATTGCTTGCGCCACAAAGACTCGGCGCACTGATTTCACACAACCCAAAGAAGCTCAAGATGGCAGATGTTTTCAAAGATGGCTTGCTGCACGGGCAGCACGCACTGATCACGGGTGGCGGCAGCGGCATCAACCGCCGCATCGCAGAACGTTTTTCAGCCCAAGGGGCAACGGTGTCCATCGTGGGACGCAGCCTGGAACGGGCTGAAGGCGCGGCCACCGCCATCCGAGCAGTGGGTGGGCAAGCGCAGGGCTTGTCGGCGGACGTGCGCGATTTCGACGCACTGGCCAGCGCCTTCAGCCAGGCGCACGCAGTCTTTGGCCCGGTGGACATCTGCATCGCGGGCGCGGCGGGCAACTTCGTGGCCGAGGCCGCAAACATGTCCTCCAATGGCTTTCGGACAGTGGTGGACATCGACCTTGTCGGCACCTGGAATACCTTCCGCGCCAGTTTGGCGCTGCTACGCGAAGGACGATCCAATCTGCTGGCCATCTCCGCAGTCCAATCGGTGATGCCTATGGCCACACAAGCGCATGTGTGTGCGGCCAAGGCAGGCATCGATATGCTGGTGCGCACGCTGTCCATCGAATGGGCGCAGCGTGGTGTGCGCTGTAACGCCATAGCACCCGGCCCGGTGGCGGATACAGAAGGCATGAGGCGCCTCGCACCTGAAGGCGACGCGAGCTGGGCGCGCGTGCTGGCGGGCATTCCCATGGCGCGAGCCGCAGACCTAGATGAAATTGCAGACTTGGCGCTGTTCCTGTGCAGCGGCGCTGCCCGCTACATCCATGGCACAGTGGTCACCATCGATGGTGGGCAGACCAACCTGGGCTCACTGCCGTTCGGCAACGCGCTGCTTGAGTCATTGAGGCCTTACCCCTCCTGAACGTGGGATCAGTGAAGCATTTTCGTTCTTCCGAAAGCTCTGAAAAATGTCGGATCAGCTTCACCCCTGTCCGCAAGGAAACCGCAGAGGTTCTGCACCAGGTGGGCTTGCGGGTCGTACGAGAGCAGGACTGGTTTTAATTGCGACCTTGAGAGCGTCTGGTTTCGGCGCAGATCTGTCGTCCGACTGTCCCCGCTGAACGTCGACAACCAGCCTGAAGCAGCCCATCCAACTCCCCCATAGCTTGGTGATCTGACAATAAAAAAAGCGCCTCAACTGAGGCGCTTGGAACCCAACGGTACAGGTGCACTAAACCTTTCCAGGTTTTATTTACAGATTACAGAGTTTATTTTTACGATCATCAAGAGTCAGAAGGCAGCCTTCTTCCATCACCGTTACTCTATTGGCAAGTTTCAAAACTTGTCTACAAATGGCTCGCTGCACCGTCTCTGTATTGCAGGAGGCAGAACATCCGACCCAAGCAGGTTACACAGTCACTTGCCCTGTAAAAAGTATTCAGTCGCCAGGAAATGGGCAGGACTCGGCGGCTACCCGAAAGTTGGTCGACTTCAACCGACAGTTAGGCAAAAGCCGTTCACTTGCCTCGGGGCGGGCTCTCCACTGCAGAACGTTTGTCTATGTCTTCGACTGGGCAAGTGCATGCAGCAAACCCTCACGGATGCAAGGCATTTTTTACGAATTAAATTACCCAGCATATCCAGATGCTATTGACACTTTATATTTTTCTTTGACACTTTTAATTTTTACGGTCAACCCGGAATATTTGTTCAGCAGGTCACTCCACCGTGACGCTCTTGGCCAAATTTCTGGGCTTATCCACATCCGTCCCTCGCGCGCAGGCCGTGTGGTACGCCAGCAGCTGCAGCGGCACCACATGCAGCAGCGGGCTCAAGGGGCCGTAGTGCTCGGGCATGCGGATGACGTGGATGCCCTCGCTGCTCTCGATGCGGGTGTCGGCATCAGCCAGCACGTACAGCACACCCGCGCGCGCACGGACTTCCTGCATGTTGCTCTTGAGCTTTTCGAGCAGGGTGTCGTTGGGTGCTACGGTGACCACTGGCATGGCGCTGGTCACCAGGGCCAGGGGGCCGTGCTTGAGTTCGCCGGCCGGGTAGGCCTCGGCGTGGATGTAGCTGATTTCCTTGAGCTTCAGGGCACCTTCGAGGGCGATGGGGTAGTGCAGCCCCCGGCCCAAAAAGAGCGCGTTTTCCATGCGCGCAAAGTCTTCGGCCCAGCTGATGATTTGTGGCTCCAGCGCCAGCACGGCCTGCAGGGCCACAGGCAGGTGGCGCATGGCCTTGAGGTGCGCAGCTTCCTGCTCGTCGTTCAAACGCCCCTTGGATTGGGCCAGCGCCAGCGTCAGCAAGAACAGGCCTGCCAGCTGGGTGGTGAAAGCCTTGGTGCTGGCCACGCCGATCTCGACCCCGGCGCGCGTGATGTAGGCCAGCTTGCATTCGCGCACCATGGCGCTGGTGGCGACGTTGCAGATGGTGAGCGTGTGCTGCATACCCAACGACTGCGCGTGGCGCAGGGCGGCCAGCGTGTCGGCGGTTTCGCCGCTTTGGCTGATGGTGACAACGAGGGTGCGCGGGTTGGGCACGCTGGTGCGGTAGCGGTATTCACTGGCCACTTCCACTTGCGTGGGGATGCCAGCAATGTCTTCCAGCCAGTATTTGGCGGTGCAGCCGCTGTAGTAGCTCGTACCGCAGGCCAGGATCAACACGTTGTCGATCTCCTTGAACACACGCCAGGCGGCCGCGCCGGGCTCGCCATGCTGGCCTGCGCCGTCGAACAGCTCGGGCACGATGCCGGCCAGGCCTTCCAGCGTGTCGGCAATCGCGCGTGGCTGCTCGAAGATTTCCTTTTGCATGTAGTGGCGGTAAGGCCCCAGCTCGGCCGCACCACTGTGGGCGAGCACGGTGCGCACGGGGCGCTGCTCGGTGGTCAGCGCGCCGCCTTCCTTGCCTACGATCCAGTAGCGGCCCAGCTGCAGGTCCACAAGGTCGCCCTCTTCCAGATAGATGATCTGGTCGGTCACGCCCGCCAGGGCCATGGCGTCGCTGGCCAGAAAGTGCTCGCGCGACGCAGATGCGCCAGCGGTGGCGTCTTTGCCCACCCCCAGGATCAATGGGGACCCGGCGCGTGCCCCCACCACGCGGTGGGGTTCGTCCTTGTGCATGACGGCGATGGCGTAGGCGCCGTGCAGTTCGGCCACGGCGGCCTGCACGGCTTCGAACAGGTCGCCGCTGTAATGGCTGTCCACCAGATGGGCGATGACCTCCGTGTCGGTCTGGCTCGCAAACACATAGCCGCGTGACTGCAGTGCCTTGCGCAGTTCTTCGTGGTTTTCAATGATGCCGTTGTGCACCAGCGCCACGCGACCTGCGCCTTGGACCTGCGCGTCTGCGCCCGTGCCGTGGCTGAAATGCGGATGGGCGTTGTGCACGGCGGGCGCGCCGTGCGTGGCCCAGCGGGTGTGGGCGATGCCAGTGGCGCCGTCGATGTGCTCGGTGCTCACCTGCTCCAGCAGCTCGGCCACGCGGGCGGTGCTGCGGGCGCGCTGCAGGCCGGCAGGGCGCGTAGCGTCGAGGCTGGACGCATGCACGGCCACGCCACAGGAGTCATAGCCCCGGTATTCAAGCCGCTGCAGGCCCTGCACGAGGATGGGAACGATGTTGCGCGTGGAGACTGCGCCGACGATGCCGCACATGGTGGTTGCCCTTGGGTTGGATTCGATGGGGCGATCGTAGGCAGCAAAGAGAAAAATTATTCATTGATATTTGCATAAAAATGAACTTAAATTTCACCAATTCATACCGGTGAAATTTTCATTCATTTTTTATCGATTAATGGAATCCATATCTCTCGATGCGATCGATCTCCAGCTGCTCAACCTGCTGCAAACCGATGCCGCACAAAGCAACCAGGCCCTGGCCGAACAGGTGCACGTGTCCCCGCCCACCTGCCTGCGCCGGGTCAAGCGCCTGCATGATGTGGGGCTGATCGAGCGGCAGGTGGCCATCCTGCAGCCCGACCGACTGGCAGCGCTGCAGGGCCATGGGCTGGGGTGCATCGTGGAGGTGTCGCTGGACCGCCAGGGCGCAGAACAACTCGACGCGTTCGAAGCCCGCGCCGTGCAGGAGGCCGCGGTGCAGCAGTGCTGGCGCGTGTCGCCGGGGCCCGACTTTGTGCTGGTGGTGCACACGCGGGACATGCCGGGCTACCTGGCGCTGTCGCAGCGGCTGTTCACGGGCGACGCCAATGTGCGCAATGTGAAGGCGTTCTTCGCGACCCGGCGGGCAAAATTTGAGACAAAAGTGCCAGTAGCGCTAGATTGATATGCGCTAGCCGCTATCAATTTATTAGCAAAAACACCTGCACCCTCACCGGCGCCCTCTCACCACCTCGCCCCTCAGCCCCACCCCTGACAGGCCCGGCAGCACATCCCACAACCCAGCAACGTCATCCATGCGCCTCATGGTAAAGGAGCACGGTCATTTCTTGCTGGTATCGCCTGACCGGGCGTTGTAAGCTCCCCCGCACTTTCAACCTACCTGGCCGGTGGATGCCCGCGTGGCAGCACCGCCCTTCTCCTGCACCCCCATGCCGACGCCCCGCCGCCAGATGCCACGCCGCATCTACCCCTTGCGCATCCTGGGCATGGGGCTGGGCGGCATGGTGGTGGCGGTGGTGCTGTGGGAGCGCCAGGCGTCCGCCGCAGCCTGGGTGGCGCTGCTGCTGCCAACGCTGGTGTGGCCGCATGTGGCCTACCTGCTCACCCGCCGCGCCGCCGACCCCTATGCCGCCGAAGTGCGCAACCTGCTCATCGACTCAGCGCTGGTCGCTGCGCTGGTGCCGCTGATGCACTTCAACCTGCTGCCCAGCGTGATGTTGCTCACCTTGACCATGGTGGACAAGATCACGACCGGCATCCGGGGGCTGTGGACACGCGCGCTGTGGGTGATGCTGGCGGCCGGTGTGGCCAGCACGGCGGTCATGGGCCTGCACTGGGCGCCCGAGACCTCCATGCGTGTGATGGTGGCCTGCTTGCCGGTGATGTCGCTGCACACGCTGTCGGTCAGCGCCGTGAGCTACCAGCTCATCCGGCAGTCTGCGCGCCAGAACCAGATGCTGGACGAGCTGCGCCGCGTGGACGCGCTGACCGGCCTGTTCGGGCGCGGCCACTGGCAAGAGCAGGCAGAGGCCGCACTGCGCCGCCACCACACCACCGACGAGCCCGCCTGCATGCTGATGCTGGACATCGACCATTTCAAGGAGATCAACGACGCCTACGGCCACACCGTGGGCGACGAGGTGATCCGCGCGCTGGCCCATGTGGTGCGGGGCAACGTGCGCGCAGGCGACTGCGCGGGGCGCTACGGCGGGGACGAGTTCGCCATCGTGCTGCCCGGCATGCAGGCCCGGGACGCCCTGGCCATTGCCCAGCGCATCCGCGAGCAGACCGAAGGCGTGCGCCTGCGCAGCCTGCCCGAATTGCGCATCACCAGCAGCATCGGCGTGGCCCCGGCCGACCACCGCCACAGCAGCCTGCGCGCGTGGATCGACGCGGCGGATGCGGCGCTGTACGTCGCCAAGAACGGCGGACGCAATCAGGTGGCGGGGTGCATGGAACCGGCGCTGGTGCCGGCGGTGTAGCCACCAGCACTGCGTGCAGGTTCAGGACTCGTCGGCGGCAACTGCAGGATTCACCGGCCACCGCACCCGCACCGTGCAACCGCCCCCCAGCACCGCCGTCGCACTGATCTGCGCACCGTGGCGCTGCGCAATGGCACGGCACAGCGCAAGCCCTGTGCCCACGCCCTCGAACTCCGTCTCGCGGTGCAGGCGCTGGAACACGCCAAACAAGCTGCCCGCGCGTGCCGGGTCAAAGCCCACGCCGTTGTCCTGCACGGTGAAGGCGCCCTGGCCTGCGGGTGCCGCGTCCGCCGACACCGTGATGCACGGGTGCGCCACGGAGCGGGTGAACTTGAGGGCGTTGCCCAGCAGTTGCACCAGCAGATCCTGCAGCAGCGTCGGGTCGGCCCACAGCGTGGGCAAATCGGTGCCCACCTGCCATTCCACCGCGCGTCCGACCTCGGCCGGGGCCAGTGTGGCGCGCGCCTGGGCCATAGCATCGGTCAGCGGCACGGGCAGCAGGCGCAGCGGCGCACGGCTGGCACGCACCAGGGCTTGCAGGCCGTCGATCATGAGCCCCATGCGCCGAGCCGACTGGTCCATGGTGGCGAGGAAGCCCAGGGCCTCTTGCACCTCAGCACCCTGCACCACCTCGGGCGGCAGGTCGCCCAACACCTCGCGCACCAGCGTTCCGTAAGACGTCACATGCCGCAGCGGCGCGCGCAGGTCGTGCGAGACGGCGCGCAAGAACTCCTCTTGCGCAGTCGCCATATCGGCCACCTGCTGCTGGCTGCGGGCCAGTTCGGCGCGCAGCTGTTCGGGGGTCATGTCTGCACCAGCCACTTTCATCTCCCGCCGCAGGCCACAGAAGCGTGCACGGCACAACGAGGCGCCAACGCGCTACGCACGAAGACGAAGGCGCAGGCGAGGACAGCCAGCAAGGGCCGCCCCGCAGCAAAGGCTGTCGTCCCCCTGGAGGGGGAAGGCGCGAAGCGACTCAGGGGGTGCTTCATTTTTTCGGGCGGGACCAGTTGGCAATGCTGACTTGCTTGCCCCGCGCCACGCTCAGCGCGCCGGGCGCCGTGCTCTTGGTGATGGTGCTGCCGCCGCCCACCGTGCCGCCTGCGCCAATGGTCACGGGCGCCACCAGCACACAGTTGCTGCCCACATGCACGTCGGCCTCGATCACCGTGCGGTGCTTGTTGGCGCCGTCGTAGTTGGCGGTGATGCTGCCCGCGCCGTAGTTCACGCGCTCGCCCACCGTGGCGTCGCCCAGGTAGGCCAGGTGGTTGGCCTTGGCGCCGTCGGCCAGCGTGCTGTTCTTCACTTCGACAAAGTTGCCGATGTGCACTTCGCGGCCCAGTTGGGCGCCGGGGCGCAGGCGGGCAAAGGGGCCAATCAAGGCGCCCTCGCCCACGGTGGCGCCCAGCTTCTCGCCGTCGATGTGGGTGTAGGGATGAATCACGGCGCCTGCCGCGATGCGTGCGTTGGCAATGCCGCAGTTCGCGCCAATGCTCACGCCCTCGCCCAGCTCCACGCGGCCGGTGAAGACGCAGTTCACGTCGATCTCCACGTCCTGCCCGCAGACCAGCTCGCCGCGCACACCGGTGCGGGTGTCGTCGCGCAGGTCAAAGCGGGCGGGGTCGGCCAGGCGCACGCCCTGCACCATCAAGGCTCGGGCCTGGCGCAGCTGGTGGGCACGCTCCAGCTCGGCCAGTTGCAGCGGGCTGTTGACGCCTGCCACCTGCAGCGCGTCGGTGATGCGGTGGGCCACCACGGGCACACCATCGGCCACGGCCATGGCGACGATGTCGGTGAGGTAGTACTCGCCCTGGGCGTTGTGGTTGGTCAGCCGCGCCAGCCAGGGCGTGAGCAGCCGCGCGGGCACAGCCATGATGCCGCTGTAGACCTCGGTGATGGCGCGCTGGGTGTCGGTGGCGTCCTTGTGCTCGACGATGCCTTGCACTGCGCCGTCGGCGTTGCGCACGATGCGGCCGTAGCCGGTGGGGTCGGGCAGGGTCACCGTCAGCAGGGCCAGCTTGCTGCCTTCGCTAGCAGCCACCAGGGCGCGCAGGGTGTCGGCTTGCGTCAGCGGCACATCGCCCGACAGCACCACGGCCGTGCCGTCGTCGCGCAGGTGCGGCACGGCCTGCTGCACGGCGTGGCCGGTGCCCAGCTGGGGCTCCTGGCGCACAAACTTCAGGTCAAAAGTGCCGGTAGCGCTAGTCTTGCTTGCGGTAGCTGCTTCTACTTCCGTAGCACCATGCCCTGTGATGACAATGGCGCTGCGGGCCTGCAGGTGCGCGGCCTGGTCCAGCACGTGGTGCAGCAGCGGGCGCCCGGCCAGGCGCTGCAGCACTTTGGGGATGCGGCTTTTCATGCGCGTGCCTTTGCCGGCCGCCATGATGAGGATGTCGAGTGGGATCATGAAAATGGAATGGGGGTTGCGCAGCACAAGCCCGGCGCGCGGGCGTTGGGTGGATTATCGGCTGCAGCCCACGGGGCACAACACGCTATCCAATCCATAGCTAACTGCACATGATTGACTAGCGCTTGCGGCCTGTTGAACCCCAAACCTGCCGCAACGACGGCGCTACAGCAGCGGCATCAAGCGTGGCGGGGTGTCGTAGTACTCGGCAATGCGCGCCAGCGCGCGGGTGTTGAGCAGGCGCAGCCGCCCGTTTTTCAGCTCGTGCAGGCCCAGCATGGCCAGGCGCCGCAGCGTCTTGTTGGTGTGCACCAGCGACAGCCCGAGTGCGTCGGCAATGTGCTGCTGGTTGAGCGGGAAGGCCACCGAGCCATCTTCCACCAGCCCGATACGGTCGAGCCGGCGGTACAGGTGCATCAGCAGCATGGCCACACGCTCGGTGGCGTTGCGGCGGCCGGCGGTGAGCAGGTTGTCGTCCACATGGCCCTCTTCGTGCGCCGACAGCCAGGTGATGTCGTAGCCCAGGCGCGGGTGCTCGCGAAACAGCGCCCACAGGCTGTCGTTCTGGAACACGCACAGCGAGCAGTCGGTCAGCGCCTCGATGCCGTGGGCCGACACATCGCCAAACTCCTGCTGCAGGCCTACCAGGTCGCCGGGCAGCAGGAAGTTGAGGATCTGTCGGCGCCCGTCGCTCAGCGTCTTGTAGCGAAACGCCCAGCCCGAATACAGCGTGAACAGCTTGGCGTTGGTCTGGTTCTCGCGCACCAGCGCGCCACCCGCTTCCACGGCAAGGCTGTCGGTGCGAAAGCCTTCGATGAAATCCAGCACCTCCGGCTTCACGGGTGTGAAGGCCCCAGTCTTGCGCAATCGGCAATCGCGGCAGGCCGGAGGGCAGACATTGGGGGGCAAGGTGACGTTCATGAGGAAGCGATTCTAGGGATGGAAATCACGCAGAAACAGCTCGTTGCAACAAAGCTGCGCGCAATGTGCAACGGCTGTCTCCTCTATGTCTTTTGACATTGCGCAGGCACCATGCGCCACCTACATTGGGCTGCACCTATGAACCTATCCCCTGCCCTGTACGAGGTGCTCTACGTGAGCACCATCGCCCCCGATCAACCGCTGAGCGTGGTGGCCGAGATTGCAGGGCGCGCGCGCTTTGTGAATGCCGAGCTGGACATCACAGGCCTGCTGATCTTTGACGGACAGCGCTTTTGTCAGCAGCTGGAAGGCCCGCAAAAGGCCGTGCTCAAGCTCATTGAACGCATCCGCAACGACCCCCGCCACATCAACGTCGAGGTGTTGCACCACGGCCCGCTGGCGGGGCGGCGCTTTCAGCACTTCAGCCTGGCGTTCAGCACCGTAGAAGATGTGGATGCACTGGCTCGCATGGAGCTGCTGGATGGGGATGCGGCCATCGCCGCATTTGAGATCGTGCGGGGCGAGCTGGTGATCTGACCGGCCTCCTCGCGCTTCTTTCATTCAAACCTTCACGCGGCCTCGGTCCAGCGCCGCAGGATCAGTGTGGCATTCACGCCGCCAAAACCAAACCCGTTGAGCATGGCATGCGTGAGCGCCATGGGCCGGGGCTGCAGGGCCACCAGGTCCAGCCCCTCGGCCAGCGCATCGGGCGTGTGCAGGTTCAGCGTGCCAGGCACCACCTGGTCGCGCAGCGCCAGGGTGGTGAAGATGGCGGCCACGGCGCCCGCCGCCCCCAGCAGGTGCCCGGTGGCCGACTTGGTCGAACTGATGGCCACCTGCGCACCCGCGCCGAACACCCTGCGAATGGCGGCCAGCTCGCCCCGGTCACCCACACCGGTGGACGTGGCGTGTGCGTTCAGATGCTGCACGTCCTGGGCCGTGAGCCCTGCCTGCGCCAGCGCGGCCCACATGCTGCGCGCGGCCCCGTCACCGTCTTCGGGGCCGGAGGTGATGTGGTACGCGTCGGCCGACGTGCCGTAGCCCACCAGCTCGGCCAACGGCTGTGCGCCGCGCGCCAGGGCATGGTCCAGCGCCTCGATCACCAGCATGCCTGCGCCCTCGCCCATCACAAAGCCGTCGCGCTGCGCATCGAACGGGCGTGAGGCCTGCTCGGGCGTGTCGTTGAACGCGGTGCCCAGCGCCTTGGCCGCTGCAAAGCCGCCCAGGCTCACGCGGTCAACGGCCGCCTCGCTGCCGCCGCACACGGCCACATCGGCCTCGCCGCTGCGGATCAGGCGTGCGGCATCGCCAATCGCCTGCACGCTGGCGGCGCACGCGGTGACCGGAGCTCCCAGCGGTCCCTTGAGCCCGTGGCGGATCGACACCTGCCCCGCCGCCAGATTGACCAGGAATGACGGCACCGTGAACGGCGACAGCCGCTGCGGCCCGCGCGTGTCGGTGGTGCGCACGGCCTCGGCAATCGCACCAAAGCCGCCGATGCCCGAGGCGATCACCGTGGCCGTGCGCTCACGCGCCCGCTCGTCGGCCGGTGGCCAGCCCGCCTGGGCCAGCGCCTGCTGCGCGGCGCCCAGTGCAAAGGGGATGAAACGGTCCATCTTGCGCTGGTCTTTGGACGAGACGATGGCGTCCACATCCCAGCCGCCCTCGGGGTCTTGCGCTATGCCGGGAACCTGCCCGGCAACCTTGGCGGCAATGCCTTCTGTCACCGCGTCCGGCAAGCGCGAGAGGCCGGAGCGCCCAGCCAGCAAGCGCTGCCACGCCAGTTCTACACCGCAGCCCAGCGGCGACACCAGGCCCATGCCCGTGACCACCACGCGGCGCATCAGGCCACCCCCTCGTTGCTGCACATACCACTCACTTTTTTCATGGATTCACCTCGTCAGACAGTTGGGGCACAGAGGTTCTGCACCTTTATGATTGCAATCGTCATCATAAACTGCAAACCCATTTTTGCGTACGACCGCAATCAATAAGAGGCTTCCATGAAGGTTTCCAAAGCACAGGCCGCAGAAAACCGGCAGGGCATCCTGGACGCGGCGGCCCGCCTGTACCGCGAGCGGGGGCTGACCGGCGTAGGGGTGGCCGACATCACGCGCGATGCCGGGCTTACGCATGGCGGGCTGTACCGGCATTTCGCGTCCAAGGATGTGCTGGTGCAGGAGGCGTGCACCAAGGCGTTCGACTGGTCCATCCCCGTGCTGGACGGCGAGCGGCCCCACGCCACGGTGGGCGACCGCATCCAGCGCTACCTCTCACCTGAACACCGCGACGCGCCGGGCTCAGGCTGCCCCGTGGCCGCATTGGCGGTGGACGCCGCGCGGGCGGGCGGCGGGTTGTCCGAAGTGTTTGCCCAGGGCATCGAGCGCAACATCCAGCGGTTTGCCCAGCTGCTGGCTGACAGCGCTGCCGATGCCGGCGGCGGCGCCACCCCATCGCCACAAGACCGCGCCCGCGCGATCCATGTGCTGGCCACCATGGTGGGGGGGATGGTGCTGGCCCGCGCCACGGCAGCGGCGCAACCCGCGTTGTCGAATGAGCTGATGGTGACGCTGCAGACGCAGCTGACGGACTGGCTGGACAACACATCCACCAGCCCCTCGAAGTAAAAAAGAACAGCCAGCGCTTGCGTCACAAGCACTGGCCGTTCTTATTAACAAGTCACATCACCCGGGGCAAGACACCCCTGGGATCACGTCAGGCGCAGCAGGCGTCGCCCCAGGCGGGAGCCCCATTGCCCACCGACGCACGGCGCCACCACGTGGCAGGGCGCGCATCGGCGGCATCGCCACGCACCCAGCGGTATTGCAGGCGGCGACCGTTCAGGGGTTCGACCACCACCGCCTGGCCTGCCGCCACAGGCAGCGACTGACCGGCGCACAGAAACACGTCGCTGCCATTGCCCAGGCCCTGGCCCAGCGTGACCCAGGCCTGGCCTTCGGCAATGCGCAGGGTCATCGCGGCCTTGGGGGCCAGGGTGACGGCGGCGCCTGCGGCCACTTGCCCCGCCTCACCGGCGGCAGCGCCCGTGGCGCGGGAAGATGCAAACAGATGCAAAGCGTGAGAGGTTGTCATGGCTTTCTCCGGGTTAACCCTAATATGACCGTATGGTGCGCCGGTTGCAGAACAACGTCCAATGAAAAGCACGGCACCGATTGATGCTTTTCCTGCATGAGCTGCTCAAACGGTTCTGCGCTGTAGCGGTGCTGCTATCCGAAGCAGAGCAAACCGGGCCAGGCCAGCGGCAAACCGGCCCCCAGCGCCCGCCACACCGGCCAGCGCCGTGCCCAGCGCACGTCCGCCCTGCCCTAGCGCCTGGCCCAGATCGCGCAGCGGCTGCACGACGCCACATTCCCAATCTCTGGCAGCCGTGCTGGCGGGCTGCGCCAGAGCGGGGGCTGCCACGACGTCCCAGCGGAAAGCCACCGGCTCCGCGCAGCCGGAACCGGTCCAGGCTTCCATCACCACATGCTGCCCCGGCGCAACCGTCAGCTGTTGGCCGGGCTGCAGCACGTGGTCCACAGCGGCGCCCGGCATGTCCGCCAGAACGCCACGCAAGGTGACCCACGCCTGCCCCTGGGCGATCTGCAGCACGCCATGGGTGTCGGGGTGCAATGACAAGGCCTGGCCTGTGGCCAGTTTCCAGCAACCGGCCGCGCGACGGCCAGCCGTGGCGGCGTGGACGGATTGTTGCGATTCCAGAACGTTGCGGGGGGACATGACAGGCTCCTTGGCTTCAGTAAAACGTGTTGAGGAGCCTGGATAGTGCGCTTTACACCGTACACAGTCCAATGAAAACAAGGTACGCTATTCATTCCGTCAACGCATGAATCGCACTCAGGATCACTGCCATGGCCTCTGCCGAATACTCTCCCGCCGTCTTGCGCACCCGGCCCGTGGCCACAGGGCACTGGCGCGCCTTCCTGACTGTGGCCAAACACCTGAACTTTCGCGCGGCCGCCGACGAGCTGGCCCTCACCCAGTCGGCCGTGAGCCGCCAGATCCAGGCGCTGGAAGAAGAAGTGGGCGTGCCCCTGTTCCTGCGTCACACCCGTGCTGTAGAGCTGACCAGCGCGGGCGCACAGTTGCAGCGCGCCGTGGGCCCGGCGCTGGAGCGCATGGACGCCGCCGTGCGCCTGGTGCGCCAGACGGCTGGGCGCCGCAGCGTGGCCATCACCACCTGGGCCAGCTTTGCATCGATGTGGCTGATCCCACGCATGGAGGAGTTTCAGCGCGACAATCCGGGCATCGACATCCGCATTGATGCGAGCGACGTGCAGGTGGACCTGGAAACCTCGGACGTGGACCTGGCCCTGCGCTATGCCATGCCGGCCGGTGCCACCCAGGGCGGCATCCGCCTGTTTGGCGAGCAACTGGCCGTGGTGGCAAGCCCCTGGCTGCTCAAGAGCGGCAAACCGCTGCGCACCCCCGCCGATGTGGCGCAGTTCACCCTGATCGAGGCGGGCGACGCCCACCGCACGCACTACCTGGAATACCTGAGTTGGCGCCGCTGGTTCGACACCCGCGACCTGACCAAGCTCCAGCCCCAGCGCTGGCTGTACTTCAACTACGCCCACCAGATCGTGCAGGCCGCGCTGGCCGGCCAGGGCCTGGCACTGGCGCGCATGCCACTGATTGCCGATGCCCTGGCCGCGGGCGACCTGGTGGAGGTGCTGCCCGGCCACCGCATCGACTCGCCCCTGGCCTACTGGCTCATGGTGGGGCCGCGCAGCGCGCAACGGCCGGAGATCAAGGCCTTCTGCGCCTGGTTGCAGGTGCAGGCCGAGGCCACCCGCCAGGCGATTGGCGATGTGCCCGACCCGGACCTGAACGACAACCTGGACGGGTCATGAAAAAAGCGCTGGGCCCTGCGGCCTCAGCGCTTTCATTTTGATAGCTATCAGCGCTTATTCTTCTAGCGCTTGCGGCTGTTTTGACCCCAAATCAGGCCAGAGTCACCCGTGCAAACTTGCGCTTGCCCACCTGCACCACGTAGGTGCCGGCGTCCAGCTTCAGGCCCTTGTCACTGACCACGCTGCCTTCCACGCGCACGCCGCCGCCGTCGATCAGGCGGTTGGCCTCGCTGGTCGAGGGGGCCAGGTTGGCCTGCTTGAGCAGCGCACCGATGCCCAGCGGCGCGCCAGACACGCTCACCTCGGGGATCTCGTCCGGCACGCCGCCCTTGCTGCGGTTGATGAAGTCCTGCTCCGCGGCATCGGCCGCAGCCGCGCTGTGAAAGCGCGTGGTGATCTCCTTGGCCAGCATCACCTTGGCGTCCTTGGGGTTGCGCCCGCCAGCGATCTCCGCCTTGAGCGCGGCGATGTCGGCCAGGCTCTTGAACGACAGCAGCGTGTACCAGTCCCACATCAGGGTGTCGCTGATCGACAGCACCTTGGCAAACATGGTGTTGGCGTCCTCGGCAATGCCGATGTAGTTGTTCTTGGACTTGGACATCTTGTCCACGCCGTCCAGCCCCACCAGCAGCGGCATGGTGAGCACACACTGCGGCTCCTGGCCATATTCCTGCTGCAGATGACGGCCCATGAGCAGGTTGAACTTCTGATCGGTGCCACCCAGCTCCAGGTCGCTCTTCAAGGCTACCGAGTCGTAGCCCTGCATCAGCGGGTACAGGAACTCATGCACCGAAATGGACTGGCCGGTGGTGAAGCGTTTGTGGAAGTCGTCGCGCTCCATCATGCGCGCCACGGTGTACTTGGCGGCCAGCTGGATCATCCCGGTAGCGCCCAAGGGTTCGCTCCATTCGCTGTTGTAGCGGATCTCGGTGCGGGCCGGGTCCAGCACCAGGCTGGCCTGCTTGTAGTAGGTCTCGGCATTCACCTTGATCTGCTCGGGCGTGAGCGGCGGGCGGGTGCTGTTGCGGCCCGAGGGGTCGCCGATCAGGCTGGTGAAGTCGCCGATCAAGAAGATGACCTGGTGGCCCAGATCTTGCAGTTGCCGCATCTTGTTCAGCACCACCGTGTGGCCGACGTGGATGTCGGGGGCAGTGGGGTCCAGACCCAGCTTGATGCGCAGCGGCTGGCCCGTGGCCTCCGAACGCGCCAGCTTCTTGACCCATTCGTCCTGTGGCAGCAGCTCTTGCACGCCGCGCAGCGAGATTTCGAGGGCTTGTCTTACACCATCAGAGACCGGGGTTGTTGTAACAGCAGATTGATTCATAAGGGTTTTTTGGGATGTCTAGACAGCATGCACCGCTATACTTCAGCCCACATTGCAGAGGCGGATTCTAGTGGGCCCGCCGTTTCGACCTGTTTTTCATCAACCTGTCGAATGGCTGCAGCCTGACAGTCTGTGCTCCTGGCCCCGCCCCGCATTCACACCGGGGGTGTGCCACGGATCCGCAATCACCCTGGGGATAGACCTTTGATTCACGGCCTCACTACGGTCCGCACCGCCACCATCGCTTTGCTTGACCGGCTGTCCCGCACGATCCAACAACATCCCAAACGCATCACCGCCGCCGTTGCAGCCATCCTGCTGACGGGCGGCGGCGGCGCATTTGCCGTGGCCTCCTTCGCACCCGACCCGGCCGAGCTGCCGGTGCGCATGGTGAACTACCCGGTCGAATCGCTCGCCGAGAACATGGTGCTGGGACAGCTGGATGCGCCCAGTTTTTCGCTGTTCCGCTCCGAACAGGTGCGCAGCAGCGACACCCCCGAGTCGCTGCTGCAGCGCATGGGCGTGGCCGACCCGGCCGCCGCCGCCTTCATGCGCAGCGACACGCCGGTGCGCCAGAACGTGCTGGGCCGCACCGGCCGCATCGTGTCGGCAGAAACCACCGACGACCACCGCCTGATCCGCCTGACGGTGCGCTGGGTGCCGGACGACAGCGGCAACTTCCGCCGCCTGATCGTCGAGCGCACGGGCGACAACAAGTTTGCGACCCGCATCGAAACCGCCAAGATGACGACCAACAGCCGTCTGGCGGGCGGCATCATCAATAGCTCGCTGTTTGCCGCCACCGACGCGTCGAACATCCCCGACGCCGTGGCCGTGCAAGTGGCCGAACTGTTCTCGGGCAATATCGACTTCCGCCGCTCGCTGCGCAAGGGCGACCGCTTCTCGGTGGTGTACGAAACCCTGGAAGCCGATGGCGAGCCCCTGTCCAGCGGCCGCGTGCTGAGCGCCGAGTTCGTCAACAACGGCAAGACCCACCAGGCCGTCTGGTTCCAGGAACCCAACGCCACCAAGGGCGCGTACTACACGCTGGACGGCGAAAGCATGCGCCGCGCCTACCTGACCTCGCCCGTCGAGTTCTCGCGCGTGACCAGCGGCTTCAAGATGCGCCTGCACCCCATCCTGCAAACCTGGCGCGCCCACCTGGGCACCGACTTTGCGGCGCCCACTGGCACCGCCGTGCGCACCGTGGGCGATGGCGTGGTGGAGTTTGCGGGTGTGCAGAATGGCTACGGCAACGTGGTGTTCGTCAAGCACCGCAACCAGCACGTCACGGTGTATGCCCACCTGAGCCGCATTGACGTGCGCCAGGGCCAGTCGGTCGAACAAGGCCAGACGCTGGGCGCCGTGGGCGCCACGGGCTGGGCCACCGGCCCGCACCTGCACTTCGAGTTCCGCGTCAACGGCGTGCACCAGGACCCGATGACCATCGTCGCCCAGAGCGAAGCCGCAGCACCGGTGTCTGCAGCCGCACGCCCCGCGTTTGACCGCCTCGCGGCCAACATGCGTGTCCAGCTGAACGCCGCTGCGCTCATCGAGCAGGCCAGCGCAGACTGATCGCCCCCGCACCTCCAGACACCACCCGTCAGGCCATGTCCGATCTGTACATCGGCCTGATGTCGGGCACCTCGCTCGACGGGATCGACGGGGTGCTGGCTGATTTCTCGGGCCCGCGCCTGCAGGTCACACACCACGCCAGCGCCGCCTTTGCCCCCGCACTGCGCACCGAGCTGCTGGCTCTAAATACCCCCGGCGACAACGAACTGCACCGTGCGGCCCTCGCAGGCAACGCGCTATCCCGGGCCTATGCCGGGGTGGTGCACACCCTGCTGCAGCGCAGCGGTCACCCGGCGAGCGCCATCCGTGCAATAGGTGCCCACGGGCAGACGGTGCGGCACCGCCCCCAGGAATTTGACGGCACAGGCTACACACTACAACTGGGCAACCCCGCCCTGCTGGCCGAGCTGACGGGCATCACCGTGGTGGCCGACCTGCGCAGCCGCGACGTGGCCGCGGGCGGCCAAGGTGCGCCGCTGGTGCCCGCCTTCCACCAGGGCGTGTTCGGCCGGCCGGACGAGACGGTGCTGGTGCTGAACATTGGCGGCATCTCCAACCTCAGCGTGCTGGGGGCAGATGGCAGCGTGCTGGGCTTCGACTGCGGCCCGGGCAACGCCCTCATGGACCACTGGTGCCAGCAGCACACCGGCCAGCCGTTTGACAAGGATGGTGCCTGGGCCGCCACGGGCCAGGTGCTGCCGGACCTGCTGGCTGCGTTGCTGCAGGAGCCGTATCTGCACAAGGCCCCCCCAAAAAGCACGGGCCGCGACCTGTTCAACCCCGCCTGGCTGGCAACGCACCTGCAGCCCTTTGCGCAGGCCGCAGCGGCCGACGTACAGGCCACATTGACCGAATTCACCGCAAGCGCTAGTGCCATATGCGCCAAAAGCTATCTAAACAATAGCAAAAACCTGGCCGTATGCGGCGGTGGTGCGCTCAATGGCCAGCTCATGCAGCGGCTGCAGGCTGCCTGCCCGTCCTTGCAGGTGGTGGCCACCGATGCGCTGGGCCTGCCCGCCCTGCAGGTGGAGGCCGCCGCGTTTGCCTGGCTGGCACGCCAGGCGCTGCAGGGGGCGCCAGGCAACCTGCCCAGCGTGACCGGTGCGGCCGGTAGCCGTGTGCTGGGCGCGGTGTACCCCGCCTGAACCGTCCGGTCTACACAGCCCTGGACAGGGCGATCAGCCGTGGTCCCCGGCATCAACCGAGGCGCCTGCCTGGGTGCCGGAACGGTCTTGCGGCGACAGTTGCCAGAAGATACCGGCTGAAGCCACCGTGATCAGTCCCATGCAGGCAAACGTGGCCTGAAAGGCTTGCAGGGTCTGTGCCGCGCCGGTGGGCTGGAAGAAATCGGTGAACGCCGCCAGCACCGCCCCCGCCGCAGCCACCCCCATCCCCATGGCCACCATTTGCACCATGGACAGCAGGCTGTTGCCGCTGCTGGCCATGTCGTGCCCCAGGTCCTTGAGGGTCACGGTATTCATGGCCGTGAACTGCAGCGAGTTCACCGCACCAAACACCGCCAGCTGCACCACATGCACCCACAGCGGTTGCGAGGGTGCCGCCAGCCCGAAGCTGGCCATGGTCACCCCCACCAGCAGCGTGTTGCCCACCAGCACCTGGCGGTAGCCGAAGCGGGTGATCAGCGTGGTGGTGAACCGCTTCATGGACATGCCCGCCACCGCCACGGGCAGCATCATCATGCCCGCCTGCAGCGGCGAATAGCCCATGGTGACCTGCAGCAGCAACGGAATGAGGAACGGCATGCACGAGCTGCCCAGCCGCGCAAACAGGTTGCCCAGCAGCCCGATGCGCAAGGTGTCCACCGAAAACAGCCGGGGCGAAAACAAGGGGTCGGGCCGCCGCGCCGCGTGCAGCCAGTAGGCCACCAGGCTCGCCAGACCGAAGATCATGAGCACCAGCACGCTCGCCTGCCGCAGCCCCAGGCTGGCCAGGCCATCCAGCGCCAGCGACAGCGCCACCATGCCAAAGGCGAGCATCAGGTAGCCCGCCAGATCAAACCGCGCCACCGTCGGCGCGGGTACCCCGGGCATGTAGCGCATGGTGGCGGCACAGCCCAGCAGGCCCACCGGCACGTTGATCAGGAAGATCCAGTGCCAGGAGGCCACCTCAACCAGCCAGCCACCCAGCGTGGGACCGATCAGCGGGCCGATCAGCCCGGGAATGGCCACAAAACTCATGGCCTGCAAGAACTTCTCGCGCGGAAAGGTGCGCAACACCACCAGCCGCCCCACGGGCAGCAGCAGCGCGCCGCCCAGCCCCTGGAGCACCCGGGCGGCCACCAGTTGGGTCAGGCTGTGCGACAGCGCACAGAACACCGAGCCCGCCACAAAAAAGACGATGGCCAGAAAGTACACCCGGCGCGCACCAAACCGGTCGGCCACCCAGCCCGATGCCGGAATCAGCATCGCCATGGCCAGCGAATACGCAACAACCACCGACTGCATGCGCAGCGGGCTCTCGCCCAGGCTCTGCGCCATGGCGGGCAGCGCGGTGTTGACGATGGTGGCGTCCAGCGTCTGCATGAAGAAGCCGACGGCCACCAGCCACAGCAGTACTTTCTGGGAGGGTTCCTGGTGCATGGTTTGCAGGGTTTTCAAACGAAACGAACGCACCCCATGAAAAAACCGCCCGAAGGCGGTTGATTCAGTCAGGGGTGCAGGGCTGCGCCTGTCACGGTGCCCCTCAGGCCGAGAAGCTGGAGCCGCAGCCGCAGGTGGTGGTGGCGTTCGGATTCTTGATCACGAACTGCGCACCTTGCAGGTCTTCCTTGTAGTCGATCTCGGCACCCACCAGATACTGGTAGCTCATGGCGTCGATGAGCAGCGACACACCGTTCTTGGTCATGGTGGTGTCGTCTTCGTTGGTAATTTCATCGAACGTGAAGCCGTATTGGAAGCCGGAGCAGCCGCCGCCTTGCACAAACACCCGCAACTTCAGGTCGGGGTTGCCTTCTTCGGCAATCAGGTCCGCCACCTTGGCCGCCGCGCTGTCGGTGAACAGGATGGGGGCGGGCATTTCGGTCTGGATGTTTTCGGCAACTGCGCTCATGGGGTACTCCGGGTTCAGGGTTTGCGGGGAATACTACTGCAAACCTCTCGGGAATTCAGGTCACTGGCTGTTTGACGCTAACTTCAGTGGGGGCTTTTCCTCCACCAGCACGGCCATTGGAATCAATTGCCCCGCGATCACGGCGCCCTGGTGCATCTCCAGGGCCTTGTAATGCACATTGCCCGTGATCTGCGCCTTGGGCTGCAGCTCCAGCAGCTCTCCCGCATGCACAGGGCCCAGCACCTGGCCGTTGATGATCACATGGTCGGCATGCACCGCCCCCTCGACCCGCGCCGTCTCGGAAATCACGAGGATGCTGGGCTGGTCCGCCGCCGCCCGGATATCGCCGACCACTTCACCGTCAATGCGCATGCCCTCGGCAAAATGCACATTGCCTTCGATCTTGGTGCCCTGCGCCACCAGGCTTTTGATGGGTGGCTGCTTTTTACGCGAGAACATGGTCGGAAGACTCCTGAAGTGCCAGGCGGTTACAAAGGCCCGCTTGGGGATGGAATTCGTGCCAGCAAGGCGGCAGGTTGTGGGTGGCAGCTGGGGCTGGATTGCCGGGGCGAGAGCGCTAAAACCTGATCAGCGCATCCACCGTCCACCCTGCACTATTCGATGGCCATGGTCTGGCTGGTGCGTACGGTGGCGCCCTCCAGCACGCGCGCGGTCACGGTTTTTACCACGGCCTGCGGCGGCAGATCGAGCACGCCCTCGATGCGGCGGTATTGTTTGACCTGCAGCGACTGGCCTTGGGGTGGCTGGGTCTGTGCCCACGGTTTGCCATCCAGAGTGCCCGCCAGCACAAACTCCAGCCGCCCGTTGAACTCCGGCGCATTGCGGGCGGCCTGGATCACCAGCACCTGCCAACGCAGCTGCATCCCGCCCAGCACCTCAGCCTGCAGCGCGCGAATGGCCAGCCCATCGGTCTTGGCCGCAGGGATCAGCTTTTCAAAGAAGCCCAGATCCTCGCGCAGCGTGCGATTGTCGGCTTCAAGCTGGCGCACCTGGGCCATCAGGCTCTCCTTGGCAGCGCGTTCGGTGGCCAGCAGGCTCTCGGCGGTCAATGCCACCGTCTGGCGCTCCTGGCCCTCTTCGCGCAGGCGGCTGATCTCCGTCTTCATCTGGATCACTTCGTCACGCGAAACGGTATCGATCCCGGCAATGGATTTGCCGAATTCAAAGGCCCACAACGCCACGGCAGCGCAGAAACCCATCACCACGGCCAGGGCCAGCCATCGAAAGGGCCAGGGCAAGGCGCTGCGGATGGCCACCCGGGGGGCACTGATGGTCAACCGACGGCGAAGCAGGCGAAAGCGCATAGGCTCAACAGGCGGACCATGGAAGGCCTTCCCAAAAAACGAAAAGAGCGCACCATAAACGAAAAAACCGCCCGAAGGCGGTTTTTCTCTGTAAAGCACCCGCGAGGAGTGCCTTGCAGTGGATGCTGCACAAGGCAACATCCGGCAGGGCCACAGCTTAACGCTTGGAGAACTGCTTGGCGCGGCGTGCGGAGTGCAGACCGACCTTCTTACGCTCGACTTCACGGGCATCGCGGGTCACGAAGCCAGCTTGGCTCAGGACGGGCTTGAGGGATGCGTCGTAATCGATCAGGGCGCGGGTGATACCGTGGCGGGCAGCGCCAGCCTGGCCGGATTCACCACCACCGTGCACGTTGATCTGGATGTCGAAGGTTTCGACATGGTTGGTCAACGCCAGGGGTTGCTTGGCAATCATGATCGAGGTTTCGCGGCCGAAGTAGGACTGGATGTCCTTGCCGTTCACCGTGATCTTGCCGGAGCCTTTTTTCAGAAACACGCGGGCGACGCTGGACTTGCGACGGCCGGTGCCATTGTTCCATTCACCAATCATCTCAAGGCTCCTTAGATTTCCAGCACTTTGGGCTGCTGGGCGGTGTGGGGATGCTCAGCACCACCGTACACCTTGAGTTTCTTGATCATCGCGTAGCCAAGGGGGCCCTTGGGCAGCATGCCCTTGACAGCCTTTTCCAGCGCGCGGCCGGGGTGCTTGGCTTGCATGTCGCGGAAGTTCGTGGCCGTGATACCGCCGGGATAACCCGAGTGACGGTAGTACACCTTGTCCAGGGACTTGGTGCCGGTGACCTTGAGTTGGGCTGCGTTGATAACGACGATGAAGTCACCGGTATCGACGTGAGGCGTGTAAATGGCCTTGTGTTTGCCGCGCAAACGGAGAGCAACTTCGCTGGCTACTCGTCCGAGGACCTTGTTGGTCGCGTCAATCACAAACCACTCGTGCACGACCTCAGCGGGCTTTGCGCTGAAAGTAGTTGTCATGAGTTTTCTCTTCAAAAGAGGGTTTGGCGGGTCCTTTTCCACGGTCGGTGCTTCTCTGAAGGAAGCCTCTTAGGTGGCAAAAAGTCTTCGCCGCGGGACCACAAAAGCGCTGCGAAGCCTTCCATTATACGAAAGAGCCATGCGTTAGCGCAAGAGCACCCCAGCCACGGCCCTCGGGGCACCTGCTCCGGTCAGTTCGGCGTCTGGCGGCGGCGCTGCTCGTCGGCCTCGTAACGGCGACGGTTTTCCACGCAGACAGTTTGATTGGCCTGGGACGGTTTCTGGCATTCTTGGTGAATACACATCGGGCGGGCCAGGAAGTTGGCGTCGGCGCACACCTCTTGCGGCGAGGGCAGACGGGGCGGCGGCGCGGGGCGGGGCTTGGGCTCGGCCACCACCGGAGGCGGCGCCGGCACAGGCTCTTCATGCACCACGATGGGTGTGGGTGCGGGCTCTGCGCCTGCACGCTTGGCCACCCGGGGGCTCGGTTTGGGTGCAGACGCAACCACAAAGGCAGGAGCAGGTGCGGCCGCAGAGGCGGCGCTGGCTGACGCCACTGCGCCATCCGAGCTCAGACCTTGCGCGTCGCCCCCGGCAGCAGCCGGAGCGCTGACCTCCACCAGGGCTGCGTCTGAAGCAGCCGCTGCGGCAGGCCGCTCGGCCATCTCCGTAATGATCTCGTCCCGGGGCGGCTTGCTGCCCTGGCTCCAGCGCCAACCGGCGCCAGCCACCACAGCCACCAACGCCGCCACCACGATGCCCGCCACCAAAGGGGAACGCCGTGGGGATGGGGTCGGCTTGCCATTGCTGCGCACTACATCCCGCTCCAAAGGCGCAGAACGCCGATCGGCTGCACGCGACCCGCCCGCGCCCGGTGAACGGTGGTGTGGCAGGTCCTCAAAGCGCGAATCGTCGTCGGCCACCACGGTATCGCCGGCATCGATGAACACCGTGTCGCCAGCATCGGCCGCCACGGTGTCAGGACCAGCCAGCATGACCGTGTCCCCACCAAAATCATCGCCAGGGCGGCTGGCATCAGATGCGGGAGCCGCCGCCACCAAGTCCTCACGCTGGGCCTGTGCCTGCATCTCGGCCACGATCTTGGGGGCGGAGGTCACGTCCACGGTAGGTGCGGCCAGACCCGGGCCAGGCTGGTCGGCGGGCTCCACCCAGATGTCGCCCAACTCCGCCCGGAAGTCGAAGTGCTGCACATCGTCCGGCGCCGAGGTCATCTCCATGGTCTGGAGAAAGGCATCAATGCTCTGTGGGCGGTCCTCGGGCCGAAGGGCCAGCGATTGGGCAATCGCCGCGACAAAAGGCGCTGAATACTCCACCCCAAACTGCCGCTTGACGGTTTTGGCGATACGGGAGAACGACACCATGCGGTCACGGATGGAGCGCAGCGTGGCGGGCAGAGGCGTGTCATTGGCCAGACACCCGTGCATGACCGCCGCCAGCGAGTACAAGTCGCTCCACGGGCCTTGGCGCAGTTCCTCGTCGCCGTCGGAATACTGCTCGATGGGGGCGTAGTTCACCTTCAGCACGGCCGTGTGCTTGCGGTCCTGGTCGTTGATGGCGTGCCGGGCGGCGCCCAGGTCCAGCAGCACCGGCGGACCGTTGTCCTGCAGGAAAATGTTATCGGGCGAAATGTCGCGGTGCAGCGTGTTGCCATCGTGCAGCACGCGCAGCGCATCCAGCACCGACCACAGCAGCTTGCGCAGCCAGGCCTCGGGTGGGGGGGTGCGCATCTGTGCACGGGCTTGCTTGAACGTCATGCCCGAGTACAGTGGCATGACCATGTAGGCTGTGTTGTTGGCCTCCCAGAAGCGGAACACCTTGACCAGAGAGGGGTGGTCAAACTGCGCCAGCAGACGGGCCTCGCCCACAAAAGAGACCAGCCCGGCCTGGAAGGTCTGCTGGTCGGACGAGGACCGCACCCAGAGCGACTGCCCTTGCGAGCGTCCGGCCAGCGCCGAGGGCATGTACTCCTTGATGGCCACCGCCCGGTGCAGGGAATGGTCAAACGCCTTGTAGACCATGCCAAACCCGCCCACCCCCAGCAACCCCAGGATCTCGAACTCCGCCAGGCGGGTGCCAGGGGGCAGCGCATCGATATGGCTGACACCACTGGCGGGGGCTGTGCTGGAGCTTGCGGTCATGGTCAGAGGACGGGGCGGGCTGGCAATTTCAAATGCAAATCAATGAGGCAACTACGGCGACGGCGAAACGCTGACCCCGCCGCAGGCGCGATCATGAAGCATGGCCGCGCCGGATTTGGCAACAAATGGCTAACAAAGTGCGGCCTGTCTGCCAAAAACATCACGTCCCCCGCCACCACACGGCCCCCCGATTGTGCCGCGCCCGGACATGGGAGCCCCCTTGGCACAACACACTCGTTACCATTGGGCCATGTTCAGTTATCGCCACGCCTTCCACGCAGGCAACCATGCCGATGTGCTCAAGCACACCGTCCTGATTGCCGCCTTGCAACATCTCACCGAAAAAGACGCGGCGCTGACCGTGCTGGACACCCATGCGGGCGCGGGCCTGTACCGGCTGGACGGGGACTATGCCAGCACCAGTGGCGAAGCCGCCGATGGCGTGGCCCGGCTGTTTGCGCCAACCACCCCCGCCCTCACCCCCGCCCTGCAGGCCTATGTGGACATGGTGGGCGCCTTCAACCAGGGCAAGGCGCTGCGCGTGTACCCCGGATCGCCCTTCATCACCCAGCGCCTGCTGCGCGACCACGACAAGCTCAAGCTGTTTGAGCTGCACCCCACCGACCTGCGCGCGCTGGCCGGCAACGTGGCCCAGCTGGAGGCAGGCCGTCAGGTGGCCGTGCTGCACGAGGACGGCTTTGAGGGCATCAAAAAGTTCCTACCCCCACCGGCCCGGCGCGCCCTGGTGCTGTGCGATCCCAGCTATGAAATCAAGAGCGACTACGCCAAGGTGCTCGACATGGCGGCCGACTCGCTCAAGCGTTTTGCCACGGGCACCTATGCGTTCTGGTACCCCATCATTCCGCGCCCCGAAGCCCACGACCTGCCCCGCCGCCTGAAAACGCTGGCCACCAAGGCGGGCAAAAGCTGGCTGCACGCCACGCTCACCGTCAAATCGAGCAAGGTCACGGAAACGGTCACGGGCGACACCAAGCGCCCAGGCCTGCCCGCCAGCGGCATGTTCCTGATCAACCCGCCCTACACATTGAAGGCCGCGCTCAAAGACGCCTTGCCCCAGATGGCCGAGCTGCTGGCGCAGGACAAACACGCCACCCACACGCTCGAATCGGGCGGCTGACCGGCCTCCTAAGAACCTGTCCAAAAGCCTGGCGTCAGGGCGCCGCCGGGCAGTCCTTGTCGTCGTCCTGCAGGGCAAACAGCTCCACTGGCTTCAGCCCCAGGCCCACCATACCCAGCGCCTCGGCGGCGCCCCGGCTCAAATCAATCACCCGGTTGCGGGTGTGTGGACCACGGTCGTTGATGCGCACGATCACCGTGCGCCCTGTGGCCTGGCTGCGTACGCACACGCGTGAGCCAAAGGGCAGCGTGGGGTGCGCGGCCGTGAGCGCTCGCATGTCAAACAGCTCCCCGCTGGCAGTACGCCGCCGGTGGAACTGCGCCCCGTACCATGAGGCAAGGCCCACTTCATCCGCCTCCAGGCTGAGCGGCGACCCGGCAGGAGTGTTCGGCTCCGGTTTGGCCGGGGGATCGATCAGCATGGCCTCACCCGGCACGGACAAGAGATTAGGGGCCAGCGCATCCGGCTCAGCTTGCAACCCCTGGGCCTGAACAGCGGCGCAGGCGCTGCACAGCAGCCACAGACCCACCGCTCGCCGCAGCAGCACCCGCAGGGCAGCGCCGCGATGGGCCCCGGGAGGCTGTGTGCCCCCCGCCATCAGATCCCCAGCCGGCGACAGATCTCCAGCGTCGCGGCGCTTTGGTTCATGGTGTAAAAGTGCAGCGCGGGCACACCGGCACTGCGCAGCTGGTCGCACAGGTCGGTCACCACATCCAGGCCAAACGCCTTGATGCTGGCGGTGTCGTCCCCAAACGCCTGCAGCCGCAGGCGGATCCAGCGCGGAATCTCGGCACCGCAGGCATCCGAAAACCGCATCAGCTGCGTGGAGCTGGAAATCGGCATGATGCCCGGAACCACCGGTACGTCGGCACCCAGCTGGTGAGCGTCTTCGACGAAGCGGAAATACGCGTCGCTGTTGTAGAAGTACTGGGTGATCGCGGAGTCCGCGCCCGCACGCACCTTGGTCACATAGGCCTGCAGGTCTGCCTCGGGCGACCTGGCCTGGGGATGCACCTCGGGGTAGGCTGCCACTTCAAGGTGGAAGTCGCGGCCCGTTTCGGCGCGGATGAAGGCCACCAGATCGCTGGCGTACTGGAACTCGCCACCCGCGCCATAGCCGCTGGGCAGGTCGCCGCGCAGCGCCACCAGGCGCTTGACGCCCATGGCCTTGAGTGTGGCCAGCTGCTCGCGCACCGACTGGCGCGTGGCCCCGATGCACGAAAAGTGCGAGGCGGCACCCACGCCTTCGGACAGGATCTCACGCACCGTGCCGAAGGTGCCTTCTTGCGTGGAGCCCCCTGCGCCATAGGTCACCGAGCAGAAGTCGGGGTGCAGGGCATACAGCTGCTGGCGTGCCACGCGCAGCTTGTCGGCACCTTCAGGCGTCTTGGGCGGAAAAAACTCGAAACTCACCGGGAACCCGGTGCCTTGCGCGTGGGCTGCATTCATGCGGCTCTCCTTGCGTGTACAAAAAATTCTCGGTTGCCATCGCCGCCCTGGATGGGACTATCAATCCACGCCAACACCTCCAGGCCCAACGCGGCGCAGCAATCGCGGATGCGCTGCTCCACCACCGCATACAAGGACTCGTCGCGCACGATACCGCCCTTGCCCACCTGCCCGGGTTGCAGCTCGAACTGCGGCTTGACCAGCATGACCAGGTCGCTCTGGGGCGCCAGCAACGGCACCAACGCAGGCAACACCAGGGTGAGCGAGATGAAAGACAGGTCGCCGGTCACCAGCGTAAAACTGGACGTGATGTCCACATCGGCGCACTCGGGCCGGCGGCGGCGCTCCACCGGCAGCGTTCCCTGGGCGCGCTGCGCGCGCTCGGACTTGAAGGCCTCGATGTCCTGGTCCTTGGCGTCGTCGCTGTCGTCGTACGCCTCGTCCACCAAGCCGCCATTGCGCATCCAGCTGTAGGGGGCCTCGGGTTGGGTCTCGTTGTCTTCTTCGGGCACGATGACTTCGGACAAGGCCATCTCACAAGCCTGCACCAACGCATCGGGCGTGAGCGAGCGGGCATTGACGCCCTCCACACACACCACACGCAGATCGCTGCGCAGCCGGTCGTGCAACTGGGCGTGGCCCACGTCCACCCCAATCACCTGGGCGGCGCCCTGCTGAAGCAGGCAGTCGGTAAAGCCGCCTGTGCTCTGCCCGACATCCAGGCACCGCAGGCCAGCCACCGACAGGCCCAGCGCCTTGAGCGCGCCTTCCAGCTTGAGCCCGCCGCGCGAGATGTACTTGGCTTCTGCATCGTCCAGCAGCTGCACCTCGGCCACTGACGGAATGTCGTCGCCGTTCTTCACCACCTTCTGCCAGGGCGCCAGCGGCGACAGGCGCCACTGCGCGCCCGAGGCAATCAGGCGCTGCGCCTGCGAGCGCGTGGCAGCGTGGCCACGCTCCACCAAAAATACATCTGCGCGCATCGCGCCCATCCTTTTAGAGTCAAATCGGCTGGTAGCGCTAGTGAATCATGCGCCAGCAGCTATCAATTAAAGAGCAATCAGACATTGCTCCGAGCAACGGCGCCAGACCACCGTGCGCGCGCCCCGTCGCCGGGGCGCGCTGCACAGGGATCAGTAGCGGTAGGTGTCAGGCTTGTAGGGGCCTTGCTTGGGCACGCCAATGTAGGCGGCCTGCTCATCGCTCAGCTCGGTCAGCATGGCGCCCACCTTCTTGAGGTGCAAGCGTGCCACCTTCTCATCGAGGTGCTTGGGCAACACGTAGACCTTGCCGTTCTCGTAGTAGTCGCTGTGCGTGAACAGCTCGATCTGGGCGATGGTCTGGTTGGCGAAGCTCGACGACATCACGAAGCTCGGGTGGCCCGTGCCGCAGCCCAGGTTCACCAGGCGGCCCTTGGCCAGCAGGATGATGCGCTTGCCGTCCGGGAAGATCACGTGGTCCACCTGGGGCTTGATTTCTTCCCACTGGTATTGCTCCAGCGTGGCGACCTGGATTTCGTTGTCAAAGTGGCCGATGTTGCAGACGATAGCCTGGTCCTTCATGGCCAGCATGTGCTCATGGCGGATCACGTCCTTGTTGCCGGTGGTGGTCACGAAGATGTCGGCCTTGTCGGCAGCGTATTCCATGGTCACGACCTTGTAGCCTTCCATTGCGGCCTGCAGGGCGTTGATGGGGTCGATCTCGGTCACCCACACCTGGGCGCTCAGGGCGCGCAGCGCCTGGGCAGAGCCCTTGCCCACGTCGCCGTAGCCCGCCACCACGGCCACCTTGCCGGCGATCATCACGTCGGTGGCGCGCTTGATGCCGTCCACCAGCGACTCACGGCAGCCATACAGGTTGTCGAACTTGGACTTGGTCACCGAGTCGTTCACGTTGATGGCGCGGAACATCAGCGAGCCCTTGGCCGACATTTCCTTCAGGCGGTGCACGCCCGTGGTGGTTTCTTCGGTCACGCCGATGATCTGGGCGCTCTTGCGGCTGTACCAGGTCGGGTCTTGCGCCAGCTTGGCCTTGATGGAGGCGAACAGGCAGGTTTCTTCTTCGCTGGTGGGGTTGGCGATCAGCGATGCGTCCTTTTCGGCGCGCTTGCCCAGATGCATCAGCAGCGTGGCATCACCGCCGTCGTCCAGGATCAGATTGGGGCCTTCGCCCTCGGTGCCGGCAGCGCCGAAGTCAAAGATGCGGTGGGTGTAGTCCCAGTATTCCGCCAGGGTTTCGCCCTTGATGGCGAACACGGGCGTGCCAGCGGCAGCAATCGCGGCAGCGGCGTGGTCTTGTGTGGAGAAGATGTTGCACGATGCCCAGCGCACTTGTGCACCCAGCGCCTGCAGGGTTTCGATCAGCACGGCGGTCTGGATCGTCATGTGCAACGAGCCGGTGATGCGCGCGCCCTTGAGCGGCTGCTTGGCGGCGAATTCTTCGCGGATGGCCATGAGGCCGGGCATTTCCGTTTCGGCGATGCGGATCTCTTTGCGGCCCCATTCGGCCAGGCCGATGTCGGCAATGATGCAGTCGGTGTTGACCGGGGCGTTGACGCGTGCGTTCATGATGGTGTGCTCCAAAGCATGTTTGAAAAGCCACTGCGCGAAGGGGATGGTCGATACGACTCACCGCACGCGAAGTGGATGAGCGTCGTTGCTAGATGACTCCGAGCCTCACGCCCCGCCTGTGCTGGGGACGCTGCAACGCTCCTCGGATCGGCGGATTATAAAAGCAAGTGCTCGCCCGGCGCTACGCCAGCGGGGCAATCCATCCCCCAGCCTTGCACGGAACAGTAAAATCCCGCGACCGCAGACCTCGTGGCCTCCCCGCAGGCCCCGCCCCCAGATTCTTGTGCAGGGCACGCTGCCCCGCTCCATCCCACTCAGGAACCCTTGTGTCCTACGCCCCAGAAACCCGGCGCCGCCGCACCTTTGCCATCATTTCCCACCCCGACGCCGGTAAAACGACGCTGACGGAAAAGCTGCTGCTGTTCTCTGGCGCGATCCAGATCGCCGGCGCCGTGAAGGGCCGCAAGGCCAGCCGCCACGCCACCTCCGACTGGATGGAAATTGAAAAGCAGCGCGGCATCTCGGTGGCCTCGTCGGTCATGCAGATGCTCTACCGCGAGCATGTCATCAACCTGCTGGATACGCCCGGCCACAAGGACTTCTCGGAAGATACCTACCGTGTGCTCACCGCCGTCGATTCGGCGCTGATGGTGATCGACGCCGCCAACGGTGTGGAAGCACAAACCCGCCGCCTGATCGAAGTCTGCCGCCAGCGCGACACGCCCATCATTACCTTCGTCAACAAGATGGACCGCGAAGTGCGGGACCCGCTGGACATCATGGACGAAGTGGAGCGCGAGCTGGGCATGCCCTGCTGCCCCATGACCTGGCCCGTAGGCCAGGGCAAGGCCTTCGGCGGCATCATCAACCTGCGCACCAAGACCATGACGGTGTTCGAGTCCGGCAGCGAACGCCGCCCGCAGGACTTTGAATCCATACCTCTGTCGGATGAAACCACGCTGCGCGCGCGCTTCGGCGCCGAGTTTGACGCCGCGCTGGAGAGCATGGAACTGGCCGTGGGCGCATCCCCCGCATGGGACCACGAGGCCTTCCTGGCCGGCAAGCTGACCCCCGTGTTCTTTGGCTCCGGCGTGAACAACTTCGGGGTGATGGAGGTGCTGGACGCACTGGTGGACATGGCACCGCCACCCGGCCCGCGCGTGAGCACGCTCGAAGTCAACAAACAGCCCGTGGTCAAGACCATCCAGCCCGAAGACGAAGGCTTTGCTGGCGTGGTGTTCAAGGTGCAAGCCAACATGGACGCCAACCACCGCGACCGCATCGCCTTCGTGCGCGTGGCGAGCGGCAAGTACACGCCGGGCATGAAGCTCAAGGTGCAGCGCACCGCCAAGGAACTGCGTCCCACCTCGGTCGTGACCTTCATGTCCCAGCGCCGCGAGGCCGTCGAAGAAGCTTATGCAGGCGACATCATCGGCTTTACCACGCACGGCGGCGTGCAGCTGGGCGACACCATCACCGACGGCGCCAACCTGCAGTTCACTGGCCTGCCGTTCTTCGCACCCGAGATGTTCATGACCGTCGTGCTGAAGAACCCGCTGCGCACCAAGCAACTCCAGCAGGGCCTGGCCCAGCTGGGCGAGGAAGGCGCGATCCAGGTCTTCAAGCCCGATGCCGGCGGCAACATGCTGCTGGGCGCCGTGGGCCAGCTGCAGTTCGAAGTGGTGCAGCACCGCCTGAAGGCCGAGTACGACGCCGATGTGCGGCTGGAGGGCTGCCAGTACACGGGCGCGCGTTGGATCACGGCCGACAATGCCGCCGACCTGCGCGCGTTCACCGACGCCTACCCGCTGCGCCTGGCGCACGACGCGGCCGACACACTGGCGTACCTTTGCACCTCGCCCTACGACGTGCGGCTGGCGCAGGAGCGGTTTCCGAAGATCCATTTCCATCCTCTGCGGGAGCATGCGGGGCTGGCTTTGCAGGGAGCATAGTCCGCACAAGGCACAACATTCTTGTGCACTCAGCCCCTCGGATTTTCCTCATGCAGAAATGAATCACCCAGCCTTCGACCATGGAACAGCCACCCCTGAAGCCTCGTCCTTCCTCGCTGACGATCATCTGCCCGATGAAAAACGAGGCTGGAAATCTCGCTGCATTTTTTGCGCGACTGGTTCCCGTTCTGGAGTCCGTTGCGGACACTTACGAAATCCTATGCATCAACGACGGTAGCAGCGATGACACCCTGCCGCAATTACTGCTGGCAAGGGAGCGCAATCCTCACATTCGCATCGCCGACCTGTCACGAAACTTCGGCAAGGAGGCGGCCCTCACCTGCGGCATAGAGCTGGCAAGGGGCGACGTCGTCATCCCCATGGATGCTGACCTCCAGCACCCGCCCGAAGTGATCCCGGACATGGTGCGCCACTGGCGCGAGGGCTTCGAGGTAGTCCTGGCGAAACGGCAAAGCCGCGAGGAGGAACACTGGGCGCGGCGCACAACCGCCGGATGGTTTTACCGCCTGCAGAACAAGATTTCCGAAGTCGATATTCCCGCCGATGTCGGCGATTTCCGACTCATGGACCGCAAGGTCATCGAAGCCCTGAAAAGACTGCCGGAACGCCGCCGCTTCATGAAGGGTCTGTTCGCGTGGGCCGGCTTTCGGCAAACGACGGTCACTTTTGTCTGCGAGCCCCGGTTTGCCGGCGCGAGCAATTTCTCAGGGTGGCGTTTGTGGAATTTTGCGCTGGAAGGTATCACCTCCTTCTCCACGGTCCCGCTTCGCATCTGGACCTACATCGGGTCCACCATTGCGGCCTTCGCCCTGGTTTATGCCATCTTTCTGTTGCTCAAAACCTTGATCTTCGGGCGCGACGTGCCTGGCTACGCTTCGCTGATCACATCCGTTCTCTTTCTCGGCGGACTCCAGCTCGCCGGGCTGGGCGTGCTTGGCGAATACATCGGCCGCATCTATGGGGAAGTGAAGCAGCGACCCATCTACATTGTTCGCGAACTTTATGACTTTCCGGATCGCACCTGATTCCCTATCGAGCAAGATTGCCAAGTTCTCTGGCATCGGTGTCATCAATACGTTGATCCATACGGCCATCGTTGTGCTGTTTGTGGAGCGCCTGGGCGCTCACCCCTCCCTGGCTAACGCCATAGCATTCATGGCCGCCAACATCTTTTCCTATTGGGCCAACCGCCGATGGAATTTCAAGACGGCGGCGTCGCTAGGGCAATACGGGCGCTTTCTCCTCGTGTCCTTGGCCGGGCTGGCCATCACCGTGCTGGTCAGCGGGCTGGCTGCCTGGGCGGGCTGGCATTACCTGGTGGGGCTCGGGATGGTTTTTGTCGCACTTCCGGCGCTCACGTTCCTCCTGCATTGGCGATGGACGTTCAAGCACTGACGACCGGCCGCCTCGCACTGCGCGAAAAGATCGACCGCCACCCCGGGGTCGAGTATCTCAGCGTGACGCTGCTTGTGTCAGTGATCACCCTGCTTGCACACGGCCAGTCACTCCAGGGTTTTTGGCGCTGGGATGACGGCGCGCACCTGAGTTACGCGGCGCAATATGCGCCCTGGCAATATTTCTTCGAGCCCCTCGTTGCCCAAGGGCACTCCAGCGCCAACGTGGCGCCATGGAACCTGCTGTTCTACGACATCAATCTGAGCTTGTTCGGCATGGCCCCGGCTGGCCACTACGCACATTTGCTGTTCGTGATGGCGCTGGGTTCAGTGCTGTTCTACGCCGTGTTGCGGCAGTGGCTGGCGCCCCTGCCTGCGCTGGTCGGTGCCGTCGCACTGCTGCTTGGCAAGCCCACAGCCCACATTGCAGCGGGCCTGATGCATGGGCACTATGCGACCGGCTTTCTGTTCGCCATGCTGTCGATCCTGGGCTGGACCCGGCATCTGCAGGGCGGGCGCGGATATTGGCTGGGGCTATCCACCCTTGCCTACCTGCTAGCGACCGCGTGCAAAGAAGTCTACGTACCCCTGGTCATTCTCTTGCCCTTCCTGCCCGTGGGCGGGCTGCGGCAACGGATGCACGCACTGATCCCGTTCGTGCTGATTGCGCTCGCCTATGTGGGATGGCGCTATCTGCTGCTGGGGCGTCTCATGGGGGGCTACAGCCAGGAGATTTTTGAGGCCAGCGAGGCCTTGCGCCAGCTGCTCAAGGTTCCCAAGCTGCTCCTGGGCTCCAAGCCCCCAGGCAACCTTCTTGCACTCGCATTCTTTGGCCTGCTGTGTATCGCTGCCGTGAAACGGCGCTTGAACGGGCCCATGCTCCTCGTATCCTTTGGCATCGTCTTGTTGCCGCTGGTACCACTCACAGCCTTTCCAGGCATCCACAGCCCGGACCGCTACCTGTTTGTGCCATGGATTGCGTTCTCGGCCTGTCTGGCAGCCGTCTGGCCCCAGGGGCTGCGCCCCATGGCTGCAACGCTCGTCAGCGGGGTGCTCGTTGCTGCCCTGGCGGGCGTGCATGCGCAGGAGAAACAGGTGCTGGGGCCCAATCTGGCCTATTGGGACACGCTGTACCGTTTTGCGCTGTCGCTGGACAAAGCACGGCAGGGCATCTTCGTCGCCCCAGAATTCGGTGGCACCGATGAGGGATACAAGCGGTTTGTGCTGACCCGGGCCAGACAAACCGCCGACCTCTTTGTGCCAAATCCTCAGCCGGGCGACCTGTGGGTCGTGGACGAGAAGAACCCGAGCCCGGACTCCATCGCCTTGGATACCTTGCAGTTTTTCGAATTCAGTGGCGGCCACATGGTCCCCATGTCCACCGACAAACTCGCGGAGAAATGGCACAACCCAACGCGCGTACAACCGGCCCAAAGCCCTCGCTGACAACGGATCTCCTTCCGTTCACCCGGAGGGGTGAGCCCAAGCACCAAGCCGCCATGGCATCCGCCAACACCCAACCCGCCACACCATGCCTTCTTGCCCCCCCTTGTTGCCACTGAGTGCCTGGATTCCACCGGCCAATCTCGCAGGTCTGTTCACCGACATCGACGACACCCTGACCACCGAGGGCGCCATCACGCCCGACGCACTGCAGGCGCTGGCTGACCTGAAGGCGGCGGGCCTGGTGGTCATTCCCATCACCGGGCGGCCGATTGGCTGGTGCGAGCCTTTCATGGCGGGGCCTGCCGGTTCGGCCTGGCCTGTCGATGCCATGGTGGCAGAGAACGGTGCCGTGGCATTTACCCGCAGCTCTGGCGCTCAACCAACGCGGGTCAAGCGCTACCAGCAAGACGCCGCCACGCGCAGTGCCAACCAGGCGCGCATGCGTGAGATCGCCGCCCAGGTCGCTGCGGAAGTGCCAGGCGTCGCCCTCAGCCGCGACAGCGCCGGGCGTGAGACGGACCTGGCCTTTGACTACGCAGAGTTCGCCCGGCACTCGCCCGAAACCGTGGAGCAGGTGCTGGCTGTGCTGCAGCGCGCTGGCATGCAGACCACGGTGAGCAGCATCCACATCCATGGCTGCTTTGGGGACTTCAACAAATGGCAGGGAGCTAACTGGATTGTGCGCGAGCTGCTGGGCCGCGACCTTGCGCAGGAGCTGGACCGCTGGGTGTTTGTGGGCGACTCGGGCAATGACCAGGCGATGTTCCAGCACTTCACCCACAGCGTGGGCGTGGCCAACATCGCGCGGTTTGTGCCGCAGCTCAAGCACCTGCCACGCTATGTGACGCAGGGCGAACGGGGCGCGGGGTTTGCCGAAGTGGCGCGGGCGATCCTGGCGGACCGCTGACTGTCAGCGAAGCAAGCGCAGCAGGCAACAGGACGCAGTCGCCACAGCCCCTGGCTGATCGACGCAACGAGGCCAGCGCTCCCGGGACGGCACAGTGCACGCAAGACCTCCAGGAAGCAGTTTTGACTGAAAACGCCCGCTTGCGCCAGTGGAATATGCCGTGATAGCTATTATTTCAATAGCACGACCATCAAGCCTTGAGGAAGATATCGGTATCCGGCGCAAAACACGCATGCAGCGGCAGCAGCGCTCCGCCCAGCGCACGGGCGTCCGAGCCCATGGTGCCCAGCTCCAGCCGGGGGGGCTGGTGCAGGCCTTCCCAGTTGTAGTCGGCCAGCGCGTGGCGAGCGCCCTCGCACAAGGCCTGCAGCAGCTCGGGGGCTGCGGCGCCATCGACCACCACGGCATCCAGGTCCAAAAACGCCGTGGCCGAGACGATGCAGTGCGCCAGACCGGCCGCAGCGCGCGCAATCCAGCCCCGGCTGTGTTCCAGCCACGGGGCCTGCAGCACACGTTTGTCGTAGGCGGCCATGGGGTCGAGGCCGTGTTCGCGAAAGCGCTGCTCCAGCTCCCACAGCGAGGCCTGGCTGATGAGCTGCGCGGGCGCCTGGCCCGGCTGGGCGGGTGACAGCGGCAGCGAAGCCACCGCACCTGCGTTGCCATGCAGACCGCGATGCAGGTGCGAGTTGATGACCAGCCCGCCACCCACAAAGGTGTCCATGAACAGGTACAGAAAACTCGGGATGTCGCGTCCCCGCCCCTGCAGCAGCTCGGCGACGCAGGCGGCGGAGGTGTCCTTGGCAAAACTCACGGGCAGCTCGGTCATCTGCTGCACCTTCTCGGCCAGGTCGATGTTGTTCCAGGCTTCGGACTGGGCCTCGGTGAGCCCCAGCATGCGGTGCCAGCCGCCGAGCTGGAACGGCGCTGCCACGCCCACGCCCACCACGCGCGAGCGCAGCGGGCCCAGGCCGTCGAGCAGCTGGTTCAGGTGCGTGCGGATGGCGGGCAACAGCACATCGATGTCGGGGAAGGCGTAGTCGAGCACGATGCGCTCGCGCACATGGCCGGTGAAGTCCACCAGCAGCCAGTCGGCACTGCGGCGGCCGATCTTGATGCCGATGGCAAAGGCGCCGTCGGGGTTCAGGCCAATCGGCACCGAGGGCTGGCCCACGCGGCCGCGCACGGGCGCTTCGCGGCGCAGCAACTGGTCTTCGTCCAGCCGGGCGGTGATGAGTCCGATGGTCTGCGCCGTGAGGCCCGTGACCCGCGCCATCTCGGCCTTGGCCAGGCTGCCATGGGTGCGCAGTGCCTGCAGCACCACGCGCTCGTTGAACTGGCGCAGCCCCACGTGGTTGGAGCCGCGCTGGCGCAGCAGCGCGGGGCTGGCGGCAGCGTTGTCAACGGCGGGTAGGGATGCGTCGGTGTCCAGCATGGTGATGAAACGATCAGGCGTTCAGAGTGTCGCCGATGACGCCCTTGCGCAGCAGGAAGTTGCCCCAGGGCTGCAGCTCGCCCGTCACCACGATGGCATAGGCCTTTTTGACGCGCTCGTAGAACGCGAAACGCTCCACGCCTTCTGCCTGCGCGCTGGCCACGCCCTCGCGTGCCAGCACGTCCATGGTTTCGCGCTGCAGGGCCGAGCGGTACGGCGGCTCGGTGCCGCCCACCTGCATGTAGGCCACGGGGTGCGGCACGTCTTGCGCCAATGGCAGCACGCTGGCCACCGCTTGCACGGCGCGCGCCATGCCGATGCCGGGCAGGCGCAGCACGGGCTTGCCCGCGCCCAGGCTCATGGCGGTGAAATTGGCATCGGCCAAAACAATGGCGTCGTCATGGCCCATCTCGGCCAGCACCTTGAGCAGGTCGGGGGTCAGCAGGGGATCAATGTTTTTCAGCATGGGGGCGTTTCAGGCAAGGCATTCGGCAGGCAGGTCGGTGGCCGCCATGGCGCCCGTCATCACGGCCACCGTATCGCTCATGCTGATCTTCTTCGGGTTGACGACGGCGGCGCGCTTGCCCAGGCGGGCGATGTGGATGCGGTCGGCAATCTCGAACACATGGGGCATGTTGTGGCTGATGAGAATGACGGGCAGACCTTTGTCGCGCACGCGGCGGATCAGCTCCAGCACCATGTTGCCTTCCTTCACGCCCAATGCGGCGGTGGGCTCGTCCATGATGACGACATGGCGCGCAAACGCTGCTGCGCGCGCCACGGCCACGCACTGGCGCTGGCCGCCAGAGAGGGTCTCCACCGCCTGCGTCATGGAGCGGATGCCGACCTTCAGCTCGGCCATGCGGGCCACGCTTTCTTCGAGCATCTTTTTCTTGTCGAGCATGCGCAGCGCGCTGCCCAGCAGTCCGGGGCGGCGCAGTTCGCGGCCGAGGAACAGGTTTTCGGCAATGGTCATGGCCGGGGCCACGGCCAGGTCCTGGTACACGGTTTCGATGCCCGCGCGGCGTGCGTCGATGGGGCTTTTGAACTGGATGCGCTGGCCGTCGAGCAGGATCTCGCCTTCGTCGGGCACGGTGGCGCCCGACAGCGCCTTGATGAGACTCGACTTGCCCGCGCCGTTGTCGCCGATCACGGCCAGGATTTCACCGGCGCGCAGTTCAAAGTCGGCGCAATCCAGCGCGGTGACCTGCCCATAGCGCTTGACCAGGCCCTTGGCCTGCATGACCAGCGGGGCGTTCGTTGTGTGTGGGGAGGTGGTCATGATCAACGCACTCCTTTGCGCGAGAGTTGGTCAGTGGCCACGGCCAGGATCACGAGGATGCCGGTGACCAGAATTTGGTAGACCGACGACACGCCCATCAGCGTGAGCCCGTTGCGGAACACGCCCACAATCAGCGCCCCCACCAGCGTGCCCAGGATGACGCCGCGCCCGCCAAACAGGCTGGTGCCGCCCAGCACCACGGCGCTGATGGCGTCGAGATTTTCGGTCTGGCCCGCGTTGGGGTCGCCCGCGCCGGTGCGAGCCACCGACAGCACCGACGCGATGCCGTAGAACAGGCCGGCCAGCACATACACGCCCAGCAGCACCTTGTCGGTGGCAATACCGGTAAGGCGCGTGGCTTCGGGGCTGTTGCCCACGGCGTACACATGGCGTCCGGGCGCGGTCTCGCGCAGCGCAAACCAGGTGACGAGGTACAGGGCCAGCATGAGCACAGCCCCCCACACGATGGCGGTCTGCCCCAGCTGGAAGGTGTTGCCCAGCGCGGTCATGCCAGCGGGGATGTCGGTGATGGTCTGCGCGCCTGAATACAGCTGCGTGGCGGCAAACGCGATGTTGAGCGTGCCCAGCGTGACGATGAAGGGCGGCAGCTTGATCTTCGTGACCAGGAGGCCGTTGATCAGGCCGAACAGCATGGTCACGGCCATGCCGCAGGCAATCGCCACGGGTGCCGAAAGGCCATAGTCCGCCGCCATCTTGGTCATCACGATGCCGCCCAGCGCCATCACCATGCCACACGACAAATCGATGCCCGCGGTGAGGATCACGAGCGTCTGGCCAATGGCGATGACCGCCACCACCATGACCTGCTGCAGGATCAGCGCGAAGTTCTGCGCCGACAGAAAACGCTCGCTCTGCGTGGCAAAAAAGGCGCACGCCAGGATCAGCGCGATGAACGGCCCCAGCGTGGCCAGCGGCGGTAGTTTGGAAGCGGTCGAGGACATGGCGGCTCCGTGCGGGTGGACAAAGGTGGCGCTCAGGCAGGCACGTTGCAGCTTGCCTGGCGCCTATTCAGCAGAGGCGGCTTACTTGGCGCCCCAGCACAGGTCGGTGCCGGTCTTCACATCCTTGCTATCCACGCCCGCCATGGGCTTGGCAGCGATCAGCGTCACGCCGGTGTCGGTGTAGCCGCTGACCTTCTTGCCGGTCTTGGCGTATTCCACGCCTGCCGCCACGCCCATCGCGGCCATGCGCAGCGGGTACTGCTGGCTGGTGGCGGCGATCACACCCTTGCCCACGTCGGCGATGCCCGCGCAGCCACCGTCCACCGAGACGATGAGCACGTTCTTCTCCTTGCCTGCGGCCTTGAGCGCGTTGTAGGCACCGGCAGCGGCGGGCTCGTTGATGGTGTAGACGATGTTGATGTCGGGGTTCTTCTGCAGGCAGTTTTCCATGCCGGTCTGGCCCTTGGCGCGGTCACCAAAGCTGTCGGCCATGCACACCACCTCGGCGGGGCGCGACAGCTCGTTGCTCTTGGCATCGTTGGCCTGCAAGCCAAAGCCCTTCAGAAAACCGTTGTGCCGCTGTGCGCCCACGGGGTGGCCGGGGAACAGGTCCAGCGTGGCAATCACGGGCTTCTTGCCCGCAGCGGCGGCCTTGGCGTACTGGCCGATCAGCTCGCCCGCCTTGTAGTTGTCGGTGGCAAACAGCGCGTCCGTCGCATCCATGGGCTCGGTGGGGCTATCGAGAGCAATCACCATCACGCCGCGTGCCTGCGCCTTCTTGATGGCGGGCACGATGGCCTTGGCGTCGCTGGGGGTGATGAGGATGGTCTTGGCGCCCGCGGCGATCAGGTTCTCCATGGCCGTGACCTGGCCCGCGTTGTCGCCATCGGTCTTGCCCGCCGCCGACACCAGCTTGGCGCCCAGCTTCTTGGCCTCGGCCGTGGCGCCCTCTTTCATCTTCACGAAGAAGGGGTTGGTCTCGGTCTTGGTGATGAGGCCGATGACGGGCTCGGACGTCTGTGCCTGGGCCAGGCCACAGGCCAGGGCGCCGGTGAGGGCAAGGGCAGAAAGCGCGAAGGCGGGGGTGCGTTGCATGGCGTTGTCTCCGGGTTGTGGGATGGCAGATTCCTGTCGGCCCCGTGCTGCGCGGCTGGCAGGTGAACCACTCTTGTCGGGTGGATGGGATCGAACTATAGTGGCCGACTAGTTAATAAATCAAGTGGATTTACTTATGGTTTTCCCTATCCAGTCCGCCGACTCCAGGCCCGCCCACACCGCACCGCCGCTGCGGGTGGCCACGGCGGGCGAGGCCTTGTTTGACCTGATCGAAGAGCCCGATGGCCGCCTCAAGCCCTGCGCGGGCGGCGCGGTGTACAACCTCACGCGAGCGCTGGGTTTGCAAGGGGTGGGCACGCAGTACCTCAACCCACTGTCGGGCGACATGCTGGGGCGGCAATTGGCGCGCGGCCTGCACGATGCTGGCGTGGCCCTGCCAGCGCCCACGCCGGTGCGTGCGCCCAGCGCGCTGGCCCTGGCCGCGTTGGATGCCGAGGGCAAGGCCAGCTACAGCTTCTACCGCGACGGCGTGGCCGACCGCCAGGTGACGGCCGCTGCGCTGACGGCTGCTTGCGCCGCATTGCCAGAGCTGCAAGTAGTGGCCACGGGCTGCCTGGCGCTGGTGGCACAAGATGCCGCCATCTACCAGCCCTGGCTGGCAGCGCAGCGCGCAGCAGGCCGCATGGTGGTGGTCGATGCCAACCTGCGCCTGTCGGCCGTGGACGATGCGGAGGCCTACCGCGCCAACGTGATGAGCGCCCTGCAGCACGCCCACCTCATCAAGGTGAGCGACGATGACCTGGACGCGCTGGCTGTTCCGGGTGCCAACGCATTGGAGCGCGCCCACTGTTTGCAGCAGCAAACACAGGCCCAATGGCTCGCCCTGACCCTGGGGCCGGAAGGTGCCTGGCTGCTGCAGCGCGACGGCTTGGCCGTGCATGCGCGCGAGGAGGCTCCGATCACTGTGGTGGACACGGTGGGCGCGGGCGACTGTTTTCTGGCGGGTTTGATCACCGCCTGGCTGGCAGGGCCTGAGCGGGGCGAAGAAGCGCTGACCTTGCGCCCGGGTGGCCTGACGACGCCCGTTGCGGAGGCCCGGCTGCGCGCCGTGCTGCACCATGCGCTGGCCAGCGCCAGCCACTGCGTGGAGCGGGCGGGCTGCACGCCGCCCCGCTACGAAGAAGTGCAAGAGCGGCTGGCGTTGCGGCGCTCAGCGACCGCAGCCGGCCAATAACACTTACTCGGCGGGTTTGGCGGCTGGCTTGCGGGCCCGGCTGCGTGGACGGGGAGCGGCCGCCTTGGTGGGATCCGCGTCTTGTGCCTCAGCGGCTGGTGCGTCGGCCGCAGAAGCCGATGCCTCGGCAGCTGTAGCACCGCCCGCATCCGCCACGGCACGCGCGCCACGCGCTCGGGGCGCAGCAGCAGCCTTGGGGGCGCTGGCAGCTGGCTTGGCACCGCCTCCACTGCGGGCGCGGCTGCGGCGAGGGGCTGCAGGCTCGGCACCATCGTTCTCAGCAGGTATCTGCGCTGCCGGGGCCTCGGAGCCATCCAACGCTTCGGTGCGCGCATCCTGCTCAGGGCTGCTGTCGATCACCCGCTCCAATGATCCGGCCTCGTGGGCCACCGGCTGGCTGAAATAGCGGCTGGCCGGGCGCTCTGACGGCACATCCGCCTGCTCGGACGCCCGTGGCTCCTGGTTCGAGTCATTGCGCGGCTCGCTGCGCTGCGTGGAGCGTGTGTCTGGGCGGTCGGCGCCCTCACCGCGACGCCCCCGGCTGCGGCCCTGCGCGCCCTGCCCTTCGCCACTGTCAGAACGCAGATCGGGTGCCGTCGCCACCGCATGAAAGTCGTGCCGTGTGGCGCCGCCCTGGCTGGCTCGCTCACCGGCTCCTTCAGACCGCGCGGGCGCGGCGGCGGCAGTCGGCCCACCGTGGCTGCGGTACACATACGCACCCGATTTTTCATCGCGCCCAAACTCCAGCAGGCCGCGCGCCTGCGCTTCCTCCAGCAGGTTGCCAAAGGTGCGGAAGCCATACCGGCCTTCGCTGAAATCGGGCTTGCGGCGCTTGATGGCCTCCTTGAGCACCGAGGCCCAGATCTTGCCGGTGTCGCCGCGCTCGGACAGCAGGGCTTCAAACGTTTCGGCCGCCAGCTCCACGCCCTGGGTGCGGCGTGCGTCCTGGCTTTCCTTGCGGTTGCGCTCCTCCTCGGGGCTGCGACGGGGCGCGGGTGCCGGATTGCTGCCCGGGCTCTGGCGGCGGGCCTGGGCGCGCTGGTTTTCGCGCACCAGGTCGTCGTAGAAGATGAATTCGTCGCAGTTGGCAATCAGCAGATCGGACGTGGACTGCTTCACGCCCACGCCGATCACCTGCTTGTTGTTCTCGCGCAGCTTGGACACCAGCGGCGAAAAGTCCGAGTCGCCGCTGATGATGACGAAGGTGTTGACGTGCGACTTGGTGTAGCAGAGGTCCAGCGCATCCACCACCAGGCGGATGTCGGCCGAGTTTTTGCCCGACTGGCGCACATGCGGGATTTCGATCAGCTCGAAATTCGCCTCGTGCATGGTGGCCTTGAAGCCCTTGTAGCGCTCCCAGTCGCAATAGGCCTTCTTGACCACGATGGAGCCCTTGAGCAGCAGGCGCTCCAGGATGGGCTTGATGTCGAACTTTTCGTACTGCGCATCGCGCACGCCCAGAGCGACGTTTTCAAAGTCGCAAAACAGGGCCATGCTGATGCTGTCGGAGGGGGATGCCATAAATGCTCGCGGTGTTCCGTTCAATGTTGGGACGGATCATCACACGGAACGCATTGCCCCCTCGGAGAGGCGTGGCCTCACGTGGGTTTGGCCAGGCCCAGTTTCTCCACCAGCGCCTTCTCGCGCGTGAACGTGTCCTGCGCAAACTTCTTGTAGGCCGACGTGCTCATGTACATCGGCACCATGTCGTAGCGTGCCAGGGCCGTCTTGTAGCTCTCCTGCTCCATGGCCTGCTTGAAGGCATCGTGCAGGCGCTTGACCACCGCATCGGGTGTGCCCTTGGGTGCGCCGATGCCAAAGGGCGAGTTCTGCACCAGGTTCAGGCCCAGCTCCTTGAGCGTGGGCGCGTCGGGGAACTTGGCCAGGCGCTCGGCGCCCCAGGTGTTGAGCACGCGCAGCTTGCCCGCCTCGACCTGCGGTGCAAAACCGGTGGAGTCGGCCGCCGCCATGATCTGCCCACCCAGGATGGACTGCATCAGGTCGGCACTCCCCTTGTAGGGCACGTGCAGCAGCTCCAGGCCCAGCTGCTGCGCGATCAGCTCCATGGTCAGGTGCGGGCTGGTCATGGTGCCGGTGGAGCCGTAGCTCAGCTTGCCGGGGTTGGCCTTGGCCCAGGCCACGAAGTGCGTCCAGGTCTTGAGCGGGGAGTCGGCAGGCACCACCAGGCCAAACGCGTAGCCGGTGACGTTGAGCACGTAGCTGATGTCCTTGACCGGGTCCCAGTTGATCTTGGTGGTGTAGGGCAGGCGGAACACGCCCAGCGGAATCTGCGCCACCGTGTAGCCATCGGCCGGAGAAGTTTGCAGCTGCTGCGCGGGCAAGGTGCCGCCGGCACCGGGCTTGTTCTCCACGATCACGGGCTGGCCCAGGATCTTGCTGGCGTTGTCGGCCAGCGACCGCATGGTGATGTCGGTGGGGCCACCGGCCGGGAAGGCGATCACGAGCTTGATGGGCTTGCTGGGAAAGCTCTGGGCCTGCGCCAGGAATGCGGGGGCAGCGAGGCTGGCGGCTCCCCATTGGATGATCTGGCGACGTTGCATGGCGAGGCTCCTGAAAATGCAAAAACAAAGACTTCACCATTGGACTGCAGGCCGCGCTGCGAGGGCATGCGGAAACCCCCTAGCCGCTGTCGCCCAGGCGCCAGCGCGCAGCCCTTGCGCTGGTGCACCGCCAGGGCCGCATCACGCCTTGTAGGTGGACAACAAGATACTGGTTTCGGTGTTGCCAATGCCGGGCGTGAGGCGAATGCGGCCCAGGGCCGTGTCAAACGCCTCCAGGCTCTCGGCACGCACCTCGGCCACGATGTCCCAGCGGCCATTGGTGGTGTGCAGCGTCCCCACCGTGGGCTCGCCGCGCAGCGCCCGGATGACGGCGGGGGCGGCATTGCCTTCGACCGCAATGCTCATCCACGCACGGATGCGCTGCGGCTCGGAATCAGGGCGCAGGCGCACGGTGTAGCCGGTGATGACGCCGCTCTCTTCCATCTTGTGCAGCCGGTTTTGCACTGTGCCGCGCGATACGCGCAGCTTTTGCGCCAACGTGGCCACAGGGGTGCGCGCGTCCGCACGCAAGATGCTGATGATTTCGCGGTCGGTGTCGTCAAGCTTGGTCATAGTGGGCTTCAAAACTGGCAGAACGGCAATTTATCAACCATTTTGACCAGTTATGAGGCTAGAGGATAGCAGGGGCTGCCAAGAAAATTCTGGGACTTCTTCCCGCTTCTTTCACACCCAACCCCGCCATGCACGCCTCAGTCCAAGCCCCCAGCGCCGTTGTGATGGTGCGCCCGCACCGCTTTCACCCCAACCCCGAAACCGCCGCCGACAACGCCTTTCAGGTGCGCACCGCGCAGCTGGCGGCCCGTGACACCTCGCGCCGCGCGTTTGCCGAGGTCACTGCTGTGGCAGAGCGCCTGGAGGGCGCAGGGGTGCGCGTGCACCTGTTCGACGACCCCGGCGAGCACGACACGCCCGACGCAGTGTTCCCCAACAACTGGTTCTCCACCCACGCGGGCGGCCATGTGGCGATCTACCCCATGTACGCCAGGAGCCGGCGGCGAGAGCGGCGCAGCGATGTCATCGAGTTGCTCAAGGCCGAGTACCGCGTGCAGGACGTGATCGACTACTCGGGACTGGAGGCCGATGGCATGTTTCTGGAGGGCACCGGTGCGATGGTCCTGGACCACATCGGCCGCATTGCCTACACCGCGCAATCGAACCGCGCCGACCCCGTGGCTCTGGAGCGCTTTTGCACGCACTTCAACTACGAGCCCATGGTCTTTGCCACGGCAGACGAGGAGGGCCAGCCCTGCTACCACACCAACGTGATGCTCTGCATTGGCACCGCGTTTGCGCTGGGTGGCTTTCACATGATCACCGACCCTGCGCGCCGTGCGGCCGTGTGCGAGCGCCTGCGCGAAACGGGCCGCGAGGTCATCGCCCTGAGCCCCCACCAGATCAGGGAATTTGCCGGCAACGCGCTGGAGCTCTCGGGCGCCCAGGGCCGGGTGCTGGCGCTGTCGGCGCGCGCCGCTGCCAGCCTCACACTGGCGCAGCGTGCCACCATCGAGCAAAGCGCCCGCTTGCTGCCGTTGGACGTGCCAACCATCGAACTGGCGGGTGGATCGGTGCGCTGCATGCTGGCGGGCGTGCACCTGGCTCGGCGCAGTGCGGGGGGCTGAAATTTCAGTCCAATTCACTGCTTGCGCTAGTCGAATATGCCCGAATAGCTATTGAATTTATAGCAGGCTACTTCAGCTGGTTGCCTGCTGGCGGACCCTGCACGTCCAGCCGCGCATCACAACCCACGCCCGATGCGATCCAGCGCCGCGCCAGCGCCGACATGGCGCGCACTGCCCAGGGGTGGGTGAGCCCCGTCGCCCCGGCCGGATCGGCCACCATGCCGCACCAGTAGCGCTGGTCCACATCGCTCCAGCGCAGGGCTACGCAGGCGCCACGGCGGCGGCGCGAGACCAGTACACCCAGCGGACATGGTTCCGCCAGGCAACACAGACCACAGCCATTGCAGGGCGCTCCCTCGGCCGGCTTGGCAGGTGCTTCGGGGTGCAGCCACACCACGGTGGTTGGTTGAGGGGGTGGTACGGGCATGGACGATGGGTAGCGTGCAGCGCGGCCACAGCGCCGCAAGCACACCGATGCATTGTGCCGCCAGCAAACCGCTGCGCGCACCGGGATCGCAGGTGCACAGGTTCGCCCAGCCCTGCGCCGCAACCCGAGGGAGAGCGGTGTGCACCCGCCCCGCGCACGCCCCCAAAAAAAGCCCCTGCCGCTATCGCAGCTGGGGCTGAACCGGCCGAAGGGACCGGGGAGGGAGACAAGCAATCAGATCTTGAACCGCGTCTCAGAGGCGCAAAACGCGGACTCAACAGCCCGAAGGACGGTTGGGGCGCATGGGCACGATGCCGCTGACGCGCAGCGTGGCGCCAGATCCGTCCGACGCCGTCAGCGTCTTGCCGCTGAAGCGCACCTGGTCGCTTTCGCGGACCACGGCAGTGTCGGTGGGTTCGCCGCTGCCGTATTCCTTGCCATCGAACGTCAGGAACACCTGGTGCAGGCTGGTGGCGTCGGGGCGGTAACGGATATCGCCAAAGGCCGTGGCCGATGAACCCACCTTGTTGGCGCCATCAAACCGGAAGGTGCACAGCTCCGGCACCGAACCGACAGGGTTCTTCTTGTCCACATCGGTGAGGTTGAGAGCGCCGTTGCCATACACGCCATTCAGGCCATCGATGGTGGCGTTGCTGACTGTCAGCACACCGGGCTCGTTGCTGGGAGATGGGTCGTCGTCATTGCCACCGCCGCAGGCCACCAGCAACACGGAGGTGGCCGCCAGAGCGGTACAGGTCTTGAGGAATTTGAATGCGTTCATGGTGATGGGCGTCCTTGAAATGTGGATGGAAGGTGGGGAGCCGATCCCCTGCAATCCATCGTAGGAAGCCCATCCCATGCAGCGCGTGCGCCATGTTCTGCGCAGTGCGTAGGACAGAGGCCGACAGGGCTGTGCGCCAACCACCAGGCTGGCCCAGCCTCCCGCCGTCAGCCCTGCATGCCTCAGCGGGCCAGCACGGGCGCGAGGGCCTTGCCGGTGTGGGTCCCCGCCGCCACCACGTCTTCGGGCGTGGCCGCCGCCACGATGCGGCCGCCTGCGCCACCGCCCTCGGGCCCCAGGTCCAGGATCCAGTCGGCCTCGGCGATCACATCGAGGTCGTGTTCGATCACGATCACGCTGTGGCCGCCATCCACCAGACGGTGCAGCACGCGGATGAGCTTGTCCACGTCGGCCATGTGCAGGCCCACGGTGGGTTCGTCCAGCACATACAGTGTGTGCGGCGCCTTCTGGCCCCGTCGGCCGACCTCGTCGCGCACCTTGGTGAGTTCGGTCACAAGCTTGATGCGCTGCGCCTCGCCACCGCTGAGCGTAGGTGACGGCTGGCCGAGCGTGAGGTAGCCCAGGCCCACGTCCTGCAAGAGCTGCAGCGGATGCGCAATGCTGGGCATGGTGGCGAAGAAGCCCACGGCCTCGTCCACTTCCATCTGCAGCACATCGCCGATGCTCTTGCCGCGCCAGGTCACGGCCAGCGTCTCGGGGTTGAAGCGCGCGCCGTGGCAGGTCTCGCAGGGCACCTTCACATCGGGCAAGAAGCTCATCTCGATGGTGCGCACGCCCGCGCCTTCGCAGCTGGGGCAGCGGCCTTCGCCGGTGTTGAAGCTGAAGCGCCCGGCCGCATAGCCACGTGCCTTGGCCTCCAGCGTCTCGGCAAACAGCTTGCGGATGGTGTCCCAGAAGCCGATGTAGGTGGCGGGGCATGAACGCGGCGTTTTGCCGATGGGTGTCTGGTCCACTTCGAGCACGCGGTCGATGCTCTCGAAGCCCGACAGGCCCGTGCAACCGACCAGTGGCGGCGCCTTGCCCGCGTCCATGGCATCGCGCCCGGCCTTGGTACTGCGCTGCTGCACCCAGGCCTGCACATTGGCCAGCAGCACATCGCGCGCCAGAGTCGACTTACCCGAACCGCTCACGCCCGTCACTGCCACCAGGCGGTGCAGCGGCACGGTGGCCGTCACGTTCTGCAGGTTGTGCAACTGCGCGCCATGCACCGTGAGCCAGCGCATGGCGGCGCGTTCCTTGGCCTCGGTCAGTGCGTCAGCGGCCAGCGATGCCGCCTGCGCCGCACGCTTCTTGACGGCGGCGCTTTGGCGGCCCGTGGGCGCTGCCGCCTCGGCCTGGGCAAAGGCCGCCGTGGCCTCGGCGCTCACCTCGCCGGGCGCCATGCTGCGGCGCAGCTGCAGCGGGTGCTTCATCGCGTGCAGCAGGTAGCGGCCAGTTTGGGAATCTTCGGCGCCCGTGATGTCGGCCACGCTGCCCTGCGCCACCAGGCGCCCGCCGCGTTTGCCGGCGCTGGGGCCGATGTCGATGATGTGGTCGGCGCGGCGGATGGTGTCTTCGTCGTGCTCCACCACCACCAGCGTGTTGCCCTTGTCGCCCAGCTTGTGCAGGGCGTTGAGCAAAATCTGGTTGTCGCGCGCGTGCAGGCCGATGGTGGGCTCGTCGAGCACGTAGCACACGCCCTGCAGGTTGCTGCCCAGCTGCGCGGCCAGGCGGATGCGCTGGGCCTCGCCACCGCTGAGCGTGGGCGCACCCCGGTCCAGCGTGAGGTAGCCCAGGCCCACTTCTTCCAGAAATTCGAGGCGGCTCTGGATCTCGGGCACCAGGTCACGGGCAATGTCGGCCTCGCGCGCCGTCATGCCACCTTCAATGCGCAGGGTCTCGACCCAGCGGCGCACATCGGTCACGGACAGCGCGGCAATGTCGGTAATGCCCACACCGGCAAACTGCACAGCACGCGCGGTGGCGTTCAGGCGTGTGCCGCTGCAGCTCGGGCAGGCCGTGTCGGCCAGGTCTTCCACCTCGGGCTCGGCAAAGGTCTGCTCGCGGCCTTTTTCCTTGTCGTCCTGCACCGAGTCGTCAAACACCTTGCGCTGGTCCTTGGTGAGCTTGACGCCGGTGCCGACGCAGTCGGGGCACCAGCCGTGCTTGCTGTTGTAGCTGAACAGGCGCGGGTCCAGCTCGGCATAACTGGTGGCACACACGGGGCAGGCGCGCTTGGTGGAGAACGCCTGCAGCGTGCCAATACCGGCCGTGGGCTGGCCGCCCTCCATGGCTTCGCGCAGGCCGGTGATGCCACTGAGCACATGCACCACGCCCTTGCCGTGCGTGAGCGCATCGGCCAGCGCGGTGCGCAAAGCCGCTTCGTTCTCGGGCGACACATCGAGGCTGGCCACGGGCAGCTCGATGGTGTGTTCCTTGAAGCGGTCGATGCGCGGGAAGTTCGTGGTGGGCAAGAAGTTGCCGTCCACGCGCAGGTGGGTGTAGCCGCGCGGGCGAGCCCAGTCGGCCAGTTCGGTGTACACGCCTTTGCGGTTCATCACCAGCGGCGCGAGCAGGCCGATGTGCTGGCCGCGGAACTGCGTGAGCAGCTGCGCGGCGATGCTCTCGGGCGTCTGCGGCTGCACGGCGGCGCCGTCCTTCACGCAGTGCTGCGTGCCGAGCTTGACGTACAGCAGACGCAGGAAGTGCCACACCTCGGTGGTGGTGCCCACGGTGGACTTGCGCCCGCCGCGCGACAGGCGCTGCTCGATGGCGACGGTAGGCGGAATGCCGTACACCGCATCCACCTCGGGCCGGCCTGCAGGCTGCACGATGGAGCGCGCATAGGCATTGAGGGATTCGAGGTAGCGGCGCTGGCCTTCGTTGAACAGGATGTCGAACGCCAGCGTGGACTTGCCCGAGCCGCTCACGCCCGTGACCACATTGAACTTGCCACGCGGGATGTCCACGCTCAGGTTCTTGAGGTTGTGTTCCTTCGCATTGACGATTTCTATGGCGTTTTTGGCCGCAGGCGCTAGATCCATATGCGCAAGGCGCTCTGATTTTCGTAGCGCCGCAGCCTTTTCGTGCACCGAGTGGCCGCCCACGCCCAGCGCCAGTTCGTAGTCGCGCAGTGCCTGCCCGGTGTGGGATGTAGCGTGGGCTCGCACGTCCTCGGGCGTGCCCTCGGCCACGATGAGACCACCTGCGTAGCCGCCTTCCGGCCCCAGGTCGATCAGCCAGTCGCTCGCACGGATCACGTCCAGGTTGTGCTCGATGACGATGAGCGAGTGCCCTGCGTCGATGAGCTTGCGCAGTGCGCGCATGAGCTTGGCGATGTCGTCAAAGTGCAGGCCGGTGGTGGGTTCGTCGAACAGAAACAGGGTGCCCTTGCGCGCCACCGTCTGGCGCGATTTGCTTTGTACGCGTGCAGCCTCGGCCAGAAAGCCTGCGAGCTTGAGGCGCTGCGCCTCGCCGCCCGACAGGGTGGGCACGGGCTGGCCCAGCGCCACGTATTCGAGCCCCACGTCCACGATGGGCTGCAGCGCGCGGATCACGTCGCGGTCGTTCGCAAAGACGGCCGCAGCTTCGGCCACGGTCAGCGCCAGTACATCCGCCACATTCAGCGATTTGCCACCGCGCTCAATGGTGATCTCCAGAATCTCGGGCCGGTAGCGCTTGCCGTCGCAGTCGGGGCAGCGCAGGTACACGTCGCTCAGAAACTGCATCTCCACATGCTCAAAGCCCGAGCCGCCGCAGGTGGGGCAACGCCCGTCGCCGCTGTTGAAGCTGAACTTGGCGGCGGTGTAACTGCGCTGCTTGGACAGCGGCGCCACGGCGAAGAGTTCGCGGATGCTGTCCCACGCGCCCACGTAGCTCACGGGGTTGGAACGTGCGGTCTTGCCGATGGGCGACTGGTCCACGAACACCACGTCCGACAGGTGGTCGGCGCCCAGCATGCGGTCGTGCGCGCCCGGTGCATCCGTGGCCTTGCCGAAGTGGCGCAACAGCGCGGGGGCCAGCACATCCTGGATCAGGCTTGACTTGCCCGAGCCGCTCACGCCCGTCACGGTGACCAGGCGCTGCAGCGGAAATTCGACTGTCACATCCTGCAGGTTGTGCTCGCGCGCGCCTTCCAGGATGAGGCGCGGGGTCGATTCCGTCACCATGCGCTTGAAGCCAAAGCCCACATGCTTGCGCCCGCCCAGGTAGGCGCCCGTGAGCGTGTCGGCCTTGCGTAGGTCGGCGGTGGTGCCGTCGAACACGATCTGCCCACCCAGGCGGCCCGGGCCGGGGCCCATGTCGATCATGCGGTCGGCCGCGAGCATCACGGCGGGGTCGTGCTCCACCACCACCAGGGTGTTGCCCGCATCGCGCAGGCGCAGCATGGCCTCGGTGATGCGGTGCATGTCGCGCGGGTGCAGGCCGATGCTGGGTTCGTCCAGCACAAACAGCGTGTTGACCAGGCTGGTGCCCAGGGCCGTGGTCAGGTTGATGCGCTGCACCTCGCCGCCGCTGAGCGTGCGGCTTTGCCGGTCGAGCGTGAGGTAGCCGATGCCCACGTCGCACAGGTACTTGAGGCGTGTGGTGATTTCTTCGTGCAGCAGCTTCAGCGCCTGGGCATCGCCGCCCTTGGCATCGTCGCCCACCGGCAACTGCATGCGCGCAAAGAACTGGCGCAGGCGGTCGATGGGCAGCAGCATCAGGTCGTGCAGGCACAGGCCGGGCAGCGCTTCGAGTTGCTCGCGCGACCACTGCACCCCCTCGGGCATGAACCGTTTGCCAGGCTCCAGCACCGCATCGGCATCTTCCTTGCGGCCGATGCGCCACAGCAGGCTTTCGGTCTTGAGGCGTGCACCCGCGCAGGTGGGGCATGGCGTGTAGCTGCGGTACTTGGACAGCAGCACGCGGATGTGCATCTTGTAGGCCTTGCTTTCAAGGTACTCGAAGAAGCGCTTGATGCCATACCACTGCTTGCTCCACTGGCCGTCCTTGTAGCCGGGCGCGCCGCCGATGACCCATTTCTTCTGATCGTCCGTGAGCTTGTTCCAGGGCGTGTCGCGCGGGATGCCTGCCGCCTCTGCGTGGCGCATGAGGTCGTCCTGCGCTTCCTTCCATGCAGGCGTCTGGATGGTCTTGATGGCACCGGCGCGCAGGGTGAGCTTGTCGTTGGGGATGACCAGGCCGTAGTCCACGCCGATCACGCGGCCAAAGCCCCGGCAGCTTTCGCACGCGCCCACGGCGGAGTTGAACGAGAAGGCGGAGGGGATGGGGTCGCTGTAGCGCAGGTCGCTGTCAGGGCAGTGCAGGCCGGTGGAGAAGCGCCAGAGTTCGGCGTCACCTTCGTCAACGAGACGATAGACATTCAGCCGCCCCGTGCCGCGCTTGAGCGCGACCTCGATGGCTTCGATCACGCGCGCCTTCTCGGCATTGCCCAGCCGGAACCGGTCCGCCACCACATCCAGCACCTTGCGCGGGCCGGTGGGCGTGGCCACTTCGCGCTCGGCCTGCACCTTGGTGAAACCGCTGGCGGACAGCCATTGCTCCACCTGCTCGGCTGACGTGTTGGCGGGTAATTCGACCGGGAAGGTCAGCACGATGCGCGGATCACCGGCTGCGGCGCAACGCGCGGCCAGCTCGGCATAGATGGTTTCGGGCGAGTCGTGCCGCACCGGCTGCGCCGTCTGCTTGTCGAACAGCTGGCCCGCACGGGCAAACAACAGCTTCAGGTGGTCGTTCAGCTCCGTCATCGTGCCCACGGTGGATCGGCTGGAGCGCACCGGGTTGGTCTGGTCGATGGCAATGGCCGGGGGCACGCCCTCGACCTTGTCCACGGCGGGCTTGTCCATGCGGTCGAGGAACTGGCGCGCATAGGCACTGAAAGTCTCCACATACCGGCGCTGGCCCTCGGCATAGAGCGTGTCGAACACCAGGCTGGACTTGCCCGAGCCACTGGGGCCTGTGACCACCGTGAGTTCTCCGGTACGGATGTCCAGATCCAGGTTCTTGAGGTTGTGCTGGCGTGCGCCGCGGATACGGATCAGTCCCTGGGTCATGGAAGCGGTCTTTCGGGTGTGAGGCGGGACATTCTAGGGACGCACCCGGCGTTTGCGCCTGCGCGCGCCGATTACCCCCGAGGCGCGCTGCGGTGCTTTGACCGTGGACAAAGCACAAGCAATAGAGCAGCGGCGGGCGAAAAGCGGGTGTTCTGGCCCGAAACATCGGTTTAGACTGCGGCCTCCACACAAAACAAGAGGAGACCGCCATGACAAAACAATGGCAACTGCGAGCGGCTGGCCTGGTCCTGGCGCTTGCGGCCAGTGCAGCCAGCCATGCCCAGATCCTGATCGGCCAGACCGCAGGTTTCAGCGGCCAGGTGGCAGCGGGCGTGAAAGAGACCACCGATGGCGCGCTGCTGTTCATCGACGCCATCAACGCCAAGGGCGGTGTCAATGGCCAGAAGATCGAGCTGATCTCCCTGGACGACAAGTTCGACCCCAAGCTGGCGGCCGAAAACGCCCGCACGCTGATCGAGGACAAGAACGTGTCGGCCCTGTTCCTCAACCGGGGCACACCCCACACCGAAGCCATCCTGCCACTGCTGGATAAACACGGCGTGGTGCTGGTGGCACCGTCCACCGGTGCCATGGTGCTGCACCAGCCGGTGCGCAAATACATCTTCAATGTGCGCGCCACCTACCAGCGCGAGGCCGAAAAGGCAATCACCCACCTGGCCTCCATGGGCATCACCCGCGTGGCGCTGGTGTATGCGGACGACAGCTTTGGCGCCGATGGCATCCAGGGCGCACAGAAGGGCCTCGCGGCCGCCAAACTGACGGCTGTGGTGTCTGAAAAATTCGACCGCGCCAAGCCCGACTTCGCCCCCATTGCCGCCAAGGTGGCCAAGGCCGACGCGCAGGCGGTGTTGATGGTGGCCTCGGGTTCTGCGGTGGTGGATGCCACCACCGCACTGCGCACGGCGGGCTCGGCCGCGCAGATCGTGACGTTGTCCAACAATGCCTCCAGCGGCTTCATCAAAAGCCTGGGGGCCAACGCGCGGGGCGTGATCGTGACCCAGGTGTTCCCCAACGAACGGGCCGTGACCTACCCGATGGTGAAGGAAGCCCAGGAACTGGCCAAGACCAAGGGGCTCACCGAAATCAGCCCCGCCATGCTGGAAGGCTTTGCCGCCGCCAAGGTGCTGGTGGAAGGCCTCAAGCGCGCGGGCCCCAAACCCACCCGCGAGAAGATCCAGGTCGCGCTGGAGAGCATCAAGAAGCTGGACCTGGGCGGTCTGGAGGTGAACTTCAGCCCCGAGGACCACACCGGGCTGGACTTTGCCGACCTGGCCATCATCGGCACGGACGGGCGCTTCCGCCGCTGAACGCCCGCCTACGCGTTTTTACAGTTGTCCCGCGCGGGGGCGTCCCTACACTCGGGCGCTCCACACGCAGGAGACAACCCCATGAAGAAAACTGGCCTGGCCGGCGCGCTCTGCGCTCTGGCTGCTGCCCTGGGTATCGGTTCGGCCCATGCACAGATCCTCATTGGCCAGACGGTGGGCATCACCGGCTCGGCCGCCGCCACGGTGGCCGAATCCATGCAGGGCGCAGCCCTCTACATCGACCATGTCAACGCCAAGGGCGGCGTGGGCGGGCAGAAGGTGGAGGTGCTATCGCTGGACGACAAGTTCGACCCCAAGCTGACCCTGGACAACACCCGCATACTGATCGAACAAAAGGGCGTGATCGGCCTGTTCATGACCCGTGGAACGCCCCACACCCAGGGCATCATCCCGGTGCTGGAGCAGCATGGCGTGCCGCTGGTGGGTCCGTCCACCGGGGCGATTGCGCTGCACCAGCCGGTGAGCAAATACGTGTTCAACGTGCGGGCGCCCTACCAGCGCGAGGTGACCAAGGCCATTTCGCACCTGCACACGCTGGGCATCCAGCGCATTGGCGTGGTGCATGTGGACGACACGTTTGGCGCCGACGGGCTGGCTGGTGCACAGGCCGGGTTCAAGGCCAACAACATCGAGGCGCTGTTCATCGAAAAGTTTGACCGTGCCAAGCCCGACTACAGCGCCATCGCCCCGCGCGTGGCCGGCAAGCAGCCCCAGGCCGTGATCTTCATCGGCACCGGCGCTGCGGTGGTCGACGGCATCAAGGCCTTGCGCGCCGCGGGCGTTGCCGGACAGATCGTCACCCTGTCCAACAACGCGTCGGGCGGGTTTGTGAAGGCCCTGGGCGACCAGGCCCGGGGCGTCGTGGTGACGCAGGTGTTCCCGTCCGAGCGCTCGCTCAACTACCCGGTGATCAAGGAGGCCATCGATCTGGCCAAGGCCAAGAACATCGGCGACCTGACGCCCGCCATGCTGGAGGGCTTCGTGAGCGCCAAGGTGCTGGTGGAAGGCCTCAAGCGCGCGGGTGCCAAGCCCGACCGCGCCAAGCTGCATGCGGGGCTGGAGAGCATCCACAAGTGGGACGTGGGTGGGCTGGAGCTGAGCTACAGCCCCACCGACCACAGCGGGCTGGACTTCTCCGACCTGTCCATCATTGGCACGGACGGCCGCTTCAAGCGCTGACGCGGCGCAAGCGCCCGCGCGTTACGACACGACACGACAAAAAAGGCCCTGCCAGCGATTGCTGGCAGGGCCTTTTTCATGCCGGGCAATGTGCTTATTGCGCGCTGGCAGCCGATGCAGGGGCTGCAGCGGGTGCTGGCGCGGCGGCGGCAGCGGGTGCAGCTGCGCTGGCGGGTGCCTCGGGGGCGTGCACCGCATCGGCACCGTGCTTTTCTCCGCCCATGTCGGCCTTGTCGCCCGCCGTGATGATCACGTACATCGACAAGGCGGCAAACAAGACGAAGCCAACAACAATCTTCCACATATCAATATCTCCTGGGATGGGTTTGTTCAATCAAGGGGCCTGGCTGACGCGCAGGGTTGTGGGTTGTACTGGTGCGCGACACAAGCCCCTTGATGGAACACAGGGCCCGACCCTTGCGGGGCGGGCCCTGTACACCGGTCAGTAACGATCAGTCGTTGGCGTAGATGTCCACGTCTTTGGTTTCCTTGATGAACAGGCCACCGATCACCACCGTGGCACCGGCGATGATGATGGGGTACCACAGGCCGTTGTACATGTTGCCGGTCTGGGCCACGATGGCAAACGCCGTGGTGGGCAGCAGGCCGCCGAACCAGCCGTTACCGATGTGGTACGGCAGGGACATGGACGTGTAGCGGATGCGGGTGGGGAACATTTCCACCAGCATGGCGGCGATGGGGCCGTACACCATGGTCACCAGCAGCACCAGGTAGGTCAGGATGATGGTGACCATCACCTTGTCGATGCGTGCAGGGTCTGCCTTGGTGGGGTAGCCAGCGGCCTTCAGGTCGTCGGCCACGAGCTTCTTGAACTCGGCGTCCTTCTTCTTGGCTTCGTCAGCGCTCAAGCCCTTGCTGGTGTACGAGGGGATTGCGGTTTCGCCAATCTTGATGCTCGCCACCGTACCGGCGGGAGCCACAGCGTTTTCATAGCTCACCGAAGCGCCAGCCAGCACCTGCTTGGCGATGTCGCACGAGCTGGTGAACTTGGTGGTGCCGGTGGGGTTGAACTGGAACGAGCACTCGGCAGGGTCAGCGGTGATCACCACCTTGTTCTTGGCCTGGGCTTCGGCCAGGGCAGGGTTGGCCGCCTTGGTCAGTGCACCGAACACAGGGAAGTACGTCAGCGCGGCCAGCAGGCAGCCTGCCAGGATGATGGGCTTGCGGCCGATCTTGTCCGACAGCGAACCGAACACGATGAAGAACGGCGTACCAATCAGCAGCGAAACGGCCACGAAGATATTGGCGGTGGCGCCATCGACCTTCAGCGCTTGCGTCAGGAAGAACAGCGCATAGAACTGGCCCGAATACCACACCACGGCCTGGCCGGCGGTCAGGCCCACCAGTGCCAGGATCACGATCTTCAGGTTCTTCCACTGGCCGAAGGATTCGGTCAACGGTGCCTTGGAGGTCTTGCCCTCGGCCTTCATCTTCTGGAAGGCAGGGGATTCGTTCATCGACAGGCGGATCCAGACCGAAATGGCCAGCAGCAGGATCGACACGATGAACGGAACACGCCAGCCCCAATCACCAAAGGCTTCTTCGCCCAGCACGGTGCGAGTGCCCAGGATCACCATCAGCGACAGGAACAGGCCCAGCGTGGCGGTGGTCTGGATCCAGGCGGTGTAGGCGCCGCGCTTGCCGTGCGGTGCGTGCTCGGCCACATACGTGGCAGCACCGCCGTATTCACCGCCCAGTGCCAGGCCTTGCAGCAGGCGCAGGGCAATCAGGATGACGGGAGCGGCCACACCGATGGACGCGTAGGTTGGCAAGATGCCCACGATGAAGGTGGACAGGCCCATGATCAGGATGGTGACCAGGAACGTGTACTTGCGGCCGATCATGTCGCCCAGGCGGCCGAAGAAGATGGCGCCGAAGGGACGAACAATGAAGCCCGCCGCAAACGCCAGCAGCGCGAAGATGAACGCCGAACCGGCATCCAGACCGCTGAAGAACTGCTTGGCGATGATGGCTGCGAGCGAGCCGTACAGGTAAAAGTCGTACCACTCGAAAACGGTGCCGAGCGACGAGGCGAAGATGACCTTCCTCTCTTCGGGCGACATCGGCCGCGGTGCGGGATGAACAGTTGCCATGGTGTGTGTCTCCTATTGGTGTTACAGACCGCACTGCGGCGGGCTGCACGCATTCTTGGAGATGGCACTGACCACCCTCTGACGCGAAACCAACAAGAGCTTTCATCAAACTGACCGCTCTCTGACAACTTAGGGTGAAACCCGCAGCACCCCTTTCAGCATCCGGAAATTGCTCAGGGCTTGCCGGGTAAACCCGATGGGAGCTGGCTGACAGCGTCCCAGGCGGGGCCGTCGAACCAGGCGTCGCCATCGAGGTAGGCACGCAGCATGGGCAGGCCGTCCAGCCCCCAGAACAGCTTGCCATCCACACCGAACGCGGGCACGCCAAACACACCGGCTGCTTGCGCGGCTTCGGTGTTGGCGCGCAGCAAGGCCTTGGGGCCGTCGCTGTTCACGTCCTGCCCGGGGCGCACCTGCTCCGCCAGCGCCTCGGCCAGCATGGCCAGGCGCGCAGGGTCCAGCGCGTCGGCGCCGCCTTGCCACACGTGCCGCAGCACCGTGCCCGCCACGTAGCGGTTGATGCTGCCGTCGTCACTGCAGGCCAGGGCCTGGCGCAGCAGGGGCAGCGGGTTGAACGGGTGGCGCGCAGGCATCTGCAGTGGCGTGCCTTGCGCATGGCCCAGCCAGGTCACATGGCGGTAGGTCCAGTCGCGCTTGGGGGCAATGCCCGCAGGGCCGGGGTTGCCGTGCTGCTGCAGCAGGGCACCCAGCAGCACGGGCTGGTAGGTCACGCTATAGGTCAGCCCTTCCAGCACCTCGGGCAAGCGCTCAAACGCCAGCCAGGCATAGGGGGAAATGAAGTCCAGGTAGAACGTGATGCGCTTCATGCTTCGGTCTCCGGCACGGGCCAGGCAATGCCGGCGCGTTGCAACAACTGCGCCCAGATGGCGCGCCGCTGCGGAGCGTCGGCACGCGACCAGGCGCGGATTTCATCCAGCGTGCGAAAGCAGCCTTCGCAGTGGCTGCGGTCGGGCGTCATGCGGCACACCGAAATGCAGGGCGAAGGCACTGGCTCGGCACTTTTGGGGTCAAATTGGCCGGTAGCGCTAGTCTCTTTTGCTTTGGCAGCTAGCAAATCAATAGCATTCATGCGGCCGCCTGGGTCGCAGACGCGTCCGCCACCGGTGCTTGCACCACGTCCACCACGGGTGCGCCCGTCAGACGCTGCAGGTCGGTGGGGTGCAAGGGGAACACGCCATGGGGGTGGCCTGCTGCGGCCCACACCACGTCAAAGCGCAGCAGGTCCTGGTCAATGAGCGTGACGGGCGGCGTGGCATGTGCCACGGGCGACACGCCGCCAATCGAGAAGCCGGTGCGCGATTTCACAAACTCGGCATCGGCCCGGCCGATCTTGCCGCCCACATGGGCTTCCACCTTTTTCTCGTCCACGCGTCGGTCGCCCGAGGTGACCACCAGCACCGCAGCATCGTCGCTCTTGCGCCGAAAGATGATGCTCTTGGCCACCTGCCCCACCAGGATGCCCAGCGCATCGGCGGCCTGCTGTGCGGTGCGTGCGGCATCGTCCAGCATCTGCGGCAGGTGCGGGTGCCCGCGCCGCTGCAGCTCGGCAGCCACACGCTGTACGCCCTCAGGCAGGTTCATCAGTTCGGCTCCACACATTCGCGTTGTCTCCAGCAGGTCCACAGGGGGGCGTGATTCGGTCGGGTCTCCCTCCATTTTGCCGCGCGCCATGGCCTCCCTCGCACCCCGGCCCGCATGTCCCTGCACGGCGCTCCGGCACCCGGGCCAAATCCGGCCACTTTACAAACAGGAAATGTGTGCGCCCCACAATGCGCCGAACCTTCCCAACCCAACCGCTCCCACGCCCATGAACGATGCTGCGTTGTCCCCGCTGTGCCCGAGCCTGCCCGCGACCTCCCCTGCCAACACTGTGCCGGGCCGCCCCGCCCTCGGGGCATTGCCATGCCGGGGAGCGTTGCTGGGGCTGCTGCTGATCGCGGGCATCTTGTCCGGCTGCAACAAACCCAACGAGACCCCCGCACCGGCCAAGGCCGCCCCTGAAGTGGGCGTGGTCACGCTCAAGCAGCAAAGCCAGCAGCTCGAAGCCGCCCTGCCCGGCCGCACCCGCGCCTCGCTCACGGCCGAGGTGAGGCCCCAGGTGTCGGGCATCCTGCAAAAGCGCCTGTTCACCGAAGGGATGCTGGTGCGCCAAGGCCAGCCGCTGTACCAGATCGATGACGCCTCGCTGCGGGCCACCGAAGCCAGCGCGCAGGCAGCCCTGGCCAAGGCCGAGGCCACAGCGCGCACCCAGGAGGCCACGGCCAAGCGCAATGCGGAGCTGGTGAAGATCGACGCCATCAGCCAGCAGGCCTTTGAAGAAAGCCAGGCCGCCGCAGCCCAGTCGCGCTCCGACGTGGCCGTGGCCCAGGCCAACCTGGCCACCGCCCGCATCAACCTCAAGTACAGCCGCATCGAGGCACCGATCAGTGGACGCATCAGCCTGTCCAACGTGACGCCGGGAGCGCTGGTCACGGCCAACCAGGCCGATGCGCTGACCTCCATCGTCCAGCTTGACCCGATGTACGTGGACTTCACCCAGTCCACCACCGAGCTGATGCAGTTGCAGCGGGACTGGGACGCTGGCCGCTTCCAGAAGGTCGAGGGCGACAAGATCCCCGTGCGCATCCGCCTGGACGACGGCACCGAGTACGCGCAACGCGGCCAGCTGCAGTTTGCCGGCGTGATCGTGAACGCCACCACCGGCACCGTCACGCTGCGCGCCGTCGTGCCCAACCCCAAGGGCACGCTGATGCCCGGCATGTACGTGCAGGCGCTGCTGCCCACCGGGCTCGCGCCCGAAGCCCTGCTGGTGCCCCAGCAGGCCGTGACCCGCGACCTCACCGGCAAGCCCAGCGTGCTGGTAGTCAAGGAAGGCGATGTAGTGGAAAAACGCCCGATCAGCATCGACCGGGCGGTGGGCAACCAGTGGCTGCTGCAAGGCGGGCTGGCTGCGGGCGAGCGCGTGGTGACCGAAGGGTTCCAGCGCGTCAAACCGGGCGACAAGGTGCGCGCGGTGGAGGTGGACCCCAAAGCACCCGCCAAGGGCCGCAAGGGAGCCCCTGGCGCCGACGCGCCGCCCGCTGCAGGTGCCGCGCCCGCCTCGGCCCCTGCCCCAGCGGCCTCCCGCTGAGCACGAAGGACGCAGCACATGGCTCAGTTCTTCATCAACCGGCCCATTTTTGCCTGGGTCATCGCCATCATCATCATGTTGGGCGGTGCACTGTCCATCGTCACGCTGCCGCTGGAGCAGTACCCCGACATCGCTCCGCCACGCGTGACCATCGGCTCGCAATACACCGGCGCCTCGGCCGAGACGGTCGAAAACTCGGTCACGCAGATCATCGAGCAGCAGCTCAAGGGCATCGACAACATGCTCTACATGAGCTCGACCTCGGATGCCTCGGGCCGCGCGCGCACCACGCTCACCTTCGCGCCCGGCACCAACATCGACGTGGCGCAGGTGCAGGTGCAGAACAAGCTGCAGGCCGCCACCAACCGCCTGCCCGACGCCGTCAAGAGCCGGGGCGTTTTCGTGAACAAGGGCGGGCAGGACTTCCTGGTCACTTACAGCTTCTTCTCCAAAGACCCTTCGATGAGCGCCGTGGACATCGGCGACTTCCTGACCAGCAGCCTGGTGGACGTGATCGGCCGCCTCGATGGCGTGGGTGACGTGACGGTGTTCGGCACCAACTACGCCATGCGCATCTGGATGGACCCGGCCAAGATGGAGAAGTACGCGCTGATGCCGTCGGACCTGGTCAATGCGCTCAACGCCCAGAACGCCCAGGTGTCTGCCGGCCAGCTGGGCGCCCTGCCGGCGGTGTCTGACCAGCAGCTCAACGCCACCATCACCGCCCGCACCAAGCTCAAGACGGTGGAGCAGTTCGAGGCCATCGTGCTCAAGTCGGCGCTCGATGGCTCAGTGGTCACCGTCAAGGACGTGGCCCGCGTGGAGCTGGGCGCCGAGAACCTGACCGTGAAGGCCAAGCTCAACGGCATGCCCGGCGCGGGCATGGGCATCGTGCTGGCCGACGGCGCCAACGCCATGCAGGTGGCCGATGCCATTGCCGCCAAGCTGGCTGAACTCAAGCCCTACTTTCCCAACCAGATCGACTACTTCGTGAGCTCGGACTCCACGCCCTTTGTGCGCGCCTCCATCAAGGAAGTGGTCAGCGCACTGGGCGAAGCCATGATCCTGGTGGTGATCGTGATGTTCGTGTTTTTGCAGAACTTCCGCGCCACGCTGATCCCCGCCATCGCCGTGCCGGTGGTGCTGCTGGGCACCTTCGGGGTGCTGTCGCTGGCGGGGTATTCGATCAACACGCTGACCATGTTTGCCATGGTGCTGGCCATCGGCCTGCTGGTGGACGATGCGATCGTGGTGGTCGAAAACGTCGAGCGGGTGATGCACGAGACCGGCCAGTCGGCCAAGGAGGCCACCCGCCAGTCCATGCGCGAAATCACGCCCGCCCTGGTGGGCATCGGGGTCACGCTGTCGGCGGTGTTCGTGCCCATGGCGTTCTTTGGCGGCTCCACCGGCGTGATCTACCGGCAGTTCTCCATCACCATCGTGGCGGCCATGGCGCTGTCGGTGTTTGTGGCGCTCACCCTCACCCCGGCGCTGTGCGCCACGCTGCTCAAGCCCGCAGCCGCGTCTGCCGGGCATGACCGGCCCATCCGCCGCGGCCTGCTGGGGCTGAACGACCGGTTCTTCCGCTGGTTCAACCACCATTTCGACGCCACTTCGGCACGCTACCAGGGCACAGTGGCCTACACCCTGCGCCGCACCAAACGCATGGTGCTGATCTTTCTGGCGGTGTGTGGCGTGGTGTGGCTGCTCATGGCGCGCCTGCCCACATCCTTCCTGCCCGACGAAGACCAGGGCTTCCTGTACGTGAACGTGAACCTGCCCTCGGGCGCCGCCGATGCGCGGCTGCAGAGCGTGCTGGACCAGGTGCGCGACTACTTTGCGCAGCAGCCCGATGTGCTGAGCTTCTACCAGGTCTCGGGCATCAACGGAGACCAGGCCTCGGCCCGCGGCTTTGTGCGCCTCAAGCCCTGGGAAGACCGCACGCTGCCCAATCAGGCCGCCGCGCAGATTGCCTACAAGGCCACGCGCGACCTGGCATCCATCCGCGATGCGCGGGTGCTGGTCGTCATGCCGCCGGCCGTGCGGGGCCTGGGCTCCAGCTCGGGCTTCAACTTCGTGATCAAGGACATGAACGGCCTGGGCCATCAGGCGTTGCTGGCAGCCACCAACACCTTTCTGACCGAAGCGCGCAAGCGGCCCGAACTGACCAACCTGCGCATGACCAACCTGGAAGATGCCAGCGAGCTGCGCCTGGAGATCGACGACCGCAAGGCCGCCGCGCTCGGGCTGTCGTACAACGACATCAACAGCGTGCTCTCCAGCGCCATTGGCGGCACCTACGTGAACGACTTCCTGAACAACGAACGGGTCAAGCGCGTGTACATCCAGGGCGACGCCCCGGCGCGCATGCTGCCGCAGGACGTGGCGCGCTGGAGCGTGCGCAACAGCAAGGGCGAGATGGTGCCGTTTGGCGCGTTCTCCACCAGCTACTGGGCCTACGGCTCGCCGCAGCTGCTGCGCTACAACGGCAACCCGGCGTACGAGCTGGAAGGCCGCGCGGCACCAGGCGTGAGCTCGGGCGCAGCCATGAAGATCGTGGAAGACATCCTGCGCACACTGCCTCCCGGCATTGGCTACGAGTGGACGGGCGCCTCGCTGCAGGAACGCCAGTCGGGCGCCCAGGCCCCCATGCTGTACGCGATCTCGATCCTGTTCGTGTTCCTGTGCCTGGCAGCCCTGTATGAAAGCTGGACCGTGCCGCTGTCGGTGATCCTCGCCGTGCCGCTGGGCGTGGTGGGCGCGCTCGCCGCCACCTACACCCGGGGCCTCACCAACGACGTGTACTTTCAGGTGGGGCTGCTGACCACGGTGGGGCTGGCGTCCAAAAACGCGATCCTGATCGTGGAGTTTGCGGTGCAGCTGCAGGAGCAGGGCAAGAACCTGTTTGACGCCATCGTCGCGGCCGTGCGCCTGCGCCTGCGGCCCATCCTGATGACCTCGCTGGCGTTTGGCTTCGGGGTGATCCCGCTGGCCATCGGCACCGGCGCGGGTGCAGGCGGGCGGGTGGCCATCGGTACCGCCGTGCTGGGCGGCATGCTGGCTTCCACGGTGCTGGGCATCTTCCTGGTGCCGGTGTTCTTCCTGCTGATCCGCCGCTGGTTCAAGAGCCGGTCGCGCAGCGAAGACAACGCACCGCCACCGCCTGCCACCACCCTACCGCACCCCACTCAGGAGAGCGCAGCATGACGCGCCCACCCTTTTTGCCACGCCGCCAGCGCCGGACTGCCGCCATCGCTGCAGCCCTGGCCACCACCGCACTGATCGCGGGCTGCAACCTGGCCCCCATGCACCAGACCCCCGCCCTGCCGGTGCCTGACACCGTGGGCACCACCAGCGGACAGCCGGCCGTGGCCAGCGACGCCAGCCTGCATGCGGCAGCGGCGCTGGGCTGGGTGCAGGCCCAGCCGCTGCGCGATGTCATTGCCCTCGCGCTGTCGAACAACCGCGACCTGCGCGTGGCCGTCGAGACCATCGAACGGGCCCGCGCCCAGTACGGCATCACCCGCGCCGACCTGTTGCCCAGCGTCACCGCGCAAGCGCAGGCCAGCCGCGCGCGCACCGCCGCTGGCATGAGCAGCGCCACAGCCCCTGCACAGGTGGCCACGCAGTACACGGCACAACTTGGGTTTGCCAGCTACGAGATCGACTTCTGGGGCCGGGTGCGCAACCTCAACGAGGCAGCGCTGCAGCAGTTTCTGCAGAGCCAGCAGAACCAGCGCAACATCCAGACGGGCCTGATTGCCGATGTGGCCAACGCCTGGCTCACCCTGGCCGCCGACGAAGCCCGGCTGCAGCTGGCGCGCGACACCCTGGCCAGCCGCGAAAAGGCCTATGCGCTGACCGAACGCATCCACGCCATCGGCTCCACATCGGGACTGGTGCTGGCCCAGGCGCAGACCACGGTGGACGCGGCACGCGGCGATGTGGCGACCTACCTGGCGCAGGTGGAGCGCGACCGCAACGCACTGCAATTGCTGGTGGGCGGCCCGGTGCCTGCGGCCCTGTGGCCCACTGCCAGCACGCTGCGTGCAGACGCGCAGGCCCCGGCGGCGTTGCAGCCCGTGCCGGTGCCGCTGGCCTCCAGCGTGCTGCTCGCCCGCCCCGATGTGCAGGCCGCCGAAAATGCCCTGCGCGCCAGCGAAGCGAACATCGGGGCTGCGCGGGCGGCCCTGTTCCCCACCATCAGCCTCACGGCCAATGTAGGCACCGGCAGCCGCGAGCTGGACGGCCTGTTTGGCGCAGGCAGCGGCACCTGGAGCTTTGTGCCGCTGGTCCGCCTGCCCATCTTCGACGCCGGCCGCAACCGCGCCAACGTGCAGGTGGCCGAGGCCAACCAGCGCATCGCGGTGGCCCAGTACGAAAAGGCCGTGCAGACCGCGTTCCGCGAGACCGCCGATGTGCTGGCCGACCGCGCGCAGTGGGATGAGCGCATTGCCGCACAGACGCGGCTGGTGGCCTCCACCCAGAAGGCGTTCGACCTGTCGGAGGCGCGTTTCAAGGCCGGGGTGGACAACTACCTCACGGTACTGGATGCGCAGCGCAGCCTTTACGCAGCGCAGCAGACCCTCATCGGTCTGCGCCAGGCCGAGCAGGTCAACCGTGTGACGCTGTGGAAGGTGCTGGGCGGCACCCCGGACGCCGGTTGACGGCGGCCGGGTGCAGATGGATCAATAGTCAGCCCGCGCGCTTGGTCAGCAAGGCATTGGCCGCGCGTGAGTTGGGCTTGCGATCCAGGAAGCCGCTGATGTAGGCCCCGGCATCGATGAGCTGGTCCAGGTCGATGCCGGTCTCAATGCCCATGCCGTGCAGCATGTAGACCACATCCTCGGTCGCCACATTGCCGGTGGCGCCCTTGGCATAGGGGCAGCCACCCAGCCCGGCCACGGACGACTGGTAGTTCCACACCCCCAGCTCCAGCGCCGCCAGCGTGTTGGACAGCGCCTGGCCGTAGGTATCGTGGAAATGGCCCGACACATCGTCGATGCCAAAGTGCTGCAGCGTCGCCTCCAGCGCCTTCTGCACCTTGCGCGGCGTGCCCACACCAATGGTGTCAGCCACATCCACGCGCTGCACGCCAATGCCCTGGAGCAGGCCAGCCAGGTAGGCCACGCGCTCAGGGGCAATGTCGCCTTCGTACGGGCAGCCCACGGTGCAGCTCATGGCGCCGCGCACACGGATGCCGGCGGCCAATGCTGCCTCCACTACAGGGGCAAAACGCTCAATGCTCTCGGCAATGCTGCAGTTGATGTTGCGTTGGCTGAAGGCCTCGCTGGCGGAACCGAAGACGACGATCTCGTCGGGTTTGTCCAGCAATGCCGCCTCAAAGCCCTTGAGGTTGGGCGTGAGCACCGAATACGCGACGCCGCTCTGGCGGGTGATACCTGCCATCACCTCGTGGTTGTCGGCCATCTGCGGCACCCACTTGGGGCTGACGTAGCTGGTGACCTCGATCTCTTTCAGGCCGGCCTGCTGCAGGCGGTGCACCAGCTCGATCTTGACGGCAGCGGGCACCGGGGTCTTTTCGTTCTGCAGGCCGTCACGGGGGCCAACGTCGATGAGGCGGACGCGGGAGGGAATGCTCATGGGGCTACCAAGTGGTGGATCAAGGAATGCCGCCATTGTCTCGCCACCGCCTCCACAGGGCCACCCCATATCGTGCCAGACCATTCGCCGGACGCGCCATCAGCCAGCCCGGGTGTGATCACCCTCGACCTCCTGCCGCAGCAAGGCCACCATGGCCTGCGCCGCCAGCGACAGCGGCCGCCCGCGCAGCGTGATCAGCCCGATGGGCCGGTGCAGCACCGGCGCCTTGAGCGGGCGTGTGACCACCTCGGGCCGGCGCACCACCTGGGCGGCCAACTCGGGCAGCGCGCTCACACCCAGCCCCGCCGCCACCATGGCCGCAATGGTGGCCAGGTGTTCCACCTCGTAGCGGGGTTCAAAGCGGATGCGGTGCGTCAGCAGGGCCTCTTGCGCGTACTGCCGCACGCTGGTGCCCGCGGGCATGGAGATGTGGTGCAGCTCGGCCACGTCGGCCCAGGCGATGGCACCCCGCCCACGGGCCAGGGTGTGCGTGCGCTGCATCAGCAGCACAAACCGGTCGGACACCAGCGGGGTGTAGTCCAGGTCCGCATAGGCGGGGTTGGCGGCGGTGAGGGCAAAGTCCACGCGCCCGGCACGCACCATGTCGAACGCCGGGCCCGCCAGGCTGTCGATCAGCTCCATCTGCACGCCCGGGTGCTGTGTGGCGAACCGGGCAAACGCGCGGGGGACGGCCCCGGCTGCCAGCGACGGCAGCGCCGCCAGCGCAATGCGACCCACCTGCAGCTGCGCCACCTCCTGCACGCGGCGCACGGTCTCCTCCATCTGGTGGCGCAGAAACCGCGCCTGCTCGGCAAAAACCTCGCCCGCCAGCGTGAGTTGCACGGTGCGCGTGGTGCGCTCGAACAGGCGCACGTCCAGCATCTCCTCCAGCCGCGCCACCGTGCCCGACACCGCCGACTGCGACAGGTGCATCTGCAAGGCCGTGCGCCGAAAACTCAGCGTCTCGGCCAGCGACAGGAATACATCCACCTCGCGGGCGGACCAATTGATCTTCATAGCCGATCAGTCTATCGAAAAAGACGTCTGGACCGCGCAATGTGGGGCCCCTAGACTGAATTCAACGCAAGCACACCGCTTGAGCAGAGTGAGAGCAACAAGGAGACACGATGGAGAACAGTTCGCCGCGCAGCGCGCGCACCGTGGTGGTAGGCGGAGGCACCATGGGGGCCGATGTGGCCGTGGTCCTGGCCCGTGGCGGCGCGCAGGTCACGGTGGTGGACCCCCACGCCGCCCGCCGCGACCACTTGCTGCCCCACATTGCGCAGGAGCTGGCCGCTGCCGGCCAGGCCGCCCACGCCGGCCCGGTGCAGGTGTGCGCCAGCCTGCAGGACGTGGACTGGAGCGGCGTGGTGCTGGTGGTGGAATGCATCACCGAGCAACTGGCTGCCAAACAAAAGCTGTTTGCCGAGCTGGAAACCGTGGCGCCCCCCAACGCCGTGCTGGCCAGCAACAGCTCGGGCTTTCCGATCAGTGCCATTGCCCAGGGGCTGACCACGGCGCAGCGCATGCTGGGTCTGCACTTCTTCATGCCCGCCCACCTGGTGCCACTGGTGGAGGTGGTGCTGGGCGAGCGCAGCAACCCGGCCCTGGGCACCTGGCTGCACGCCTTCATGCGCGGCTGCGGCAGCGTGCCGGTGCTGGTCAAGAAGGACAAGCCCGGCTTTCTGGCCAACCGCATGCAGCATGCGCTCTCGCGCGAGGCCTTTGCACTCATCGACGAAGGCATTGCCTCGCCGGAGGACGTGGACGCCGCCGTGCGCTTTGGCTTCGGCTTCCGCTTTCTGGCAGCCGGGCCAGTGCTGCAGCGCGACCACGCAGGCATTGAGGTGCACACCGCCGCAGCCGCCACCATGTACCCCACGCTGTCGAACACCGACGTGCCCGCCCAGGCCCTGCGCGACAAGGTGGCGCAGGGTCAGCTCGGCATGAAGACGGGCAAGGGCTTTTTTGACTGGCCCGAAGACCGCAAGCGGGCCGAACGCGCGCGCTACGACACCCTGCTGCGCCAGGGCCTGGCTTTGCTTGCCAGCGAGTTGCCCACCATCGAACCCCCCACCGATACGTCACAGACGGACACCCCAACGACCACCGGAGCCCGCGCATGAGTGCATCGCCCGCATCACCCACCAATGCCAGCCAGTGGGTTGACCCACTGATCGTGACCGTGGCGCCCAACGGCGCCTACAAGCAGCCCGCCGACCACTCCGCCGTGCCCATCACCCCCACCACGCTGGCCACCACGGCCAAGGCCTGCCTGGACGCGGGAGCGGCCATGCTGCACATGCACATCCGCGACGCGCAAGGCCGCCACAGCCTTGATGTGGAGGGCTACCGCGAGGCGCAGCAGGTGGTGCGCCAGGCCGTGGGCGACGCGATGGTCATACAGATCACCAGCGAAGCCGCAGGCGTGTACCAGGCCCCCGCGCAGATCGCCATGGTGGAGGCCCTGCAACCCGAGGCCGTGTCCATCGGCCTGCGCGAAGTAGACAAGCCCGAGATCGGCGAAGCCGGACTGCAGCGCTTCTTCACCGGCCTGGCCCAGCGCCGCACCATGGTGCAGGTCATCCTGTACGACGTGGCCGACCTGCGCCGCTGGCAGGCACTGCGCGCCAGTGGCGTGGTGCCGGATGCGCCTTGGTTCCTGCTGTTTGTGCTGGGCCGCTACAGCGCAGGCCAGACCTCCAGCCCGCGCGACCTGCTGCCGTTTCTGAACGCCCATGACGGCAACGAGCCCTGGGCCGTGTGCGCCTTCGGGGCGGCAGAGAACGCCTGCGTGGCCGCCGCTGCCGTGTTTGGCGGCCACGCCCGCGTGGGGTTTGAAAACAACCTGCTGTGCAAGGACGGCAGCGTGGCCCCCGACAACACCGCGCTGGTGCGCCAGGCCGTCGAAGCGGCCGCCGCGCTGGGCCGCCCGCTGGCCACCGCCGCCGACATCCGGCAGCGCTTTGGCGCAGGCTGATCGGCACCGCTCCATCGCGCTCCCCATCCATTGACATCAACCCGCAGCAGACGGGCTTTATCCATCCCCACAGGAGACAGACATGCACCACCACCACCTTCACTCGTCCACGCATCGCGGCGCCCGGCGCGCCATGCTGCACGCGGCCCTTGCCGTGCCCCTGGCCCTGGGCATCGCAGGTCACGCTGCGGCGCAGACGGCCGCCACCGCCTTCCCCAGCAAGACCATCCGTTTTGTGGTGCCCTACCCGCCCGGTGGACCCACCGACCTGATGGCCCGCATGCTGCAGCCCGAGCTGCAAAGCCGCCTGGGTGTACCTGTGGTGGTGGACAACAAGGGCGGCGCCGGTGGCAACACCGGCAGCGCCGAGGTGGCCAAACAGGCGCCAGCGGACGGCCACACGCTGCTGCTGGCCGCCAGCGGCCCGATGGCGGTCAACCCCTCGCTGTACGCCAGCATGCCGTTCAACCCGCTGTCCGATCTGGTGCCGGTGATCCAGCTGTCGGCATTTCCGCTGGTGCTGGAGGTGCATCCCTCCCTGGGCGTCAAGACACTGGCCGAGTTCCTGGCCATGGCCAAGGCCGGAAAGCCGGTGCTGAGCTACGCGTCGGCCGGCAACGGCACACCGCAGCACTTGGCGGGCGAGCTGTTCAACACCACCGCGGGCGTGAAGATGGGGCACATCCCCTACCGTGGCGCTGGCCCCGCGCTCAACGACCTGATCGGCGGACAGGTGAACGTGATGTTCGACATCGTCGGTAGCTCCCTGCCCCACATCCAGGCGGGCAAACTCATTCCGCTGGCCGTCACATCCAGCGAACGCGCCAAGGTGCTGCCCAATGTGCCCACCATGGCGGAGGCTGGCATTGCGGGCTACCAGATCACCGGCTGGCATGGCATTGCGGTGCGCGCGGGCACCCCGCAAGCCACCGTCGACAAGCTCAACGCCACGGTGAATGCGATCTTCAAGGAACCCGCGTTCCGCACCAAATGGGAAGCCATCGGCACGCCCGTGGTGGGGGGCACGGCGGCAGACTTTGGGGCGCTCATCAAGGCCGACGCGCAGCGACTGGGCAAGCTGGTGCGCGATGCCGGCGTGACGGTGGATTGAAAAGGCACACCCTCTGTGCCCGCGCGCGGAGGGCTATGCGACAGACCTGGGGCGCAAGCGCAGCAACAGCCAGCCCACTGCCATACCGATGGCGCTGGAGAGCAGCATCACTGCACCGATCACGATCTTCACGATGGTGGAACTGCGGATTTCCGCCTGCGCCGGGTCCTTGGCGGAGTAGCGCACCGAAACCGTCTCACCCACCTTGTGGATGGCCTGCTGCTGGCGTGCGACCGAATCCGTGAAGCTGTAGGTTCGCCCATCGCCCGCCACAAACTCCACAATGCTTTTCTTGGCAAGCCCCCGGCGGTGGGATGGGCCTGTCATGATTTCTTCATGCGCCACCACCCGGCCCTTGGCGGTGTGCGTGTCGCCAAGCATGTTCATGCCAGAGGCCAATAACCACGCCGCACCCAGCGCGGTCAAGGCGCTGGGCACCAGCAGGATCCAGCCCAAAAGACCAAAGAAACGACGGAACGTGGAGGTGCTCATGCCCGCCATTCTCTACGCTCGCGAGAGTGTGGACCGGCGGCTTCAGTAGCCTCGCGCGGGGTTCACGATGCCCGCCACCGCCTCGCCGTGCTCCAGCGCCACCATCTTGCGTGCGATCTGGGCAATGCTCTCGTCGCGCAGCGTGCGCGCCGAAGTGTGGGGCGTGACGGTGATGCGTGGGTGCGTCCAGAACGCATGGCCTGCGGGCAACGGCTCGGTGCGGAACACATCGAGCGTGGCTCCAGCCACATGGCCGCTGTCGATGGCGGCCACCAGGTCTTCGTCCACCAGGTGCGCGCCGCGCGCCACATTGATCACATAACTGCCGGGCAACAGGCGGCCCAGGGTGTCCTTGTTGATCACGTTGGCCGTATCAGGCGTGAGGGGCAGCAGGTTGACCAGCACACGGCTCGCGGCCAGAAAGTCATTGAATTGATCTGCGCCCGCAAAGCCGCGCACGCCGTCGATGGCCTTGGGGCTGCGGCTCCAGCCGTTGATGGGAAAGTCAAACTGCGCCAGCGCCTTGGCAACCCGCTCGCCCAGCACGCCCAGGCCCATCACACCGACGGGATAGTCGCTGCGCAGGCGTGGCTTGCGGTAGCCCCAGCGGCCCGCCTGGGTGTCGGCCTCATAGCCATCAAACTCGCGGAAGTGGCGGATGACCGCGTGGCACACATATTCGGCCATCTGCACGGCCATGCCCGCATCATCCAGCCGCACCACCAAGGCCTGGGGCGGCAGGCGCAGCTTGAGCAGGGCATCCACCCCTGCGCCGATATTGAAGAGCGCCTTGAGGCCAGGCTGTTCGTCCATGAACTGCTGGGGTGGTGCCCAGACCACGGCGTAGTCGGCCTGCGGGGCGCCGGGCTGCCAAACAGAAATCTCAACGCCGGGCAGCGCGGCGGAAAAGCCCTGGAGCCAGGGCTCGGGCTTGGCATCGGTACAGCAAAAGGTGATTTTCATGGGGCCCAAGCGTAGCCGCATTGGGCCCCCTGCGCTGTCACCTGCAGACGACTCGGGACACTGCGTGGCTCAGGCCTTGTCGGCGGCTACCAGCTTGAGCAGCTCTGCCCCCTCGGTCACCTGGTCGCCGGGCGCGTACAGCAGCTCCTGCACCACGCCGTCGGCTGGGGCGGCAATGGTGTGCTCCATCTTCATGGCCTCCATCACCGCCAGTGGCTGCCCCTTGGCAACCTTGTCGCCCGCCTTCACGGCAAACGACACCACCTTGCCGGGCATGGGGGCCGTGAGGCGTCCGCCTTCAGCCGCTGCCTCGCCCGCGTGGGCCAGCAGGTCGATGGCGGTGATCTGCGTGGCGCCCAGCGGGGTAAAGACATGGTCCACCTCGCCCTGCGCATACACGGCGGCGCGGGTGCGCTGGCCAGCAAACTGCAGCTCGATGCCATCGGCCTGTGCGGCAAACACCAGTGGCCCGGCCACGGCGGTTTCACCTTCGCCCACGGCCAGATGCAGGCTGCCACCGCGCTCGTACGTGAGCCAGGCCTTGGCATGTTCGCCGCCAAACTCGAACTCGAAGCGGCGCTGCACCACACCATGGGTGTGGAAGCCGTCGCGGCGGCTGAACGGGTCCACGCCTTCGCTGGCGCGCTCCTTCAGCAGCGTTTGCGCCACCGCAGCGGCAGCGGCCAGCGGCAGGCCCACCGGCTCCTGGTGAAACAGCACGGCCTGCTCACGCGGGATGAGCGCGGTGTCGAGCTGGGCGCTGGCAAATGCCTCGGTGCGCGCCACGCGGCGCAAAAACTGCACGTTGGTCGCCAGGCCCACGATGTGGGTCTGCGCCAGCGCTTCATCGAGCCGGGCCAGGGCTTGCGCACGTGTGTCGCCGTGCACGATGAGCTTGGCCACCATGGAGTCGTAAAACGGGCTGATCGCATCGCCCTGGCGCACGCCGGAATCCACGCGCACCGCGCCTCTTTCAAACGTCACGCAATCGGGTAACGCATACACATTGAGCGCACCGGTCGCGGGCAGGAAGTTGTTGTCGGGGTTCTCGGCACAGATGCGGGCCTCGATGGCGTGGCCTGTAATGCGCAGGTCTTGCTGCTGGAGCGGCAAGGGCTCGCCCGACGCTACACGCAGCTGCCACTCCACCAGGTCGAGGCCGGTGATCGCCTCGGTCACAGGGTGCTCCACCTGCAGGCGGGTATTCATCTCCATGAAGTAGAACTTCATCTGCTCGGGCGCGTCATAGCCGCCGGGCTGCTCGACGATGAACTCCACCGTGCCCGCGCCCACGTAGTGCACAGCCTTGGCGGCGGCCACAGCGGCCTCGCCCATGCGGGCGCGCAGCTCCGGCGTCATGCCCGGCGCAGGCGCTTCTTCCAGCACCTTCTGGTGGCGGCGCTGCACGGAGCAATCGCGCTCAAACAGGTACACACAGTTGCCGTGCGTGTCGCCAAACACCTGGATCTCAATGTGGCGCGGGCGCTGCACGTACTTTTCGACCAGCACCGCGTCGTCACCAAAGCTGTTGATGGCCTCGCGCTTGCAGGAGTCGAGCGCCGCCGCAAAGTCCTCGGCCTTGTCCACAGCGCGCATGCCTTTGCCGCCGCCGCCGGCGCTGGCCTTGATGAGCACGGGATAGCCAATACGGTCCGCCTCGCGTTGCAGCAGCGCCGGGTCCTGGTCAGCACCGTGGTAGCCGGGCACCAGGGGCACCTGTGCCTGCTCCATGAGGCGCTTGGACTCGGCCTTCAGCCCCATGGCATTGATGGCGCTGGCGGGGGGGCCAATAAAAACCAGGCCCGCGTCGGCACAGTCCTTGGCGAAGTCTTCGTTCTCGCTCAGAAAACCGTAGCCAGGGTGGATGGCCTGCGCGCCCGTGGCCTTGGCAGCCTCGATGATGCGTTCCCAGCGCAGGTAGCTGTCCTTGGGTGCGCTGCCGCCAATGTGCACGGCCTCGTCGCACACGGCCACGTGTTTGGCGTTGGCGTCGGCGTCGGAGTACACGGCGACGGTTTTCACGCCCAGGCGCTTGGCGGTCGCTGCGACACGGCAAGCGATCTCGCCACGGTTTGCAATAAGGATCTTGTTGAACATGTTTAAGCCACCTTGGCAGAACCAGAAAAGAAAGAGGACAAGCGCCGCACCACGGCGCGCAGAAACTTGAACAGCACCACCATCAGCAGCACCGACACCGCCACCATCACCACCAGCGCGATGCCAAAGGCCACCGGGTGCTGCGTGGCCAGCCACACCACGGCCACCACCAGGCCGTCTTCAAAGAACGACAGCCCCCAGTTGGAAAACGGCTCGGGCGAGGTGTTCACGGCAGCGCGGGTGGTCATCTTGGTGGCCAAGGCCGTGGCAGAGAGCGAGCCGCCCAGCAGTCCCGCCACCACGGCCATGGTCGCGTTGTCGGCACCGAACACGCCGTAGGCCAACGCAGCGCCCGCAGGTACGCGGATGAAGGCATGGATGGCATCCCAGGCGCTGTCCACCCAGGGCACCTTGTCGGCAAAAAACTCCACCATCAGCATGAAGCCGCTGACCATCAGCACCAGCGGGTGCTGCAGCATCGCCAGGCCTGGCGGCAGGGGCATCCAGCCCAGCACGCCCATCATGCCGACCAGGAACACCACGGCATACAGCCGGAACCCGCTGGCCCAGCCCAGTGCGGCGGCCAGCGCCAGCAGGCTGGGCATGTCGAGCTTCGCAGTTGCTGTGGCTGCCGCGTCGCCCACGGCGCGCGCGGTGCCGCCATCCACATGCAGTCCCAGCGTGTGGAGCCACTGCACGATGTTGAACCAGAGGGTGTCCATGGTCTGCTTGTACTGATCAGCCCAACCAGGCGGGTTTGCGCTTGTTGAGGAAGGACTGCACGCCTTCCTTGCCCTCGTCGCTGGCACGGATGTCGGCAATGCCCTGCACCGTGGCGGCGATGAGGCCCGCGTTGATCTCCCGCTCTGCCACATCCATCACCAGCTTCTTGCACACGCGCACAGCGTTGGGGCTGGCGCTGGTCAGGGCCTTGAGCAGTTCGTCCACCTTGGTGTCGAGCTGGTCAGCGACCACGACCTCGTGCACAAAGCCAATGCGCAAGGCTTCGGCCGCGCCAAAACGCTCAGCGGTGAGGAAGTACCGGTGCGCAGCACGTGCGCCCATGGCACGGATCACATAGGGGCTGATGGTGGCGGGGATGAGCCCCAGCTTCACCTCGCTGAGGCAAAAGCCTGCCGTGTCCACGGCCACGGCCATGTCGCACGCGGCCACCAAGCCCATGCCACCGGCGTACACATCGCCCTGCACGCGGGCGATGGTTGGCTTGGGGCATTCGTAGATCACGCGCAGCATCTCGGCCAGCTTGCCCGCGTCGGCGATGTTCTCGTCGCGCGTGTAGTCGGCCATGCGGCGCATCCAGTTGAGGTTGGCACCGGCGCAAAAGGCAGGGCCTTCTGCGGCGAGCACCACGGCGCGCACATCGGCACGCCCGCCCACATCTTTGAAGGCGGCGGTGATCTCGGCAATGACCTCATCGCTGAAGGCGTTGCGAATCTCAGGCTGCGTGAGCGTGATGCGCGCCACGGCGCCGGTTTGGGTGATGGAAAGGTTCTGGCTGCTCATGGCTTGGACGGGTTTTGCAGAAAGTAGACGAAGTCCAGCTCGGGACAGGGCTGGCCCAGCGCGGTCAATGCCGCAGTGATCTGACCCCGGTGGTGCGTGCCGTGGTTGAACACGTGCGCCAGCGTGGCCGCAAACGGCAGCGATGCCGCCGTGCCACGCATGGTGGTGTAGTCGAGCGTGCCGCTCCAGCGATCAGGCGAGAACGAAGCAATCAACGGTGCCCAGCGGGCAGCGCCTTCGCGCAACCGGGCATCGAGTTGCGCGCGGTCGAGTTCCAGCTCGGCGTCCAGCGCCACCTTGGGCGAAATGCCTTCGGCAAAGCGAACGAACCACAGATGGTGCTCGCCCACCAGCAGGTGGTTGAGCGTGCCGTGGATGCTGTGGAAGAACAACCCAAAATCGCGCCGGTAGTCCTCTTCCGGCAGCGCCCGCACGGCATCGAGCAGGCGCGCCGTGGCCCACACGTTGTAGCGTGCCAGCTGGGTGAAATGCGCAACAGCGTCCATGGCGGCTCCCGGCGGGTTACATACGGAACAGGCCGAACTTGGTGTCTTCGATGGGCGCATTGCGCGTGGCGGCCAGCCCCAGCGCCAGCACACGGCGGGTGTCGGCCGGGTCGATCACGCCGTCGTCCCACAAGCGCGCAGTGGCGTAGTAGGGGTGGCCCTGGTCTTCGTATTGACGGCGGATGGGGGCCTTGAAGGCTTCCTCCTCCTCCATGCTCCACTGGCCGCCCTTGCCTTCGATGCCGTCGCGCTTCACCGTGGCCAGCACGCCTGCGGCCTGCTCGCCGCCCATCACGCTGATGCGCGCGTTGGGCCACATCCACAGGAAGCGGGGCGAGTACGCGCGGCCGCACATGCCATAGTTGCCTGCGCCAAAGCTGCCGCCAATGATGATGGTGAACTTGGGCACGCTGGCCGTGGCCACGGCCGTCACCATCTTGGCGCCGTTGCGGGCGATGCCTTCGTTCTCGTACTTGCGGCCCACCATGAAGCCGGTGATGTTCTGCAGGAACACCAGCGGTATCTTGCGCTGGCAGCACAGCTCGATGAAGTGCGCACCCTTGAGCGCCGACTCGCTGAACAGGATGCCGTTGTTGGCGATGATGCCAACCATCATTCCCTCGATGCGCGCAAAGCCCGTGACCAGCGTGGTGCCGTAGCGTGCCTTGAACTCGTCGAACTCGCTGCCGTCCACGATGCGCGCAATGATCTCGCGCACGTCAAACGGCTTGCGCGTGTCCACGGGGATCACGCCGTACAGCTCGTCTGCTGCGAATTTAGGAGCTACCGGCGCATGATCTGCGGGCGCCTGCGGCTTGTTTTTATTCAAATTGCGCACTGCATTGCGTGCCAGTTGCAGCGCGTGCATGTCGTTCTGCGCCAGGTGGTCGGCCACACCCGACAGGCGGGTGTGCACGTCGCCGCCGCCCAGGTCTTCGGCCGTGACGACCTCGCCCGTCGCGGCCTTGACCAGCGGTGGGCCGCCCAAAAAGATCGTGCCCTGGTTTTTGACGATGATGGACTCGTCGCTCATCGCAGGCACATAGGCGCCGCCCGCCGTGCACGAGCCCATCACCACCGCAATCTGGCTGATGCCCATGGCGCTCATATTGGCCTGGTTGAAGAAGATGCGGCCGAAGTGGTCGCGGTCAGGAAAGACTTCGTCCTGATTGGGCAGGTTGGCGCCGCCCGAGTCCACCAGGTAGATACAGGGCAGGTGGTTCTGCTGCGCCACTTCTTGCGCGCGCAGGTGCTTCTTGACGGTGAGCGGGTAGTAGGTGCCGCCCTTCACCGTGGCGTCGTTGCACACGATCATGCAGTCCACGCCGCTCACGCGGCCAATGCCTGCGATGAGCCCCGCGCTGGGTGCGTCGTTGTTGTACATGTTGAGCGCGGCCAGCGGCGCCAGTTCGAGGAACGGCGTTCCCGGGTCCAGCAGCATCTGCACGCGCTCGCGCGGCAGCAGCTTGCCCCGCGCCGTGTGCTTGGCGCGGGCCGCCTCACCGCCGCCCTGGGCGACCTTATCGAGCTGCGCGCGCAGGTCATCCACCAGTGTGCGCATGGCGGCAGCGTTGGCCAGAAAGTCCGCCGAGCGGGCATTGAGTTGGGTGTCGAGAATGGTCATACGTTGTGGCTCTTTCAAGCGGTTTTCTGTTCTTCCAGACCCAGCTGGTCCTTCATCTCGTCGCGGATCTTGAACTTCTGGATCTTGCCCGTCACCGTCATCGGAAAGCTGGTGACAAAGCGGATGTAGCGCGGCACCTTGTAGTGCGCAATCTGGCCCTTGCAGAAGGCGCGGATGTCGTCCTCGGTGGGCCGCGTGCCGGGCTTGGCGATGATCCAGGCACAGAGTTCTTCGCCGTACTTCTGGTCGGGCACGCCCACCACCTGCACGTCCTGCACCTGCGGGTGGCGATACAAAAATTCTTCGATCTCGCGCGGGTAGATGTTCTCGCCGCCACGGATCACCATGTCCTTGATGCGGCCGACGATGTTCACATAGCCCTCGGCATCCATGGTGGCCAGGTCGCCGGTGTGCATCCAGCCGCCGTCGTCGATGGCCTCGCGGGTCTTGGCCTCATCGCCCCAGTAGCCGTGCATGACGGAATAGCCTTTGGTGCAGAACTCGCCGCGCTGGCCGACGGGAACGATGGCGCCCGTGTCAGGGTCCACGATCTTCACCTCCAGGTGCGGCTGCACCTGGCCCACGGTCGATACGCGCTTATCCAGCGGCGTGTCGGTGCTGCTTTGGCAGCTCACGGGACTGGTCTCGGTCATGCCGTAGGCGATGGTGATTTCGCGCAGGTTCATCTGCTCCACCACACGCTTCATCACCTCGGTGGGGCAGGGCGAGCCCGCCATGATGCCGGTGCGCAGCGTGCTCAGGTTGAACTCGGCAAAACGCGGGTGATCCAGCTCGGCAATAAACATGGTGGGCACGCCGTGCAGGCCGGTGCAGCGCTCGTCCTGCACCGTCTGCAGCACGGTGATCGGGTCGAATCCGTCATTGGGGTACACGATGGCAGAGCCATGCGTGAGGCAGGCCAGGTTGCCCAGGACCATGCCAAAGCAGTGGTACAGCGGCACGGGGATGCACAGCCGGTCTTCGGGCGAGAGCTTCATGCATTCGCCAATGAAGAAGCCGTTGTTCAGGATGTTGCGGTGCGTGAGCGTGGCCCCCTTGGGGAAGCCCGTGGTGCCGCTGGTGAACTGGATGTTGATGGGGTCGGTGGCACTCAACGTGGCTGCGATGTGCGCCAGGCGCGGGTCGGCCGCGTTGCCGCGCGCCAGCAGGTCGGTAAAACGCAGCAGGCCGGGCTCGTCGGCGCCCTGCCCCGCCTCATCGATCCACACCACCGTGTTCAGGTGGGGCAGCTTCACGGAGCCCAGCTGGCCTGGCTGCTGGTGGTGCCACTCGGGCGCCAGCTCGCGCAGCATGCCCAGGTAGTCGCTGGTCTTGAAGCGGGCCATGGTCACCAGCAGCTTGCAGCCCACCTTGTTGAGCGCGTATTCGACCTCGGACGTGCGGTACGCCGGGTTGATGTTGACCAGCACCAGGCCCACCTGCGCGGTGGCCAGCTGCATCAGCACCCATTCGGCATTGTTGTGCGACCAGATGCCCACGCGGTCGCCGGGGGCGAGCCCCAGGCCGAGCAGTGCGCTGGCCAGGCGGTGGGCTTCGGTTTGCAGCTGGGCATAGGTGTAGCGGCGGCCCTGGTGCCTGCTCACCAGCGCCTCGCGATCGGGCTGGCGGGCCACCATGCCGGCAAAGAAGGCGCCGATGGTCTGCTCGATCAGGGGAACATCGGTGGCGCCACGGGCGTAGCTCTCCACCAGTGGTGCGGATTGTGTTGCGGCTGCAGTCGTCACGGGTTTGTCTCCTCGGTCTCCGGCCAGCGCAGGCAGAACGCGCACGGCGGGCGGGCAATTAGCAAGCTTGGGCAAGCATAGAAGCCCACGGCCCTGCCGGGTTGCCACAATGGTTGCAAATCGTGCCACGGCTGGCACACTCTGTAACGTGAAATCACCTGCCCCTCCCGCCCATCGCCTGCCTGCTTCCGCCACAGCTCCCGCCGCCACGCCCATCGCACCGGCGGCCACGCCCATCGCGTTCGTGCGCGCCATTGTTCTGGCCTATGAACGGCGCGGCATGAGCCCCGAACGCGCCCTGACCCAGGCACAGATTGCGCCGCAGCTGCTGCAAGACGACAGCGCCCGCATCACCGCCTGGCAGATGGAGCAAATCTCCGATGCCGCCATGCAGGAGCTGGACGACGAAGCCCTGGGCTGGTTCAGCCGCCGCCTGCCCTGGGGCAGCTACGGCATGCTGGCGCGCGCCAGCATCAGCTCGCCCACGCTGCAAGTGGCCCTGGCCCGCTGGTGCCGCCACCACGGCCTGCTGGCGGACGACATTGCGCTGCACCTCACCACCACCGGCGACACTGCCACACTGGCCATCACCGAGGCCCGCGACCTGGGCGCGCTGCGCGAGTTCTGCCTGGTGTCGGTGCTGCGCAATGCACACGGCCTGGCCTGCTGGATGGTGGACTCGCGCATCCCCCTCATCGCCGCCGAGTTTGCCTTTGATGCGCCCCCGCATGCCGATGCCTACGCCGTGCTGTTCCGTGGCCCCGTCACCTTCCACGCACCACGCACCGCCATCCACTTCGACGCCCGCTACCTGCACCTGCCCCTTCGCCGGGACGAGCAGGCCCTGCGCCAGATGCTGCAGCACGCCCTGCCCCTGACGGTGCTGCACTACCGCCGCGACCGCCTGCTGGTGCAGCGCGTGCGCCAGTTGCTGGCCGCCCCCCTGCCCGGCCAGCCCGCCCATGCGCTGCCCCAGCACAGCGCTGAATCACTGGCCGCGCTGTTGCATGTGTCACCGCGCACCCTGCACCGGCAGTTGAAGGAAGAAGGTGCCACGCTGCAAGGCCTGAAAGACGAGGTGCGCCGTACCCGCGCGGTGGAGCTGCTGCACCGCACGCAGCGGCCCATCAAGCAGGTGGCGGAGGCGGCGGGTTTTGAGAACGAAAAGAGTTTTATCCGGGCGTTCCGGGGGTGGACAGGGCAGTCACCGGCGGAGTTTCGGAAGGTGGTGCGGGTGTAGAGACTGCGCAAGGAATGCTTTACGCTTACTCTCACATGCAGATCAATTCAATATCTTGCCTGCTCAAGGTCAAGCATCTGGGGAACCGGTCATACGTCGCTGTTTTCCAGGCAGACGCTGGTACGTTTGAGCTATTTTTGGCTGGCTCGGGCTATCCGGGCGAGTTCACTGGCTTCATGTCGCCGTCTCTACGAAATCAGACCACGGGTCAGAGTTGGGTAATTGACTGGCCGCTAGCGAAAATCGTTGCCGCACACCTGGAACCAGTACTGGACACAGCGGGAACCGACAGACAGCTCGCCCAAGAGCTCATCAACGCATTACTCACAGGTAAACGGTACGGGCATGAGGACCGTCTCGAAGGATAAAGCAGCCCCGCTCCACGACCATCATTCGCATGTACGTTGAATAGCGGCCGCTGGCTGCAGACACGACACATGCCAAGCAACCTTAGTCACCCACGCGAAGCCAGCCCCCCCATGCTCCACCTCCACCACTGCATCAGCGCCCGCTCCTTCCGCCCCCTGTGGATGCTCGAAGAGCTGCAACTCCCCTACCAGCTCCACATGTTGCCCTTCCCGCCGCGCGCCAAGGCGCGGTGGTTTCTGGACGAGAACCCGCTGGGCACGGTGCCGCTGCTGGTGCAGGGCGATGTCCGCATGACCGAATCCGCCGCGATGTGCCAGTACCTCGCGGCCACACACCCGGATGCGGGGCTGGACGTGGCGCCCACGCACCCGGCGTATGGCGCCTACCTGAACTGGCTGCACATGAGCGATGCCACGCTGACCTTTCCGCAGACGCTGGTGCTGCGCTATGGCCGCTTTGAGCCTGCGGAGCGGCAGCAGCCGCAGGTGGTGGAGGACTACAGCCGCTGGTTCCTGGCCCGGCTGCGCGCCGTAGAGACGGCACTGACCCACAGCCGCAGCGACCATCTGTGCGCGGGCCGCTTCACGGCGGCGGATGTGGCGGTGGGGTATGCGCTGCTGCTGGCGCAGCACCTGGGGCTGGATGTGCAGTTTGGCCTGGCCACGCAGGCCTATTGGCAGCGGCTGCAGCAGCGGCCCGGCTACCAGCGTGCCATGGCGGCGCAGGTGCGGGCTGCCGAGGAGCAGGGCGTGCCCACAACCCCGGCGCCGGATACGCGTCCCTGAGCGCCGTCAAGAGCCCCTGAGCGCGCGCCCTCAGTCCTTGGCCTGCAGCCCCGCTGGCGGTGCATGTGGCGCATGGGGATCGGGGCTGAGCAGCGATTGCACCAGCGCCCGGAACTCGGGCGAGTGGCGCAGCACGCTGCCGCCCGCCTCGATGAGGTCGGTGACTTCTTCCGACGTGATCGAGAACGCCGTGGGCACCTGCAGCAAGCGGCGGCGTGCGATGTCGTCGGGGGCGTCGCGCAGGTTGACGGGGATGACGTGGATCTCTGCGTCGGGCGCGAACACGTCGTTGGCGCCGGTGGGGCCTGACGCCAGCGAGCGCTGCCATTGGCGTGTGATGTCGCGCAAGAACTCTTGCGTCTCGCGCGTGGCGCGGGCGCCGGTGCCGAACAGCAGGGCGTCCACCACCTGCGCCATGTTGGGCACCTTGTCGCTCATGTCGATGTTGACCGAGGGATCGCGCTCGGCGTTCACCGTGATCAGCACCAGCTTGCGGATGGTGGCAGGCGGTATGCCGACCTCGCTGAAGGTCTGGCGCAGGCCGCCATTGGCCAGGGCACGGTCCAGCAGGCGCTGCACCCCCAGGTTGTCGGCCAAGCCGCCATCGACCAGATGGATGTAGGGCTTGCGCTGCGCATCCACATAGCTCAGCTCATGGGCGCGATTGAGCCGCACGCGGTAGTCGCCCGCCGCCGCCGCGGCGACCGATGGGGAGGGACGATCGGAGCACTGGTCGGCGTAGTTCTTGAGCGTCATCGGGCTCAGCAGCAGCGGCACCGCCGACGAGGCCGCCACGGCGAACGACAGCGGCACCTTGCGCAGGTCTGAGCAGATCAGCGAAAACTGCTCCCAGGTGAACTCAAAGCCGGTGCCCAGCGACATGTCGGTGGCGGTAATGAACAGCTGCGGGTGGCGCGGGCGCCGCTCCACGTCGCCAAAGGTGAGGCCGCCATACAGCTCGTCCAGCCGCCGTGCCAGCAGGTGCGTGCGGCCCAGCCAGGGGGAGGTCAGGTCGATCAGATTGCCCGGGCGCAGCGCCTGGGTGATGAGGCTGTTCTGGAAGTTCTGGCGCAGAAAGTCCTGTTCAAAGCGTGGCAGCCCCTCGATGCCATGCGCCGCAAAGTAGGCCGCCACAATGCTGCCGCCCGACACACCGCAAACCACGTCGGTGGCGTCCAGCAAGGTGGTGGGGTGGCCGTTCCACACAAACCGCGTCTGCTGCAGCTCGGTCAGCACGCCGTAGCCAAACGCGGCGGCCCGCGCCCCGCCACCTGACAGCGTGACGGCCACGAGGATGGTCGGGTCGCGCTCGGACTTGCGCACAGGGATGTTCTGATCGCCCGCAGGCAGGGGTTCGTTGATCCAGGGTTTGACCGACGAACAGCCCGCCAGCAGCGCCAGGGCGGCGGCCAGTACCGTGTGCTTCATGGCCCGCGCAAAGGTGTTCATCGCCATGTCCCTTTTTTTGTGGACCCGTGTCAGCAGCCGAGCAAGCCGGGCAGCTCGGCCATGCTGCGAAACACGTGCTGCGCCCCTGCCGCCCGCAGCGCGGCCCCATCGTCCAGCGGGGCGTAGGCAAACACGGTGGCCCCGGCAGCCACACCGGCGGTGACGCCGGTCACCGTGTCTTCGACCACCGCGCAGCGCGTGGGCACGGCCTGCAGCGCTGCAGCGGCGGCAAGGTACACATCGGGTGCGGGCTTGGTGGCGGGCATTTCGTGGCCGCTGAAAATGCGGCCTTCAAAGTAAGGCGCCAGGCCCACCTTGGCCAGCTGCATCTCGACCTTGAAACGGTCGGCCCCCGAGGCACAGGCAATGCGCCCGCCGTGGTGGGCGTGTACACGCTCGACAGCGCCATGGATGTGCTCGATGGCGCTGAGCTGCGCCTCCAGCGCGGCGTTGCGGCGCGCGTAGAAGGCCGACATCCATTCGTCGGTCAGAGGACGGCCCGTGTGGTGCTCAATGCGCGCGGCCTCGCTGCGCACCATCTTGCCGATGAACAGGCGCATGCACTCTTCCGGCGTCATCACCCACCCGGCCTCGGCCAGCATGTCGCGCAGCACGCCGTTGGTGATGGGCTCGCTGTCCACCAGCACGCCGTCGCAGTCAAACAGGATTGCTTCAAATTTCATAGCTATCAAGGCATATTGCACTAGCGCTTGAGGTGGTTTTGGCTTGAATTTCAGCCATGGAGGTCTCCATCGACATAGAACCAGCGCCCACCCTCGCGCACAAAACGGCTGGTCTCGTGCAGGCGCACGGCGCGCCCCGCGACACGGTAGCGGGCCACAAACTCGACCACGGCGTGGTCGGCATCGGTGGCGACGTATCGGCGCACGTCCAGCCCGAGCCATTTGGCCCCCGCATCAAAGTCGAGCGTGGCCGGGCGGGTGCTGGCGTGCCAGGTGGCCTGCAGGTAGTCGGCCCGCTCGCACGCAAAGGCGGTGTAGCGCGACCGCATGAGGCTTTCGGCATCGGGGGCGGCCATGGCATCCAGCCCAGGTGCCGCCAGGTAACGGCCGCAACAGCTGGCGAATGGCAAGGGGGCTGTGCTTTTGCCCTTGCTGCCACCCGGGCCAGTAGGCGCCAGGCGCCCGCAGGGGCAGGGGTCGTTAGGCTGTGGCAAAGGCATCGTGACGTCTCTCAGCGCAAGGCACCAAACACCTTGCGGGCGATGGCGCTGCCGGCGGCGGCCGGGTCCTGGCGGATCTTGCGCTCTTCCTCTCCGATCATGTAGTACAGGCCGTCCAGCGTCTTGCCGGTGACGTACTGCGCCAGGTTGGCGTCTTCGGCCTTCAGCAGGCCAAAACTCGCGGCCTTGCCCGCGAACGCGTTGTATTTCTGCGTGAGGCCGACTTTCTCGGTGGCCTGGTTCACCACGGGCAGAAAGCGCTGGCCCAGTGGCGTGCGCGTCTTCTCGGCAAAAAAGGCGGTCACCGAGTTGTCGCCGCCGGTGAGGATGTTCCTGGCATCGGTCACCGTCATGTTCTGCACCGCGCCCACCAGCAGGTCCTTGCCCATGGGCACGGCCGCTTCGGCGGCGCGGTTGATGGACACGACCAGCTCATCAATGCGCTTGCCCTGGCCCAGCGACTTCATCACCTTGGCGGCGTCGTCCAGGTAGCCCGGCAGGCCTATGCGTACCTTGGGGTTGCCCAGAAACCCGTCGTTGCGGCCGAGCAGCGACACCGCCGCCTGCGCGCCCTGGGTCAGCGCGGCCTTGAGGCCGCTGGAGGCGTCGGCATTGGTGAGGTCGCCCAGCGACAGCGCCCAGGCGTGCTGCGCAGTGGCGCACAGCAGCGCCCCCATGAGGCTGGTTTGGTGGAATTGGCGGCGTTGCATGGGGCGGTACTTTCGATGGGGGCAGCAGAGGAGGCCCGCTCGGCCGCCACTGCAATGAGGGCGCACTGTGCCGGAGCCGTGCGGGGGATTGCCCGGGATTTTCGCTCAGCGAATGAGGGGCAAGCCGCAGGCCGTAGACTGGCCCCACCCAAGCATCCAACAAGGAACCTTGCAATGTGGCAAATGAGTGTGCCGTGGTGGGAGTTTGTGCTGCGCGGCGTGGTGGTGTATCTGTTCTTGCTGGTGTTCATGCGCCTGTCGGGCAAGCGGCAGACAGGGCAGTACGAGCCGTTTGACCTGATCCTGCTGCTGATCCTGTCGAACGCGGTGCAGAACTCGATGAACGCGGGCGACAACTCGCTCGTGGGCGGGCTGATCTCTGCCAGCACGCTGATGCTGCTGCATGTGGCGCTGGCGCGGCTGGCGTTCCACTTCCCGCGCATCGGGCGCTGGGTGGACGGCAAAGCCCAGGTGCTGATCCACCAGGGCGAGCTGAACCAGGCGCTGATGCGCAAGGAGCTGCTGACCCGCGACGACGTGGAGGCCGCACTGCGCGCCGGTGGCTGCCTGCACGCGCACGAAGTGGAACGCGCCACCATCGAGACCAACGGGCAGATCACCGTGGTGCTGCGCCGCCGTGGCGAAGAGGGCTGAGCCGCCCCGCGCCCACTCCAACAATCTGCGCCCCCATAGGCCCTCACAACACACGCGACCCGATATGACTGCACTGAACGTTCTGGGCACCATGCTGATGCCCTGCTCCTACGACCCACTGACCGGCTACTACCGCGATGGCTGCTGCAACACCGACGAGCACGACCACGGCACCCACGTGATCTGCGCACGCATGACACAGGCGTTTCTGGACTTCTCGCTGTCGCGGGGCAATGACCTCATCACCCCCCGGCCCGAATACCGGTTTGCAGGACTCAAGGCCAACAACCGCTGGTGCCTGTGCGCCCTGCGCTGGAAAGAAGCCTACGAGGCGGGTGTGGCACCGCCGGTGATCCTGGAATGCACCCATGCCCGCGCGCTGGAGTTTGTGACGCTGGCGCAGTTGCAGAGCGCGGCGCTGTCCAGCAGCTGACCGTTCTGACAAGCGCGGGGCGCAGCCCGGGCCGGGTGTGCCGCCCCTTGCCCCCTACCTCTGTCGGGTTGCCGGTGATTGGCTGCACGGCGAAAGATCAGGACTTTGTGTTCCTCCCTTTCGCTGCACATGCGGCCACATCTGTCACCATGACCATCACCCTTTCTGCCCCGCTGCGGCGCGCGCGTGCCGCTGCCACCCCGCCCCGTTCAACCACCCCGCTGCGCCTGTGCGCAGTCAGCGCTGCCGTGGCCGCTGCTGCACTACTGAGCGGCTGCGAGACCACCAACATGCGCATGGGCAGCGCCGATGCCAAGACCGTGGCCACCGGCAGCGCTGCGGGCGGAGCCTCTACCGGCGCCAGCGACTCGCTGGAGCGTTGCGAAAGCCCGCTGGGCACCGTCTCGCTGATCGAAAACCAGCAGGCTGGCTGGTACACCATCCTGCGTGACCAATACCGCCTGCCGCCCACGGCCAACCTGCTGCGTCTGCTGGTGCAGCAGTCCAACTGCTTTGTGGTGGTGGAGCGCGGCGCCGCCGGCATGAACGCGATGACGCGCGAGCGCGCGCTGATGCAGTCGGGCGAAATGCGGCAGGGCAGCCAGTTTGGCCAGGGGCAGATGGTGGCCTCGGACTATGGCCTGTCGCCCGAAATCGTGTTCCAGAACAACAACGCAGGCGGTGCCTCCGCATCGCTGGGCGGCCTGGTCGGTGGCCGTGCGGGGGGCCTGCTGGCAGCCATCGGCGGCAACATGAACACCAAGGAGGCCAGCGCGCTGCTCACGCTCATCGACAACCGATCCGGTGTGCAGGTGGCGGCGTCAGAAGGCAGTGCCGCCAAGACCGACTTTCGCGCCATGGGGCAACTGCTGGGCGGATCGGGCGGCGCGCGCATGGGCGGCTACTCCAACACGGCCGAAGGCAAGGTGATTGCGGCCGCCTTCATGGATGCGTTCAACCAGATGGTGCAGTCGCTGCGCAACTACCGCGCCCAGACGGTGAAGGGCCAGGGCCTGGGGGGTGGCGGGCGACTGAGTGTGGACGGCGCCGCACCGCCCTCGCAGACATCGGCCGCGCGTGCTGCCTCGCAAAGCAATGGAGCCACCGCAGGACTTTCGCTGCGCGATGCGCAGGCCCGCCTGAATGAGCTGGGCTACAACGCGGGCACACCCGATGGCGCCATGGGCGGCAAGACTACGGCAGCGCTGCGCGCCTTTCAGAAGGACAAGGGGCTGCCCCCATCCGGGCGGCTGGATGCGGCGACGGCGGCTGAACTCGCCCGCTGAAGCCTGAGGGATGCCCCGGGGACACCGGGGCGGGTGGCCCTGCAGCAATGGGCGCGCTCCAACACAAACCGGATCACATCCGATCAAAGAAAAGCCCCCGCAGCAACTTCGCTGCGGGGGCTTTGGGTTGGTCGGGGGGCTGTACAGCCCCCAGCACTCAGTTTTGCGTGTAGCAGGTCTTGGCGGGCAAGACGGTGTCCACGTAGCTCTCCACGCTGGCCGCCGTCGGGAACGCGGTGGGTATCTGATCGCCAAAGATGCACAGGCGGGGCCCCTTGCGTGCCCAGACGGCGCGCGATGTCAGGCCCGACGGCTGGGTCCACAGCCCCCAGAAAGCGGTCAGCGTGGCCGTGCTGCCGTTGCGGTCGAACGCCACATTGCCCACATCGGTCAGCGGACCGGCAACGGTGCCCGTGCCGGAACAGTTGGCGTCGGCATAGGTCACCACGCCAATCTGCCCCACCACGCGGGTGTCGCTCTGGCGGGTGATGCGCCACAGCGAGCGTCCCCAGGTTCCTGGCCGCACCACCACGCACAGCTCCTGCTTCCAGTCGCCCTCCGGCAGCCCCAGCGCCGCCGTCGCGCAGCTCACGTCCACCGAACTCACATTGGCCGATCCTACCGTGCCCGTTCCGTTGCGCACCGTGCAGCTCTGGCCCGAAGGCTGCGTGCGCACCGTGATGGCGTAGGCCGTGCCACCCGCCAACGCCGTGCCACCCGCCAACGCCGTGCCGAACGTGAAGCCGCCGTTGCTGGACACCGACAGATCGTCGCGCCCGTTGTTCTGCAGCACCACAGCGCCACCCGCCAGGCCGCTGACCGAGCCACCCACCGTGTAGGTGGCAGCCGCCAGGTTTTCGCAGCGCACCTGCACGTTGCTCACGTTGGCAGTGGCTGTGCCGGTGCCTTCCGTCACCGTGCAGCGCTGCCCGCTGGGCTGGGTCTTCACGGTGACGGCATAGGCAATGCCGTTGTCCAGACGCGTGACGAACACGAAGTTGCCATTGGCATTCACGGTCAGGTCGTCCTTGCCGGCGTTCTGCAGCGTCACCGTTTTGCCAGCCCCAAGGCCGCTGACCGCGCCGCCGATACTGAATGCGCCAGCGCTGGGCGGAGGCGTGCCGTTGTCGTCATCACCACCGCCGCAGCCCACCAGCAAGGCGGCAGCCAAGCCCAGGGGGGCCCAGCGGAAGATAGGTCGTGCAGAGTGCCAGGTGCGCCCGGCACCCGTTGCGCTGGCTTGTCGTGTCATGAACAGAAACCTCGTGATGGTGAATGGAGCGCGGATTCTGCGCAGCACCCCATCCCGGGCGAAACCCTACGCTGGTAGGGTTTGCGCGCCGCCCATCCTGCTGAACACTTGGCAGAATTTGCCCGCAGGCATACCTTCTGGCACCGGCATCCCGCCGGGTTGCGCCCCCTCCACCACCGCATGTCCTCCACCTCTCACTACGCGATCATCCTTGACGACCATCCGTTGGTGGCACACGGCATGGCCGAATTCCTGCGCGCCCGACTGCCGCAGATGGACGTGGTGGTGGCCGCAGGGGCAAACGACCTTCTGCGCTGGGTGGACACGCGGGGCACACCGGCCATCGCGCTCATCGACTTCTGGCTGGCAGAAGGCGCTGCCGTGGGCCTGATCGCCCAGGTGCGCAGCCACTGCCCCGGAATGCCCATCGCGGTGATCAGTGGCGACGATGACCCCGCCGTGATGGACCAGGCCCGGCAGGCAGGCGCGCAGGGCTTCATCCACAAGCAAGCAGCGCCTGAAACCTTCGGGCTGGCGGTGGAGGCCTTGCTGAGCGGGCTGGTCTGGTTTGAGCCGGGCCATCCGGGCAGCCAGCCGCTGCGCAGCCGCGACCTGCCGGTGACACCGGCCGAGCTGGGCCTGTCTGCGCGGCAGGGCCAGATCCTTGCGCTGGTGCTGCAGGGACTGCCCAACAAGCGTATCGCATCGCAGCTGGATATTGCAGAGAGCACCGTGAAGGAGCACGTGACGGGTATCCTGGAGCGGCTGCGGGTGCGCACACGGGTCGAGGCCATCACCCTGCTGCGCGGGCGGCGGCTGGAGCTGCCCTGATGCGCCTCGTCCGGGTTGTGGTGCTGGTCGTGGCCCTGTGCCTGCAGACGGCATTGCCCGCAAGGGCGCAGGCACTGAACCCGGACCTGGCCGAGCTGGACCGGCTGCAAAACCTGTCGCAACGCAACAGCGCCGAAGCCGTGCAGGCGCTGCAGGCCGCCGCGGCACGTTTTGCCAACGCGGCCGATGCCGCGACCCGGCGCACTTACTTGGCGGCGCTGACAGACGCGGCCTTCGAGACCGGGCAGACAACGGTGGTGACCGAGGGCATTGCGCAGCTGAAGGCGCTCGCCGCTGCGCAGAAAGATCCGTCGTCGCAGGTGCTGGCTGTCTGCTTCGAGGCCCGGCAACTGGCCGTGGCGGGAAAAACACGCGCCGGACTGGACGCACTGGCGCGCGAAGCGGCCGCCGCCGAGCGCGCACCCGACCCCTGGGTGCGCTGGCTCTACCACCTGACGCTGGGCGCCCTGCACAGCGGCAACGGCCAGTTCGAAACAGCGATGACCCACCTGCTGCGCAGCCTGGAACTCTCGCGCACGCTGCCACGCCAGGCGGCCACGTCTGAGCTGCGGTCGCGCACCCACCTGGAGCTGCTGCACTTCGACATGAAGAACCCGGACCGGGCGTTGCAAACCATCCGCGAGACGCTGCCCCTGGCCGAACAGCTGGACGCCCGGCAGGCGCTGGGCTGGCTGCACCTGCACCGTGGGAATGTGGAAAACGTGCAGGGCAACCTCGACACCGCCGTGGCCGCCTACCGGCAGTCCCTGCAGATCGCCCGCGCTGGAGGGCTCACCGGGCTCCAGGCCACGGCGCTGAACAACCTGGGCGACGTCCTGCTGCAGCGCAAGGCGTATGCCGCGGCCGAGCCCGTGATGCGCGAGGCCCTGGCCGCGTACCGCGATGCACACGAGCTGAACGGGGCCGCAATGGCGCAGGCCAATCTGGGCTTTGCACTTATGGGCCAGGGCCGCATTGCGGCTGGTGTGCACGAGGTGGAGGCAGGCATCCGGTTTGTGCATGAAGCGGGCTCCCTGCCCATGGAAGAGCAGTTGCTGGGCGAGCTGTCGCGCATGTACGAGCAAGCCGGCCTGTACCGCGAGGCCATGGCCACCACCCGCAAGCAGCAGGCGCTGGCCAAGGAGCTGTTCCATGCCGAGCGCGACCAGGCCGTAACGACCTTGCAGGAGCGCTTTGACAGCGCTGAACGGCAGCGCCAGATCGAGCAGCTGGCGCAGGCCAACCGGGTGCAGGATGCCGAGTTGCGCGTGCGCCGCATGCAGCAGATCGGACTGGCGGCTGCGGTGGCACTGGCACTGCTTGCAGCGGGCGCCAGCTTCTGGCTGTACCGCCGTACGCGCACTGCCAATGAGGCCCTGGCCGCAGCCCGGCGCCAGGCGGAAGGCGCCCTGACCGAAAAAAACCTGTTCCTCGCCACCGCCAGCCACGACCTGCGCCAACCCGTGCACGCCATGTCCTTGATGGTGGAGGCGATCAACCTGCGCAATACCGACCCGGTCCTGCGCCCGCTGGTGGCCGACCTGCGCACCAGCATGCAGGCCATGAGCCAGCTGTTCAATGCGCTGCTGGACCTGTCGCGCCTGGAGTCGGGGCAGCCGCTGGGCCGCAAAGCCGCCGTGGACCTTGGCGCCCTGCTGGCGGACGTTGTGCGCCTCTTCCGCGAGCAGGCCAGCCTCGGCGGCCTGACCCTGCGGCTGCGGCTGCCGCGCCGTGGCGCCACTGTGTGGGCCGAGCCGGTGCTGCTGCGCCAGGCGCTGGCGAACCTAGTGCAGAACGCCATCCGCTACACACCGCAGGGCAAGGTGCTGGTGAGCGCACACGCACGCGGCGGTGACTGGCTGGTGGAGGTGCGGGACACGGGCATTGGCATTGCCCCCGCCGATCAGGCCCGGGTGTTCAGCCCCTACTACCGGGGAGCGCGGGCCGACCAGATGGACGAAGCGGGGCACGGCCTGGGCTTGGCTGTGGTGGCGCGGTGCGCCGAGCAGTTAGGGGCGGCGTACGGCGTACGTTCGCTGGCGGGACAGGGGTCGCGCTTCTGGCTGCGGCTGCCAGCCCATGTGGCACCCGATGCAGGCGCGACCACCGCCCCTGCGGCGGCACACCGCCAGTCCATCGTGGACCGTCCGCTGCAGGGCCAGTGCCTGGTGCTGGACGATGACCCCCAGGTGCTCAAGGCCTGGCGCGCCATGCTCGAAGCCTGGGGCGTGACGGTAGCCTATGCCACCACCGGGGCCGAAGCCCATGGCCGACTGGACGAAGGCCTGGTGCCAGATGCCATCTTCTGCGACCAGCGACTGCGCTCGGGCGAGAGCGGCTTTGACATCCTGCGCACGCTGCTGGCCCGCTGCCCTGCCGCCCGGGGTGCGATGGTCAGCGGCGAGTTCGACGCCCCCGCCTTGCGGGACGCCGAAGACGAGGGCTACCTGGTGCTGCGCAAGCCCGTGAACCCTGCAGAGCTGCACGCTGTGCTGGCGCAGTGGCTGGCCCCCAGCAACAGGCGGCAAGACCAGAGCGCGGTGCCTTTCCAATAGCGCGGTAGTACACCTACCGGGGTCTTTCGAAGCCCCAGCCGCCGCAGAACGTGCGGTTGTTGCCTGCGGCCTGCTCAGGCAAAGGCAGGTATCACGGCACCGGTCGTCTGCCAGCGGTGCACCGCCCGTCTGCCCGCTGCACGCAGCGATCACGCAGCCCCCTACCATCCGCAGCCAACGACCGGCGACATCCACACGCTGGCAAATCACACCAGGAGGGAGCCACACCATGACCGCCACCGGGACCACCCCGCCCCCACCGCCCGGCCAGCCCCGCTGGCTGTACCAGGCGCAAGACGCCCAAGGCCGCCCCACCGAGGGGTTTGTGCATGCCCAGACAGCTGAAGAAGCCATGCAGGCCATCGCAGCGCTGCAGCAACCGCCGCTGACCCAGGTGCAGCTGCACACCTCGGGTCTGTATGCCCGTGCATTGACCGAGATGGCTGACGACGTGCTGGGCCCCTTGGACGTAAAGGCGCTGCGCCAGCTGGCGCGCGACCAGATCGAAGCGCAGCAGAACCCCGGCCTGTGGACCACGCTGCGCCAGCTGCTGCGCAACAACCGCACCTGGCTGCTGGTGGGCGCGGCCCTGGTGGCACTGGCCGTATGGCGCCAGTGGAGCCCGTGGGTGCAGGCCATTCTGGTGGCGGCCACGCTGGCGCCCCTGGCCGTGTTTGCCTACATGCACCAGTTTCAGCGCATGTACCAGCAGATGCTGCACGCGCACGCCACGGGCGACCTGCCCCGCCTGGACGTCCTGGCGCAGCGGCTGGCACGCGCCGCCGAACGGCACGCCTTTTTGCGACAGCCCGCCTGGGATGCCGCCGTGCGCATGGCCTGGTTCGAGGCGCGCGCCGAAGGGGTGGACGCCGCCCTCCTGCGCCTGCGCATCCACCCCATGCGCCCGGCAGATGAGGGCGAATTTCTGGCACGCATCTACACCCTGCCCCTGGCCACGGGCGACCATGCAGGCTTCACGGCCCGCCTGCGCGAACTGATGGCCGAACGGCCAGGAGAACCCACATTGCAGATGGACCTGGCCCTGGGGGAGGCCCGCGCGGGCCACACCGACGAAGCGCAGCGCCTGCTGGACACGCTGCAGCCCGCCCTGCTGCCACCCCACGGGCAAGCGTTCATTGACTGGGTGCGGGGCATGATCGCGCTGCGCGACCCGGCCCGGGCGGGCGAGGCCGCCGGCCACCTGGGCAAGGCGTGTGAGCAGTTTCTGGGGCTGGTGCGCAAGGCCCCGGGCGCCTGGCCCTCACTGGCCGTATGCACCTGCGACTACGCACTGGCCCTGGCCTGGAGCGGGCGTGCCGAAATGGGGCGCACCGTGTTCGCCAGCGTGCAGCCGGTGGCCCGGCACCACGCCGAGCCCGAGCGGCTGGCGCTGCTGGAGCGCGAGTTGCGCCTCAGGGGCTGAGCTTTTTTTGAGCTGCGCCCGAAGGCTGGCAAAAGGCGGGCCGAGAAACCTGACTCGCAGGCTCAGGCCAGCGCGCGCTGGATGATGATCTTCTGCACGTCGCTCGTGCCTTCGTAGATCTGGCACACGCGCACGTCGCGGTAGATGCGCTCCACCGGGAAGTCGTTCACCACGCCGTAGCCGCCCAGCGTCTGGATGGCGGCGCTGCACACGCGTTCTGCCATCTCGCTGGCAAACAGCTTGGCCATGGCGGCTTCCTTCAGGCAGGGCTTTCCGGCATCGCGCAGCGCGGCGGCGTGCCAGATGAGCTGGCGCGCGGCCTCGATCTGCGTGGCGCAGTCGGCCAGACGAAAGCCGACGGCCTGGTGGTTGAAGATGGCGGTGCCGAAGCTTTCGCGCTCTTTGGAATACGCCAGCGCCGCGTCGAACGCGCTGCGCGCCATGCCCACGCTTTGGGCGGCGATGCCGATGCGGCCGCCTTCGAGCGCGCCCAGGGCGATCTTGTAGCCCTCGCCCTCGGCACCGATCAGGTTCTCGGCGGGGACGCGGCAGTTGTCGAAGTTGATCTGCGCCGTGTCGCTGCTGTGCTGGCCCAGCTTGTCTTCCAGCCGCGCCACCACGTAGCCAGGGTTGCTGGTGGGCACGAGGAAGGCGCTCATGCCCTTCTTGCCCGCGCCCTTGTCGGTGACGGCGATGACGATGGCCACATGACCGTTCTTGCCGCTGGTGATGAACTGCTTGACCCCGTTGATCACGTATTCATCGCCCTGCTTCACCGCCGTGGTGCGCAGGGCGGAGGCGTCGGAGCCCACATGTGGCTCGGTCAGGCAAAACGCGCCCAGCATTTCGCCACGCGCCAGCGGCGTGAGCCAGTCGCGCTTTTGCTGCGCGTTGCCGTAGCGCATGAGGATGGCATTGACCGGGCAATTGGTCACGCTGATGGCGGTGCTGGTGCCGCCATCACCGGCGGCGATCTCTTCGAGCACCAGCGCGAGCGTGAGGTAGTCGAGGTGGGCGCCGCCAAACTCTTCTGGCACGCAGATGCCATACGCGCCCAGCGCGGCCAGGCCCTGGTGGGCCTCCTTGGGGAAGTGGTGTTCCTTGTCCCAGCGTGCGGCATTCGGCCACAGCTCGGTTTGCGCAAAGTCGCGCACCGCGTCGCGGATCATTTCCTGGTCTTGGGTCAGCAGCATGGGAGTGTCTCCAGAGTCGTTGTTCAAAAATTCGGGGGCTTAGTAGCTTGCGCACTACCAGTGGGCAGCGCGGCGGCCGTCGTAGTGCAGCAGGCGGCCCTTGTCGGCAGCGGTCACGCTGGCCAGCGTGCTGCGCAGGCCGCGCACACTGTCTTCCACCGTCAGCGGCGCACCGCCGCCGCCCATGTCGGTTTGCACCCAGCCGGGGTCGATGGTGACCAGCGTCGCGCCGGGGTAGTCGTGCTGCGCGGCGGCCACGGCCATGTTGAGCGCGGCCTTGCTGGTGCGGTACAGCCACGAGCCGCTGTTCGGCACGCTGCCGATCTGCGACATGGACGAGGACAGAAACGCAAACACGCCGCCCGCCTCCACCACCAGGGGCGCCACCTGCGGAATGGCCTGCATGGCGCCCAGCACGTTGGTGTGCATGACGGCATCAAAGTCTTGCTGCGTGGGTGGGGTGAGCGCGTTGGGGCGGCGGATGACACCGGCCACATACAGCGCCAGGTCCAGCTTTTCGCCGTCAAGCTGCCAGGCCAGGCCGCTCACGCTGGCGGGGTTGGCCACATCCACGGTGAGCGCCTCGGCGCCCAGCGCCAGCACGCGCTCGCGGCCAGCGTCGTCGCGCACGGTGGCGATCACGCGGCGCCCGGCATCGGTGTACTGGCGCACCAGCTCCAGGCCGATGCCCCGGGACGCGCCCATCACGAGTATGGAGTTCATTTTCAAGCCCAATATGCCGCAAGCGCTAGTGAATCATGCGTCAACAGCTATCAATTCAGGAGTAAACAAAACAGCGACACCCACTCAGGCAGACAGGTAGCCGGCGTACTCGAAATAGCCCGACCACGCGGGGTCGTACGCCACCTTCAGCTCCAGCGATGCCGCCTCGTCGCGCAGCAGCAGGGGCGCCAGCGTCTGCTTGGCCAGCTGTTCGTCGCTCACGTAGTACAACGCCTGCCGGCGGCCCGCGCGCATCAGCGTCAGCACCAGAATGCCCAGCTGCGGCACTTGGAGCAGCGTGGCGGCTTGCTCGTGCAGGTCTTGCACGGCGGTCAGTGTGTCGCTGTCGGGCACCGCCAGGTCCACGGTGAGGGCATAGGCCAGGTCGGCCCGCATGGCCACAGCGTTGGCACTGGTGTTGACCATGACCACGCCGGTCTCGGGCGCGTCTTCACTGTCGATGTCGTCAGCGGGCAGTTCGTTGCCGTCCTCGTCGATGGGGCAATCAAACTGCAGTTCCAGCCCGTCCCACTCGGCATCGCCCGTGGGAAAGTGGCCGGTGTGGCCCAGGGTGTCGGTCCAGTAGCGGTCGAACACCGGGGGCAGCTGGCTCAGCGACACCCAAGGTGTATGGGTGTCGCCGGGCTCGCCCACAAAGTCCACCGCGCCCACCTTCACGGCAAAGTCGTACTCGCCCAGCACATGGTCGAGCATGATGAATGCCATGTTGCGCGCATGGTCCTGGTAGTCGCTGGGGATCTCGCGGCGAAAGCGGATCTCCAGCGCCGCCTGCCCGCCGTCCTGCTCCAGCGCCACCAGCACTTCGGACGTGGCCAGCTCAAAGCCTTCCATGCCGATGGGAAAGTCCGGCTGCGTGGTGCGCTCGCGAAACGCGCGCACTCGGTAGTGCGGCAGCGCGGGTGCGGCCGCCACCACCTGCGCCAGCAACGGAAACCGCTCGATGCTGCCGTGGGCCGTGACGATGAGGTCCACCACGGCATCGGCATCGTCGCCGGACATCTCCAGCGCCAGGCCTTCCAGGTGCTGATCGATCAGCGCATTGGCCGCCCCCACGCGCTCGCGCAGCGGCTGGGCCTGGAGCGATGCCTGGGCATCCGAAAACGCGCGCCAGAAGGCGCCGATGGCGGGAGAGGGAGTGGTCATCGCGGTCCTTGTACAAAGTCGGGGATCATCCCATCTCCAGCCAGCGGCCTCAGACGAGTTCCAGCGCCACGGCCGTGGCCTCGCCACCGCCGATGCACAGCGTGGCCAGGCCCTTGGTCAGGCCGCGCGCCTTGAGGGCATGGATCAGCGTGACCATGATGCGCGCGCCGCTAGCGCCAATGGGGTGGCCCAGCGCGCAGGCGCCGCCGTTCACGTTGACCTTGTCGTGGGGCAGGTCCAATTCCTTCATCAACGCCATGGGCACCACGGCGAAGGCTTCGTTGATCTCCCACAGCTGCACGTCGCCCACTTGCCAGCCGGCCTTGGCGAGTGCCTTTTGTGTGGCGCCCAGGGGGGCGGTGGCAAACCACTCGGGCTCTTGTGCGTGCGTGGCGTGGCTCACGATGCGGGCCAGGGGCTTGGCACCCAGCTTCTTGGCTGTGGACTCGCGCATCATCACCAGCGCGGCCGCGCCGTCGTTGATGCTGGAGCTGGACGCAGCGGTGATGGTGCCGTCCTTCTTGAACGCGGGCTTCAAGGTGGCGATCTTCTCGAGCTTGACCTTGCCCGGGCCTTCGTCCACCGACACCACGGTCTCGCCCGCACGGGTCTTGACGGTGACGGGCACGATCTCGGCCACGAACGCACCGGACTCGGTGGCCGCCTTGGCGCGCTGCACGCTGGCGGTGGCAAACGCGTCCTGCTGCTCACGCGTAAAGCTGTACTTGGCCGCGCAGTCTTCGCCAAAGGTGCCCATGCTGCGGCCCGCTTCATACGCGTCCTCCAGGCCGTCGAGCATCATGTGGTCGAAGATGCGGTCATGGCCCAGGCGGTAGCCGCCGCGGCCCTTTTGCAGCAGGTAGGGGGCGTTGGTCATGCTTTCCATGCCACCCGCCACCATGACGTCGTGCGTGCCGGCCAGCAGCATGTCGTGCGCCATCATCGCGGCCTTCATGCCGGAGCCGCACATCTTGCTGAGCGTGACGGCGCCCGCGCCCTTGGGCAGGCCGCCTTTGAACGCCGCTTGGCGCGCGGGTGCCTGGCCCTGGCCGGCCATCAGGCAGTTGCCAAACAGCACTTCGCCCACGGCGTCGGGCGAGACACCGGCACGCTCGATGGCGGCCTTGATGGCGGCGCCACCCAGGTCGTGCGCGGCCAGGCTGGAGAAGTCGCCCTGCAACGAGCCCATGGGGGTGCGTGCAGCGCCAACGATGACGATGGGGTCTTGGATGGACATGGTGAAGGTCTCCTGGGTAAGGGTCAGAGGAAAAGTGGGGGCGAAAAACGGGGTTTTGGCGGGCGCTCAGCGGGCCGCAGCGCCTTGCGCAAAGCGCCGCTCCGTGTCGTAGGGGAAAACATCAAACATATGACCCGCCTGGATGCGCTCCTTGTGCGACTGCCAGAACGCGGCGTCGAGCAGGTCGGCGTGGTGCTGCATGAACACCTCGCGCACCGCGTCGTTGCCCAGCAGGAAGGGGCCAAAGGTTTCGGGGAACACATCGCGCGGGCCCACGCTGTACCAGACCTCGCCGCTCATCTCTTCTTCCTCGTTGCGCGGCGTGGGCACGCGGCGGAAGTTGCAGTCGGTGAGGTATTCGATCTCGTCGTAGTCGTAGAACACAACCTTGCCGTTGCGCGTGACGCCAAAGTTCTTCCAGAGCATGTCGCCGGGGAAGATGTTGGCGGCCACGAGGTCCTTGATGGCGTTGCCATATTCGATGACGCTGTGCTCCATCTGCTGGCGCGCACGCGGGTCGGACAGGCCGGTGTCAAAGGCCTCTTGCAGGTAGATGTTGAGCGGGATCATGCGCCGCTCGATATAGAGGTGCTTGATGATCACTTCGGTCTGGCCATCGCCATCTCGATCACTGATTTCGAGCTGGCTGGGGGCGAACTTCTCGATCTCGGCAATCAGGGCATCGTCAAAGCGGTCGCGGGGGAAGGCAACCTCGCTGTACTCCAGCGTGTCGGCCATGCGGCCCACGCGGTCGTGCTGCTTGACCAGCAGGTACTTGGCCTTGATCTGTTCGCGCGTTGTTTCCTTCTGGTGCGGAAAGTAGTCCTTGATGAGCTTGAACACGAACGGGAAGCTCGGCAGGTCGAACACCAGCATCACCATGCCCTTGATGCCCGGCGCGATGCGGAACTGGTCGCTGGAATGCTTGAGGTGGTACAGGAAGTCGCGGTAGAACAGTGTCTTGCCTTGCTTGGCCAGGCCCAGGGCGTTGTAGATCTCGGCCCGCGGCTTGCGCGGCATGAGGCTGCGCAAAAACTGCACGTAGGCGCTGGGGATCTCCATGTCCACCATGAAGTAGGCGCGGGCAAAGCTGAACAGCATCTGCATGTCGTCTTCGCCGAACAGCGCGGCGTCGATGGTCAGCTTGCCGCTGTCGTCGTGCAGGATGGGCAGCGCAAACGGCACCTCGTTGAAGCCGTTGATGATCTTGCCCACCACATACGCGCCCTTGTTGCGAAAGAACAGGCTGGTGAGCACCTGGATCTGGAAGTTGGTGCGCAACCTCACCTTGTCGAGCCGGCTGCGCATGGCGCCCACCACACAAGCGGTGTCACGTGGCAGGTCGGCAAATTCGCGCTGCAGCTGGAAGTTCTCGACGATGGCCTGGAAGGTGTCGCCCAGCGTGTCGCGCGTGGGGTAGTAGGCGCGGTAGGTGGGCCGCGCGGCAGGCTCGTCGTTCTCGATGTATTCGGTGCTGACCGCAGGCCGCACAAAGATGAAGTCGTTGTGGAAATGCGTGCGGTGCAGGATCTTGGTGGTGACCGAGTTGAAGAAGGTTTCGGCCAGCTCGGGCTGGTGGTGGTTCACCAGCAGCCCGATGTAGTGCAGCTTGACCTGGTGCCACACATCCATCGGCTGCGCGCCGGCCTCGAACTCTTTTTCCAGGCGGCGCACGCATTCCTTCACCCGCAGGTCGTAGAACTCGATGCGCTCGCGCTGCGCCCGCTGCTGGCCGTGCCAGTCAGCGGTTTCAAAACGGTGTTTGGCGCGCGCGGACTCGGTGCGGAACAACCGGTAATGCCGGTTGAAGCCGTCCATCATGGCCTTGGCAATGCCGTAGGCCTGGGGCGCATCAAGGCGTTGCGGGAACATGGTGGCGGGCCTATTGGCTTCTTCGTCAGCGCAACCGTCGCTCGGCAGACACAGGGCGACGGCAGGCCTACTGCCGCCGGGTTGCGGCCACCCCGGCAATTGCCGCCTTGTACAGCGATTCGAGGCCTTCCGTGCTGTCCACCGACATGTGCAGGTTGTTGATCAGCCCGTCCTTGAGGCCATAGCACCAGCCATGCAGCGTAACCTTCTGGCCCCGGCCCCAAGCGTCCAGCATCACGGTGGTCTGTGCAATGTTCACCACCTGCTCGATGGCGTTGAGCTCGCACAGCACGTCGTGGCGCCACTCAGGCGCGGTGGCGGCGATCAGGTCGCGGTGGCGGTCACGCACGTCCTGCACATGGCGAATCCAGTTGTCGGCCAAGCCCACGCGCGTGCCCTCCAGCGCGGCCAGCACACCGCCGCAACCGTAGTGGCCCACCACCATCAGGTGCTCGATGCGCAGCTGGTCCACCGCGTACTGGATGGTAGACAGGCAGTTGAGATCGGTCGGCACCACCACGTTCGCCACATTGCGGTGAACGAAGACCTCACCAGGCTCCAGCCCGGTGATCTGGTTGGCGGGCACCCGGCTGTCGGAGCAGCCGATCCACATGTACTTGGGCTTCTGCTGCGCCAGCAGGCTGGTGAAAAAGCCGGGCCGCTCGCGCTCCATCTGGGCCGCCCAGGCGCGGTTGTGAACAAACAGGTCGTCGATGGAGGAAGGCATGGGGTCCTTGGTGTGTGAGGGTTGGTCGATCAGTTGTCGCAGGTCAGCAGGTCTCGGCAAACAGCTCGCGGCCAATCAGCATGCGGCGGATCTCGCTGGTGCCGGCACCAATCTCGTACAGCTTGGCATCGCGCCAGAGGCGGCCCAGCGGGTACTCGTTGATATAGCCATTGCCACCATAGATCTGCACGCCTTCGCCGGCCATCCAGGTGGCCTTTTCGGCGCACCACAGAATCACGCTGGCGCAGTCCTTGCGGACCTGGCGCACGTGGTCGGTGCCCAGCATGTCGAGGTTCTTGGCCACAGTGTAGGCAAACGAGCGACCCGCCTGCAGCACGGTGTACATGTCGGCCACCTTCCCCTGGATGAGCTGAAACTCGCCAATGCTCTGGCCGAACTGCTTGCGGTCGTGAATGTAAGGGATCACGTTGTCCATCACGGACTGCATGATGCCCAGCGGGCCGCCGGTCAGCACCGCGCGTTCGTAGTCCAGGCCACTCATCAATACCTTGGCACCGTTGTTCACGCCGCCGAGCACGTTTTGTGCAGGCACCTCGACGTCCTGGAACACCAGCTCGCCCGTGTGGCTGCCGCGCATGCCCAGCTTGTCGAGCTTTTGCGCAATCGAGAAGCCCTTCATGCCCTTCTCGATCAGGAAGGCCGTGACACCGCGTGCGCCCATTTCAGGCTCGGTCTTGGCATACACCACCAGGGTGTCCGCATCGGGGCCGTTGGTGATCCACATCTTGCTTCCGTTGAGCAGGTAGTAGCCGCCCTTGTCCTCGGCCTTGAGCTTCATGCTGATCACGTCGGAGCCCGCGCCGGGCTCACTCATGGCCAGCGCGCCCACGTGCTCGCCGCTAATGAGCTTGGGCAGGTACTTGGCCTTTTGTGCCTCGTTGCCGTTGCGGTTGATCTGGTTCACACACAGGTTGCTGTGGGCGCCATAGGACAAGCCCACCGAGGCACTGGCGCGGGAGATTTCTTCCATCGCCACCATGTGGGCGAGGTAGCCCATGGCGGCGCCGCCATATTGCTCTGGCACTGTGATGCCGAGTACGCCCAGATCACCCATCTTCCGCCACAGATCCATGGGGAATTGGTCGTTGCGGTCAATCTCGGCCGCTCGGGGAGCGATCTCTGCCTGCGCGAAGTCGCGCACAGCATCGCGCAGGGCATCGATATCTTCGCCCAGCTGGAAGTTGAGGCCGGGAAGGTTGGCGGGAATGCTCATGGGGTTTGTCTCCTCGTAGAAGGTAGGGAAATGGGCAGGGCTCAGCCCTGGATGCTGTCGCGTCCGGTGACCGCCATGAGAGTGCACCCCATGGTGGCGACCAGCTTTTCTTGGTTGCCGTCGATAGCGAAGGCTCGGCCTTCGCAGACGGTGATGGTGCGGCCGGGCTTCAGCACCCGTCCTTCCATGCGGAATCGCTCGCCTTTGGCAGGGGCCAGCAAGTTGATCTTGAATTCGATGGTGAGCACGGCGGCATCGGCCGCCATGAGGGTGAAACCGGCATATCCGCAGGCCGAATCCAGCGCGGTGGACACCATGCCCGCATGGAGAAAACCATGCTGCTGGGTCAGGGCGGCTGCCCAGGGGAGTTCAATGTCTACAGCACCTGGCGCCACCAATCCCAGCGACGCGCCAAGCGTCTGCATGGCCCCTTGCCGCGCAAAGCTGTCGCGCACGCGGTCAGCAAAGTCAATGCAACGCGGCTCAAAGGGGGGCGTGGACACTGCAGTCTCCTGATTTACGTTTACGTAAACGTCAATTATGGATCAATTTTGCTTTTCTACCTTGGCCAGTAGCGTGCGCGCCTCTTCTTCGTGCTCGCGCACCTCTTCCAGGTTGGCCTGCAGATCGGCCATTTGCTCTTCGAGTTGCTTGCGATGGACCACCAGCACGTCCAGAAACTTGCGGAGCTGCACGCCGGTATCGCGGGGGCTGTCATAGAGGTCGATGATCTCCTTGGCTTCCGTGAGAGACAGTCCCAGGCGCTTGGCCCGCAACGTCAGGCGCAGCCGCGTGCGGTCGCGTGCGCTGTACACCCGGTTGCGGCCGGCGGCGCCGGTGCGTTCAGGCTGCAGCAAGCCCATGTCTTCATAAAAACGGATCGCCCGGGTGGTGAGATCGAACTCTTTGGCAAGGTCGCTGATGGTGTAGGTATTGGCCATGGTGGGTGCTGCACACAGCAGTATCGGTTTCGCACAGGAGACAGCCGGGTGGCGGCAGCTCCCTACAATGCATCGAATGTATGACGTTTACGTTAACGTCAATGCTAACCCATCACACCGCCTCCATGAATCCACTTGAACACCAGATCCACTACCCGCTCGGCGACGCGCTGCCCGTTGAGGGCACCACCTTGGAGGTGGCGCCCGGAGTGCACTGGATCCGTATGGGCCTGCCCTTTGCCCTGGATCACATCAATCTGTGGCTGCTGCGCGATCGCCAGCCGGATGCTGGCGGTGTGCTGGTGGACGGGTGGACCGTGGTGGATTGCTGCATCGACAGCGCTGCGAGCCGCGCGCAGTGGGAGCAGATATTTGCGGACTGCCTGGAGGGCCTGCCCATTCTTCGCGTCATCGTGACCCACATGCACCCAGACCACATCGGGCTGGCACATTGGCTGTGCGAGCGTTGGGATGTGCGCTTGTGGATCAGTGCCACGGACTACAACGTAGCGCGTGTCGCCGTCTATGACCCGCAGGGGTTTGGCGGGGAAGCAGGGGCCGATTTTTATGCGCTGCACGGTGCACGAGAACCGTCTTTTTTAGACCATGTGCGAGGACGCGCATCGTATTTTCCGACCCTGGTCCCTGCTCTCCCACCCCGTTTTCGACGAATCATGGATGGAGACACGTTGAACATCGGGGGCCGCGCTTGGCGCTGCATCAGCGGCTACGGCCACGCGCCCGAGCACATGGCATTGTTTTGCGCTGAGCTGACCACCTTGATCAGCGGAGACATGGTGTTGCCGCGCATCTCCACCAATGTCAGTGTCCACGCCAGCGAGCCAGAGGCCAACCCGCTACAGCTGTTCTTGACTTCGCTCTTGCGGTATCTGGATCTACCACAAGACACCTTGGTGCTTCCATCGCATGGCAAGCCGTTTACAGGCCTGGGCACGCGCGTTGCGCAACTACAAAACCATCACCGCGAGCGGCTCACTGAGATTTTGCAAGCCGCGCACAGCCGCGCACTAAGCGCTGCGGATACTTTGCCAATTCTGTTTCAACGCCAGTTGGACACTCACCAGATGACTTTTGCTATGGGTGAGGCGCTGGCACATCTTCATCATCTGTGGATGAATGGGAAGCTGGAGCGCTTTCTCGACCCAGCCGGGGTTCAGAGATTTCGCGCACCGAACGGTGGATAACCGCACCCAATGCGTGGCCGACCAGCGCTTATTGAGCAGCAATCAAATAGCACACTCAGCCGCGCTGATAGATGGTAATCAATGCCGGTAAGGCGTGTGAGTCGATGCAGGAGCCAGGGTGGTACAGGTACTTTTGTGTGCCTGGAAAGCAAAAAACCCCAGTCATATCTGACTGGGGTTTTCTGGGCTGTAAGAGCCTGACGATGACCTACTTTCACACGGGAACCCGCACTATCATCGGCGCAAAGTCGTTTCACTGTCCTGTTCGGGAT
>NZ_JACUZU010000012.1:0-77570 GCF_014851475.1 Acidovorax sp. ACV02
GCGTGTGGTGACCTACCAATTCACCGCTGACCGCGCTGCCGTGCGTGCACAGGCTGCCGAAGCCGTGCGCACCGGCCAGATCCCTTCGGGCGAATTCAGCGCCATGTAATTTGGCAGACCAACTGCTTGGGTTGGATTGAAGCAGTTGCGGGACTTCCCATGGTGGTGGCACTTCGCGCGGTGCGGGTGCTGCTGCCATGGGGAGTGTTAACTGAACCGCAGGGGCGGGCAGGCAAAAAGGGCTCCCTTTGGGAGCCCTTTTTGTTGTTGGGCCGCATGGACTTGCGGGTGGCCACACGCTCGGCACGGTCAGCCCTTCATAGAATGAAGGACTGTTCGCACGCCGCTTCATGTCCCTCCCACCTTTCCCCATCCGTACCGAATGCCCCCCTGGCACCTGCGTGTGCGACCGGGAGGCGTTGCTGCAAGCACCGGGGGGAGATCTGCGCATCCTGATGCTCACGCGCAGCGAAGAAAAGAAGATGCTGGAGCGCCTGGAGAACCTGGGCAGTCTTGCCGACCTGCGCAGGATGCAGGAGCGCATGGAGCAGCAACTGGGCATCCGCCTGTCTATCACCCAAAGCCCGAACGAGGTGCGCAGCCTGCGGGGAATTGCGATCCTGGTGCACGAACAGCCGGGCCTGTGCCGCAAGACACGGCAGGCCATACCGGCTGCCATCAAGAAAAGCATGGACACCCACCCCCAGATCACGTTTGACCTGCTGGACGAGAGCGGGCTGTTTGGCAGCTCGTAGCGCAACCTGCCCCGCCGTACCGCACCAAGCCGCACCACCGCAGCGCATGCAAGACGATCTTTTTGGCGACACGCTTCCCAAGCCCCCGCCGGCAGACGTGCCGGCCAACGGGCCATCGGCTCCATCCCCCACGCAAGGCGCTGAGTCCACTGCACGGCGTACTCGGTCTGGCACGGTAGCCTCAGTTGTTCTGGACGACGCTCTGGAAGCCTTGGCTGCTGCCCTGCCCCGCCAGTTGTGCCTGGGCACTTCGTCATGGACCTACCCTGGCTGGAAAGGCCTGGTGTGGGAGGGCGAGCATTCCGACACGCAGCTGTCGAAACAGGGGCTGGCCGTGTACGCCCAGCACCCGCTGATGCGCACGGTGAGCATCGACCGCAGCTTCTACCGACCGCTCACGGTGAGCCAGTACGAGCGCTATGCGTCGCAGGTGCCCGACGACTTCCGGTTTGTGGTCAAGGCGCCCAGCGTGGTGACGGATGCACTGGTGCGCAGCGAAGACGGACGCGGTCGCCAGCCCAACCCGGCGTTCTTGAGCCCCGAGCTGGCCCGCAGCGAATGTGTGGAGCCGGCGCTCCAGGGCCTGGGCCACAAGCTGGGCGCGCTGGTATTCCAGCTCAGCCCCCTGCCGCTGGCGCAGCTGGATCGCATGCCCGCCTTGCTGGATCGCCTGCGTGCCATGCTGCTGGCCCTGCCCCCGCTGGCACCACTGGCGCCCGATGGGGTGATTGCCGTGGAGGTGCGCGACCCCGAGTGGCTGACGCCCGACTTTGCGGCCGTGCTGCGTGAAGCGGGCGCCACCTATTGCCTGGGGCTGCATGCCAAGATGCCGCCGCTCCCCGACCAACTGCCCCTGCTGCGTGCTCTGTGGCCTAGCCCGCTGGTGTGCCGCTGGAACCTGAACCCTGTGCACGGCCCCTACGGCTATGAAGAGGCCGAGCGGATGTACGAACCCTACGACCGCCTGCACCACCCGGACCTGGACACCCGGGCGGCACTGGCCGCAGTGATCGCAGGCATCACAGGCCGTGGACAGAACGCCTTCGTGACCATCAGCAACCATGCCGAAGGCTGTGCGCCACTCACGGTGCGGGGCGTGGCGGAAGAATTCGCTCGGCTGGCGGCCAGGTAAAACTCGACCCACCCGGTTTTATTGCTCCGGCGCCTGCTCGATGCGGTTGCGGCCGCCTTGCTTGGCACGGTACATCGCGCGGTCCGCGCGGCGTACCAGCTCTTCGGCCAGCTGCTCGCGCTGCGGCGCCATGGTGGCCACGCCGAAGCTCACCGTCACGATGCCCCACGGCGCACCCTCGTGCGGCAGGGCCAGTGCCCGGATGGCTTGCTGGATGTGCTGGGCCATCTCCAGGGCGACCTGGGCATCGGCGCCGGGCAGCAGCACCACAAACTCCTCGCCGCCAAAGCGCGCCACCAGGTCGCCATCGCGCCGTCCCCCGGTCTGTGCCAGCGTCAAGGCCAGGGATTTGAGGCAGGCATCGCCCGCCAGATGGCCGTAGTGGTCGTTGAAGTGCTTGAACACATCCACGTCCAGCATGATCAGCGACAGCGGTCCGTGGGCCCGTTGTGCGCGAGCCCATTCATGGGCCAAGGTCTGGTCAAAATGGCGGCGGTTGGCGATACCGGTCAGGCCGTCGGTGTTGCTGAGCAGCTGCAGCTGGTTGTTGGCCTGGGCCAGCGCCTGGGTGCGCTCATCCACCAACGTCTGCAGCTCCTGGTTGCGCTGCTGTAGGCGGCTGACGGGGTACACCTCGCCGTCTCGGGCCAGTCCATACGGGATGGAGATGCTGCTGTGCGCAATCTTCCAGTCATCGCCCTCCTGCCGGAAGACGAGCACCAAGCGGGCGGTCTCGCTGGCAAACAGCGGGTCGGGGTTGGGCAGGTGGATGTGGAAAAACGCGGTCACGGCCAGCACATCGGCGCCCAGTTCCTGCGGGAACAGGTCCAGCACCTCGATGCCGATGCGCCCGGGCACCTGCGCAAAGTCGGTCTGCGTGATGTCCACCCATTCGCTGCGGGTTTTGATGAGCTTGTCGCTGCTGCCCGCAAAGCCGCTGAAGTTCTCGCTGAAGCGATCCACCAGCCGGGCATCGCGTCCGGCATACATCTCGATGTACTCGTCGAACAGCATGCGGATGAGCCGTTGGCGTTCTGGTGACATGGGACGGTTCCTTGGCGGGGACGGAAGGTGCTGGGCAACGGCCTGAAGCGCTTTGCAAAGGCGCTGCGCCCGCGGCAGCTAACGCTTCGAACAAATGTAACACCTGCAACATTGACCTTGCCAGCGCTGCCTACCACGTTTATGTGCGCTGCCAGACGGTACACGCCCCTTGCAGCAAGCAGACTCTGGCACTGGCAAATCACTGTTCAGATGCCTTGGCTGGCCCGCCAACCGCTTGACCTGGTGAGGCAGGCACACCGGAGCGGCGTCGGTGTTGTGGCTCATACCGTCTTCGTGCCGCGAGGCGGAAACACCTGATGAATCGTATGGACAGCAACCAAAGACCATGGGAGTGGGGCAAGGCCCTGGCGGCCACTTGGCCCACAGCAGAACAAGTCCAGCGCTGGAAGCTGTGGCTGCGTTCGCTGCAAGTGAAGTGGGCACAGGGCTCCAGCACCCAGCACGGCCGGCTGTGGATGGCGCCCCCATCGCATGCCAATCAAAACCTGGGCGAGCCCAGTGTGAGCACCTGTGTGGCAGCCATGCAGCAGATGCTGCAGGTAATGGCGCGTGAAGCCGCAGAACGCCACGCCCTGGAGCGCACCATGGAAGGCACTCAGGCGGCACTGACCCAGGCGCTGGCCGATTTGGACCGCGTGCGCAACGGTGAGCGCCTGGCGCGACACCAGGCGCTGCACGACGAGTTGACCAACCTGCCCAACCGGCGCCATCTGCTACTGCGCCTGGAAGACTTGCTGGACCAAAGGCACTCCCTGCAACCCGGACCGACGGTGTTGTTCATCGACCTCGACAACTTCAAGACCGTGAACGACACCCACGGTCACGGCGTGGGCGACGAGGTATTGCGCATCACAGCCGCGCGACTGAACGCCGCTGTGCGCCATGGCGACCTGGTGGTGCGCCTGGGCGGCGATGAGTTTGCCTGCCTGCTCCGAGGTGTGGCGGACGAAGCGCCGCTACACCAGTTGTGCGCCAAACTGCTGCAGGCGGTGTGTTGCCCCATGAAGATTGGCCACCTGCAACTGCTGGTGCGCCCCAGCATCGGGGTGGCCATCTGCCCCCAGCATGGCACGCAGGCAGACGCCCTGCTGGCCTGTGCCGACGCAGCCATGTATGCCGCCAAGCGCGAACGATGCGGGTATGCGTTTGGAAAAACGGAAGGTACCGACATCACAGACCGCCCGGACCAGCACCCTTGAGCTGGAGGCCCTGGCTTGCGGCAGCCATCAGCCTGGCTTCGCAGCCCGCAACGGCTGCTCACACCTGGGTGGGTACGGTTACGAACAGACAAACGCACCACGGGGGCACACAGTGAAGATACGGCCAACCCCGCTTGGGCGACCGGGCTTTTCCAGGGAATCTTTCACCATGCGCCACCCGACACTTCAGCGTCACCAACAGCCGCTGCCCACCGCCCTTTCTGCGCTGATGATGGTGCTTGCACTGCTGCCGCTGCAGGGCTGCAAGCGCAGCGATATGGTGACCGAGTGGCCACCCGCCAGCCCGTCGCCGGTGGCCTATCTGGAAGACGGCGTGATCACTTCGCGGGTGCGGGCCGCACTCATCCTGTCACCCGTAGTCAATAGCTACAACATCCGTGTGGAATCGCACCAGGGCGTGGTGCTGCTCAGCGGCATGGCCGCAGACCCCACGCAGATCGACCTGGCTGTGTTTGTGGCGCAAACCGTGTCCGGTGTGAAATCGGTGGACAGTTTCATGTTCTCCAATGGCACCGCGCCGGCTCTGGCAGTACGCCAAGGCCACACGCCGGACCTGCAGGCGCTGCGCGCCAAGCGGTTGCTGGCTCCCGTACCCAGCCAGCTCTACCAGGAACGCCACGCCCCAACGGGTGCCGACGAGCACTCCGCCCCCGCCAGTGCAGTGCATGCCGATTCCCCCCTGCCCCCACCCATTCCGGCGCCTGAATCTCCCAATGTCATGCAACCACAGGGCATGCCCCGCGCCAACCGCTGGGTGACGATTGCCCACAGCGTGCTGGGCATTCGCAGCATTCAAGACGATCTGCAGATCAAACCGTGAATGAGAAGTCAACCCGGTACCCGCAGTCCTTAGCCAGAACTCCGGCGAGCTACGGGCTGCTGTATTTCATCAACCGACGATAGATGGCCTTGTCCGCTGCGTAGCAACTGCAGGCCTCGGCCTCCAACGCTTTACGGTTGAGCACGGTGAGTTCACCCCGCTGGTAGGTGATCAGGCCCGCATCCTGAAAGTGCCCCGCCGCCTCCGTCACTCCCACGCGGCGCACGCCCAGCATCAGTGCCATGAATTCTTGCGTGAGGTGAAACGAGTCCGACAACGATCGGTCCTGGCTCATCAGCAGCCAGCGCGCCAGGCGGGGGGCAATGAGGTGATAGCGCTGGCACGCTGCAGCCAGCGTCTGCTGGTGCAGTCGCGCCAGCAGGCAGGCCTGAATCAAGGCCTCCAATTCGGGAATCGCGTCGATCTGCGCACGCAACTGTTTGGCGCCAATGCGCCAGCTAGACCCGGCGCCCTGCACCAGGGCCCGCCACGGCGTGGCTGCGAGCCCCAGGATCAGCTCCGAGCCCAGCATGGCCTCTGACCCCACCATCCCCACTTCCAGCGGGGGGTGGCTGTCCACATCAATGACCAGCGACAAAAAACCTTCGGTCGGGAAATGGGCATGCGCCAGTGGTCGGCCGCGGGTGCTCAGTTCGGCTGAAAGTACCAGCTCGAAGGGCTCGCAGTGCTGCAGCAAACGCTCGCGCGCCGCAGTCGGCAGTTGCTGAAGAAGGGTGTTGTCTTTGCTTTGCATTGCGGGGCCTTGGGCTGTTGTCCGCACTGCACGGGAGTGCAGCGCCAGGACCCCTGCGCAATGCCTTGCCTTGCGCAAGGTGGAGCCCAGTGTGGGTGGCTTTGCGCGGTGCGACTGTCTGCCAGCGCACACAGGGTGCAGGCCCTGTGCGACGTCTTCATCCCGCAGGATCAGAGGGGGACCGATTCACACTGTCTGCCAGGTCGGCGCCCCTAGCTCGCTACGACCAATGGCAGCAGTCGGTCGTATTCCTTTTTGACCACCTCATAGCACTCGCAGGTGCGGCGCTCCAGCCCCGGGCGGTCCAGCACGTTGATGTGCCCGCGCGCATAGCTGATGAGGCCCGACCGCTGCAGCTTGAGTGCGGCCTCGGTCACCCCTTCGCGCCGCACGCCCAGCATGTTGGCGATCAACTCTTGCGTCATGATCAACTGGGTGCTGGGCAAGCGGTCCAGGCTCAGCAGCAGCCAGCGACACAGCTGCTGGTCCAGCGAGTGGTGGCGGTTGCACACGGCGGTTTGTGCCATCTGGGTGATGAGTGCCTGCGTGTAGCGCAGCAACAGGTGCATGACCGGTCCTGCATGTTCAAACTCGGATTTGATGACGTCCGCACGCAGCCGAAATCCCGCCCCAGCACTTTGCACCACTGCCCGGCTGGGCGTGGTTCCACCGCCCATGAAGATCGATATGCCCACCAAGCCCTCGTAGCCCACCACCGCGATCTCCGCCGACGCGCCATCCTCCAGCACATACAGCAGCGACACGATGGCACTGGTGGGGAAATACACGTGCGGCATGGCCGCACCCGATTCGTACAGCACCTGTCCCAAAGCCAGTTCCACAGGTTCCAGCAATGGAAGCCAGCGCTGCAGGTCTGGCTCGGGCAAGGCTGCCAGCAACTGGTTTTGAAGGGGGATATTGGAGCGTTTTATGGTGGAACCTTGGTGTATCGCGGTGCTGTGCCCCTGCGGCCTTGCCTGCCGCCTGGGCATGCCGCAAGTTTGTGGCAGCGCGCCGAACAAGGTCTGTACGGTATCGCACATACACACAATTACCAAATGCCGGATGTCAAGGTGCACCAAGGCCCCACAAAAGATGCACTCTGCGCATGCCCTACCCAGGCAACGGAATCACAAAACACTGGCCATCGGGCCCGTCACCCCAGCGTAGCCGCTCGCCCACCTGCAACCATCGGGCGTCCGGTGGGACGTTCGACGGCAAGACCGCTGAGGCTCCTGCGGCAACGCGCACCAGCACAAACCGCAGCGTGCGTCCTGAACGCACCAGCGTCAGCTCTGAACCCGGCCAGTGTGGCGGCAGACAAGGCGTGAAGAACAGCTCTTGCGCCCGCATCTGCAGCCCCACGATGGACTCCACCGCTGCTCGGTGCAGCCAGCCTGCTGCTCCGGTGTACCAACTCCAGCCGCCGCGCCCCACATAGGGCGGCTGGCTGTAGATGTCGGCCGCCATCACATAGGGCTCGACGGCATACACCGGCCCCCAGACGGGGTGCTGGGCGCGGTGCGCCGGACTCAGGTAGGTGAAGTAACGGTAAGGCACATCGAACGCACCGGGGTGCTCAGGCTTCTGCAGCGCCAGTTCTGCAGCGGCCATCAGCGCCCATACGCCGCCATGGGCATACTGCCCGCCGTTCTCGCGCACGCCGGGCGGGTAGGCCTGGATGTAACCCGCGCTAGGTGATGCATGGCGCAATGGGGGCATGAGGAGCTGGATCAAGCCTGCTGCGGGGTTGATCAGATGCGCCTCGACCGCGTCCATGGCCTGGCGCTGCCGCGCAAGCTTTGCTGCGCCCGAGAGCACTGCCCAGGCCTGCGCGATCAGGTCAATGCGACCCTCGTCCCGCGTGTGGCTGCCCAGGGCCGTGCCATCGTCAAAAAAGGCGCGCTGGTACCAGTCACCGTCCCACGCCTGGTTTTCCAGTGCCACGCGCCAGCCGGTCAGGGCAGCGTCCCAGCGCTGCACGCGCTCCCAATCGCCATGATCGCGGGCGATCGGAATCCAGTCGGTGACGATGGCGCACAGGAACCACGCCAGCCACACCGATTCACCGCGCCCACCGTCGCCCACGCGGTTCATGCCGTCGTTCCAGTCGCCCCCGCCCATCAGCGGCAGGCCATGTGCGCCGGTGCGCAGGCTGCGGTCTATGGTGCGGGCGGCATGCTCGTACACACTGGCCGTTGTGGCGCTGGCGCTGGGGGATTCGTAGATGTCTTCCGCCCCGTCGGGGATCGCAGAACCTTCAAGGAACGCCACCTGCTCCTGCAGCAAACCGTGGTCTGCAGTGCGCTCCAGATAATGAGCGCAGGCAAAGGGCAACCACAACAGGTCATCCGAGAAATGGGTGCGCACCCCGGCCCCGCCCGGCGTGTGCCACCAATGCTGCACATCGCCCGCTTCAAACTGGCGCGATGCGCACAGCACGATCTGCGCGCGCAAGGTGCCCGGCTGCGCCCAGGCCAGCGCCATGGAATCCTGCAACTGGTCGCGGTAGCCCGTGGCACCGCCCGCCTGGTAAAAGCCCGCTTTGGCAAACAGGCGCGAAGACACCGTCTGGTACAGCAGCCAGCGGTTGACCAGCACATCAAACAGTGGATCGGGCGTGGCCACCTGCGTCGCGCCCAGCAGGAGATTCCACTGGTCGAGGGTGGCCTTCTCTCGCGTGCGGGCCGCAACGGCCATGGCCTGGGCGCCCAGCGTGCGTGCCGCAGCCTCGGTGGGGGCGTAGCCCATCAGATACACGCGCTCAAACATCGCCCCGGCCCGCAAGGTCACCAAACGCGACAACGCTGCACAGGGGTCCAGCCCAAAACCGCTGCGCTGCCCCAGTTGCAGGGGTACCACCAGATCGCCCTGCGCATCGAAGAACTCGCTGCGGTCGCAAGTCCAGTCCAGGCTGTCATTGGCACGGTCGTCCGTGCCCGGCCCAGCCGAGGCCTCGCAGAAAAAGGCCGTGCCCCCGCCCAAGCCCGCAGCCGCCTCGGTCTGCGTGCACAACAGGCCCAGCAAGCGGCCATCGGGCAGTGGTGCAAAACACGGTGCGGTGGCCAGCGTGGCGCGGTCGCTGCGCTTTTCACCCATCATCCACTCCACCATGCCCACCAGGCGCAAGTGCTCGCGCCGGTTGCCCAGGTTTCGCACCTGCACAAACACCTGCTTGATGGCGGTGACGGGGTCCACGCACCAGCGCACCTCCACCTCCAGCGCGCCTCTGCGGTGGCGGATGGTGGTGGTGCCCTGGGCATGTTCCACGCCGTACACCACATCGGCGGCGCCCCAGGCCGAAGGCGTCAGGCTCCACACCTCGCGCGTGCGGCGGTCCTGCAACAACAGCCATTCGGCGGGCGGGTCAGCCACCGGGTCATTCGACCACGCGGTGAGCTGGTTCAGGCGGCTGTTGAGCGCCCAGGTGTTGCCTGCGCCGCTTTCCGACACCATGGTCCCCAGCTGCGCATTGGCCAGCACATTGACCCAGGGTTTGGCAGGCCGCAGCATTGCCGACACTTCAAACCCAAAGGTACCGGTCGCAGGTGCAAAGCCGCCCACTGGCGCGAGCACCGGGGCGCTGCCCTGGTGCGTGGGTACTTCGTCCGTGGCACCGCCGCGCCAAGGGCTGGCCATGGACACCCCATGGGCAGCCACCCAGGCCTTTACCTGGTGCATGAGGGCATGGCCATCAGCATGGAGGGTGATACGGGCCAGGCTCGCCAAGGTGCCCAGCTGTGCAGCCGACAGCTCATCGAGCCGCAGCACCCGCAGGCTGGTCACCGCCGGACCGGTGTGGATGGCGAGGTCGGCATCGTGGTGTTCGCGCAGCAGCGTCAGCTCGCGCTGCAAGGGCATGTGGTACGAGTGCGATTCAGTGCTGAGCACCACCAGGTCGCAGGCCACGCCGCCATGCGCCCATTCGCGCAGCGCCTGGGCCAGCGTGCGCAGCAGGCCCATGCCCTGGGGCGACCCGGCCATCACCAGCACCATGGGTCGATCACCCGACAGGCCCAGTTGCCAGAGCGTGCGCCGGTCACACACGGGGTGGGCTGCCTGAGCCTCGGTCAGCACACCCAGGTGGGTGCTGTGGACCTTGGGCAGCGTGAACACCAGCGCCGTGGTCAGTGCCTGCAGCGCGGGTAGGTAGTCGCGGTGCGGGCGGTGCGATGCCCACTGGATGCTGGCGAGCGTGGCCGACATGGCCGATGCCCGCTCCAGATAGCTGGGCTGGCGGTACTTGTCGATGATGGCCAGCAGCGTGGCCGGGTCTGGCGATGCCGCCGTGGCAAACGTGACACAGGCCTGCGCGCCAGGCGCAATGCGCAGCATCACGCCCAGGGCGGCTACGGGGTCCAGGCCCGTGTCCAGCGTGGCGGGCACCTCCGGCACACAGTCCAGCATCGCCAACGGCTGGCCTGGCGTGTGGTTGCGCCCCAGCCAGAGCTGCCGGTCGGTCTGGCAACGCAGGCCCAGCACATGACCTTGGGTATCGGCCACAAAGTGTGCAGCCTGCAGCGTGGCCTCGGTCTGCAGGCGGGGGGTGCGCACAAACCGCAGGGCCCGCTGTGCAGGCAGCCAATCGGCGGCAATGAAAAGGTTGGAGAACGCCGGGTGCGCCTCGTCGGCCGCGTGGGTGGCCAGGGTGATGTCCAAGGCCGATATCAGCTCCAGCTCGATCACCGCGTCGCCCAGGTTGCTCACCACCACCTTGCGCAGTTCGATGTCGTCTTCCGGGCTCACCCACACCGTGGTGTGCACGCGCAACCCCGGCCACAGTGCATCAAAACACACGCGGTCGGTGTGGAAGATGCTGCCGTACACCGCTCGCGCATCGGGAGCGGGGTGGCTGGTGACGGACACGGGCACGCTGGAGCCCATCTGCCGCACATACAGAAAGCTGCCATGTGCGTCCCGCAGCGCATCGTCGCGCCAGCGGGTGATACCCGTCTGGTGCCAGCGGCTCCACCCTGCCCCGTTGGCGCGCAGTGTGACGCTGTAGCGCCCGTTGCCCAGTAAGTGTGTGGGCTCCAGCGCGTGGGCGCCAGGGGTGACGTTGCGCACATGGTCTGGCGTCTTTTGCTGGCGCGCATGCAGCGGCAGACGCGGCGGTGTCGCCTGCAAGGTGGGCAGTTCGCGCGGGGCGCGCTCCTGCAGCAACGGCAGTACGGCCTCGATGCGGGCATGCGCCGTGCCCCAGCACTGGGCCACGCCGCTGAGCAGCACATTGGCCAGCGCCACGATGGTCATGCCCTGGTGGTGGGCCATGTAGGTGCTGACCAGGGTAAACCGCTCGCCGTGGGTCTGCCGTTCGGGCGTGAAGTCCAATGCCTCGTGGAAGCCGTAGCGCCCACGCGCCGACAGTGCTTCCAGGGTGCGGAAGTTGGCGCAGGCTGCGCGGGCATCCACCTGCGTGGCCAGCGCCGTGGCATAGGGCGCAATCACCATCTCGCCCACCGGCGTGCGGCGCAAGGCCAGGCGTGGCACGCCTTGCGGCGCGTACTGGTACGCCAGGGTGTGGTCGCGCCCAGCATAGGCGCATTCAGAAATGCCCCAGGGCATATCTTTGCCCAGCCCCTGCACCAGCGCCGCCTGCTCGCGCAGGGCCGACCGTCCGGCCTCGCCCAGTGCGCTGTGATACGGCTCAGCCATGACCAGCGTGGGCATCAGGTACTCGAACATCGAGCCCGACCACGAGCGCAGCACCGCATGGTGGCCGCTCGCAAAAAACGGCCGCCCCAGGGCCGCCCAGTGTTTCACCGGCAGGTCGCCCTTGGCCACAGCCAGGAGGCTGGTGGTGCGCGACTCGGACGCGAGCAGGTCATAAAACGAGGTGTCCAACTGCTGCTCGTCCACCCGGTAGCCAATGTGCAAAAGATGCCGTCGGGGGTGATACAGAAACCTGAAGTCAGCCTGCCAGGCCAGGGCATCCAGCCCCTCGGCCAGGGCCATGAGGCGGCGCGTGGTCTCGGGTGCGCCGCCGTGGTGTGCTGCTTGCTGGTCACGGTCCACCGACTGCAGTGTGGCCAGGTGGTCGGCCAGCAGCCACAGCAGTTCGTCCTGTTCGGTGGGCGGGCTGTGCACGATGGCCGGGTGGCGTGGCTGGGCCATGCTGCGCAGTTCGTCCTGCGCCTGCGCCAGCAGCGCGCGAAACGCCGTGGCCTCTGGCAGATGCGCTGCGTCTGGCGGGCGCATGCCAAGCAGGCGGCTCAGCGCAGAGGGGTGGTGCAACCCGCGCATGCCTGGGTGGTGGATGCCCAGCCGGGGCTGCAGCCGCGCCAGCGATGCGCGGATGGCCTGCTCGCCCGCCTGCGGCGACAGCGGCTGCGCCGCCAGCGCATGGCAGGCCTGCGCCACGGCCACCAGTTGGGCGCAGAGGTTGCCGCTGTCCACCGTGGACACATAACGCGGGTGCAGAGGCTGCAGGGTTTGGGTGTCGTACCAGTTCAGGAAGTGGCCCCGGTGCCGTTCCATCACTTGCAGGGTCGCGAGGGTGGCTTCGAGCCTGTCGAGCAGCTCCAGCGTGCCGATCCAGCCGAACTGGCGCGCGCAACTTGCGCTCAGCAGGTACAGCCCGATGTTGGTGGGCGAGGTACGGTGCGCCACCATTTCATACGGGGCGGTCTGCAGGTTGTCGGGCGGCAGGTGATGGTTGGAGGCATCTACACAGCGCTCGAACAATCGCCAGGTGTCTCGCGCCACGCCGTGCAGCAGGTCCTGGTCTTGTACCGACAAGGTTGGTTTGCCCAGGCCAGACGGAACGCGGTTGGCCAGCCACACCAGCAGCGGCGACAGCGCCCACAGCGCCAGCAGCGGCCCCACCAAAGTCCAAGGCACCAAGGTTCCACAGGCCCACAGTGCCAGGCCACAGCCCAGCGCCAGCAAGGGGGTCGCCTTGTGTCTGCGCAGCGTGGCGCCCAGGCCTGTGATCAGGCTGCTCTGCGCGGCCTCGGCCGTGGTCCACTCCAGCAGGTGCCAGCGGCTCACGGCCTGCCGGTGCACGGAGCGCACCACGGCATCGCCCAGCAGCAGCGCTTGCTGCGGCAGCAGGGCCAGGTGCCACACACCACTGGCCAGGGCGCGCAACAGGTCGCCCGATGCTTCGTGCACAAAACGCATGCCGACCAGCCCAAAGCGGCTGGGCACCCAGCCCGCCAGCGCGCCCATCAAGGGCGCAGCCACATAGGCAGCCACCACCAGCGCCAGCGTGCTGGCCAAAGGCAGGCCCAGCCCTACCAGGGCCAGCACCACCAGTACCAGCGATGCGGGTGCCACGAGCGAACGGCGCAGGTTGTCCAGCAGCTTCCAGCGGTTGGTGGGTGAGAGGCCCCAGCGATGGGCTTGGGCCAGAAAGGGCCACAGCTGCCAGTCGCCCCGCGTCCAGCGGTGCAGGCGGGCGGCGGCGGTGTCACTGTGTTCGGGCTCCGCCTCCACCAGCGTCACATCGCTCACCACGGCGCAGCGTGCAAGCGCACCTTCAAGCAGGTCGTGGCTCAGCACCTGGTCGGCTGGCAGGCGCCCGCCCAGCACGGCGTGCACGGTGGCCACATGCAGCAGGCCCTTGCCGGTGAAGCTGCCTTCGGCAAAAAAATCCTGGTACACGTCGGAGGTCATGGCGCTGTACGGGTCCAGCCCCTGCTGGCCCGCAAACAGCCACTGCCACAACGAGGTGGTGGCAAAAGTGGGCAGTGGCGCCAGCACCCGGGGCTGCAGGATGCCGTAGCCCTGCACCACGCGCTGGCCTGTGGCATCCAGCCGGGGCTGGTTCTCGGGGTGCTCAGCCACACCCACCAGGCTGCGCAGGCGGCCCGGGGGCAGCTGCGTATCGCTGTCCAGCGTGAGCACATAGCGGGTCTGCGGTGCGAGGTGCGAGAGTTCGTCCAGGTCCAGGAAGGCGCCCTGCCCCCCGGTGGCGAGTGCGGCCACCAGCTGTTCGAGCTTGCCGCGCTTGCGCTCCCAGCCGATCCACTGCTGCTGCGTAGGGCTGTAGGTGCGCGCGCGGTGCAGCAGCACAAAACGCGGGGCACTGCCTGGAGTGAAGGGGTGCTGCTGGTTCAGGGCCTGCATCTGGCTCTGGGCATGGGCCAGCAGCGGGCCGTCTTCGGGCAGGTCTTGCAGATCGGCATCCACACCGTCGGTCAGCAGCGCAAACTGCGCACAGGGCTCGGGGTTGGCCAGGTAATGCAGGTGCAGGCGGTGCACCAGCCGGTCGATGGTGCCGGTGCTGCTGAGCAGCGCCGGGATCGCCACCAGCACACGTGCCGATACCGGAATGCCCGCTGGCAGCAGGTAGCGGGGCATGTAGGTGGGCCGGACGGATTCGCCAATGAGCCGGTTGACCACGGCCACCACGATCTCGGAGACGGGCAGCAGCAACAAAGCGGCGACCAGCGCCAGGCCCGCAAGATGGGCTGCGCTGGTATCGGGCCCCGCCTGCACACCCCACAGGGGCGCCATCAGCCAGGCCAGCAGACCGAGCGAGCCCAGCAGCAATGCGCCCAGGTACAACGGCACACGCGACAGACCCACCGCAGAACGCCACAGGGACAACACATCGGTGGTATGTCGGCGCACGCCCAGGGCATGCTCCAGCTGGCCGCGCCCGGCGCCTTGCAGCCAATAGCCTGCCAACGCCTGTTCAGCCCCAGTCTCATCCTGAGGCTCACGGTCTGCGCCCGACATCAGCAATAGGAGCGTCCGCGCCACCGCGGCCTCGCCCTGCCCGCTGCGGGCTGACAGGTTTTCAATGCCATGCAAGGTGGTGTTGCGGGTGGACTCGTCCTCGGCCGCAAACACGGGCGACTGCAGCATGGCGCGCAGCACCAGGCTGGTCTGGCTGATGATGTCGGACCAGTCGGCAGCGCCCACCCGCCGCAGTGCGGTAACGGCATTGCCCATGCTCAGCTGGTCGGCGGCCTGGTTAATCTGTTGCTGGGCCTGCAACGCCACCAGGTCGGGCACCGCGGACAACAACCACTGCTGCACGGGCGATGGCGTGCCTGCAGCGGCATGCCCGCCCACCACGCCGCGCCCCATCATCGACTGCGCCAGGTGGGCAAGGAACACCGGGGCCACGCCACGCCGCTCCATGGCGGCGCAGGCAGCATCCAGTGTCAGCCCGTTCAGGTCCTGGCTGCGGGCGGCGCACAGGCTGGCCAGCTCCTGCGCGGCCTTGTGGCTGGCCAGGCGCTCTGCCAGGCGGCGCAGGTTTTCGATGAGCACCACGCGCAGCGTGGTGGGCAACGCCCACAGCTCGCCCTGGCTCAGCTCGCGGGTCTCCTGGTAAGCGTTCAGGTACTGCACGAGCAGCGATTCATCGAACGCACTGTCGGTATGGGCCACAAACGACCAGGCCACACCGTACACACGCGGCAGGCCCACCAGCGGGGCGTCTTTGAGCACGGGCAGCGAGCGGTAGTAACGCGGCGGCAGCCCGGCCCGGATCTCCTTGAGCTGGCTTTCGATCAAATGAAAGTTGTCAAACAGCCATTCAGCGGCGGGGCTGATCGCATGCTCGTCATGCGGTGCGTCAAACAGGTAGCGGTACGCGCCCCGTAGTGCGCGGATGTTGCTCTGCAGGCGCGGGTAAAACGTGGTGCGGCCAAAGGGCGCCTTGCCTGCGTCGTGGGAGGAACCGAGGTGCCGGCCATGCTCTTCGAAGCGGGCCACGCCAAACACTTCGGCCCGCAGGGGCTCCAGCACCGGGCCTGCCCGGGCATCGAGCATGCGGTCCATCGCGGAGGGAACCCAGGGCCATGGTGTGCGTAAGCCCATGCGCGCGCGCCCTACCGCACCAGCGATACAGCCCCCACCAGCAACGTGACCAGCAGTGCAACCGTCACCACATGCTCTGCCACCTGGGCCTGCAGCCATGCAGCGCCACCGAGCAACCGGTCCAGCGGCCCCCGCAATGCGCCGCAATGCTCCAGATGTTCACCCAGATGGGAGAGTTCCAGCAGCGATATGTCTGCCGGCTGCCCCACGGAAGACGTGTCCCACGCGGAGGCAAGGTTGGATGGATGGGACATGGGCGGCTCCTGGTACACAAGTGAATGGCGCAACCACATGGCGGGTGCGCTCCGATCCTCTTGTACAAGGGGCACATGCTGCGCGTCTGTGCGCTATCGAACAGACCCCAGCCAGTCTGATTTTTGCCCAGGCACCTCACCACCTGATGCCTGGCTTCGCTGGCAAAGCTACTGGCGAGGTGGGTAGCGTTGAAGTCAACTACAACGCTACTATTTGTATAGCGCACAGCGCAATACATCAAAGCACTAGCGGTCGATTTGATCCAAAAATAACGAATCAAACACTGCTCGGCACCAGCACGGCACAAGTCAGCGCCAGTCCATCACTGGACTACGAATTTTCAGAAGACACGTTGAACGCCCACCACCGTGCGCGCACACCGCTCAGGCAACCTGGGCGGCCTCGCGCAGGCTGTCCACCAGCGCCCGCAGCCCGGCCAGGTAGGAGTGGGGACCGAAGCCCTGCACCGTGGCCTTGACGGCGGGCGAGATGATGGAATGCGCGCGCCAGGCCTCGCGCGCAGCGATGTTGGACATGTGCACTTCGATCACCGGGAAAGGCATGGCCTTGATGGCATCGTGCAGCGGCACGCCGTGCTGTGTCAGCCCCGCAGGATTCACGAGTGCGCCCTGCGCTGCATCGATGTTCGCGTGCAGGAAGTCGATGAGCGCGCCCTCGTGGTTGGACTGCACGATGTCGAGCTCCACACCCAGCTCTGTAGCGAGCTTGAGCAAACGCTCGTTGATCTGGGCCAGCGTGGTGGTGCCGTAGATATGGGGTTCGCGGCGCCCGAACAGGTTGAGGTTGGGGCCGTGGAGGATGAGGATTTTCATGGGGTGTTCAGGATTGGGAGCGGCTGACAAAGCTCAGCGAAGCGGTTCTGGCTAGGCGCTGCGTCGCAGGCAGTGCGAATAGCACGACAAGACGCAGTAACGACGCCAGAAGAGTTTTGCCAGGCGCTCTTACTTGCGGATGCGGGCGAGTTCGTCGTTGTAGAGCTTGACGATCGCCGGGTCATAGGTGGCCGCGAATTTCTCGATCACGGGCTTGGCGATCTGCTGCATGCGCGCCAGCTCGGTGGGCGTGATCTCGTTGTAGGCCATGCCTTTGGCCTGCAGGTCACCCACCGAACGCTGCGCTGCAGCGCGGCTCACCTGGCGCTGGTAGCCACGCGACTCGTTGGCAGCGTCGTGCATCATCTTCTGCTCAGCGGGGGTGAGCTGGTCCCAGAACTTCTTGCTCACCAGCACGATGTTGGCGGCGTACACGTGGTTGGTGGCGCTCACGTACTTCTGCACCTCGAACATCTTGTTCGACAGGATCACGGCATAGGGGTTCTCCTGGCCGTCCACGGCCTTGGCTTCCAGCGCGCCGTACAGCTCGGCAAACGGCATGGGCACGGGGTTGGCCTTGAAGGCCTTGAAGGTCTCCAGGAACACCGGGTTGGGGATCACGCGCAGCTTGAGTCCATCAAAATCATCGGCCTTGGTGATGGGGCGCCTGCTGTTGGTCACGTTGCGAAAACCGAGGTCCCAGTAGCCCAGGGCCACCAGGCCCTTCTCGGGCAATCGGGCGATCAGCGCCTGGCCCAGGGGGCCGTCGAGCAGCGCATCGGCCTGCGCAAAGTTGGCCACCGAGAAGGGGAAGTCCACCAACCCGAATTCCTTGACGATGCCGGCCAGCGAGGTGGTGGCCGGGGCCGACATCTGCTGCACACCGCCCTGCAACGCCGACTGCTGCTGCATCTCGTTGCCCAGCTGCGAGGCGGGGAACTCCATCACCTTCATCTTGCCGCCGCTCTTGGCCGCCAGCAACTCGCCAAAACGCTTGACGCCAAAGCTCACGGGATGGTCGGCATTGTTCAGGTGCCCGAAGCGGATCACGCGCTCCTGCTGCGCGGCGGCGGGCAGCGCCATCAAGAAGGACAGGCCAGCGGCCGCCAGAAGGCAAGCAGTTTTTTTCACAGGGACTTCTCCACAAAAAGAGACCAGCAATGTGCACACCAGGCCCGGAGTGCATCGGGGACTGCATCGTATGAATAAAGTGGAAACTGTTTCCACAGTAGAAACCCTTTAACAGTTTTTGATACATTGCGCCCGAAGAACCAGCGCTTGGGTATCCTGGAAAAACCGGTTCACGATCACGAAGAGCCCCCGCCATGAGCAGCATCCTTGAACGCAGTTTCAAAGTCCTGGAGCACCTCGCTCCACACCCTGAAGGCAAGGCCCTGTCGAGCCTGGCCTCCGAACTGGACATGCCACTGAGCGCCACGCACCGCCTGCTGGCCGAGTTGATCCGTTGCGGCTACGTGCGGCAGGACCAGAGCCAGGGCAACTACATGCTCACCATCAAGCTGGTGTCGCTGGGCCTGGGCTATCTGAGCGCCACGGGCGTGGTGGACATTGCCCAGCCCCTGCTGGACCGGCTGGCCGCCGAATCTGGCGAACTGGTGCGTCTGGCCGTGGTGGATGGCGACGCGCTGACCTTTGTGGCCAAGGCGCAAGGGGCCGTGCGCGGCCTGCGCTACGACCCAGACATGGGCCTGTCGGTCAACCTGTCGTGCAGCTCGGCCGGCCACGCCTGGCTCTCCACGATGAGCGATGAAGCGGCCCTGGCCCTGGTGGCGCGCCAGGGTTTTGGCAAACCCGAGGACTACGGCCCCAACGCCCCCACCACCGTGAAGGCCCTGCTGGCCTACCTGCGCACCGCACGGCAGCAGGGCTTCAGCACCATCGTCGAGGTGTTCGCACCGGCCATGACGGCCATGGCCGCACCCATCCGGCAAGGCAACGGCCCGGTGATCGGGGTGGTGACCATTGCGGGCCCGCTGGTGCGCCTGACGCCCGAGCGCATGCAGGCCCTGGGCCCTGCCCTGCTTAACACCACGCACGAGCTGGCCATGGCCAGCGCGGGGTCGCCCCTGCTCAAAAAGCGCGGCTGAACCCCTTCAGCCCCTGGGTGCAAACAACGCCAGGGTCTCGTGCGCAAACGCGCCCTCGATCTCCAGCATGCGCATCTTGGTGGTGGCGCCGCCACCGGCCGAAAAACCGCCTGTCTTGCCGTTCGCCGCCAGGATGCGGTGGCACGGCACCACAGGCGCAAACGGGTTGTGGCCCAACGCCTGGCCCACGGCACGCGCAGCACCCGGTTCGCCCAATGCGGCGGCCATCTCGCCATAGGTCATGGTTTTGCCGGGTGGAATGCGGCGGGCCAGCTCGTACACGCGGGCGTGGAAGGGAGGCACGGCGTCGAGCGCCAAGGGCACATCACGCAGGTCGTCCTGCGCACCTTCAAGCAGGGCCACCACGCGTGCTGCCCAGGCTGCCACATCGGGTGGCATCGCAGCTTCGGCGAGCTGCGGAAACCGGCGCTGCATGCGGGCACGCGTTGCCACCTCGCCCGCGTCTTCCGGCAACTGCACCCCCACAAGCAGCGCCCCCCGCCATGCAATGCCGCAGTGGCCGATGGCCGTGGGGAACAGCGCATAGCCGCCTGTGGGGCGGTGCGCCGTGTCGTTGGCGTGCAGCTCTGCGGCCATTTGCTACTCTTTGAATAGCATTCAGGGCATGTAAATCAAGCGCCTCTGGCTTAATCAGCCCTCAGCGCTGCCCGCAACTGTGCACCCAGCTCGGGCTTGGCGGCAAACGGGTCGGTGGGGTTGCGACCCATCATCACGTCTTCCATGCGCGTCTGCACCGAGGCCAGGGCCTTGGGGTGGCTGTAGATGTAGAACTGGCCCTGGGCAGCAGCGTCGAAGACCTTTTGCGCGACCTCGGAAGCAGTCACCTTGCCACTGCCCACGGCCTTGTCGCTCATCGCCTGGCCGATGAGCTGGCTCTTGGTGGGCTTTTCGGCAGGCAGGTCGCCGGGGCGGTTGCGGTGGCTTTGGTTGATGCCGGTGGGCACAAAGAACGGGCACAACACACTGGCGCCGATCTGGTCAGTAACCAGCGACAAATCCTGATACAGCGTCTCCGACAGACTGACCACTGCGTGCTTGCTCACGTTGTAGATGCCCATGTTGGGCGCTGCCAGCAGGCCCGCCATGCTGGCGGTGTTGATGATGTGGCCCCGCCAAGCGGGGTCGGCCTTGGCGGCTGCCAGCATCATGGGGGTGAACAGGCGCACGCCGTGCACCACACCCCACAGGTTTACGCCCAGCACCCACTCCCAGTCCTTGACCGAGTTTTCCCACACCAGGCCGCCCGCGCCCACGCCTGCGTTGTTGAACACCAGGTGCGGTGCGCCAAAGCGCTGCTGCACGTCGGCGGCGAGTTGCTCCATCTGGGCGGCGTTCGACACGTCCACCTTGCGCGCCAGCACCTGGGCGCCTGCGGCCTGCATCTCGGCCGTTGCAGCGTCGAGCGCGTCCTGCTGCACATCGACCAGCACCAGGTTCATGCCCAGGCGGGCGCCAATGCGCGCGCATTCCAGGCCAAAGCCCGAGCCTGCGCCGGTGAGGACGGCGGTTTTGCCGGCAAAGTTGTCAATCATGTTTTGTGTCTCCTAGGGGTTGTCGATGGATGATGGGGTGCGGTCGTGAAACACGGGACGGCTTTCATGCCGACACACGGCTTCGACCAACGCCGCCCGAACACGCAGAGCGCATCGGGCGCAACGCGATCAAAAAGGCTGCCGTTGTTCAGGGCGCCACCGGCCGCAGCACGTAGCCGATACGGGGAAAGTGAACGTGCACCGTGCCCGCACGCGGGTCGGCACGGCGCAAGGTGTAGCGGGTGCGGGTGGCGGCAATCAGCTCACCTTCCGTGGGCTCTGTGCCAAAGCTCTCGGCGGCAATCGTGACCTGGGTACCCAGCGGGATGCCGTGCTCGTCCTGGAACACGTCGTCGGTCAGCGGCAGCGGCTCCATGCCCGCAGCCACGGTGATGGCGTCGGCGGCACTGAACTTCTCCATGCGGCCGTGGCCCAGCGCAGCGATGCGGTCCATCCACTCCAGCACGGCGGGTGTGGCGGCAAAGATGTCGGCCATCACGGGCACACACTGGCGCGTGAACCACAGCGGGTGGTAGGCCGCAAAGTCGGCCAGGCAAGGCTCGGCGCCGAACAGGAAGTCGTGTTCCTCGGCCATGTGCGCAATACGCCGCAGGTACGAGCGGTAGGCGGCCGTGGCATCGGCCGGTCGCAGGCGCTGCATGCCCGCGCTCATCTCGCGGCGGTCTTCGCCAAACACTTGCGCGGCCGCTGGCGGCAGGTTGGCAAACAACACGGCGGCGCCCTTGGGCTGCAGGTTGTAGGCCATGGCAGCCCAGAACAGCGTGGTGTCGGCCCACTGCGCAAACACGCGCGACACGCCCTTCAGATGCGGCGGATACAGCACGGGTTCGGGATGCTCATGCTCCAGCACATCGCAGATCAGGGCCGAGTCGCAATAGATATCGGCGCCGATCTGCAAGAACGGCGTCTTGCGATACCCGCCGGTCAGCGCCACCACATCGGGCTTGGGCATGACGCTGGGGATGATGACGGACTTCCAGGCCAGCTGCTTGAAGCCGAGCACCGCACGGATCTTTTCGGAAAACGGGGACGAGGGGTAGTGGTGCAGGATGAGGTGGGACATGGGTTTCTCCGCAAAATTCTGTGGGATGGCTCAGGCCGGAAGTGCGCGGTCCAAGATGGCGTCAAGGTTGACGCCCGCGCCCAGCGTGCCAAAGCTGTAGCCCCAGTCACCGGAGAGGCGCGAGTCGCAAAACGCGCGGAACACTGCGCCGGGCGCACTGCGCAGCAACAGGGCCGCCTGCACTGCCAACGCTACATCCTGGGCGAGTCGCCGGGCCTCGGCCTCGGTGGTCATGGCGTCTACACGCAGGGGCAGTGCGCCGGCCAGACGGTCCAGCGCCGGGTGGGCGCCGCGTGCGGGTGCCAGTTCGGCGTCCAGCGCGGCGGCGGCATCGGCGCGGCGCACAGCGCGCATCAAATCCAGCGCCATGATGTTGCCCGCGCCTTCCCAGATGGAGTTGAGCGGCATCTCGCGGTAGATGCGAGCCATCACGCCCTCACCGCCCTCCTCCACATAGCCGTTGCCGCCCAGGCATTCCATGGCCTCCTGCGCAAACACGCTGCCGCGCTTGCACACCCAGAACTTGGCGACTGGCGTGAGCAGGCGGGCCATCAGGGCTTCGTGCTCGCTTTTCTCTTTGCGATCAAAAGCGCTTGCAAGCCTGATGGATAGCGCAGTGGCTGCGTCACTTTCGAGCGCGAGGTCGGCCAGCACATTGCGCATCAGCGGCTGCTCGATGAGCTTCTTGCCAAAGGCCGAGCGCTGGCGCGTGTGGTGCAGCGCAATGCTGAGCGCCTGCCGCATGAGGCCGCTGGTGCCCAGCGCGCAGTCCAGCCGCGTCATGGTGCCCATCTCCAGGATCTGCGCCACACCCCGGCCCTCTTCGCCCACGCGCCAGGCCATCGCGCCGATGAACTCGACCTCGGAACTGGCATTGGCGTGATTGCCCAGCTTGTCTTTCAGGCGCTGGATGCGGATCGCATTGACCGTGTCATCGGGCAGCACACGCGGCAGGAAAAAACAGGTGAGCCCGCCGGGCGCCTGCGCCAGGATCAGGAACGCATCGCACATCGGCGCTGAGAAGAACCACTTGTGCCCGGTAATTCGGTAGCGCGCACCCCAGGCATCGTCGCCATCAGGCACGGCCTGCGTGGTGTTGGCGCGCACGTCCGATCCGCCCTGCTTCTCGGTCATGCCCATGCCCATGGTGAGCGCGGATTTCTGCGAGAACAGCGCAAGGCGCGGGTCGTACTGCGTACTCGCCAAACCCTTGCTCCAGTCCGCCCATACCGCTGAATTGCCTCGCAATGCCGGGGTCACGGCGTAGCTCATCGACACGGGGCACAGCACCGAGGGCTCGGCCTCGGTGAACAGCATGAAGCCGGCCGCGCGCTCCATATGCGCGTGGCCCGTGTCCTGGCGCGACCACGGCGTGGCATGCAGGCCGTGGCGCAGCGCGGCGCACATCAGCGCGTGGTAGCTGGGGTGGAACTCCACCACATCCGTGCGGTGGCCAAAGCGGTCATGTGTGCGCAGCTGGGGCTTGTGGGTGTTGGCCAGGCGCGCGTGGGTCAGCATCTCGGCCGAGCCCATCTCGGCACCCAGCGCCGTGAGGCCCGCCACACCCAGTCCGGGCGCATGCAGGCGCAACGCATCCTGCAGCGGCAGGTTGGTGGTGAACAGGTTCACATCCGCCCATGGCGTGCTCTGGTTGAAGACGTCATGGGTACGCGCCAGGGAGGCGGTGGGCAGGGTCATGTCGGCTCCTTCACGGGTGGGCGGGGTGAATGGTCGAGGGGGCTGCGGCGGCGTCAGCCCGCCTTTCTCAGCATTTCAACGTGCGGGATGTCGTCTTCCAGGTATTCGTCGGACACGGCCTCGAAGCCCAGGCTGCCGTAAAAGCCCCGCAGATGGGCCTGCGCGCTGATGCGGATGTCACGCCCCGGCCACGCTTGGCTGCAGCGGGCAATGCCCTCCTGCATCAGCGCCCGGCCCGTGCCGTTGCCACGCGCTTCCTTGGCGGTGACCACGCGGCCGATGGAGGGCTCGGGGTAGTTCACGCCCGGGTCCACCACACGCAGGCAGGCTTGCAGCACACCCGTCTCGTCGTAGCCCAGCAGGTGATAGGACTTTTTGTCCGCTTCGTCTGGGTCCTGGTACGGGCCCTGCTCCAGGATGAAGACCTTGCAGCGCAAGGCCAGGGCGTCATGCAGCGCATGCACGCCCAGGTCGTCGAAGCGGGCCCAGGTCCACTTCAGCATCATCAGATCAGCTTGACCAGTTGCTTGCCAAAGTTCTTGCCCTTGAGCAGGCCCAGGAAGGCCTCGGGCGCGGCGGCAATGCCTTGGGCAATGGTTTCGCGCGGGCGCAGCTTGCCGTTGCCGACCAGCGTGCCCAGCTCCTTGAGAGCATCAGGCCAGACTTCCATGTGCTCGCTGACGATGAAACCTTCGACCTTCATGCGGTTGATGAGCATGAGCGCGGGGTTGGCCATGGGCAGCGGTGCGCCGTCGTAGCCGGCGATCATGCCGCACAGGGCGATGCGGCTGAAGGCGTTCATGCGCAGCATGACGGCGTCCATGATCCAGCCGCCCACGTTCTCGAAGTAGCCATCGATGCCGTTGGGGCACGCTTCCTTCAGGGCCTTGGACATGGCCTTCACGTCACTGTGCTGCTTGTAGTCGATGCAGGCGTCAAAGCCCAGTTCTTCCACTGCGTACTTGCACTTGTCGGCACCGCCCGCAATGCCCACCGCGCGGCAGCCACGGGCCTTGGCGAGGGCCGCAAAAGCGCTGCCCACGGCGCCCGTGGCGGCGCTCACCACCACGGTGTCGCCTTCCTTGGGCGCAATGATCTTGACCAGGCCGTACCAGGCCGTGACACCCGGCATGCCCACGGCGCCCAGGTAGTGCGACAGCGGCACATGAGTCGTATCGACCTTGCGCAGCGCGCCGGGCTGGTCGGCATTGACCACGCTGTATTCCTGCCAGCCGCCCATGCCCACCACCTTGTCGCCCACGGCGTACTTGGGATGCTTGCTCTCGGCCACTTCACCCACGGTGCCACCGATCATGACTTCGCCCAGCGCCTGCGACGCGGCGTAGCTCTTGCTCTCGTTCATGCGGCCGCGCATGTAGGGGTCCAGGCTCAGGTAGTGGTGGCGCACCAGCACCTGGCCGTCCTGCAGCGCGGGCGTGTCGGTCGCGACCAGCTTGAAGTTGCTGGCCACCGCTTCGCCCTGGGGACGGTTGTCGAGAACGATTTGTTGGTTGCGTGGCATGGAAAGCTCCTTCAGAAAATTCAACACTATGTTTTTGATAGCTGCCAGCGCATATATCCATTGCGCTTGCAGGCAAAAAGGCTTTAAAACCTGCTGGCGACCTCAACCACCGGCTCAGTCGGTGGAGATGACCTTGAGGTCATTCACATTGCGCCCGTCCACCGGCAGGCGCTTGACGTACTTGAACGTGCCGGTGGCGTGGCAGCACACCTTGCCTTGGGCGTCGTACACCGTGCCCTCGGTGAACGCCATGGTGGCCGTGCGGTGAATCAATCGCCCCTTGGCCACCAGCGGCCCGCGCGCGGGCTGCATGAAGCTGGTCTTCATCTCGATGGTGACCACCCCCATGTCCGGCGTCACGCTGCGCGCGGCCGTCGCCATGGTCACGTCCAGCAGCGTCATCGACGCGCCGCCGTGGGTCACGGCAAACGAGTTCAGGTGCTCAGGCTTGGCTTCGTAACGCAGCTCGGACTTGCCGTCCTCCATGCGGTGCAGCGTGAAGCCCAGGTGGCTGACAAAGGGGATTTCGACACCAAAACTGATCAAGGTTTGTTCCTTTGGAAATGTAGGTCGCAACGGGCGCGGCACAGGCGAGGGACGCAGAGCAAGGGCCGCCCCGCAGCGATTGCGTCGTCCCCCTTCCCGAATCGCGCAGCGATTCGGGAAGGGGGAAGCGGCGCAGCCGCTCAGGGGGATGTTCACCCGCCAGTCACAATGCTCACGCCTCCGTCCACCGCCAGCCATTGGCCGGTGATGTGCTTGCCCGCATCCGACGCATACAGCGCGCACAGGCCCTTCAGGTCTTCATCATCGCCCAGGCGGCCCAGGGGGGCGTGGGCAGCCAGCGCTTCTTCGCCCATGGCCTTGAGTGTGCCCACCGTCATCTTGCTCGGGAAGAAGCCCGGGCAGATCGCGTTGACGCGGATGTTGTAGGCCCCCCATTCGGCCGCCAGCGCCCGTGTGAAGTTGATCACCGCGCCCTTGGAGGTGTTGTAAGCAATGGTGTTCATGCCCTTGGGGTTGCCGCCCAGGCCGGCGATGGACGCCACATTGATGATGCTGCCGCTGCGGCGGCCGATCATGCTGTGCTTGGCGATGTGCTGGCTCAGGATGAAGTACCCACGCACGTTGAGGTTCATCACCTTGTCCCAGGCCTCCACGGGGTGGTCTTCAGCCGGAGAGCCCCAGGCCGCGCCTGCGTTGTTGACCAGGATGTCCACATGGCCCAGGCGCTGCAAGGTCTCGTCGGCCAAGCGGCGGATGTCCTCTTCCTTGGCGCAGTCGGCGGCAATCCAGCGCGCGTCGATGCCTGCGGCTTGCAGGTCGGCCGTGGCTTCTTCCAGGTCAGACGCCTTGCGCGAGCTGAGCACGATCTTGGCGCCCGCCTCGCCCAGCGCGTGGGCCAGTTGCAGGCCCAGGCCGCGCGAGCCGCCGGTCACCAGGGCGGTCTTGCCCGTCAGGTCAAACAGTTGTTGGATGGTGCGTGTCATGTGAATGTCTCCTTGGATTTTTGCCAGTCGATGGATGTTCTCGGACCACAGCCCGGCGCTGGGATGCGCCAGCCAGGGGGTGGAATACAGGCAGCCATTGTGCGGCGCCAGAAGGCTGCATTGTGTCGCCGCCGCGTCCGCTCCGCAGTGGGCCAGCCAGGTGGCTGCCGCGGTGCCGCAGCGTCAGCCCTGGGGGTCGGCCTTGAGCCGCGCACGCACGGCGATCAGCACCACGCCCACGGCAGCGACCACGCCCCCGCCCACCATCAGCACCCAGCCCGTGGCCGTGTCGGTGCGGGCGGTGGCAATGCCCAGCACCAGCGTGAGCAGGCCGCCGTAGATCAGCGCCCAGATGATTTTGTGCAAGCGCTGCAGGGTGTGCGCAGCGGCCATCAGAACGCCTCTTCCGGAAAGCTGGCGCAGGTCGCGTCGCGTGTGCTGACCACTTGCAGCCAGGCGCCGATCTTGGGCAGCTCGTAATGGAAGAAAAAGCGCATGGCGCCCATGCGGCCCACGCTGGCGGGCTGCGCCAGGGCTGCATCGGCCGCCAGGGTGGCCAGCGCCACGTCCAGCCACACCCAGGCCAGCACCGTGTGGCCAAAGGCCTGCATGTAGGGCACGGCGTTGGACAGCGCATCAGCGGGTTGGCCCGTGGCCCAGGCGGCCTTGGTGGCAGCGCCCACGTCCTGCAGCGCCTTGCCCAGCGCGTTGGCGTGGGCGGCGAGCGCGGGCACCTGGATGGCGCGCTCGATGGTGGCGTTGATGCGCCCGGCCAGCAGTTGCAGGCCACGACCGCCTTCCATCAGCACCTTGCGGCCCAGCAGGTCCATGGCCTGGATGCCGTGGGTGCCTTCGTGGATCATGTTCAGGCGGTTGTCGCGCCAGTACTGCTCCACCGGGAAGTCGCGCGTGTAGCCGTAGCCGCCGTGGATCTGGATGGCCAGGCTGTTGGCCTCCAGGCACCATTCGCTGGGCCAGCTCTTGGCGATGGGGGTCAACACCTCCAGCAGCAGGCGGGCTTCGTCGGCCGCAGCGGCATCGCCCGTGTGTTGCTCGTCCACCAGCCGCGCGCAGAACAGGTTGAGCGCCAAGGCGCCCTCGCCATACGACTTTTGCGCGAGCAGCATGCGCTTGACGTCTGCGTGCTCGACGATGCGCACCTGGGGCTGGGCGGCGTCCTTGACCACGGCAGCCGCGCCGTCCTTGGGGCCCTGCACGGGGCGGCCCTGGGGTCGGTTCTTGGCGTAATCCAGGCTCGCGTAGTAGCCCGCCAGGCCGAGCATGGTAGCGGCCATGCCGATGCCGATGCGCGCCTCGTTCATCATGTGGAACATGCAGTGCAGGCCCTTGCCGGGCTGGCCGACCAGGTAGCCCACGGCGCCTGCCTGGCCATCCACGGGGTACTTGCCCTCGCCAAAGTTCAGCAGCGTGTTGGTGGTGCCGCGCCAGCCCAGCTTATGGTTCAGGCCCGCCAGCGCCACGTCGTTGCGCACGCCGGTCAGCTGGCCGTTGGTGTCCACCAGCTTCTTGGGCACGATGAACAGCGAGATGCCCTTGGTGCCCGGCACCAGCTTGCCGTCTGGCCCCGGGATCTTGGCCAGCACCAGGTGCACGATGTTTTCGGTCAGCTCATGGTCGCCCGAGCTGATCCACATCTTGTTGCCCTTGAGGCGGTAGCGGGGGCCGAGCGGGTCGCTCTCAAAGCCCTCGCCATCCGGCACGGCGCGTGTGGCCACGTCGGACAGGGACGAGCCCGCCTGTGGCTCCGACAGGCACATGGTGCCCGACCAGCGGCCGTTGAATTCATTGAGCGCAAACACCTGCTTTTGCAGATCGGTGCCATGCACCATGAGCAGGTTGGCGTTGCCCGAGGTCAGCAGGTTGGACCCAATGCTGATCGAGGCGGCTGCGAAAAAGCTGTTGGCCGCAGCCTCCACCGTGTAGGGCAGTTGCATGCCGCCAATGTCGTAGTCCTGCGCGGCGCTCAGCAGACCCGACTCGGCGTAGGCGCGCCGTGCTTCGTAGGTGGCTTGCGGCAGCACCACACGCAGCGTGCCGTCGGGCTCGGTCTCGGTGCGGGGTTCTTCGGTGTCCACCACGCGGTTGAAGGGCGCGTACTTCTCGCGCGCGATGCGCTCGGAGGTGTCGAGCACGGCATCGAAGGTCTCGCGGGAGTGGTCTGCAAAGCGCTCGCGGGCTTGCAGCTTCTCGGCGTTCAGCCACTGGTAGAGCAGGAAATCGACGGTGGGACGTAGGCTCATGGCATTTCAGGGTTAAAACAGCCCCAGGCGCAGATAAATCATGCGCCAGCAGCTATCAAATAAGGAGTAAACGGCGCAGGAGTGAGGAGGAACATGCTCCCATCCCTTGCCACCATCAGGCGCCAGCGGGCGACGGTGCCGCGTCTTCGCGCGGTGGCAGTGCGGCAATGGTGCCTTGCGCCACGGCGCACAGCTTTTCGGTGCCTGCCTGCACCACCAACACATCGCAGCGGCACACCGCCTGCGCACGGCCATGGTGCACCGCCTGCGCACGGGCGATGAGCAGTTCGCCCACCGCAGGGCGCAGGTAGTTGATCTTGAACTCGGAGGTCACCACGGGCACCCGCATCGCGGTGCCTCCCGCGTAGGTCAGGGCGTTGTCGGCCACATAGCTCAGCACGCCCCCGTGCACAAAACCATGCTGTTGCAGCAACTGGGGCGTGATGGGCAGGTGCAGCTCGCAGTGCCCTGGGGACAAGGCATGCAGCCGCGCCCCCACCAGGATGCTGAACGGCTGCGATGCCAGTACCTCACGCCCCATGGCCAGGAAGACCTCGGGCGACACCACGACATCGGGGATGTCGGTGCGCGGTGGCGACGAGGCCTGCCCGGACATGGCTTACAGCACCTCGAAAATGCCCGCAGCGCCCATGCCGCCGCCGATGCACATCGTCACGCACACCTTCTTGGCGCCACGGCGCTTGCCTTCGATGAGGGCGTGGCCCGTGAGGCGCTGACCCGACACACCGTAGGGGTGGCCCAGGGCGATGGCGCCGCCGTTCACGTTCAGACGGTCCGCCGGGATGCCCAGCTTGTCGCGGCAGTACAGCACCTGCACGGCGAAGGCTTCGTTCAGCTCCCAGAGGTCGATGTCCTGCACCGTGAGGCCCAGCTTCTTCAGCACCTTGGGCACGGCAAACACAGGGCCGATGCCCATTTCGTCAGGCTCGCAACCGGCCACTGCAAAGCCGAGGAAACGGCCCAGGGGCTTGAGGCCCTTCTTGCTGGCGTACTCTTCGCTGGTGATCACGCAGGCACCGGCGCCGTCAGAGAACTGGCTGGCATTGCCGGCCGAGATCAGGCCACCGGGCAGTGCCGACCGCAGGCCACTGATGGCCTCCACCGTCGTGCCTTCACGCGTGCCTTCATCCTTGCTCACCGTCACTTGCTTGGTGATCAGGCCCAGCGTCTTGTCAGCCACACCGGCCGTCACGGTGATAGGGGCGATTTCTGCATCGAACAAGCCGTTGGCCTGCGCCGCGCAAGCCTTTTGCTGGCTGCCTGCACCGTACTCGTCCATGGCTTCGCGGCCGATGTTGTAGCGCTTGGCCACCTGCTCGGCGGTCTGCAGCATGCTCCAGTAAATCTCGGGCTTTTGCTTGGCCAGAGCCAGGTCCTGGATCATGTGCAGGTTCATCTCCTGCTGCACGCAGGAGATGCTTTCAACACCACCGGCCACGAACACATCGGCTTCGCCAGCGATGATGCGCTGGGCGGCCATGGCAATGGTCTGCAGGCCCGAAGAGCAAAAGCGGTTGACCGTGACGCCGGAGGCAGTGATGGGCAGACCGGCCTTCAAGGCGATCTGGCGCGCGATGTTGCTGCCGGTGGCGCCTTCGGGCGTGGCGCAACCCATGATGACGTCGTCCACGTCAGCGCCATCAATGCCGGCGCGCAACACGGCGTGCTGCACGGCATGGCCGCCCAGGGTGGCGCCATGCGTCATGTTGAACGAACCCTTCCAGCTCTTGGCGAGCGGCGTGCGGGCGGTGGAAACAATCACTGCGGAGGTCATGTGAATTCCTTTGATTCTGTAGATGGGTGCACGCGGCTATTTACTGGAAGGCCTTGCCTTCGGCGGCCAGCTTGGCCAGCAGCGGAGCGGGCTTCCAGAACGCTGCGTCATCCAGCGGGTTCTTGGCAAAACGGTCCATGGCCTGCACCACGTTGAACAGACCCACTTCGCTGGCGTAGTGCATGGGGCCGCCACGGTGGATGGGGAAGCCGTAGCCGGTCAGGTACACCATGTCGATGTCGCCGGACTTGCTGGCAATGCCGTCTTCCAGGATGTGCGCGCCTTCGTTGACCAGTGCGAACACCAGGCGCTGCACGATTTCTTCGTCGGAAATCTTGCGCGGCGTGATGCCCAGCTCCTTGCGGTGGTCTTCGATCATCTTGTTGACCAGGTCGCTCGGGATCGCGTCGCGCTTGCCGGCCTGGTAGTCGTACCAGCCTGCGCCGGTCTTCTGGCCGAAGCGGCCCAGTTCACACAGCTTGTCGGCCGTGCGGCTGTACTTCATGTCGGCACGTTCGACGGAGCGGCGCTTGCGGATGGCCCAGCCAATGTCGTTGCCGGCCAGGTCGCCCATGCGGAACGGGCCCATGGCAAAGCCAAACTTTTCGATGGCCTTGTCCACCTGCTGGGGCGTGCAGCCTTCGTCCAGCAGGAAGCCAGCCTGGCGGCTGTACTGCTCGATCATGCGGTTGCCGATGAAACCATCGCACACGCCCGAGACCACGGAAGTCTTCTTGATCTTCTTGCCGATGGCCATCACGGTGGCCAGCACGTCCTTGGCGGTCTCCTTGCCACGCACCACTTCCAGCAGCTTCATCACGTTGGCGGGGCTGAAGAAGTGCATGCCCACCACGTCCTGCGGACGCTTGGTAAACGCTGCGATCTTGTCCACGTCGAGCGTGGAGGTGTTGGAGGCCAGGATGGCGCCGGGCTTGGCCACAGCGTCGAGTTGCTTGAACACGGCTTCCTTGACGCCCATCTCTTCGAACACGGCTTCGATGATGAGGTCGCAGTCCTTGAAGTCGTCGTAGCTCAGCGTGGTGCTCAGCAGGGCCATGCGCTGCTCGTACTTGTCCTGCTTGAGCTTGCCCTTCTTGACCTGGGCTTCGTAGTTCTTCTTGATCGTGGCCACGCCACGGTCCAGGGCTTCCTGCTTCATTTCCAGGATCTTGACGGGGATGCCCGCGTTCAGGAAGTTCATGGAAATGCCGCCGCCCATGGTGCCCGCGCCAATCACGCCCACCAGCTTGATGTCGCGCTTGGGGGTGTCGGAGGCCACATCAGGAATCTTGGAGGCTGCACGCTCAGCCATGAACAGATGGCGCAGTGCACGCGACTCGGGCGTCCACATCAGGTTGATGAAGATTTCGCGCTCGACCAGCATGCCTTCGGCGAACTTCTTCTTGGTGGCCGCTTCGACCGCGTCCACGCACTTGGCGGGGGCGGGGAAGTTCTTGGCCATGCCCTTGACCATGTTGCGCGCGAACTGGAAGTACGCATCGCCTTCGGGGTGCTTGCAGGGGAAGTTGCGCACCAGGGGCAGCGGGCGGGCATCGGCCACGCTCTGGGCAAACGCCAGGGCTTCTGCGGCCAGCGATTCGGCCGACGCGGCCATCTTGTCAAACAGCTTCTGGCCGGGCACGGCGCCGATCATTTCGCTCTTGACGGGCTCGCCGCTCACGATGAGGTTGAGCGCGGCTTCCACACCAATCACGCGGGGCAGGCGCTGCGTACCGCCTGCGCCAGGGATCAGGCCCAGCTTGACTTCGGGCAGTGCAATCGAGCAGCCAGGCGCCGCAATGCGGTAGTGGCAACCCAGGGCCAGCTCCAGCCCGCCACCCATGGCGACGCTGTGCACGGCTGCCACGACGGGCTTGGCCGAGTTTTCAATGGCGGCAATCACCGACAGCAGGTTGGGTTCTTGCAGCGACTTGTCGGTGCCGAACTCCTTGATGTCGGCGCCGCCAGAGAACGCACCACCGGCACCGGTGATCACGATGGACGTGACCGCTGCATCGGCATTGGCACGGCCAAGGCCGTCCACGATGCCCTGGCGGGTCGCCAGACCGAGTCCGTTGACGGGAGGGTTGGCCATGGTGATCACGGCAACGGAGCCGTGGACTTTGTATTCAGCGGTCATGGTGCTGTTGTTCCTTGGAAAGTGAAAAAGAACGATCGTGCGTTTTTATTGTAGAGACTTCAAACCCATTTGGCGTGTCAATTTGTCCCGGGCGGGACAAGGGGGTTTCAGACATTCCCTGAAGAGCACACTCCGACAGGCAAAAAAAAGAGGCACCACCGAAGACAGGGCACCTCTGCAGATCGACATGGGAGCAGCTTCTCAGGCTTCACCATGACCTCAGTCGGTGAAACTGGCGCGCCGCAGGCCAGCGCCCCCGCGCAAGGGCCGCCCCGCCGCGCTGGGGGCGTCCCCCCAATGGGGGGAAGGCGCCGCCAGGCGACTCAAGGGGGCTTCACACCTCAAGCCATTCCTTGCGGATGTAGTTGTCGGCCCGCAGGCTGTCCGGTGTGCCCTGGAACACGATCGAACCGTGGCCCATCACCAGTGCGCGGTCTGAGATCTTCATCGCAATGGTCAGCTTCTGCTCGATCAACAGCACCGAGATGCCGCGCGACTTGATGGTCTGCAGGTACTGGCCCACCAGCTCGACGATCTTGGGTGCCAGACCCTCGGTGGGCTCGTCGATGATGATGAGGTCCGGGTCACCCATGAGCGTGCGGCACAGGGTCAGCATCTGCTGCTCGCCGCCCGACATCACGCCCGCCTCGGTGTGCTGGCGCTCCTTGAGTCGGGGGAACATCTCATACATGTCGTCAAACGACCAGCGGCTGTTCTTGCCACTGCCCTTTTGGCCGAGCATCAGGTTCTGGTGCACGGTGAGGTTGGGGAACACATCGCGGCTTTCGGGCACATAACCCACCCCCAGGTGGGCGATCTCGTAGGCCTTCCTGCCATTGAGGTCCTGCCCCTTCCAGTTGAGTGTGCCCTCCCAGTCCACCAGACCCATGATGGCCTTCGCGGTGGTGGAGCGGCCCGAACCGTTGCGCCCCAGCAGGGCCACGATTTCACCGGGTTGTACATCAAAGGTCACGCCATGCAGCACATGGCTCTTGCCGTAATAGGCGTGGAGATTTTCGATTTTCAGCATGTCAGTGTCCCGCCCCTTGCTCGTCCGCAACGACCGAGCCCAGATAGGCCTCTTGCACGCGCTGGTTGGCGCGCACCTTGTCGGGCGTGTCAAAGGCAATCACCTCGCCATACACCACCACAGCGATCTTGTCGGCCAGACCGAACACCACGCCCATGTCGTGCTCCACCGTCAGCAGCGTGCGGCCTTCGGTCACTTCCTTGATGAGGTGGATGAAGCGTGAGGTCTCGGTCTTGCTCATGCCGGCCGTCGGTTCGTCCAGCAGGATCACGTTGGCACCGCCCGCGATGGTGATGCCAATCTCCAGCGCACGCTGCTCAGCGTAGGTCAGGTTCATCGCCAGCGTGTCGCGCTTCTTGTCGAGCTTGATCATTTCCATGAGCTGCTTGGCGCGCTCGTTGGCATCGTGCAGGTTCGACAGGAAGCGCAGGAACGTGTACTTGTAGCCCATGCTCCACAGTACGCCGCACCGCAGGTTCTCGAACACCGACAGCTTGGGAAAGATGTTGGTGATCTGGAAGCTGCGCGAGAGCCCGCGCCGGTTGATCTCGTACGGTGCCATGCCGTTGATGCGCTGGCCATTCAGGATCACATCGCCGCTGGTGGGCGCAAAGCGCCCGCTGATCAGATTGAACAGCGTGGACTTGCCCGCACCGTTGGGGCCGATGATGGCCACGCGCTCGCCAGGCGCCACCGCCAGGTTGGCGCCACGGATGATCTCGGTCTTGCCAAAACTCTTGCGCAGGTCGCGCAGTTCGAGCGCATAGGTTGCGTTGTCAGCCGCCATGGTTACAAAGCCTCCCCGCGCTTGATTTCATGTTCTATTTCTTCCTGGATCCTGCTCCACTGGCGCACAAACTGGCGGCGGCAGAGTTCAAACAGGGCAAAGCCCGTCACCATCACAAACACCGCGCCAAACCAGCTGGTAAAGCCCTTGGCGTTGAGCGTGGCGCCGAGGAAGGTCAACTCTGGCCCCAGCGCGGCATTGAGCTGCAAGTGGTAGGTCATCTCGATCATGCAGGCCGCGCCCATCACACCCACCAGGGCAGTACCGCCCAGCGCGAGGTAAGAGGTCCACAGCTGGCGCAGCTTGCCAAACTTGGCCAGGCGCAGGTTCATCATGATCAGGCTGGCCACGCCACCGGGCGCATACATCACCATGAACAGGAACACCAGGCCCAGATACAGCAGCCAGGCCTTGGACAGCTCGGACAGCAACACAGACGCCAGCACCAGCAACACCGCACCAATGATGGGGCCGAAGAAGAAGGTGGCACCGCCCAGGAAGGTGAACAGCAGGTAGCCACCCGAACGCACCACGTTCAGGCTGTCGGCGCCCGTCACGATCTCGAAGTTGATGGTGGCCAGACCACCACCAATGCCGGCAAAAAAGCCCGCAATGATGAAGGCGAAGTAGCGCACCCGCTGCGTGTTGTAGCCAATGAACTCCACACGCTCGGGGTTGTCGCGCACTGCGTTCAGGATGCGGCCCAGCGGTGTGCCGGTGAAGGCAAACATCGCCGCAGTGCACACGAAGCAGTAAACGGCGATCAGGTAGTACACCTGGATGGCAGGACCGAAGGTGATGCCGAAGAACGACTGGCCATACACGCGGTCGGTGGTGATGCCGCCTTCGCCCCCGAAGAACTCGGGGAACATCAGCGCCATCGAAGCCACCAGCTCGCCAATGCCCAGCGTGATCATGGCGAACGTGGTGCCCGACTTCTTGGTCGTGACAAAGCCCAGCAAAATGGCAAAGAAGGCCCCCGCCAGCCCGCCCACGATGGGGATCAGCACCAGCGGAATGCTGAAGCTGCCTTTGCTTGCCATGTTCATGGCGTGGATGGCTATGAACGAACCCAGACCGGTGTACACGGCATGGCCGAAGCTCAGCATGCCGCCCTGCCCCAACAACATGTTGTAGGACAGGCAGATGATGATGAGGTAGCCGATCTGCGAGAGCATGGTCAGCGCCAGGCTGCTGCGAAACAGCATGGGCGCCACGATCAGTGCTGCGGCAAACAGCGTCCAGATCACAAAGCGCCCGACGTTCCAGGGCTTGAACCGGTAGTGCGACGTGGCACTGGAGACAGGATGAGTGGTTGAATTCATGGCATCAGTCCTCCCGCGTGCCCAAAAGGCCCTTGGGGCGGAAGATCAGGATCAGCACGAGGAACAGGTACGGCAGGATGGGCGCCACCTGGGAAATCGTGAGCTTGAGCAAGGGATAGCCAAAGGTCTGGTCGGTCACCGCCACACCCACGGCCTTGAAGACGTGGATCAGCGAGTAGTCCAGCGCCACGGCAAAGGTCTGCACCACGCCAATCAGCAGCGAAGCGATGAAAGCACCGGCCAACGAGCCCATGCCACCCACCACCACCACCACGAAGATGATGGAGCCCACGGACGCCGCCATCGCAGGCTCGGTCACATAGGTGTTGCCGCCGATCACGCCCGCCAGGCCCGCCAGCGCGGCTCCGCCACCAAACACCAGCATGAAGACACGCGGTACGTTGTGGCCCAGCGCCTCCACCATTTCGGGGTACTTGAGAGCCGCCTGGATCACCAGCCCGATGCGGGTGCGTGTGAGCAGCAGCCACACCGACAGCAGCATCAGCAGCGCCACCAGCATCACAAACGAACGCGACTTGGGAAACTGCGTGCCGTACAGCGAGAACAGCGGGCCCTGCAATTGCTCTGGCAGGCCGTAAGGCACCGTGGAGCGACCCCAGACCAGCTGCACGACTTCCAGAATCAGGTACGACAGCCCGAACGTGACCAGCAGCTCGGGCACATGGCCAAACTTGTGCACCCGGCGCAGGGCGTAGCGCTCGAACACAGCCCCCAGCACAAACACCACAAGCGGTGCCAGCACCAGCGCAGGCCAAAAGCCCACCACCCCGGAGATGGTGAACGCGAAATAGGCACCCAGCATGTAGAAGCTGGTGTGTGCGAAGTTGAGCACGCCCATCATGCTGAAGATCAGCGTGAGGCCGGAACTCAGCATGAACAGCAGGAGCCCGTAGCTCACGCCGTTCAGCAAAGAGATCACGAAAAACTCAGGATTCATTGGAATTTTTCATCACGGAGGGAAAAAAAAGGCCCGAGTACGTCGGGCCTCGAAGTTCTGGCGCCGAAACGCCAGCGCCGGATTTAGGGGCGCTTCATCTGGCACGACGTGGGCGTGCTGGCCACGTAGGGCTCGTAGTACTTCAGCGGCACGAAGGTGTAGCCGGTATTTTCCGAGTCGATGGGGTACTTGCCGCCGGCCTTTTCCCACTTGGAAATGAACAGGCCCTGCTGCAACTGGTGGTCGGTCTTGCGCATCTCGACTTCCCCGTTGAAGCTCTTGAACTTCATGCCTTCAAACGCTGCGGCCACCTTGACAGGGTCGGTGGACTTGGCTTTCACGAAACCTTCGGACAGCATGGTGAAGGCGTGGTACACGGCGCCGGTGTACATGTCGTCGTTGAACTTCTTCTTGTAGTCCACCACGATCTTGTTGAGCTCGCCCGGCAGGTTCATGTGGGCGTAAGCCACCATGTAAACGCGGCCTGCAGCGGCAGAGCCCATGGCAGTGGGGCTGCCGGTGACGGAGCCGTAGTAGGTGTAGAAGTTGACGTTGTTCAGGCCCGCGTCGTTGGCGGCCTTGATCAGCAGTGCCAGGTCAGAACCCCAGTTGCCGGTGATCACGCTGTCAGCGCCCGACGCCTTGATCTTGGCGATGTAGGGCGAGAAGTCGCGCACCTGGGCCAGGGGGTGCAGGTCGTCACCCACAAACTGCACGTCGGGGCGCTTACGCTGCATCATCTCCTTGGCAAACTTGGAGACCTGGTGGCCGTGCGAGTAGTTCTGGTTGATCAGGTAGACCTTCTTGACCTCTGGCAGGTCCTTCATGTAGGTCGTCAGCGCTTCCATCTTCATGGAGGTGTCTGCATCCAGACGGAAGTGCCAGTAGCTGCACTTGCTGTTGGTGAGGTCTGGGTCCACGGCAGCGTAGTTCAGGAACAGGACTTCCTTGCCGGGATTGCGTGCGTTGTGCTTTTCGAGCGCGTCCATGATGGCCAGTGCGGGGCCAGAGCCGTTGCCCTGCACCACGTAGCGCGCACCCTGGTCCATGGCCGAGCGCAGGGCGCTGGTGGTTTCCTGCGGGCTGAGTTTGTTGTCGATGCCGATGATTTCAAATTTGACGCCGGCAGGGTTCTTCTTGTTGAACTCTTCAGCGATGAACTGGAAGCTCTTGAGCTGGTTCGTTCCCACGGCCGCCATCAGGCCAGACAGGGGGTCGAGCCAGGCGATTTTGACCGTCTCGCCCTTTTGAGCGAAGGCCCCGCCAGCGCTTGCCAAGATTACCGAGGCTGCTACAGCCTTAATAGCGAACTTCATGCTTTTGTCTCCTTGTAAATCGACACAACGCAGCGTACCGCGTTGCAACAAAGCGATGCTCAGGGATTGCCCCTACCAGCGTCGCACACGTGACTGGCGCTGCGCTCCCCCGAGCGCGCACCAGCCTGGGGCAGTGCAAAAAATGGCGCTCGCAAGCGATGCGCACACATGCATTGCCCCACCCTGATCACAGGCCGGGAAGCTTGTAATCCTTGAGCTGCTCACGCAGCTTGGTCTTGAGCATCTTGCCGGTGGCACCGAGCGGAATGGCATCGACAAACACCACGTCGTCAGGGATCTGCCACTTGGCCGTCTTGCCTTCGTAGAAGGCCAGCAGCGCTTCGCGCGTCACCTCTGCGCCAGGCCGCTTGACCACGGCCACGATGGGGCGCTCGTCCCACTTGGGATGCGGCATACCCACACACGCTGCCATGGCAATGGCGGGATGGGCCATCGCAATGTTCTCGATGTCGATGGAGCTGATCCATTCGCCACCGGACTTGATCACGTCCTTGCTGCGGTCGGTGATCTGCATGAAGCCGTCGGCGTCGATGGTGGCCACGTCACCCGTGGGGAACCAGCCCCTGCCCTGCGCGTCGCGCACCAGCGGGTCACCGCCCTCGCCCTTGAAGTAGCTGCCCACGATCCAGGGGCCCTTGACCAGCAGGTCGCCATAGGTCTTGCCGTCCCAGGGCAGCTCGTTGCCGTCGCCACCCACGATCTTCATGTCCACACCATAGATCGCACGGCCCTGCTTTTGCAGGATCTTCATCTGCTCGTCCTTGGACATGACGAGGTGTTTGTTCTTCAGCGTGCACAGCGTTCCCAGCGGGCTCATCTCGGTCATGCCCCAGGCGTGCAGCACCTCCACACCGTAGTCTTCCTTGAAAGCGTGGATCATGGCGGGCGGGCAAGCCGATCCGCCGATCACCGTGCGGCGCAGTGTGGAGAACTTGAGGCCCGCAGGCTTCATGTGGCCCAGCATCATCTGCCACACGGTGGGCACGCCCGCCGCGTAGCTGACCTTCTCCGCTTCGATCAATTCGTAGATCGACTTGCCATCCATCGCCGGGCCGGGGAACACCAGCTTGCAGCCAGTGAGCGCGGCCGAGTACGGAATGCCCCAGGCATTGACGTGGAACATGGGCACCACGGGCAGCACCGAGTCGCGGGCCGAGAGGCACATGACATCAGGCAGCGCCGCAGCGTAGGCGTGCAGCGTGGTGGAGCGGTGGCTGTACAGCGCGGCCTTGGGGTTGCCTGTGGTGCCGCTGGTGTAGCACATGCTCGATGCAGAGTTCTCATCGAACTCAGGCCATGCGTAGTCCGAAGACTGCGCGCCAATCCAGGCTTCGTAGCTGGTCAGGCCAGGGATGCCGGTGTCGGCCGGCAGCTTGTCGGCATCGCACAGGGCGACCCATTTCTTGACGGTGGGGCATTTGGCGTGCACCGCCTGCACCAGGGGCAGGAAGGTGGTGTCAAAGCACATCACCTGGTCTTCTGCGTGGTTGATGATCCAGGCGATCTGGTCGGGGTGCAGGCGTGGATTGACGGTGTGCAGCACGCGGCCCGATCCGCTCACGCCGAAATACATCTCCATGTGGCGATAGCCGTTCCAGGCCAGCGTGGCCACCCGGTCGCTGAACTGGAGCTTCAGGTCATCCAGCGCGTTGGCCAGGCGGCGGGCACGTGCGGCGAGGTCGCGGTACGTGTAGCGATGGATGTCCCCCTCCACCCGTCGGGACACGATTTCGGCGTCGCCGTGGTGGCGCTCTGCGAATTCGATCAGCGACGAAATCAGCAACGGTTGACTCTGCATCAAGCCCAGCATGAATACTCCTTGGATGTTGTAGTGAATGGAACGGTCATCGTAGCGCGCGTATCGGCGTCCGGGTGTCGCCCGCGTCGTGCCCCCGCACGCCGCTGGGATGAACCCACACACGCCGCACCACCGCACTGGCATGGCATCGGCGGCGGCATGGTTGCGCTGTCGGTGGCCTCCGTGAACCGCAGCGGAGTGTGCGCCCGGCGGGCATGGCTGCCAACACTTGTCGTCCCACTGACAAAGGGCAAGGGAATACCCTGAACCGCTGGCACCGCTGCAGCGACAATCGGGCCCATGCTTTGCGCTGCCCCTTCTGCCCAACGATTCATTGCCGCCCAGCCCTGGTTCGCGGGCCTGCCTGCTGCCATGCAGGAGCGGCTGCGCGAAGAGGTGTTTGCCGAGCAGGCCGACAAGGGCGCGGTGATGATGCCCGCCGGCAGCGCCGTGCGGGGCTGGCATGCCGTGCTGTCGGGTCTGGTGATGCTGCAGAGCCCCACCAGCAAGGGCCGGTCGTCCGCCTTCATCGGCGTGCCTGACGGTGAATGGTTTGGCGAGGGCTCGGCCATGAAGCCCGAGCCCCGCCGGTACCACGTGGTGGCACTGCGCCCCACCACCCTGCTGTGCCTGCCCCTGCCGCTGTTTGCCACGCTGCGCGAGACCAGCCTGGCGTTCAACCAGTTCCTGGTGCTGCATCTGAATATGCGGCTGGGCCAGGCCATGACCATCATCGAAGCCGGGCGCACCCAGTCCACCGAGCACCGCGTGGCGCTGTACCTCAGCCGCCTATTCTGGCGCAGCACCCGGCGGCTCAACCTCACGCAGGAAGAGCTGGGCCAGCTCGTGGGCCTGTCGCGGCAGACCGTGAACAAAGTGCTGCAGTCGCTGGAGGGCATGGGCATTGTGTCGCTGGACTTCGGGCGCGTGGCCATCGTGGACGACGAGGCGCTGAACGCATACCTCGCCGCCACGGCCGCGCGCTGACCCTGCGCATTCGGCCGAGGTCTGTTCGACATCTGCAGCACGCGGGTCATTGCACGCTCAGGCGCACCGCCTTCTGGTCTGCATCAAAGATGAACTTGCGGGGCCAGGGCTGCCAGGTCTGGCCCAGCGTGGCGTTGTTGGGATCGCCGGTGTGCACAAAGGCGCGCAGGCTGTCCATCATGGCCCGCGACAGGACCAGGCGCCCCGGCTGGTTGGCGGTGCTGTTGGTCGCCTTCGCAAACACCGAGGGACCGAAGTTGCCAAACACAAAGGGCAGGTCGAACGCATGGGCCGCGCCGTACACATCGTTCCATGGTGCGGGCTGCTGGGCCCAGTTGAACTGGTAGTTCCACACATTGCTCTGCTGGCTGCGCAGGGCGTTCAGCAGGTTGTCGCGGCTGGCGCCAATGAACACATTGCCCAGCAGCTGGGTGCGTGCGTTGTAGCCCGTGCCCGGGGCTGTCACCGGCAGGTAGGACGCATCCAGAATGTCCGCCGCAGTGAGGGTGGTGGGGGCATCAGGGTCGAAGCGCTGCATCATCGCAAAGCGCTCTGCATCGCCGATCTTCATGCCGGGCTTGCCGCCCAGCAGCACCAGGAACGGGGCAAACAGCTTGCCCTCCTCGGCCGTGTAGCCGGACAACACAGGCACTTTCTGATAGCGGCCCGCAGAAATCTCCGTGATCGGATCGGCCGGAACCACCACACCGTCCGGGATCGGGCCAGAACCTGTCAGCCCCTTTGCCAGCACCGTCTGCAAGACGACCCGCGCATCCTTGCCACGCAGGTAACTGGCCACCTGCGCGGGGGGCCAGCTGGCCACCAGGGTCTGGGCTTCGGGCAGGCCAGGTGCCAGGCCATCGGCCACGGCCAGATGCGCCAGCAACTGGCTGGCCTGTGTGGCGTAGCGGGAGACCGGGTTGAGCGTGGGGATGGACCCGGCAGGCAGGTTCGACGCCAAGGAGATCCCGCCACTGATCGGTACCAATTTGTGGAACAGCCCCGTAGCCTGCGGCGCGGTCAGCAGCGCCAAGGCATTGATGGCCCCCGCCGACTGCCCCATCAACGTGACGTTGCCCGCATCGCCGCCAAACCGGGCGATGTTGCCCTGGACGAACCGCAGCGCCTGCACGACGTCCAGCAGCGCGTAGTTGCCGGTATAGGTGCTGCCGCCTCCGCTGCTTCCACTGCCGTTGTTGCCGGCATGCAGGGCGGGCAACTGCAGATACCCCAGCACATCCAGCCGGTAGTTGGCTGTGACCACGATGGCATTGGCCGACTTGGCCAGCGCGGCGCCGTCGTACACCGGGTCGGCGGTGTAGCCCGAGATGGCACTGCCCCCGTGGATAAAGACCAGCACTGGCAGGTTGTCCTGCACGGTGGCCGGACGCCAGATGTTGAGGGTCAGGCAGTCTTCGCTGCCCAGCGGGGTGTTCAGCGTCTGGCCAATCGTGTCGTCAAAGCGGTTGTTGGCCCCGGGTCCGTAAATGCGGCCCATCTGCAGGCACGCACTACCAAACCGGGTGGCGCTGCGCTCGCCCGTCCAGGCGGCGGGCTCCGCGGGCGGCTGCCAGCGCAGGGCCCCGACAGGGGGTTGTGCGTAGGGAACACCCTTCCAGGCATAAGTGCCGCTGGTGGTGCTGTCATCCGTGCCGCGCACCATGCCATAGCGGGTTTCGCGCAGTTCGGGCGGCGTACCGCCAGAACCACCACACGCCGTGGTCATCACAGCGGCGAGGCATGCTGCGCCCCAGCGCAGGCTCTTTGCAAAATAGGCCATGTTGTTTGTCTCCTTCGGGGTTTTCAGGAATGGGGCGGGCCTGCAGAACGCATCACACTCGCGCCTGGAACCGACCTCGGCGCCGATTGTGGAAACGCCCGGCCCACAACCCACTATCGCAACCGCACCAAAACAGTGACTTCAGAACACCACCCGCGCGTAAACCCTGAGACTGGGGCTTGCCCATGAACCCATTGCCGCAGCGCACAAGCTCTGCCGCCTGGGTGCGCGGCATTGCGGAGCTGTTTGCAGCCGAAGGACTGCCGGTGCAAGCCCTGTGCGCGCAGGCCGACATCGACCTGCAGAGCCTGCAGCACCCCCACACCCGCGTGGATGTGGACCGCGTCAGCCGCTTGTGGGAGGCCGCAGCCCAGCACTACGATCGCCCGGGGCTCGGCCTGGACCGCCAGCTGGCCGCGCGCTACGGCAAGCTGGATCTGGTCGGCCACGCACTGGCCTCGGGGCCCAACCTTCTCGAAGGCTTCAGGCACCTGGACCGGCACATGGCGCTGATCTCGGACGCCACCACGTTCTCGATGGAGCGAGACCCACGCGGTTACTGGGTGGTGCTCAACCACATCGGCGCCTCGCGCCCCATACCGCGACAGCGGGTGGAGTTTGCGGTGCTGACCCTGCTAACGCTGTGCGATTGGCTCACCCGGCGCGACCTCACGCCCCTGGCTGTGGAGCTGGTCACCCCAGCGCCAGCCGACGACACGCGGCACCGCGCGGCATTTGGCGTACCCCCCCGCTTTGGCCAGCCAGTGAATCGCTTTCTGATGGCCGAAGCCGACCTGCTGCAACCCATTCCCACCCACAACCCGAGCCTGTGGGCGCTGCACGAACAACTGGTGGAGGCGGAGCTGGGACAACTGGGCCCGTTGGGCCAGTCGCTGGTCAGCGCCAAGGTGCGCACCGAGATATCGCGCATGCTGCACCTCGGTGAACCCCGGCGCGAGGACGTGGCTGCGCGCCTGCACCTCACCGATCGCACCTTGCAGCGCCGGCTGCAGGCAGAGTCGGTGAGTTTTCAGCAACTTCTGGACGACACCCGCAGCGAGCTGGCACGCCAATACCTGGCCGACCCGCGCCGCAGCCTGGCCGAGGTGGCGGACCAGCTGGGTTTCAGCGACCAGAGCAACCTGTTTCGGGCCTGCAAGCGCTGGTTTGGCATGCCCCCAGGCCAATACCGCCAGCAGCTGCTGCAGCCTGCGTCAGGCCCGGCCTGCCTGACGGCGGCAGCGTTGTTGTAGCGGTCGCGGTGCAGGACCTACCCGCCCTGCCATGGCCCTGTGGGCGCCGGGGCATCCGGCCTGCGAGACAATCCAGCCCATGACCCTGACTGCCGACAGCGACGCCCACACCGACCTCGGCCTCGCCTGGGACCACCGCTTTGCCGCGCTGGGCACCGACTTTTTCACCGAACTGCGCCCCACCCCTCTGCCCACGCCCCATTGGGTAGGCACCAGCCCCGCCGTGGCGCAACTGCTCGGGCTGGATGAAGCCGCGTTGCGCAGCGATGAGGCCCTGCAGGCCTTCACCGGCAACCGCCTGCTGGCAGGCTCGCGCCCCCTGGCCAGCGTGTACAGCGGACACCAGTTTGGCGTCTGGGCCGGTCAGCTGGGCGATGGGCGCGCCATCTTGCTCGGGGAGACGGCTACGGGGTGGGAGGTCCAGCTCAAGGGTGCAGGCCGCACGCCCTACTCTCGCATGGGCGACGGCCGTGCGGTATTGCGCTCCAGCATCCGCGAGTTTTTGTGCAGCGAAGCCATGCACGGACTGGGTGTGCCGACATCGCGCGCGCTGTGCATCACCGGCTCTCCCGCGCACGTCCGCCGCGAAGAAATCGAGACCGCTGCCGTCGTCACCCGCGTGGCACGCAGCTTTGTGCGTTTTGGTCATTTCGAGCACTTTGCTGCCAACGGCCAGGAGGCCGCGCTGCAAACGCTGGCCGACTACGTCATTGACCGCTACTACCCCGAATGCCGGGACAGCACCGACCTGGCAGGCAACCCGTACGCCGCCCTGCTGCAGGCCGTGAGCGAGCGCACCGCACGCCTCATGGCGCAGTGGCAGGCGGTCGGCTTTTGCCATGGGGTGATGAACACTGACAATATGAGCATCCTGGGCCTGACGATTGACTACGGGCCGTTCCAGTTTCTCGACGCGTTTGTGCCCGGCCACGTGTGCAACCACAGCGACTCGCAAGGCCGTTACGCCTACAACCGCCAGCCCAATGTGGCGTACTGGAACCTGTTTTGCCTGGCGCAGGCGCTGCTGCCCCTGATCGGCGACCAGGAACTGGCCAAGCAGGCCCTGGAGTCTTACAAGACGGTTTTCCCCGAGGCCTTCATGGCCCGCATGCGCGCCAAGCTGGGGCTGCGGGAGGCCAGCGACGGCGATGGCGCGCTCATCGACGGCATCTTGCTGCTGCTGGCCCAGAACCGGGTGGACTACCCCATCTTCTGGCGCCGCCTGTCGCAGGCCGTGGGCACCCAAGACATGGAGCCCGTGCGCGACCTGTTTGTAGACCGTGCTGGCCTGGACCAATGGCTGCTACTATATTCAGAGCACTCAAGGCATATGGATGTAGCGCATCAAGTCGATTTGATGCTCAAAACCAATCCCAAGTTCGTGCTGCGCAACCACCTGGGCGAACAGGCCATTCGTGCGGCGAAACTTGGCGACTTCGGTGAACTCCAAACCCTGCAGCGGCTGCTGGAGCGCCCGTTTGACGAGCACCCGGGGCATGACGCCTACGCCGCCTTCCCGCCCGACTGGGCGTCTTCCATCGAGATCAGCTGTTCATCATGACCCATCCCATCCAGAAGACTGACGCCGAATGGCAAGCCGTGCTGCGCGAAAAAGGCGCAGAACCCGTGGCCTTCCAGGTCACGCGCCATGCCGCCACCGAGCGCCCCTTCACCGGTAAGTACGAAGCCCACTGGGCCGACGGCAGCTACCACTGCGTCTGCTGCGGCGCCAAGCTGTTTGACTCGGTCACCAAGTTTGACGCGGGCTGCGGCTGGCCCAGCTTTTCCGAAGCCCTCCCCGGCGCCATCACCGAAATCGTGGACCGCAGCCATGGCATGGTCCGCACCGAAACGGTGTGTGCACAATGCGGGGCGCACCTGGGCCACGTGTTTGAAGATGGCCCAGCGCCCACCGGGTTGCGGTATTGCATGAACTCGGCCTCGCTGGACTTCGAGTCCGGCGACCGCTGAAGCCCGGGACTCCTTGCTGACTCCATGAAAATTCTGATCGACTTTTTCCCCATCCTGCTGTTCTTCGGGGCCTACAAGTTCTACGGCATCTACGTAGGCACCGCCGTGCTCATGGCGGCCACGGCCTTGCAGATGGCCATCATCTACGCCATCGACCGGCGCCTGCAGACCATGCACAAGGTCACCCTGGTGCTGATCCTGCTGTTTGGCACGCTCACGCTGGTGCTGCAGGACGACCGGTTCATCAAATGGAAACCCACAGTGCTCTATGGCGCTATGTCGGTGGCCCTGGCGGTGGCGCTCTGGGCGCTCAAAAAGAATTTCCTCAAGATGCTGCTGGGCAGCCAGCTGGACTTGCCCGACGCCGTATGGCAGCGGCTGAACGTGGCCTGGATCATCTACTGCGCCTTCATGTCCGCCATCAACGCGTACGTGGTAATGAACTTCAGCACCGAAGCCTGGGTGGACTTCAAGCTGTGGGGCTATGCGTTTCCGCTGGTCTTCCTGGTGGCCCAGGGCATCTACATTGCGCCCCACCTCAAGGGCGACGAGCCCACCACCTGAACGAGTGTGAAGCCCATGAACTCCATCGCAGACCAGATGCACCAGACACTGGCCGACCGCCTCACCCCCAGCCACCTGGAGGTGCTGGACGAAAGCGCCGCCCACGCAGGCCATGCGGGCGCCAACGGCACGGGATTTGGCACCCATTTTCGGGTGCGAATTTCGTCACCTTTCTTTACAGGACGCTCCCGGGTAGCCCAACACCGCCTTGTGTATGATGCGCTGCAAGAATTTATTGACCAAGGCGTTCACGCCCTCGCCATTGAAGTTCTCTGAGCCGGCCCCAAGTCAACATCTGCCGGATTTCAGTCGGCAAACAACCCCTCATTTTTTGGATTCCGCATGAAGAAACAGCTCCTGTCCGGCCTCGTCGCCGCTGCCGTGCTGGGCACGTTGGCCCTGCCCGTTTCCGCCCAGAATGTCGCCATTGTTAACGGCAAGGCAGTTCCCAAGGAGCGCGTCGAGGCGCTCAAGCAGCAGGTCGAACGCTCGGGCCGCCCCGTGACGCCCGACATCGAAGGCCAGATCAAGGAAGAAGTCATTGCCCGTGAAATCTTCATGCAGGAAGCTCAGAAGCGCGGCCTGGAAACCTCGGCAGACTACAAGGCCCAGCTGGACCTGGCACGCCAGGCCATCCTGATCCGCGAACTGTTCGCCGACTTCCAGAAGACGAACCCCGTCACCGACGCTGAAATCCAGGCCGAATACGACAAGTTCGTGGCAGCCAACAGCGGCAAGGAATACAAGGCCCGCCACATCCTGGTGGAAAAGGAAGCCGACGCCAAGGCCATCATCGCGTCCATCAAGAAGGGCGCCAAGTTTGAAGACATCGCCAAGAAGCAATCCAAGGACCCAGGCTCCGGCGCCAAGGGCGGCGACCTCGACTGGGCCAACCCATCGAGCTACGTGAGCGAATTCACCGAAGCGCTGGTCAAGCTCGAAAAGGGCAAGATGACAGAGACGCCCGTGAAGAGCCAGTTTGGCTGGCACATCATCCGCCTGGACGATGTGCGCCAGGCAGAGCTGCCCAAGCTCGAAGAAGTCAAGCCCCAAGTGGCGCAGCAACTGCAGCAGCAAAAGCTGGCCAAGTTCCAGGAAGACCTGCGCGCCAAGGCCAAGGTGGAATAAGCCACTCGGCCCCCCAGCCGTCATGGCCACAAAAAACGCGACCTCGGTCGCGTTTTTTTATGGCTCGGCCTGTTTAGCAAGGCCAGACAGTTCGACGAGGCTCAGGTCCGCCCCATCAGCCACACCACAGCCATCAGCAGGCCGATCATCACCGGTTGGTGGAGCATGTAATAGCTCAGGCTCCATCGCCCCAGTGTCGCCAGAGGCCGCACCACCACGGGTAGCGGCCATTGCAACCAGCCCCTGCGCGCGCGCATGGCCCATTGACCTGCAGCGAGCCCCCACCAGAGCACACCCAACCATGGCAACACGGGCACATAGTCTTCCGTGAACGGCTTGCGGGACACCAACCCCAGCCAATTCAGGGCTCGCCCATTGAACCAGGGTGCGGCATCGGCCCATACCCCCGCCAGAAGCTGCTGCGCAGCCCACGACAAGGCCACCGCCACCAGTCCGGCCAGCCACAGCCAGCGCCCCCACCCTGCCGTACAGCGCGCAATGAGCAACATCACCGCCACGCCATGCAGCACACCGAAATAGATGAAGCTGGCCGGAAACATCACAAACGACCCCGCGGACACCAGCAACGCACACCCGGCGATCTGCACCCAGCGGCGCCCAAACCGGTGCCAGCCCTGTCCCTGATGCAACGCAATGGCCTGGCCCAGTCCCGCGCAAAACAGGAAAAGACTCACGATGAAGGTGCGCTGCGTGGTCCAGAACGGATCCACACGAAAGTTCTGTGACCACAAGCCGAAGTGGCTCAGATCAAAACAGAAGTGGAACACCGTCATCCACACCATGGCTACTCCCCTCAGAGCATCGACCGCGTCGTATCGCTGCACTGCAGGCAGGGCAAGTGCTTCGGACTGGGGCAACGGTGCGGCAGCGGCTTTAGAGAGCACAGAGAAGGTCATGGAGATACCAGCAAGCACCGTGCGCGGTAAACGGCAGGGGCGGTGCAAATGGGAGCCAACCGGCGATGGCCACAATGGTACGTAGATTCCGCGAGCCTGCTGGAAGCGAAGGCGGTGAATAGCCCATTTCCGCTCGCCACCGAGACCCCGATCGCCCGATCGCCTCTGCGTTGAAAGGCACCAGGCGGGGCAATAAAAAAGGCCTTGCAGCATTTGCTGCAAGGCCTTCAAACATTGGTCGGAGCGGCGGGATTCGAACTCGCGACCCTCTGCTCCCAAAGCAGATGCGCTACCAGGCTGCGCTACGCTCCGACAGCTCGTATTCTAACCCGCCAATTCCCCTGTTTTTGGCTCATCGCCTGCTTTTTTGACTTTTTTTAGAAAGTAGCAGGGCGAAGAGATCGCAGGAGGGAGCGGTCGCGCGAACGCGACGTGGCAAGAGACGAACCAGAAAAAACTAGAAAACCGCCTCGGTCTGCCACGGACCGAAAACGGAAAGATCAGCGGCTGGAGGAAGGGCCAGGACCGCGACCGGCGAGGTGGCGGAACGTGATGCGGCCCTTGGTCAGGTCGTAAGGCGACATCTCCAGGGACACTTTGTCACCAGCCAGGATACGGATGTGGTGCTTGCGCATCTTGCCGCCGGTGTAGGCAATCAGTTGGTGGCCGTTGTCCAGCGTGACGCGAAATCGCGAGTCGGGCAAGACTTCCGTGACGGAGCCCTGCATTTCAATGAGTTCTTCTTTGGCCATGTGTTTCTCTATCTCTTCAAAGCAAATGTTCTGTGGTCGGCGCCTGAGCGGTTTTATTGCATTCACCACGGCAGCTGCAGCGTTGTCGAAACTCGACACACGGTGCATGGCGGGCGGTGGGAGTCGCTGCACCCAGGGCGCAGATCAGGCAGAGGGCCGGGAGACGGCTTCAATGAACAGGCGTCAGCGCTGTGCAAAGCCTGTCAATTGTACCGCGACAAGCCGTGTTTTGCCTATGGGACACCCGGTCTGCCCTGTGGCGCGGGCGCAGCGCTCGCAGCCAGAACCTCGAAAACCATCCGCTATCGGCCTTGCACCGCCGAGGCCAGGGTGCGCACGAGGTCGGTCTGGGTGATGATGCCAACGAGGTGATCTACATCATCCACGATGGGAATGTGATGGTGTCCGCCCTGCGAAAAGAGCGGCACAAGATCCATCGCATGCTGGGCCGAGCGCGCCACCTGGACAGGGTGGGACATGATCTCGCCCACTGCCTGGGGTTGCCCACCACGCCCCATGACCAGTGTGCGCAACCGCTGCCCAAGCCCTTCATGGGTGTCCAGGTTGGCTAGCCGCATGAAGTCGGCCACCGTCACGATACCGATCACCTGGCGCTGCGCATCCACCACCGGCAGCGCCTTGATTTGCTGCAAACGCATCAGAGCCCACGCCTCCTTCAGCGACACGCCGGCCTCCACAGCGTGAGGCGGACTGGACATGATGTCCGCGCAGCGCAACTCTCCCAGGGTTCTCTGGAAAGCTGCACGGCCCGCCAGGTGCAACAACCCCTCTAAATCTGCCCGGCTCACGTCGAGCACCTGGTTGTAATGGGCCAGCGCCGCATCGACATCCGACGCAGTGAAAGCGCCCTGGCTTGTTGCCACCCGCGGCGTGACACGCTGAGGATGTGGGTAGCGACGGCCTGTCAAACCGTTGTAGACCACGGCGGCGATCAACAGGAGTACGACGTTGAACAACACCGGGAATGCCGCAAGGTGCCACCCATCGCCAGAGGTCAACACCACGTACAACGCCATGGCCCCACCCGGAGGATGCAGACAACGCAATGGCACCATGAGCGCGATGGCCAGCCCCACTGCCACCGCCCCCGCCAGAGCCTTGTCCGGAATCAACGCACAGCAGACCGCCCCCACCAGCGCCGACAAGGTGCTGCCACCCAACACTGGCCAGGGCTGCGCCAGCGGGCTGGAGGGCATGCCAAACACCAGCACGGCACTGGCGCCCAGAGAAGCCACCATCCACGGCCCAGTGCCATTCCCCTGGGCCCACCAGCGGCTGAGCCATGCCGTGAGCAGCACACCGATCACCGCGCCCACCACAAAGCGCAGGCGCTCTTTGCCATCAATACCCAGCGGGGCGGGCCAGAAATGCCGCAGCCATTCGGCCAGGCGCGCCACCAATGGCGGCCGGGACGGTACAGAAGGAGAAAGGTCGGAGGGGGAAGAAGGAGGCATACAGAATAAAAATGCGGATGCAACCGCAAGCTGCATCAACTCGGCGCAGACTGGATGGTGGCGGGCGCCGTGCAGTTAACACTGCTATCACCCCGGCAAGACGTCCTTCCATATGCGACGGGGCCGATGATCAGTCCGCGATTGTGCAGGTAGAGCCATGCTGCAGGAGCGCGAGAGGTCATCGGTCCGTTGGAACACCTCCGGGCACCGGTCGGCGCCGCTACCGCCTCCCTGCTGGAAACTACCTAGAACGCAGGCTCAAATCGGCCACCCGAATCCAAAAAACACGATCTATACTGCACAAAAATTTAATACATGCATTTTAATTCATGTTTCAAAGTTACCCTATGGCTGCGGCAGCCATCAACGTTCGCAGCCATGTCACGCGGATTCGTCAGGCCTCTAGCAGCGAAGACAGAGAACCCACGGACGCCACGACCCATGCACGTGGAACCGCACGCCAGCACCGGTACGGGTAACCCATAGGTATTCACCACCGAACGCTTGCAGTAAATTACTTTAAGCCTAAACAAAGGAGACAAGCCCCATGACCACCCGCCGCCTCGTCATCAGCCGCAGTGCCGCCCTCGTTGGCGCAGCATCCACGGGCCTGCTGCTGCCCTCCATCGTGCGTGCTCAAAGCGGCAAGGTGCGCGTGGGGTTCATGTTGCCCTACACCGGCACCTTTGCCCAGCTGGGTGTGGCCATCGAAAACGGCGTGCGCCTGGCCATCGACCAGCAAGGCGGCAAGCTCGGCGGCCGCGAGATCGAATGGTTCAAGGTCGATGACGAGTCCGAGCCCAGCAAGGGCGTGGAAAACGCCAGCAAGCTGGTCCAGCGCGACAAGGTGGATGTGCTGATTGGCACTGTGCACTCGGGCGTGCAGATGGGCATCCAGAAGGTGGCGCGCGACACCGGTGTGCTCAACCTCATCCCCAACGCGGGCGTGCACGCCGCCACCCGCGCGCTGTGCGCGCCCAATGTATTCCGCACTTCGTTCAGCAACTCCCAACCCACCCTGGCGCTGGGCAAGGCCATGGTCGAAAAAGGCCACAAGAAGGCCGTGTGGATCACCTGGAAGTACGCTGCTGGTGACGAGGCGTTTGAGGGCTTCAAGGAAAGCTACACCAAGGCCGGCGGCACCATCGTCAAGGAGCTGGGCCTGCCCTTCCCCAACGTCGAATTCCAGGCGCTTCTGACCGAGATCGCGGCCCTCAAGCCTGATGCCGTGGCCTGCTTCTTCGCCGGTGGCGGCGCGGCCAAGTTCATCAAGGACTATGCGGCGGCCGGCCTCAAGGACAAGATTCCGCTGTACGGCTCGGGCTTCCTCACCGAGGGCGTGCTGGACGCTGCCGGCCCCGCGGCCGACGGCATCATCACCACCATGCACTACAGCGATTCGCTGGACACGCCGCGCAACAAGCAGTTCCGCTTGGAATACGCCAAGGCCTTTCGCAGCCAGCCCGACGTGTATGCCGTGCAAGGCTACGACACCGGCCTGCTGCTGGTGCAGGGCGCCAACGCGGTCAAGGGCGACCTTTCTGCCAAACCGGCCGTCATCAAGGCGATGGAAAGCGCAGTCATCGACAGCCCACGCGGCAAGTGGACGATGAGCAAGTCGCACAACCCCGTGCAGGACATCTACCTGCGCCGCGTCGAGAACAAGGAAAACAAGGTGATCGGCGTAGCCGCCAAGGCGCTGGCCGACAGCGGCGCCGGTTGCAGGATGGGATAACACCCCCCTGAGGCGCTGCGCGCCTTCCCCCCGTTCTCGCAGCGCTGCGCGCAGCGTGCAGGGGGACGCAGCCCTCGCTGCGGGGCGGCCCTTGCTCGGCTGCCCTCCATGGGGCCGCGCCAGTTACCAACTCCACGGGCACATCGCCCGCACAAAGCCCCTTTCACCAGTGGCTACCAGCCACATCGGCAGGCCGCCAACATCACCACATTCATGGACTTCGCCACCTTCCTGATCCAGCTGCTCAACAGCGTTCAATACGGCCTGCTGCTGTTCATGTTGGCGGCCGGGCTCACGCTGATCTTCGGGATCATGGGCGTGGTGAACCTGGCGCACGGCAGCTTTTACATGCTGGGGGCTTACCTCGCGTATTCGCTCTCAGGGCATTTCGGCAGCCTGGCGTTGGCCATCGTGGGTGGCGCGCTGCTGTCGGTGGTCTTCGGGCTGGCGCTTGAATGGCTGCTGTTTCGCCACTTCTACCACCGCGACCACCTGGATCAGGTATTGCTGACCTTCGGGCTGATCTACATCTTTGAAGAACTGCGCTCCATCCTGTGGGGCGACGATGTGCACGGCGTGCCCATCCCCCAAATGCTTGACTGGTCGATCCCGCTCACCGACACCCTCTCCTACCCGGTCTACCGGTTGTTCATATCGGGCGTGTGCATCGCGCTGGCTGTGGCGCTGTACCTGCTGATCTCCAAGACGCGTTTGGGCATGAAGATCCGCGCGGGCGCCTTCAACCGCGACATGGCCGAGTCGCTGGGCGTGAACATCAAGCTCATCCATGCCATCGTGTTCGCGCTGGGTGTAGGCCTGGCGGCCGTCGCGGGCATGGTGGCTGCACCGGTGTCCAGCGTGTACCCGAACATGGGCTCGTCGGTCCTCATCATGTGCTTTGTGGTGGTGGTGATTGGTGGCATAGGCTCAGTACGGGGAGCGCTGATTGCGGCGCTGCTGGTGGGCCTGGTCGATACGTTTGGCAAGGTGCTGCTGCCGCAGGCCGCGGGCATGCTGGTCTATATGCTGATGGCGGCCGTGCTGCTGTGGAAACCCGAAGGCCTGTTTAAGCAATGATTACCCCCACGCTCATCACCTCGTGTACCTCGCTACCCCCCAAGGGGGCCTTCGCTGCCTTGGGGCGGCCCGGCGGCCGCTCATGAGCACCCCGCGCGCCAATATCGAAGTGCTGCCGCGCAGCGTGCAGTTCGCCCTGGCACTGGGGCTGGCTGCGTTGCTGCTGTTCCCTGTGGTGGGCACCGACTTTTACGTACAGATGGTCACCCGCATGATGATCATGGCCATCTTTGCCATGAGCCTGGATCTGCTGCAGGGCGTGACCGGACTGGTATCACTGGGCCATGCTGCGTACTTTGGCGTGGCGGGCTACGCCCTGGCCTTTCTCACCCCTGCAGACATGCCGGTCAGCCTGTGGTGGTCGCTGCCGCTGGCCGTGGCTGTGGCCGGCCTGGTGGCACTGGTGATCGGGTTCTTTGTGGTGCGCACCCACGGCATCTACTTCATCATGGTCACCATGGCTTTTGCGCAGATGGTCTTCTACCTGTTCTTCGACAACAAGGTGCTGGGTGGCTCGGACGGGCTGTACATCAACTTCCGGCCCGATGCGTCGCTCTTCGGCTGGCTGCCGTTCGATTTGGAGGGACGCAAGACCTTCTACTACTTCACGCTGGCGCTGGTGGTGCTGGTGTACGTGCTGCTGCGCCGCCTGCTGTGGAGCCCGCTGGGCCGCGCGCTGGCGGGCATCCGCATCAACGAGCACCGCATGCGCGCCATGGGCTTTGGCACACGGGGCTACAAACTCACCGCCTTCACCATCGCTGGGGCGCTGGCAGGCCTGGCCGGTTACCTGTGGGGCGCGCAGACCGGCTATGTGAATCCTGAGCTCATGGGATTTCACATGAGCGCGCACGCCATCATGATGGTCATTCTGGGCGGCATGGGTAACTTCGCAGGTGCCATCGTGGGTGCGTTTGCCTTCGAGTACCTGCTGCACGTGTTCAAGGACATCAGCAAACACTGGCAGCTTCTGATGGGAGGCTTCATCGTGCTGGTGGTGGTGGCCGCGCCGCGCGGGCTGCTGGGCATGTTTGCGCAGCGGAGCGCAGCCAAGGCCTCGGAGGGATCGCACCATGGCTGAAGTCCTGTTGTCTGCACAGAAAGTCACCAAACGCTTCGGCGGCCTGGCTGCCGTCAATGGTGTCTCGGTAGACCTTTGGCGGGGCAAGATCCATGCGGTGATCGGCCCCAATGGCGCTGGCAAGTCCACCCTGACCAACCTGCTCTCGGGCGACCTGCCCCCCACCTCGGGCCAGGTGCTGCTGGGCGGCACCAATGTGACCGGCTGGGCGCCCGAACGCATCTCGCGCCAGGGCCTGGGCCGCAGCTACCAGAAGACCAACATCTTCCTGCCGCTCACTGTGCACGAAAACGTGCGCCTGGCGGCCCAGTCGCGCGATGCACAGCAGCCCTGGAACCCGTTGCGCTGGTGGCAGGACACCCGCTCGGGCACTATCAAAAACAGAGCAACCAGCGCACGTCTTGAAAGCGCTATCGAGCTGTCCGGTCTCAAAGACCGGCGCATGGCCATTGCGGGTGCCATGAGCCACGGCGAGCAGCGCCAGCTGGAAATTGCCATGACCCTGGCCACCGAGCCGCAGGTGCTGCTGCTCGACGAGCCTCTGGCCGGCATGGGGGTGGCCGAGGCCGAACGCATGGTGGAGCTGCTGCAGCGACTCAAGCCTGCCCACGCCATGATGCTGGTCGAGCACGACATGGATGCCGTGTTTGCGCTGGCCGACCGCCTGACGGTGATGGTCAACGGCGAGGTGATTGCGCATGGCACACCGCCCGAGGTACGCGCCGATGCCACCGTGCAGGCCGCCTACCTGGGGGAGGACCACTGAGATGACCACTCCATGGATCGATGCCAAGGGCATCCACACCTTCTACGGCAGCAGCCACATCCTGCACGGCATTGATTTCACCGTGGGCCAGGGCGAGACCATCGGCCTCATGGGCCGCAACGGCATGGGCAAGAGCACCCTGCTCAAGTCGCTGATGGGCCTGGTCAAGCCCCGCTCAGGCAGTGTGGCCGTGGCGGGCCGCGACATGACTGGCAAGCCTCCCTACGAAGTGGCCCGGCTGGGCATTGCCTACGTGCCCGAGGGCCGTGGGATCTTCGGCAACCTGAGCGTGGTCGAGAACCTGCAGATGGCCGCCCGCGCCGGTACGCGCGGCCAGCGCGACTGGACCTACGAGCGCGTGCTGGAGACCTTCCCGCGCCTGAAGGAGCGCCTGGGCCACGGCGGCCAGCAGCTCAGCGGTGGCGAACAGCAGATGCTCACCATCGGCCGCGCGCTGATGACCAACCCCGACGTGCTCATCCTCGACGAAGCCACCGAGGGCCTGGCGCCGCTGATCGCACGCGAGATCTGGCGCATCTGCAGCCTCATCAAGGACAGCGGCATCAGCAGCGTGATCGTGGACAAGAACTGGAAGCACGTCACGCAGATCACCGACCGCAACATCATCCTGGTCAAGGGCCAGGTGGTGTTTGACGGCAGCTCGGACGCACTGCATGCGCAGCCCCTCCTGCTGGAGCAGTACCTCGGGGTATGACCCTGCGCGGGCGATGGCGCACCGCCGATAGAATCGTCCGCTTTCGTCTTTGAGGGGTTCGCCCGTGTCTGATCGCCTGGCAGTTCTGCCGCAATACCTCCTGCCCAAGCAGGCACTGACCACCCTGGCTGGCAAGTTCGCATCGGCCCGCCTTGGCGGCCTCACCACCTCGGTGATCCGCTGGTTCGTGGGTCGCTACAACGTCAACATGGCCGAGGCGGCCAACCCCGACATTGCCAGCTACACGTCGTTCAATGACTTCTTCACGCGGGCGCTCAAGCCCGGCGCCCGCCCGCTGGCCTCAGCCGACCTGATCTGTCCTGTGGACGGTGCGATCAGCCAGTTTGGCCCCATCGCCAAGGACCAGGTTTTCCAGGCCAAGGGGCACACCTACTCCACCACCGCCCTGGTGGGTGGCGATGCGGCCGCCGCAGCCCGTTTTGACAACGGCCACTTCGCCACGCTGTACCTGAGCCCGCGCGACTACCACCGCATCCACATGCCTTGCGCGGGCGAGCTCACGCGCATGGTGCATGTGCCGGGCGACCTGTTTTCGGTCAATCCCACCACGGCACGCGGCGTGCCCGGCCTGTTCGCCCGCAATGAGCGCGTGGTGTGCTTCTTTGAGTCGGCCCAGGGGCCGTTTGTGCTGGTACTCGTGGGCGCCACCATCGTGGGCAGCATGGCCACCGTGTGGCATGGGCAGGTGAACCCGCCGCGCACTGGCACGCTGCGGCAGTGGGACTACGCCAAGGGCCAGGTGAGCCTGCAGCAAGGTGAGGAAATGGGCCGCTTCTTGCTCGGCTCCACCGTGGTGATGCTGTTCCCACAGGGGCCGCTGCAGTTCAACCCGCAGTGGTCGCCCACGCGCCCCATCCAGCTGGGCGAGTCGATGGCGCAGTGCACTGGCGGCTGACCTTCAGCCCATCAGCCCAGTAGCCCTTCGGCCGGGGCGCCGCGCTCACAAACGGTCTGGCGCGCGCGTGAGCCGGAAGGCGGTGGGTGCCAGGTGCAGCGCTTCAGGGTGCACGGGGGATTCATGCCCCACCAGATACACCATGAGAGAGTTTCGGCGCACCACCACATGGCTCACGGTTTCGCGCTGGTGGTTCCATTGCACAAACGCGCCGGGCTTGAACAGGGGCATGTAGTAGTAAGCGGTGGGGTCCATGGGGCGCGGCTCCTCCCGCTACAACGGGCCCTTGCGTGAATGCAGGCCCTGACGGCGGTCCATGGTGGACCGACCAGTTCATACTAGCACCGATCCCTCCCGCCGCGGGGTGCCCATTTCAAACTGTTTGCGCTGCCGCAAAGGCCAGCGTGGCCTGCAGCATGCGGCGCAGGTGCGGCTGAACGCCTGCCGCCACATCGGGCAGATAGTCAAACGGCAAGGCTTCTTGCATGTAGCTGCACTGCGTCATCTCCAGCTGCACCGCGTGGATGTTCTGCGCGGGCTGCCCATAGTGGCGCGTGATGTGCCCGCCCTTGAAGCGACCGTTGAGCACTGCGGTGTAGCCCTGGGCCTCTTTGGCGATGGACAGCAGCTCCTGCGCCAGCGCCGGATCGCAGCTTTCGCCGTTGGCCGTCCCTAGGTTCAGGTCGGTCAGCTTGCCTTCAAAGAAGCGCGGCAGCACCGAGCGGATGGAGTGAGCGTCCCACAGCACCGCCACACCATGCTGCGCGCGGATGCGGTCCAGCTCGGCACGCAGTTGCGCGTGATACGGCACCCAGACGGCATCGCGGCGCGCGGCCACCTCGGCATCATCGGGCACATCGCCCCGGGCATAGATGGGCGTGTCGTCAAACGTATCGACCGGGCACAGGCCGGTGACGCTTTGGCCAGGGTAGAGGCTGGTCCCATCGGGCGGGCGGTTCAGATCGACCACATAGCGCGAGTGCGTGGCCACGAGGATGGACGCGCCCAGGTCCTTGGCGAACGCATAGAGGCGCTCCATGTGCCAGTCGGTGTCGGGCACCTGGCGGGCCTCATCGGTGAAGCGCGCAGCCAGCGCTGGCGGCACGTAGGTGCCCGCATGGGGCATCGACACCAGCAGCGGCGCGGTGCCGGGGTAAAGGACAAAAGGACGTGGAGAGGTATCTGTCATCACAAGCTCAGGGGTAGGAATTCAATCGAACGCGTCAATCGGGTGCAATGGTGGCCGAGCGCGCGGCCACGAACGCATGGGCCGCTGCGTCATGCAGCGTGTGCCGGCCGCTGGCGATGCGCCGCTGCCCCGCCACCCACACGCTGTCGATGGCCGAGGTGCGGTGGCTGCCAAACACATGGGCCGACAGCATGCTGTGCGCAGGCAAATCGCGCAGCGCCAGGTGCTGCGAATCCAGCGCCACCAGGTCGGCCTGCTGGCCCACGGCGAGGCCACCAATGGCGCGGCCCGCGGCCTGCGCCCCGCCCTGCACGGCCTGCAAGGTCATGGCCGTGGCCACCTCGGGCTGCGCAGCGGTGGCCAGCACATTGCGCTGGCGCAGCGACAGGCGCTGGCCGTATTCGAGCATCAGCAATTCCTCTGCCGCATTCACGCAGGCATGGCTGTCCGAGCCCACGCCCCAGCGCCCGCCGTGCTGAAGCCACAGCGGCATGTCGAAGATGCCGTCGCCCAGGTTGGCCTCGGTGGTGGGGCAGATGCCCGCCACGGCGCCCGTGCGCGCTGCGTCCTGGTACTCCTGCGGGGTCATGTGCGTGGCGTGCACCAGACACCAGCGCTCGTCCACGGGGGCGTTCTCCAGCAGCCACTGCACCGGGCGCTGGCCGCTCCAGGCCACGCAGTCATCCACTTCCTGCGTCTGCTCGGCAATATGTATGTGAATGGGCGCCTGCGCATTGAGTGCCGTGAGGCCCTGTACCGCAACTTCCAGACTGCCGGGCGGCACCGCGCGCAGCGAGTGCGGCGCCAGTCCCAAAACGGCCGCTTGCGCTCTTGCAGCGGGTGCAAGGCGCTCGAGCAATGAGAGCATGTTGTCCGTGCTGCGAATGAAGCGGGCCTGGTCCGCACGCGGTGGCTTGGCACCAAAACCACTCGTCTGGTACAGCACCGGCAACAGCGTGATGCCGATGCCCGCATTCTGCGCCGCACGCAGCAGGGCCAGCGAGAGCGTGGCGTCATCGGCATAGGGCGTGCCGTCCTGGTCGTGGTGCACGTAGTGGAACTCGCACACGCTGGTGTAGCCCGCCTCCAGCATCTCCACGTACAGCCAGGTCGCAATAGCCTCCAGCGACTCGGGCGTAATGCGCGCCGCAAAGCGGTACATCAGGTTGCGCCAGCTCCAGAAGCTGTCCTGGCTTTCGCCCCGGTATTCGGTCAGGCCAACAAACGCGCGCTGGAAGGCGTGCGAGTGCAGATTGGGCATGCCGGGCAACACGGGGCCCGGGGCCATGGCGGCACCATTTGGCTGGGCGTTGGGCGCGACGGCAGTGATGCGCCCTGCCCCATCCCATGTGATCAGCACGTTGCGCGCCCAGCCCGTGGGCAGCAGTGCATCGGCGGCGAACAGTTGTTGCGTCATGGCATGACTCCGTGAATGCGCCCTTGCCGCACGATGGTGCAGGCAGGCTTTTGGCCCAGCCAGTAGGCCAGTTCGGCCGCCTCGCCCACCGGCCACAGCACAAAGTGGGCGGGCCTGCCGGATGCGATGAGGCCGTGGGTGTCTTGCAGGCCGAGCGCGCGTGCGGCGTGGGTGGTGATGCCCGCCAGCGCCTCGGGCACTGTCAGACGGAACAGCGTGCAGGCCATGTTGGCCATCAGCAGCAGGCTCAGCGCGGGCGAGGTACCCGGGTTGTGGTCGGTGGAGACAGCCATGGGCACACCCGCTGCGCGCAGTGCCGCGATGGGTGGCAGGTGCGTGTCGCGCAGCGTGTAGTAGGCGCCAGGCAGCAGCACGGCCACGGTGCCTGCGGCTTTCATCGCAGCGATGCCGTCGGCCGACAGGTGCTCGATGTGGTCACACGACAGCGCACCGTAGCGCGCAGCGAGTGCCGAGCCGCCCATGTCGGACAGTTGCTCCGCATGCAGCTTGACGGGGATGCCGAGCTTGCGCGCGGCCTGGAAGACCTGCTCGGTCTCGGCCAGCGTGAAGGCGATGCGTTCGCAGAACACATCCACGGCATCCACCAGGCCTTCGGCCGCAAGCGCAGGCAGCATCTCGTTGCAGACAAGGTCGGTGTAGTCCTGGCTGCGCCCGGCGTATTCGGGCGGCAGTGCATGCGCGCCGAGGAAGGTGGTGCGCACCGTGACGCCAAAGGCCTCGCCCAGGCGGCGGGCCACGCGCAGCTGCTTGCGTTCGTGCTCCAGCGCCAGTCCGTAGCCGGACTTGATCTCGATGGCACACACGCCCTCGTCCAGCAGCGCCTGCAGGCGCGGCGCGGCCAGGGCAAAGAGCTCGTCTTCGCTGGCCTCGCGCGTGGCGCGCACCGACGACACGATGCCCCCGCCCGCCTTGGCCACCTCTTCATACGTCGCACCCGCCAGCCGCATCGCGAACTCGTTGGCGCGCTGCCCACCGTACACCAGGTGGGTGTGGCAATCCACCAGACCGGGGGTGGTGACGGCGCCCCTGCTGTCAATGCGAGGCAAGGCCGCAAAGGCTGCTGGCACCTGGGCCTGCGGGCCCACCCACTGCACGGCGCCGCCCTGCACCACCACACACGCCAGCGTGCCCTCAGGCACCGGCACATCCGTCGCCCACAACGCGGCCACGGGCCGCAGGTTGGTCCACACGCCATCGGCACTGGGTGCGGAAGATGCTGGCGGGACAACGCCCTGCTTGTTGCTACCTGCTGCTGTGTTCATGGATTGAATTGCTATTGTTTATATAGCTACTAGCGCATATTCCACTAGCGCTTGCAGCCCATTTGATCCAAATTATGGTGCAGAGCCCCTGCGCAAGGCCACCCAGGCCAGCACGGGTGCATCGTCGGCAGACCCACCGCTTTCGGCGCGGCGCACAGGGGTGATCGACGGCGCTGCTTCGCCCCCTTCGTTCACCCACCACAGGCCCTGCCCCGCTGCCAGCATCCGCACTTGGTGGGTATCGCAGTCCTCGCATCGCCAGGTGCCCTGCAGCACCACGCACAGACCCGCGGCAGCCCCCTCAGCGGGCGGCGGCGCATCGCGCAGCACCTTCAGGTTCCCGGTCCACGCACCCCGGCGCAGCATCAGGTTGAAGTCGGTGGAAACACCGCCCGGCATGCGGCAGTCCACCGGCTCTTCGCCGGAGAACGCAAACGGCTCCCAGCGGTGCGTCAGCGCGTGCTGCCAATGTCCTTCTGCGCCTTGCAGATATACGCCATCGCCATCCAGCAACATGATTTGCCGATCCACCCCCACAAACGCCGAGAACGGCCCGGGGCTTGCAATGGTGGCAACGCTCACGCGCCATGCAAAGCTGTCCATGCCCGCGCCGGGCGGCCAGCACGCCAGCTCGCGTGTGCTGCCGCCGCCGTTCTTCCAGGGCACCGGGGGCGTGGAGGCCAAGTCCAGAAACTGCTTCACGCGCCTTCACCCTGCGGCACACCGTTCCCGCCCACCAGCAGCGGGAACAGCGGGTGGTCCATGGCTGCCCCAGCGGGTAGCTGGTCCGCCAGCCCCGGGAACTCGGGCGAGGTCTTCCACGGCCTTGGCGCGTGGCGCGTGTCGTCGCCCAGGAAGCGCACCGAGAACACGCGGCGCCGGTTGGGCCCCTCCACCCCGCCCGACGCATGCAGCGTGAGCATGTGAAAACACACCACGTCGCCCGGCTCGATCTCCCAGCCCACGATGGGAAAAGCGTCGCGATTGGCCTCGACGTTGGGCAGGTCCTGCAGGCTGCCCTCGGGGAACCACTTGGCCTGGTTGTCCATGAAGGTGCGCGGCATGAGCCAGGGGCCCTTGTGCGAACCAGCCACAAATTCGAGCGTGGCCGCGCGCGACACTGGATCGACCGGAATCCACATGCTCACGTTCTGCCTGCCTTCGATGTTGTAGTAAGGCTGGTCCTGGTGCCAGGGCGTCTTCTGGCGCGTGCCCGGCTCCTTCACCAGCACATGGTCGTGGTACAGCCGCACGGTGCGTGACTGCATCAGGCGCTGCGCGGCCAGGGCCAGCGGCGTGTCGCGCACAAAGCGGCCGAACTGCGGGATGTCCTGCCAGTTGCAGAAGTCCTCGAAGAAGCGGCCCGGGTCATCCGGCCTGCTGGCCACCTTGGCACGCGGGCTGGGCGCGGCCAGGTTGGCGTCGATGCCGTCGCGCAGCAGCGCTACCTCTTCGGGCGTGAGCAGCTGCTTGATGCAGATGGCGCCGTCGCGGTCAAACCGCGCGATGTCGTCGGCGGTCAGGCGCTCCTGCAAGCGCTGTTGAAAGTGCTGTTGTTGGCTCAGGTCACTGGCAGGTGAAACCGGGTGCATACGAGCTGTCTCCTTGTAGGCTATTGACCGTTGTCATGCATCACGCACACCCAGCCTCAGGCGCGCGTGAGCACCGCCTGCAGAAAGGAGCGCGTGCGCTCCTGCGTGGGGTTGGTGAAGATGGTGGCAGGCTGGCCGGACTCGATGATCCCGCCGCCGTCCATCACCACCACCACGTCGCCCACCTCGCGTGCAAAGTCCATTTCGTGCGTCACGACCATCATGGTCATGCCTTCGCTGGCCAGCAGCTTCATGACCTGCAGCACCTCGCCCACCAGCTCGGGGTCCAGCGCCGAGGTGGGCTCGTCGAACAGCATCACGCGCGGCTCCATGGCCAGTGCGCGGGCAATGGCCACACGCTGCTTTTGCCCGCCCGACAGGCTGGCAGGCATGGCCAAAGCCTTGTGCGCCAGGCCCACCTTGGTCAGCAGGGCCTGTGCGCGCTCCTCGGCCTCCTTGCGCGAGAGGCCGCGCAGCTTGCGCGGACCCAGCGTGACGTTGTCGAGCACCGAAAGGTGCGGAAACAGGTTGAACGACTGGAACACCATGCCCACTTCTTCGCGCAAAGCGTTCAGGTCATGGTCGGGCAGCATGCGGCCGTCCTGCACCAGTGTGCGGCCACAGATCTCGACCGTGCCGCCTTCGGGCTGCTCCAGTCCGTTGCAGCAGCGCAGAAAGGTGCTCTTGCCCGAGCCGCTGGGCCCGATGACCACCACCACTTGCGACGGCAGCACGTCAAAGTCGATGCCGTTCAGCACCACGTGGCTGCCAAACGACTTGCGCAGTCCGCGAATGCGCACGATGGGCTCGGCGGATGGGCTTGCTACGGTCATCACAGAATTTTTCTTCATTGCACCATTCCCCCGGCACGCAGGCGCAGCTCCATGCGGCGCAGCACCAACGAAGTGACACCCGTGAGGATGAAATACACCACCGCAATCGCCAGGTACACCTCCAGCGAGCGATACGACACACTGATGATCTTCTGCCCTTCGTGCATCAGGTCGTGGATGGTGAGCAGCGACACCAGCGCCGAGTTCTTGATCAGCGCGATGAACTCATTGCCCAGTGGCGGAATCATGCGCACCACGGCCTGTGGCAGCACCACGGTGCGCATGGCCAGGCCCGAGGACATGCCAATGGAACGCGCCGCCTCCATCTGTCCCTTGTCGATGGACTGGATGGCGCCGCGCACCACCTCGGACATATAGGCGCCCGAGTAGATGCCCAGGCCGATCACGCCGCACACAAAAGCGGGCAGCAGGATGCCGAACTGCGGCAGGCCAAAGAACAGGATGAACAGCTGCACCAGCAGCGGCGTGCCACGGATGGCGGCCACGTAGGCGGTGCACAGGGCGTAGACCACGCGGCGCTTGGGGTTCAGGCGGCCAATGCCCACCAGCAGGCCCATGACGCAGCCCAGCAGCAGCGAGGCAGCCGTGATTTCCACAGTGACCAGCGCACCCGCCAGCAACTGGGGGAGTCCGGCCCAGACAGGAGAAAAATCGAGTTCCATGGCTCAGTTCGGCAACGTGTGGCTGCGGTTTACTTGGCAGCGCTGTTGCTGAACCACTTCTTGACGATGGCCGCATAGGTGCCATCGGCCTTGAGCTTGGTGATGGCACCGTTGACGGCCTTCGTCAGCTCGGGCGTGTCCTTGCGCAGGGCCATGCCGTACTCTTCAGTGGTGAGCTGCTCGTCGAGCACGCGCAGGCCGGGACGAGTGCGCACATACTGGAACGCGGCGGGCTTGCCGGTCACGGCAGCGTCGGCGCGGCCGATGTCCACCAGGTTGAACATCTCCTGGTTCTTTTCGACCTCGACACGCTGCACCTTGGGGAATTTCTCGGTCAGGTACGCCACCGACTTGGTGCCCACCTGCACGCTGACCTTCTTGCCGTCCAGGTCGGCCAGCTTGTTGATGGCCTTGTTGTCGGCCTTCACCATCACCACCAGGCCGCCGGCGTAGTAGGAGTCGGTGAAGTCCACCACCTTCTTGCGCTCGTCGGTGATGTAGATGGCCGAGACCGCCATGTCAAAACGCTTCGAGATCAGGCCGGGAATCAGGCCCTTGAAGTCGATGTCCACCCACTCGACCTGCTTGCCCATGGTCTTGGCAATGGCCTCCACCAGCTCGATGTCGAAGCCCGTGCGTTTGCCGTTCTCGACAAACTCCATGGGCGGGAACGTGGCATCGGTGCCCACACGCAGGACGTTGTCCTGGGCCTGTACACCCGTGGTGCAGAGGGCTGCGGCGGCCAGGCTGGCCAGAAGAAGGTTGCGGCGAAGGTTCATGGGGAAAGCTCCTGAGGAGGGGTGAGGGAAAATCAGGGAGAAGTGAGCTGGCGAGAGATGCGCGCTGCGGCGACGACGGCCATGCCGGTGAGTGCGGTCTCCTGCCCCTGGGCCCGCAAGATCGGGGCCATCAGGGTGATGGCCCCGGCGGCCTGCCGGGGAGAACCGAACACGGGCACGCTGACGCCCCAGACACCGGCATCCACTTCGCCGGAGCTGACGGCGTAACCCGCCTTGGCAATGCCCTCCAGCTCGGTCAGCGCCGCCTGGCGCTCAGCCGTGTCTGCGCCGTAGTGCAGGTCCAGAATGGCATTGCGCGTGGCCGGGGCCACATGGGCAAGCAGGCACTTGGCGGAGGCACCCGCGCGAAGCGGCACGCTGCGCCCTTTTTCAAACGAGCAGCGCAGGGCCTGCGTGCTGTCCACCATGTCCAGGCACACCACGCTGTCATTCACGGCCACCACCAGCCCCACGCTCTCATGCGACTGCCGAGCCAGGGCCTGCATGTCCGGCCGCGCGTGGTGCACCAGATGCGACGCCATGTCAAAGCCCAGCGCCAGTTGCAGGCTCAGCGGCCCGGGCGCGTAGTGCCCGCTGCTCTCCAGCACAAAGCCCCACAGCTTGAGCCGCGCAAGCTGCCGATACAGCGTGCTGCGTGCCAGGCCCGTGGCCTCCACCAGCTCGGCAGCCGACATGGGCTGCCCGTGCTGCGCCAGCACCGCCAGCACGTGCAGAACACGGTCGGCGGCGGCAACGGAGGTGGGTCCACGGGTGGGCATGGACTCAGTATCAAAGGATTGCAGCGGCATTCAAACCCAACATTCCCAACGAATGGGAATGCAGTTCCCTTTTTTCACATTCCTGTCATTCCCTCCCTCGCCCCTTCACTTCACCATGGGCAGCTTCAGGCCCTGCTTCTTGGCCGTCTCCACCGCCAGCTCGTAGCCCGCGTCGGCATGGCGCATCACGCCGCTGCCGCAGTCGTTGACCAGCACATTGGCAAGGCGTTGGGCCGCGGCTTCAGTGCCGTCGGCCACGATGACCATGCCCGAGTGCTGCGAGTAGCCCATGCCCACGCCACCGCCGTGGTGCAGGCTGACCCAGGTGGCACCGCCCGAGGTGTTGAGCAGCGCATTGAGCAGCGGCCAGTCGCTCACGGCGTCGGTGCCGTCCTTCATGCCTTCGGTCTCGCGGTTGGGGCTGGCCACGCTGCCGGTGTCCAGGTGGTCGCGGCCGATGACGATGGGGGCCCTCAGCTCGCCGTTCTTCACCATCTCGTTGAAGGCCAGGCCCGCGATGTGGCGCTCGCCCAGGCCCAGCCAGCAGATGCGCGCGGGCAGACCCTGGAAGGCGATGCGCTCACCCGCCATGTCGAGCCAGCGGTGCACGTGCTTGTTCTCGGGGAACAGTTCCTTGATCTTGGCGTCGGTCTTGCGGATGTCTTCGGGGTCGCCCGACAGGGCCACCCAGCGGAACGGACCCTTGCCTTCGCAAAACAGCGGACGGATGTACGCAGGCACAAAGCCGGGGAAGTCGAAGGCGTCCTTCACGCCTTCGTCAAACGCCACCTGGCGAATGTTGTTGCCGTAGTCCACCACCGGGATGCCCATGTGCTGGAAGTCAAGCATGGCCTGCACATGCACGGCGCAGGACTTGGCAGCGGCCTTCTTCAGCACCTCGTGCTGTGTCACGTCCTGCTGCGCGGCGCGCCACTGGGCCACCGTCCAACCTGCGGGCAAGTAGCCGTTGACGAGGTCGTGGGCCGAGGTCTGGTCGGTGACCAAGTCGGGCTTGAGGCCACCGGCCTTGGCACGGCGCACCAGCTCGGGCAGGATTTCTGCGGCGTTGCCCAGCAGGGCAATCGACACGGCCTCCTTGGCCGCGGTGTGCTGCTGGATCAGCTCGAACGCGTGGTCAATGTCACGCGCCTGCTTGTCCACATAGCGCGTGCGCAGGCGGAAGTCGATGCTGCTTTGCTGGCATTCGATGTTGAGCGACACCGCGCCCGCAAAGGTAGCGGCCAGCGGCTGCGCGCCGCCCATGCCGCCCAGGCCAGCGGTCAAGATCCAGCGCCCTTCGAGCGAGCCGCCAAAGTGCTTGCGACCCGCCTCGGCAAAGGTCTCGTACGTGCCCTGCACGATGCCTTGCGTGCCAATGTAGATCCAGCTGCCGGCCGTCATCTGGCCGTACATGAACAGGCCCTTCTGGTCCAGCTCGCTGAAGTGTTCCCAGTTGGCCCACTTGGGCACCAGGTTGCTGTTGGCCAGCAGCACGCGGGGCGCGTTGGCATGGGTCTTGAACACGCCCACGGGCTTGCCGGACTGAATGAGCAGGGTCTCGTCGTCATTCAGGTCCTTGAGCGAGGCGAGGATCTGGTCAAAACATTCCCAGTTGCGCGCGGCACGGCCAATGCCGCCGTACACCACCAGGTCCTGCGGGCGCTCGGCCACCTCGGGGTCGAGGTTGTTCTGGATCATGCGGTAGGCGGCCTCGGTGAGCCAGCTCTTGCAAGTAAGCTGGCTGCCGCGCGGCGCGCGGATCACGCGGCTGGCGTCGTGGCGGGGGTCGGTGTTGGAGGCGGCGGCGATGATGGCGTCGTTGGCGTTCATGGTGGGCTCCTGTGAATCAAGGGGTATGCGTAGAGAAAATCAGGCGAAGCTGGGCAGGCACTGGGTGAGCGCTGCAGGCCAGGTGGACTGCTGGGCCCATGCGCGCATGGCTTCGATGTCGGGGGCGAGGTAACGGTCCTGCTCCAGGTAGGCCACGCGCTCGCGGATGGCGGCGAATTGCGCTTCGATCAGCGGAGAGGATTTCAGGGTGCGGTCGAACTCCATGCCCTGCGCAGCGGCCATGGCCTCGATGCCGACCATCACCGCCGCATTGCGCACCATGTCGCCCAGGCGCCGCGCGCCGTAGGTGGCCATGGAGACATGGTCCTCCTGGTTGGCCGATGTCGGCAGACTGGTCACGCTGCTGGGGTTGGCCAGGCACTGGTTCTCGGCCGCCAATGCGGCGGCGGTGACCTGGGCGATCATGAAGCCCGAGTTCACGCCGCTGTCGAGGATCAGGAAGGCGGGCAGGCCTGACAGGCCTGGGTCCAGCAGCAGCGACAGGCGACGTTCAGAAATCGCACCGATCTCGGCCACGGCCAACGCAATGATGTCGGCCACAAAGGCCACGGGCTCGGCGTGGAAGTTGCCGCCAGAGATCACGTCGCCGTTGTCGAACACCAGGGGGTTGTCGGAAGCCGCATTGGCCTCAATGGTCAGCACGCGCGCGGCGTGGTGCAGGTTGTCCAGGCACGCGCCCATCACCTGCGGCACGCAGCGGATGGAGTACGGGTCTTGCACGCGGCCGCAGTTCGGGTGCGAAGGGTCGATGGCGCTGCCGTCGAGCAGCGCACGCACGGCAGCGGCCACGGCGATCTGCCCGGCCTGGCCACGTGCCTCGTGAATGCGTGCATCAAAGGGTTTGACCGAACCCTTAATGGCTTCGAGCGACAGGCAGCCCGCGACCAGCGCGGCGGCAAAGACGCTCTCGGCGCCAAACAGCCCGGCCAGTGCAAGTGCGGTGGACACCTGCGTGCCGTTGAGCAGCGCGAGCCCTTCCTTGGGGCCCAGCACAAACGGCTGCAAACCGATGGAGCGCATGGCCTCTGCCCCCGGCACCACCTTGCCGTCCACCTTGGCCTGGCCTTCACCAATCAGCACACAAGCCATGTGCGCCAGCGGCGCCAGGTCGCCCGACGCGCCCACCGAGCCCTTGGCCGGAATCACCGGCAGCACGTTGGCGTTGGCCAGGGCCAGCAACGCATCCACCAGCTCGGGGCGCACGCCCGAGTGGCCGCGCGCCAAGCTCACGGCCTTGGTGGCCAGGATGAGGCGCACCACGTCGTCGGGCAGCGCATCGCCCGTGCCCACGCTGTGCGACAGCACCAGATTGCGCTGCAGCTCGGCCAGGCGCTCGTGCGCAATCTTGGTGCTGGCGAGCTTGCCAAAGCCGGTGTTGATGCCATAGACGACCTGGTCTTCATCAACGATGCGCTGCACCGTGGTCAGGGACTTCTGCAAACCCGCGCGGGCCGACGCATCGAGCACCAGTTGCACGGGGCCCGCGTGGATGCGGCGCAGCTCGGCCAGCGTGACGCGGCCGGGGTGCAGGGTGAGGGATGAGGCGTTGTGTGTCATGGCGTTGATCCTGTATATACAAGTAGGTACAAGCAAAAAATAAACAGCGTTAATTTGTTCTTCAAATCCTGTCAGCCAATCCCGCTACGGGTGAAACTGCCACGGCACCCGCGAGAGACGCCGAGCAAGGGCCGCCCCGCAGCGAGGGTGTCGTCCCCCTTGAGGGGGAAGGCGCGAAGCGACTCAGGGGGTGCTTCATATTCAACCGGCGACGGGATTGCCGTCGGCGCGGAAGCGGCTGCCCAGGCGGTAACGGGTGGCGGGGTGCAGGCAGCGCACCACGGTAATGGGCACGCCGCGCGACCAGGTGCGGCGGGTGAGCAGCAGGCAGGGCTCCTGCGGAGACATCTCCAGCAGCGCGGCCTGCTCGGCGGTGGGCATGACGGCATCGACCACATGCTCGATCTGGTCGAAGGGCACGTTGCGCACCAGGTATTCGGAGGGTTGCAGCAGTGTGAAGTCCTGCGCGACGAACTGGGGCACCTGGCGCGGGTTCACGTGGCGGTCTTCCAGTTGTACGGGCAGGCCATCTTCACGGTGGATGCACAGCGAGTGGAACACCGACTCGCCCGTGCGCAGGTCCAGCGCGGCGGCCACTTCGAGCGTGGCGGAGGTGCGTTCCACCGTGAGCACGTCACAGCGGTAGTCGTGCCCGCGCTGGCGGATTTCGCTGGCCAAATTGGCAATCTGCAACAACGTGGACTGGGGCTTGTCCTCGGCCACAAAACTGCCCACGCCCGCCACACGCACGATGCGGCCCTGCTCCACCAGCTCGCGCAGCGCGCGGTTCACGGTCATGCGCGAGATGCCGAACTGGGTGACCAGCTCGTTCTCGGATGGCAGGCGGTCGCCCGCGCGCCAGATGCCTTCCTGGATCTTGCGCGAGATGTGGTCCTTGACCTGCTCGTACAGCGCCATGGCTTGCGCGGGTGCAGCCACGGCGACCACCGCCTTGGCGGGCGTGGCGCTGCGCGGGGCAGTGGCTGCAGTGCGGCGGGAAGGACGGGCGCTCATGTGTGGATGCGGGGCTGGTGCAGGTTCAGATCAGTGCAGGTCCGCCGCCATGGATTCAGCGCGGATCTCTTCGGTGAGGCGCGCCTTGAGGTCCATGAACTCGGGGCTCGTTTTGATCGTGTAGTGGCGCGGGTGCGGCAGGTCCACCGCCAGCTCGGTCTTGATGCGGCCGGGCCGGGCGCTGAACACGGCCACGCGGTTGGCCATGAAAATGGCTTCGTCGATGTCGTGGGTGACAAACAGCACCGTCTTGCGCTCGGCCTCCCAGATGCCCAGCAGTAGCTCTTGCATGAGCACGCGAGTCTGGTTGTCCAGCGCGCCGAAGGGCTCGTCCATCAGCAGGATCTTGGGGTCGTTGGCCAGCGCGCGCGCAATGGCGGTGCGCTGCTGCATGCCGCCCGACAGCTGCTTGGGAAAGTGCTGCTCAAAGCCGCGCAGGCCGACCTTGGCGATGAAGTACGCGGCGCGCTCTTTCTGCTGCGCCTCGGGCATGCCGCGTTCGCGCAGGCCAAAGCGGATGTTCTGCTCGATGGTGAGCCAGGGGAACAGCGTGTAGCTCTGGAACACCATGCCGCGGTCGGCGCCGGGGCCTTCGACGGGCACCCCATCCAGCAGCACGCGGCCGCTGGTGGCATGGTCCAGCCCCGCCACGATGCGCAGCAACGTGGACTTGCCACAGCCCGAGGGGCCCAGGATGGTCACGAAGTCGTTGTCCTTCACCTCGAAATCGACCGGCTGCAGCGCCTGCGTGCGCTGGCCTTTGGCAGTCTCGAAGACACGCGAGACGGCTTGGATGGATACGCTGCTCATCGCACAAAACTCCAGGCAAACAGACGGTGGTTGAGCGCCTTGAAGGCGAAGTCGGACACCAGCCCGATGAGGCCGATGATGATGATGCCGAAGATGATCTGCCCGGTGTTGAGCAGCGACTGGCTGTCGGTGATCATGTGGCCGATGCCGCTGGACGAGCCGATCAGCTCGGCCACGATCACATAGGTCCACGCCCAGCCCAATACCAGGCGCAGGGTCTCGGCGATCTCAGGCGCCGCGCCAGGGATGAGCACGCGCGTGACGATGCCCTTGTGGCCCGCGCCCAGGGTGTAGGCAGCCTCGACCAGATCGCGCCGCGCGCCGCCCACGGTGACGGCGACCATCAGCGTGATCTGGAAGACCGAGCCGATGAAGATGACAAGGATCTTCTGCGCCTCGCCGATACCGGCCCACAGGATCAAGAGCGGGATGAAGGCAGACGCAGGCAGGTAGCGGCAAAACGACACGAAGGGCTCAAAGAACGCCTCGATGCCCTTGTACGCGCCCATCGCAATGCCCAGCGGCACGGCAATGATGGCGGCCAGGATGAAGCCACCGACCACACGCCAGATGGTCATGCCGATGTCTTTGATGAAGCCGTACTCGGTGAACAACAGCCAGCCTTCCTTCACCATGGTGACGGGGCTGGCCAGGAAGGTGGGCGACACGAAGCCGCCCAATGTGAAGAACGCCCACACCGCCACGAACACGACGAAGAAGGCCAGCCCGAGCATCCACCGGGCGCTGCTGCTCACAGGCTCCAGCGGGGCCAGCGAGCGCCGGCGCGCGGGGGCATGTGGTCCGGCTTTTTGCTCGGGTTTTGGCTCGGTAACGGACAGGGGTTGCACGGCGGACATGGAGCGCTCTTCTTCCGTCTATTTACTTGATGAAGCTCGCGTCGAAGGTGACGGCCAGGTCTTCAGGCGCCTTGCGGATGATGCCGGCCTCCAGCAGGATGGCCGTGGCGTCCTTCATGAACGCGGTCAGCTCGCCCGCAAAGAACTTCTGGTTGGCGGCCTTGTCCTGCCAGCGCAGGAAGGACGACGACTTGGCGAACTGCTCGCCCGTCTGCTTGACCGCAGCGCCCATGATCTCGTTGGACTTGGTCGGGTCGGCCTTGATCATGTCCAGCGCCTGGAAGTACGAATTGGCCAGTGCCTGTGCGGCCTTGCCGTTGGCCTTGAGCCAGGCGGGGTCGCAGCCCACGGTGTCCATCACCATGGGGTAATCGAGCGTGGTGGCCAAAATTTTGCCGGCAGCAGGGTTGTCGCGCACGGTGGACAGATAGGGCTCGTAAGTCATGGCGGCATCGTTCTGGCCCGCCACAAAGGCCTGCGCGGCCGCCTGGGGCGACAGCGTGGTGGTCTTCACGTCCTTGAGGCTCATGCCGTTCTTGCTCAGCATCCAGGCCAGGCCGAAGTACGGGGCGGTGCCGGGCGCATCCACGCCGATGGTCTTGCCCTTGAGGTCGGCAAAGCCCTTGATGTCGCCGCGCACCGCAATGCCGTCGGCGCCGTAGGACTTGTCCATCTGGAAGATCTGCACGATGGGCACGCCGTTGGCGTTCCAGGCCACATGCGTCTCGACCGTGGTGGCGGCGCACTGGATGGACTTGGAAGCCAAGGCCAGGTGGCGGTCCTTCTGCGGAATCATCTTGATCTCCACATCCAGGCCGTTCTTCTTGAAGATGCCAGCCTTGTCGGCCAGCGTGAGCGGTGCAAAACCTGTCCAGCCGGACATGCCCAGCACAATCTTGGTGTCCTGCGCCTGGGCCGGTGCGGCCAGGGCCATCATGCATGCTGCTGCCGCTGCCAGCGACGTCCATTTCACAACCGATCGAGTCATCATCTGCTCCTGTTTGAAGAAAGTACCTTGGCCCTGCCCACCGGAACGCACCTGCGTACCGGAAGCCATGATGACAGTTTCAGCATACCTGTATATACAGGGTAAACACTGAAAAATCCGACTCATGCGAGGGGGTGTCGATCTTCAGCAAGAACGGGGCCAGGGAGGATTGCGTCTTCGCTGGTGGTCCAGGGCACCAGAAAAAACTCCTGATTTGATAGCTATCAGATCAATAAACACCTGCGCTACAGCGCAAAAAAGCCATCAATTTGCGTTGAGAAGCCGGACATGGCCGCTGGCAGGTCCACTTCCCCATTGCACCAGGCCTGTGCGCTGGCCTGGCCGCATCGGTGCGACGCCACCTGCCAGCGCAGAGGCCAACCTGTCTATGCCGCCGGCTCGCGACCTATTCCACCACCGGCAAACGCACGGTGACCGACAGGCCGGGCTCTGCATTGCGCATGTGCAATTGCCCGTCGTGCGCCTGCGCCACCAGCCGGCACAGGTACAAACCCAGTCCGACGCCACCGGTGGCACGCTGGCGTGCGGTGTCCGGGCGGTAGAACGCCTGGGCCAGGTGTGGCAGGTGCTCGGGGGGCACACCGCGCCCATGATCACGCACCTCCAATTCCAGCACCCTCCCCTCATCCGCCAGCCGCAAATGCAGCTCAGGGGGGAAGGCACCCGACTCACTGTGGCGCAGGCTGTTGTCCAGCAGGTTGCGCAGCAAAAGCCGCAGGCGGGACCGGTCCAGCCGCACCGAGGGCAAGTCCGGCGCCACGTGCAAGGCAATATCAGCGGCCCCGGCATGGCGGGAGCACAGGTCGGCCACCACTTCGCGCGCCAGCTCGGTGACATCGGTGGGCTCGCGGTGCAGCGCCGCATGGCGGCCCGCCAAGCGTTCGCTTTCTAGCAGGTCGGTGATGAGGCCCGCCATTTCACCCAGGTCGCGCATGAGCGCCAGGCGCTGCGGTTGCACATCGGTCGTTTCGGGCAGCAGCTCCGTGTTCAGGCGGGCCCGCGTGAGCGGGCTGCGCAGCTCATGGCTCATCGCCAACAACAGTGCACGCTTGGCCTCCAACATCTGGTGGATGTCATCCCCCATGGTGTTGATGGTCTCGGCCAGCTGGCCCAGCTCGTCCGGCCGGTGGGCATGCCGCACCGGTATGGGCTGGGCAAAGTTGCCGTTGCCAAAGCGCTGCGCGCCCTGGCGGATGTCGTCCAGCGGACGCAACAGATGCCGCACATATATATAGGCCAGCGCCGTGAGCAGCAGCAGCACGGTCAGCGTGCCCCACGCAATGCGCGGGCGCTTGTCCCAGGACAGCGCGTTCAGGCCGAACTCGATATGGTGCCCATCTGCCGTCGTGCGGCGCAGCAGGCTGTGCCCGTTCTCGTCCCCGGTCCAGCGGTCTTCCTGGCGGACCTTGTCGCTCACCCAGTCGGGGTTCTGCTGGTCGGGGTGCGATGCCCAGTGGATCTGCGGACCGTCGATGCGCAAGGTCAGTGGCAGGCGATTGGCAATCGCCTGCGCGCGCTCAATGCTCGGCGGGCTGCCAATTTCGGCCGCAAGGCGGTCCACATAGTCCATCAGCAGCGGCCGCGCAGCCTCGCGCCAGCCTACGGACACGGCCTTTTGCACCCCGCCCATGAACGTGACCGCCACAGTCACGGCCAGTGCCATGAACACCAGCACCAGCCGAATGCGCAGCGAATGCCCTACCGCGTGGCGCGCCCGGCGGTGCCAGGGGCAGTTCGGGTCGTGAATGGGAGAACAAATCTGCTTCATGGGGCAGCGCGGCGCAAAGCCAGGGAGTAGCCCACGTTGCGCAATGTCTTGATGCAGTCCAGCGGCTCCAGCTTCTTGCGCAACCGGCTCACTACGATGTCCACCGCGCGGGTGTACAGCTCGGCCTCATGACCACGCAGCTGGCTCAGGATGTCGTCGCGGCTGAAGACCTTGCCGGGCTCGCGCGCCAACAGGTGCAAGAGGTCGAACTCCGTGCCGGTCAGCTCCACCACCACACCATGGCGCTGCACACTGCGGCGCGCTGCGTCGATGGACAGGCCCTCGAACTCCAGCGCGCCCACGGCAACGCCCTGCCCCGGCGCCCTGCGCCGGCGCAACACCGTCTGCAGGCGCGCCACCAGTTCACGTGGCTCGAAGGGCTTGGGCAGATAGTCGTCAGCCCCCAGCTCCAGCCCCACCACCCGGTCCATCACCTCGCCGCGCGCGGTCAGCATCACGATGGGCAGGTCGCCCTGCTTGCGGATGGTGCGGCACAGCTCAAACCCGTCCATTTCGGGCAGCATCACGTCGAGAATGGCAGCGTCAAACCCGCCCGCCGTCAGCTGTGCCAAGCCATCGCTGGGCCGAAGTGCATGAACGAGTTCCAGTTCAAAACGCTGGAAGTAAGTCGCCAGGGGAGCGCCCAACTGCGCGTCGTCGTCAATCAACAATATGCGGTGCATGAGCAATTCTCACACCGTCAGGCGCGCTCCCCAAGGGCGGTATCGACAGAAGCGCCAGCCGCACACAATGCGCGGTGTCGCACGATGAGTCGCCGCAAACGGCCCTGCGCACCGGCATGGAGCGCATCAAAATGGTCGGCAGCCGCTAGCAAGGCAGGCAGCGTGTGGGCCGCCACCGAGGGCTGGCGGGCGACCAGGCCCATCGCATGCTCGCGGTCAAAGCGCGGCCCCCAGACCAGCGACATCAGCTCATCGTGAGGCTCTGGCATGCCCGACAGCAGCGCGGGCCCGTGCACACGAACGCCCTGGGCGAGGCGGTGGATAGGTTCCAGCGTGGGTGACATGCAATGCTCCCCGCCCATCACCCGCGGGCCATCCAGCCCTTGCGACGCTGCATCTGCTCGCGCACTTTTTGCTGCTGGTCAGGGTTCAGGCTGTCATAGAAGTCGGCCATCGCATTGACCACCGCGGGACTGTGGGCCTGCACCGCACGCGTCTTGTCTTCGAGCAGGGACTGCGCCCGCACCCGATCAAACTTGTCGCCCGCCACAATGGCCTGCACCTCGGCTCGAGGGTCTGCCGTCTTGCCGACGAACGCTGCGCGCTGGGCTTCCAGTTGATCGGCCAAGGCATTGAGCTTGGTCTTTTGTGCCTCGTTCAGATCCAGCTTGCTGCTCACCCGGTCCACCATCTTGCCGCGCACTTCCGCCATCTTTTCCGCAGTCATCGGGCCGCGCTGGTGGTGCCCGCTGGAGCAGGCCGTCAGCCCACCCACCGCGATGGACGCACCAAAAATGCCCATCAGCGTTTTCTTGATCCAGGGTTTCATGATGCTGTCCTTTCAAAGACGGTATGGAACATGACCCTGATGGTGCGCGCAGCGGCTTGGAACGTGGTCTCGAGCCAGTTTCGGTTTATTTCATTTTGTTTCTTCGGCGGTGTTGGCGAAGCACGTTGACAGGTGTTTGACTGCGCGGACGGCAGCGTGTTAGCCGATTTTGTCAGGGGTCTACAACGCGACGCCGGGGACATACAGCCACTGCGGATTGCCGTTGAGGGACATGGTCCAAAAACGTTCCGTATCAGAAGCCAGGAGATGCATCGAATCGTTCGGTAAGGGCGAACGGAAGCAACTATCCTTGCGCGGCAGTACAAAATCAGTGGGAAAAGAAAAACCCCCAACCGTTACCGGTTGGGGGTTTATGTGGGCTGGCGTCAATTGAATGAAAGCTTTAAACCCGCATGAGATCTGGATTTCGCTTTTTTATTTTTTGAATTGTTCCCCCGTTTGTTCCCCCACCGTGTTCACCATAAGCTGCCGCGTGAAAAACTGTGGATGGAGACAAGCCCATGACCGATCAATTTGGGCAACCCAAGATGCCATCACCACATCGTCAGCGAGCTCCACAGTGCTCCATCGGCTACAGACCATCCGCACGCTGCGCTATCCAGTTTCGTACTGCCTTGGCTGACCATGAGGTCGCACGCTGCCCGATCTTGATAGAACCCGGAAACTGCCCTCGCGCCATTTGGTCGTAAAGGGCCGAGCGGCACATCCCCGTCAAGCGCAGCACCTCTGGCAAACGCAACAGGCGGTCTTCGTCGCTTCTATTTTCCAAAGACAGCCTTCGTATCGGCTCACTACTCTCCAGCAACGACAACGCCTGCCTCATCAACTGGGCAGCACGGTCGGTGATTTCTCTATCGACAGCCTCCTGTTGGTTCCCGCGCTCCTTGCGAGTCTGTGCGGCTGGTCTCATATGACTCCTTTTCCGATCCTGCGACACCTGTCGCCGATTCCGCAGAGTGCCAGGGACACCCGACCCATTCCATCCATGCAAGCGCAGCCCAGCGCACCAGGGCAAAGACTCCTACGGCTGTTCATCCGGTGGGATTTCTCCGTGATTCCGAAGCGGGGTAACTCCAACACCAACACCCATTCGGACGCACAAACTATGGAGACACTACATCCAAGCGCGCTCGCCCCCCCTCTTCTATCGCTTACGGCGGCATCCCACCGAGTGTTCGGGCCGCCTGCTCTAGCCCGCCCAGGATGGCGTCAAGAACACGTAGCGAGAAGTCCTGTGGCAATTCGGCTTGTACTTCGGCAACGGCCGCTGGAGTCAGGGCAACCATTTCTTCGATGATCGACTCAGCTGACGAGGCATGGTGGGTCACTTCTGCGCAGAAATCAATTACCAGACCCGGGGCAGTTCAGTTGGCGTGACCGAAGCCGGCAACAGCCCCGCTGGGTCAATTGGCATGAGCAGGGGATTGCGCCGCCTGCCTGTCAGAGCTGTTTACTCAAGGTTTCCATGGGGCGCTTGAAACCCGCTTCATCGCAAGATTTCGCCAACTCTGACAGACGCGTCCAGTCTCTTTCAAGTCCTATCTTCATGAAGCCCGAAATCGTGCTCGCCCGAACAACGAGCATTTGCTGCGCCTCGGTTGCAATTTCATGCAAGCCGGACCACTTGGACAATTCAGCCCAGTATCCCGACTCGCAGAGTGCGAGCATTCGACGCTGAAGGGCGATCACATCGTCTTGCTTCCCCTGCTTACGAGCTTCGGTTTGCTTATAGCGAGCTTCGGCGCGAGATACAAGCCACGTGGAATCAGGCGTCGGCTCTTGACTCGCATCGCGTGCGCGATCCCAACATGCATCTTTCTTGGCCCACTCACCCGCGTTCGTGGCTCCCACCGGCAGCGTGAGAATCACGGTCTGTGTTGGTGCCACTCCAAAACTGACCAGCTAACCCATAAAGGGGGGTGCGGATAAAAACTTGGACTGGTTTTATGCCGCAAGTCCAAGGCTCACCCGGTATTCGATAGGGCTGAGGGAGCCAAGAGAG
>NZ_JACUZU010000013.1:0-74489 GCF_014851475.1 Acidovorax sp. ACV02
TCCCGAACAGGACAGTGAAACGACTTTGCGCCGATGATAGTGCGGGTTCCCGTGTGAAAGTAGGTCATCGTCAGGCTCTTACAGCCCAGAAAACCCCAGTCAGATATGACTGGGGTTTTTTGCTTTGAGAAGACATCGAAATGCGCCAGGGGCTGTAGGCTGGTCAACGCTTGTGGTACCGCAGTTCGCAGGGTTTGCACCGGACTTACTGGGCCGCCAGACGCACGAAGCCCCTCATCTACGCAGTCCGCACAGCTCCAGATCTAACTGTCGGAATGGGCCCACTCGCTTCAATCGATACGGCATGAGCTGATCGGTAGAACCTCGCGAGAACCAAAGTGCGCCCGTTCCGCGCGTCCCCATATTCACAGCCTCTCTCAGCGGCGATATATCGTATGCGTCAGATAGCCAGCCGTCGGCCTTGTTCGAACACCAGCAGTTCACCTTTGCCGAACGCCGTCCACGTTTCGTTGGTCGTGAGTGGGCTGGTCACGATCACTGCCACCTGATCGTTCACGCCAGTCTCCTTCGAAAAATCCAGCTGGAGGTCTTCATCACTCAGCTGCGCAGCGCCGAAGGGATGGCGGCGCTCTATGTAGTGCAGGTGGGTGGAGGCGTGTGCCCACAACGCCTGTCCATTGGAAAGCAGGAAATTGAATGTGCCGTGAGGAGCTATGCGCGCAGCGAGTTCCTTGAGCGTTAGCGTCAGCTCTGGAACAGAAGGCACGCTGGCGTGCGATTTGGCCAACTCTTGCATGATCCAGCAAAACGCATGCTCGCTGTCGGTATCGCCCACGGGGCGGAAATGCGAATGAAGGCGAGGGCGGAAGTCTTTCAGATCTCCGTTGTGGGCAAAGACCCAGTAGCGGCCCCACAGCTCACGCACGAACGGATGGCAGTTCTGCAGGCTCACCATGCCTTGGGTGGCCTTGCGGATGTGGGCGATGACGTTCCGGCTCTTGATGGGGTAACGGCGAATGAGTTCGGCCACCGGTGAATCCACGGCCGCCAGATGGTCCACGAAGTGCCGAAGCCCCTTGTCCTCAAAAAACGCGATGCCCCAGCCGTCGGTATGGTGGTCTGTCTTCCCGCCGCGTTGCGCAAAGCCCGTAAAGCTGAAGGTCACATCGGTGGGCACATTGCAATTCATGCCGAGGAGTTGGCACATGGCGAAGGTTCCGTTTCTTTGATTTCTTGAAAGGCTTGGGTGCTCAATGCGCGCATCCGCCTTCAAGCATCAGGACAAGGTATGCCTGCTGTCAATCTGCCCGCGCCTCGCGCAGCTGCCAGGCGGCCACCAGCGCCAGCCCGCACAGAAAAGTAAGCATCAAAAAGGTTTCACCGAATGCTGCGATGCGCGCCGGGTTGCTTGCTCCGGCCGTCAACGAGGCACCATGTGCGCCGAGTCGCCATTCGAGCACGATGCCGCACAGGCTGACCCCGGCTGCGCCGCCCAGCATGCGCAAGAAGCCAATGGCGCTGGAGCCCTGAGAAATGAGCGACTTGTCCAGCGGGCGCATGGAGCCCAGATTCAGCGAGGGCAGAATGAAGCCGAGTCCGATGCGTCCCAGGATCGCAAAAGCGACGAGCATCCACAGCGACGAGCCAAGGCCCACAAACACCATCAGCCCGAACGACAGGGCCAGCAAACCGAGCCCGGTGCTGACCAACAAATGGGTGGGCTGCCGGTCCGCCAATCGGCCCACCATGGCGATGGTGGCGGCCAGAACGAACCCTGCCGGCAGCATGAGGGTGCCCACGTGCGATGCCGACAGCTCCAGCCCCAGTTGCATGAACACCGGCAACAGATAGGTAGAGCCGAACAAGGCGGTGCCGTAGATGAATGCCACCACACTGCCCATGGCGAACTGGCGGTATTGAAAGAGGCGCAGGTCCATGAGCGGCTTCCGCCCGGTGCGCAGCAGCCTGCGCTGCCAGGCAATGAAACACGCGACGGCCACCACCGCACCGATCAGCAGGCCCGCCGCCTCGACGTGAGAGCCGCCATGCAGCGACACCAGCCCGTTCAGCAGGCACAGCGTTCCGACCGTGCCCAGCAGAAGGCCTCGCCAGTCCAGCGCCTGGCCTTGCCGGTTGGCCTCGACCCCGCCGGGGGCGGTGACCGGCACAAACTTGTACGCCAGCCAGAGGGAGGCCAGGCAGAGCGGCACCACCATGAAAAAAATGGAGCGCCAGCCAAACCAATCCACCAGCAAGCCGCCCATACTCGGGCCGATGGCCGGTGCCAGCACGACGCCCATGCCGAAGATGCCGCTGGCGCGCCCCTGCTCATGGGGTTGGAAGGCATACAGGATGATCACGGCCGGGATGGGCTGCACCACACCCGCTGCCAGCCCCTCGGCGACGCGTGCTGCCAGCACCAGGCCAAAGTCGCGCGCCAGGCCGCCCCCCACACCGCCAACGAGCAGCAGCAACATCGCGCCCACATAAGTCGCGCGGTAACCGTAACGCGACAACAGCCAGGGGGTGGTGAGCATGGACACGGTGGTGGCCACCATGAACCCGGAGGTGACCCACTGGGCGCGCTCCTGGCCCAGTGCAAAGTAGTGGCTCATGTCCGGTATCGCTACGTTGACGATGGTGGAGGACATGATGGAGGCCATGGTGCCGACCATCACGGACAGCAACAACAGCCACCGATAGCGCTCGCCATAACGCTCGCGCAATACGGCCAGAGACCCCGAAGCGGTGCTCATGAAGCGATCCAGCAGAGAGGCGATGCCACGGGGTCAGTGACGGAGGGAGGCTGCACCACTCAGGATGTGCGCTCCAGCCAGAGCTTGCCGCCCGTGGCCCAGTTTTCGCGCTTCACGTCCGTAATCAGGATGTCCACCGACTCGGGCGAGCCGCCCAGGATCTCGACGGATACGCGGGTGATCTCTTCCACCAGCTTCTTCTTTTGCTCGACCGTGCGGCCTTCCATCATTTCGATGTGGTACGTGGGCATGTCTTGTTCCTTCGCGCGCTGTGAAGACAGCGAAAAGCCCAAATCATATCGGCGAAGGCGGGTGGCCTGCGGTGGAGGGTTGCTGTGCGTCTGGCGCCGGTGCGCCGCAAGCCGCGCAGATACAGACCTTGCCGCGTGCCTCCTGCGGCAAAGCGGCCAAGGCCGCAGGGTCGATGGTCTGCGTCATGCACCAGCAGCTTTCTGCTGGGAGACCCGCCGCGATAGCGCACTGATTGGGCTGCCCACACAGCGGGCAGGCAGACGGAACGGGGTGGGTAGGTGGTGCTGCAGGCATAGAAGTGAGCGCGTGGGCGTCGGTGCCAGTGTACGGCGCAGCTTGCCCCAAACGCGGTCGCCGCCTCTCACACAACTGAACAAGGTGAGCCGGAGTACTGCCTGAAAGAAAAATAGCTGCTAGCGCACATATTTATTGTGCTAGCAGCTCTCAAAAGTGGAGCGGGCAGCGCCGTGAATACGGCACTGCCTGCAGTCGGGAATCAGGCCGCTTGTGCTGCCTTCAGCTTCAGGCGCCAGGCGTGCAGCAGTGGCTCGGTGTAGCCGCTGGGCTGTTCCATGCCCTTGAAGACCAGGTCACACGCTGCCTTGTAGGCCATGCTGGTGGCAAAGTGTCCGGCCATGGGCTGATACAGCGGGTCACCCGCGTTCTGCTGGTCCACCACGGCGGCCATGCGCTCGAAGGTCTCGCGCACCTGGGCTTCTGTCACCACGCCATGGTGCAGCCAGTTGGCCATGTGCTGGCTGCTGATGCGCAGCGTGGCGCGGTCTTCCATCAGGCCCACGTTGTGGATGTCAGGCACCTTGGAGCAGCCCACGCCCTGGTCCACCCAGCGCACCACGTAGCCCAGAATGCCCTGGGCGTTGTTGTCCAGCTCCTGCTGCTTCTCGGCGTCGCTCCAGTTCGGGGCGGCGGCCACGGGCACGGTGAGCAGGCCGGTCAGCAGGTTGTCACGCTCGGCGTTCACATCGGTCTTTTCCAGCTCGATCTGGATGTCGCTCACCTTCACCTGGTGGTAGTGCAGCGCGTGCAGCGTAGCGCCCGTGGGGCTGGGCACCCAGGCGGTGTTGGCACCGGCCTTGGGGTGGGCGATCTTCTGCTTGAGCATCTCGGCCATCAGGTCGGGCATGGCCCACATGCCCTTGCCGATCTGCGCCTTGCCGCGCAGGCCGCACGACAGGCCCACGAGCACGTTGTTCTTCTCGTACGACTGGATCCAGGCGCTGGTCTTCATGTCGCCCTTGCGCACCATGGGGCCGGCGTGCATGGCGGTATGCATCTCGTCGCCGGTGCGGTCGAGGAAGCCGGTGTTGATGAAGGCCACGCGGGCCGATGCGGCGGCGATGCAGGCCTTCAGGTTGACGGACGTGCGGCGCTCCTCGTCCATGATGCCCAGCTTCACGGTGTTGGCAGGCAGGCCCAGCAGTTGCTCCACGCGGCCAAACAGGTCGCTCGCAAAGCCCACCTCGGCGGGGCCGTGCATCTTGGGCTTGACGATGTAGACGCTGCCCTTGCGGGAGTTGCGGATGCCGTCTTTGCCGTGCCCTTGCAGGTCGTGTAATGCAATGGCAGTGGTCACTACCGCGTCCATGATGCCTTCGGGGATCTCGCGCTGCGTGCCCTGTGCGTCGGTCCACAGTATGGCCGGGTTGGTCATCAGGTGGCCCACATTGCGCAGGAACATCAGCGAGCGGCCATGCAGGCGTACTTCGCCGCCTTGGGGGGCCGTGTAAACACGGTCAGGGTTCAGCCCGCGCGTGAAGGTCTTGCCGCCCTTGGCGACCTGCTCGGTCAGCGTGGCCTGGATGATGCCCAGCCAGTTGCTGTAGCCCAGCACCTTGTCTTCGGCGTCCACGGCGGCCACAGAGTCTTCCAGGTCCAGGATGGTGGACAGGGCCGCTTCCAGCACCAGGTCGCTCACGCCCGCGGCATCGGACTGGCCGATGGGCGTGCTGCGGTCGATCTGGATGTCCAGGTGCAGGCCGTTGTGCTGCAGCAGCACCGACGACGGCGCGGCGGCATTGCCCTGGTAGCCCTTGAACTGCGATGCGTCCTTCAGGCCCGTGGTGCTGCCGTTGGCGAGTGACACCACCAGCTGGCCGCCTTCCACTTTGTAGCCCGTCGAATCCTTGTGCGAGCCCGAGGCCAAAGGCGCCGTGTCGTCCAGCACCTGGCGCGCAAAGGCGATCACCTTGGCGCCGCGCACGGGGTTGTAGCCCTTGCCCTTTTCGGCGCCATCGGTTTCGGGGATGGCGTCCGTGCCATACAACGCGTCATACAGGCTGCCCCAGCGCGCGTTGGCGGCGTTGAGTGCATAACGTGCGTTCAGGATGGGCACCACCAGTTGCGGGCCGGCCTGCGTGGCCAGCTCGTCGTCCACGTTGGTGGTGGTGGCCTTCACGTCGGCAGGCTGGGGCACCAGGTAGCCGATCTTTTCGAGAAAGCCGCGGTAGGCCACCATGTTCTGGATGGGGCCGGGGTTGGCCTTGTGCCAGGTGTCCAGCTCGGTCTGCAGGCGGTCGCGCTCGGCCAGCAGGGCGATGTTGCGCGGGGCCAGGTCGGACACGATGGCGTCAAAACCTTTCCAGAAGGCGGTGGCGTCCACCCCCGTGCCGGGCAGCACCTTGTCTTCGACAAAGCGGTACAGGGAGGTGGCCACTTGCAGGCCGTGGACTTGGGTGCGTTCGGTCATGGGGTGCCTCAAGAAGAGTGGTGAAAACGGAGGTCAATGAAAAACGGTGCCCGCAACAGCAGGTCATGGATAGACTGTATTGCAAATATTTGCCCACATAAATACGCTGAAAATCTCTAAACCAGTGACTTTTACGCAAAACTGGTGACAGTCCGTAGTCACCCTGAATGGTGCTTTCGCCCGTTACCCACTACGCTGCGCGCACAACAAACCCACCGGGAGACAAACCCATGCAGGCACCCCTGGACGCCAGCGCGCTCAACGCGGCCCACAAGAACAAGATCGTGAGCGCCGCCGATGCCGTGCAGCTCATCCACGATGGCGACACCGTGGCCACCGGCGGCTTTGTGGGCATCGGCTTTGCCGAGAGCATTGCGGTGGCGCTGGCCCAGCGCTGGGAAACGACCCAAACCCCGCGCGACCTCACGCTGGTCTACGCCGCAGGCCAGGGCGACGGCAAGCAGCGGGGCCTCAACCACCTGGGCCACGCCGGCCTGCTCAGGCGCGTGATCGGCGGGCACTGGAGCCTGGTGCCGCGCATCCAGAAGCTGGCGGTGGACAACCAGATCGAGGCCTGGAACCTGCCCCAGGGCGTGATCACGCATTTGTTCCGCGACATCGCTGCGGGCAAGCCCGGCACGCTCACGCGCGTGGGCCTGGACACCTTTGTGGACCCGCGCCACGGCGGCGGCAAGCTCAACGCGCGCACCACCGAAGACCTGGTGCGCATCCTGCCCATCGACGGGCAGGACTACCTGTTCTACAAGGCCTTTCCGATCCACGTGGGCATCATCCGCGCGACCACGGCCGACGCCGACGGCAACCTCACCATGGAGCGCGAGGCGCTCACGCTCGAAGCGCTGGCGATTGCCATGGCCGCGCGCAACTCGGGCGGCGTGGTCATCGCGCAGGTCGAACGCATCGCCGAGCGCGGCACGCTCAACCCCCGGCAGGTGAAGGTGCCCGGCGTGCTGGTGGACGCCGTGGTGCTGGCCACCGAACCCGCGCACCACCACCAGACCTTTGCCGAGCCCTACAGCGCCGCGTTTGCGGGCGAGCTGCGTGTGCCCATGGACACGCTGGAGGCCATGCCGCTCACCGAGCGCAAGATCATCGCCCGCCGCGCGGCACTGGAGCTGCGCCCGCACCAGGTGGTGAACCTGGGGATAGGCATGCCCGAGGGGGTGGCCAACGTAGCGGCTGAGGAGCGCATCATCGACCTCGTCACGCTCACGGCCGAGCCCGGCGTGATCGGCGGCATCCCCGCCGGCGGGCTGAACTTTGGCGCGGCCGTGAACCCCCAGGCCATCATCGACCAGCCCAACCAGTTCGACTTCTACGACGGCGGTGGCCTGGACATCGCGATCCTGGGCCTGGCGCAGGCCGACCAGCACGGCAACCTCAACGTGAGCAAGTTCGGGCCGCGCCTGGCGGGTGCGGGCGGCTTCATCAACATCAGCCAGAACGCAAAGACCGTGGTGTTTGTTGGCACCTTCACGGCGGGTGCGCTGCAGGTGGAGGCCGTGGACGGCCACCTGCACATCCTGCACGAAGGCGGCGCGCGCAAGCTGGTGCGCGAAGTCGAGCACCGCACCTTCAGCGGCGCCGAAGCCCTGCGGCGCGGCCAGCGCGTGTTGTATGTGACCGAGCGCTGCGTGTTCCGCCTGGTGCCCTCGGGCGAGGTGGATGGCGGCGGTGCGCTGGAGCTGATCGAGTTGGCGCCCGGCATCGACCTGCAGCGCGATGTGCTGGCCCACATGGCATTCACGCCGCGCATCAGCCCCGGCCTGCAGACCATGGACCTGCGCCTGTTCGAGCCCCGCCCGCTGGGCCTGCGCGAGCAGTTGCTCAACCGCCCGCTGGTGCAGCGCTTTGAGCTGGACGCCGCGCGCCAGCTGCTGCACATCGACTTCTCGGGGCTGCAGATCAACACCGCCAGCACCATCGACGCCATCGAGCAGGAGGTGCGCCGCCTGCTCGCCCCGCTCGCCGCACAGGGCGAGCGCGTGGGCGTGATCGTGAACTACGACCACTTCACCATCGCCCCCGACCTGGCCGACGCCTACACCGCCATGGTGCAGGGCCTCACGCGCGATCTCTACACCGAGGTCAAGCGCTATGGCACCGTGGGGTTCCTCAAGTCGCGCCTGGTGTGAAGTGGGGGTGATGCTGGTTCACTATCATTTATGTAGCTTCTCAAGCATATTCCACTAGCGCATGCGGCCTGTTTGGCTCTAAAACCGATCACAGGCCGTGCCAGAGTGCGCCGCCAGGCCCTTCGCCGCTTTATCCCCATAATCAGCGCCCATGGACAAACTCAAGGCCTTCGAATCGTTTGTGTCGGTGGCAACACGCGGCAGCCTCACCGCTGCGGCCAAGGCCGAGGGCGTGGCGCCGGCCATCATGGGCCGGCGGCTCGATGCGCTGGAAGAACACCTGGGTGTGAAGCTGCTGGTCCGCACCACGCGCCGCATCAGCCTCACGCATGAGGGCAGTGCGTTTCTGGAAGACTGCCAGCGCCTGTTGTCCGACGTGGCCAACGCCGAGGCCAGCGTGTCCGAAGGGGGCGTCAAGGCCACGGGCCATTTGCGCATCACCGCACCGGCCGGCTTTGGCCGCCGCCATGTGGCGCCGCTGGTGCCACGTTTTCGTACCGCCCACCCGGACGTGACCATCTCGCTCAACCTCAGCGACCGCGTGGTGGACCTGGCGGGCGAGGGCTATGACTGCGCCGTGCGCGTGGGCGACCTGCCTGACTCGTCGCTGGTGAGCGTGCGCATTGCCGACAACCGCCGCCTGTGCGTGGCCACACCCGCCTACCTGCAGCGCCACGGCACGCCGCGCCACCCCAGCGAGCTGGTGCAGCACGACTGCCTCACGCTGTCGAGCGAGGCATCGCAAACACGGGGCTGGGCGTTCCGCATGCCGGTCGAAGGCGGTGGCACCGAGGTCATCCACCTCAAGCCCGGCGGCCCGCTCGATTGCTCGGACGGGCAGGTGCTGCACGACTGGTGCCTGGCGGGCTACGGCATTGCCTGGCGCAGCACCTGGGAGGTGGAGGCCGAGATCGCCGCAGGCCGCCTGGTGGAGGTGCTGCACGATTTTGCGGCGCCGCCCAACGGCATCTATGTGGTGTTTCCGCAGCGCAAGCACATGCCGCTGCGGGTGCGGCTGTGGATCGAACACCTCAAGCACCAGTACGCACAGCCCGCGTTCTGGAAAGGCCCGCAGGCCGGCGGCTGATGGCCCCCGTGGCAGACTGCACACACTCCATGTCCACCGCGCCCACGCTCCTTGTAGCTGACGACCACCCGCTGTTCCGTGCGGCTGTGCTGCACGTGCTGCGCGAGCGGCTGCCGCAGTTCCGTACGCTGGAGGCGGCCAGCGCCGCCACGCTGGGCCAGGCGCTGCAGGACCACCCCGAGGTCGAGCTGGTGCTGCTGGACCTGAGCATGCCCGGCACGCGCGGCTTCTCGGCCCTGCTGCATGTGCGCGGCGAATACCCCGAGCTGCCCGTGGTCATCATCTCGTCCAACGACCACCCCCGCGTCATCCGCCGCGCCCAGCAGTTTGGTGCTGCGGGCTTCATCCCCAAGTCCGCGCCCGCCGACGCCATGGGCGACGCCATCCAGGCCGTGCTGGACGGCGGCAGCTGGTTCCCGCCCATGGCGGCCGAGCGCTCCGAGGCCGACGCCGAACTGGCCGCGCGCCTGGCGCAGCTCACGCCCCAGCAGTTCCGCGTGCTGCTCTGCCTGGCCGATGGTTTGCTCAACAAGCAGATCGCGGCCACGCTGGGTCTGGCCGAGAACACCGTCAAGGTGCATGTCACCGCCATCTTGAAAAAGCTCGCGTGCTACAGCCGCACGCAGGCGGCTGTGCTGGTCAAAAGTCTGGAGACGGAAGACGGCGTGTCTTCCTGAGGTGGAGATCTGCATCAAAACGGCCGCTGTAGCCTATTTATAAAGCTCTGGCAGCTACTAAAAGCGTAGCGGCGAGCGCAGCCTCTCCACCCGGGCGCAGCACCCTGCGCGAGGCGCCACGCAAGCGCCGCCCCGTCGCGCAGCGGCTCAGGGGGATGCTCCCTGTCTCAGCAGCGTCTGGCTCACCAGCGCCCGCAACGCCGGGGAGCGCACCGGCTTGGCCAGAAAGCCCCAGCCGCGTTCGGCGGCCTGGCGGCGCAGGGTGGCATCGCGCTCGGCGGTGACCAGGATCACGGCAGGCGTCTGGCCCCAGCGCTGGCACAGCTGCGCGAACACTTCGGGGCCGTGGAGGCCGGCGCCCAGGTGCACGTCCAGTAGCACCAGCTGCGGTGCCTGGCCGGGCTGGGCGGCGGCCAGGGCCTCGGGCGCGCCAGCGGCCAGCGGCACCGTGCACCCCCAGCGCTGCAGCAGAGCCTGCGTAGCGGCGCAGGTAGGGCCGTCGTCATCAATGACCCAGGCGCTGCTGCCCTGCAGGGGGGCGTCGTCGGCCGGTTGCTGCGTGGTGGCGGGGGGCGCAGCCTGCTGCGCGGCGGCGGGGTTGCCCAGCGGCACGCACACCCAGAACACGCTGCCGCGCCCCAGTTGCGAGCGCAGGCCAATCTCGTGCCCCAGCAGGCGGCCCAGGCGTTCGACGATGGCCAGGCCCAGGCCTGCGCCCCGGTCGTCGGCGCGGCCTTCGTCCAGGCGGCGGAATTCTTCAAAGATCTCGCGCTGCAATGCCTCGGGGATGCCGGGGCCCTGGTCGTGCACCTCGATGCGCAGGTGGTCGCCCACCCTGCGGCAGCCCACCACGATGCGCCCCCGCCGGCTGTAGCGGATGGCGTTGGAGACAAAGTTCTGCAGGATGCGGCGCAGCAGGTTGTCGTCGGTGCGCACCACGGCGCGCGTGGGCACGCAGCGCAGTTGCAGGCCCTGGCTTTCGGCCAGCACGCCAAAGTTGTGGCCCAGCACCTGTAGCAGGGGCCCCAGGGCCACGTCGTGGATGTGCACATCGAACTGGCCCGACTCCATGCGCGAGATGTCGAGCAGGCTGTTGAGGATGGCGTCCTGCGCGGCCAGGGCGCCGTCGATGCTGTCCACGGCGTGCCGTTCGGCGTCGCCTGGCAGATGGCTGCGCAGCAGCGAGGTGAACATGCGTGCGGCGTTCAGGGGCTGCAGCAGGTCGTGCACGGCGGCGGCCACAAAGCGGGTTTTGGAGCGGTTGGCCTGCTCGGCCTCGCGCCGCGCGGCGTCCAGGTCGCGGGTGCGGTCGGCCACGCGCTGCTCCAGTGCGTCGGCCAGCGATCGCAGCTCGCGTGCGGCGTTCTTGTAGCTGGTGATGTCGGCGTAGCTGGTCACAAAACCGCCCTCTGGCAACGGGTTGCCCCGGATCTCCAGCACCGTGCCGTCGTCCTTGGCGCTTTCGTGCAGATGGGGGGTGCCGCTGCGCAGGTGGGCCAGGCGGCGTTCGATGGCTTCTTCCACCGGGCCGGGGCCCAGCAGGCCCCGGCGCGCGTTGTGGCGCATCAGGTCTTCAATGGGGCGGCCCACCTGCATCAGGTCGGCGGGGTAGCGGAACAGCTGCACATAGCGCGAGTTCCACGCCACCAGCTTCAGGTCGGCGTCGATGATGACCACCCCCTGGGGCAGGTGTTCCAGACTGCGGGAGAGGCCCATGTCGGCCTGCTGCGCCGCCTGCACGATGCCGTCCTGCGCGGTGCGCAGCTCCTGCGCGTGTTGTTGCAGCACGGTCTCCAGCTCCTGGCGGCTGCGTTGGCGCAGGCGGGCCAGGCGCTGGCGCTGCCGCACAAACAGCACCAGCAGCGACAGGGCCAGCCAGCCGCCGCCCCCGGCTGCGGCCGCCCAGCGGCTGTCGGCAATGCTGGCGTGGGTGGTGTGCACCAGGTGCAGTTGCCAGGGCGTGCCGGGCAGGGGCTGGGTCAGCCACAGCATGCGGCCGGGCGGGGCGGGCATGTCGGCGGACGGTTGCACGCGCACCAGCCGCCCGCCGTTGTCCAGGCGGTCGTCCACGCGGACGTCGAGCGGGCGCAGCGGCTGGTCGGAGTATTGCCGGGTGGCGTTCAGCTCGCGGCGCTCTTCGTCGTCCAGCGGCTCCAGCAGGCGGTAGCGCCAGGCGTCCTGGCTGGCCAGGAAGACCACGCCATGCGCGTCCGACGCGAGCACGATGTCGGGTGTCTGCAGCCATTCGCGCTCCAGCTCCTGCAGCGCAATCTTGATGGCCACCAGCCCCAGGATGTGGCCGCTGTCGTCACGGATGGCCTGCGACAGGAAGTAGCCCGGCTCGCCCGTGGTCACGCCAATGCCGTAGAAGCTTCCGCGCCCCTGGGCCAGCGCCTGCTGCACATAGGGGCGAAAGCTGTAGTCCACGCCCACGTTGCTGGTGGCCGTGCGCCAGTTGCTGGCGGCCACGGCCAGGCCGTCGCGGTCGAGCAGGGTGAGGGTGGAGGACTGGCTGGCGCCGTTGGCCTGCTCCAGCTTGCGGTTGAGCTGCGCGACCTCGTCGGTGCTCAGGGTGCGGCGCAGGGCGTCCTGCAACTGCGCGTCCAGGGCCAGCACCTCGGGCAGGGTGCGGTAGCGGTCGATGCGCTGGGCCAGCGTCTGCCCGTACAGGGCCAGCTGGCGCTGCACGCTCTCGCTTTCGTCCAGCAAGGACCGGTGCCAGGCCCACTGGCCGGCCGCGAACATGCTGGCCACCGTGCCTGCTAGCAGGATGAGCAGCGTCCAGAACTGGCGAAGGCGGGGCGTGGGCATGGGAATCCAGCGGGGTGGTTGTGCGGCACCAAGGCCAATTGAGCGCGGGTGGGAGTGTGCTGCACCAGGCTAGGGACTAAGTGGTTACCCTGATTTGGTGCACGCGTTCTCCTATGAAGCCGCTCTCGACTAATACCAATAGGTTATCGGCTGAAACAAAGTGCAGCGGTACAAACGGCACCCTTGACGCGCGCCGGAGGCACCCCGGTGGTGCAGACCCGTGACCCCAGGAGACCCGTTCCATGCACAACCATTCCGCTCCCGCAGCCTCGACCTTGAAGCTGCCTTTTTATCGGCAACTGTACTTCCAGGTGGTGTTCGCCATCGTCCTGGGCGTTCTGCTGGGCCATTTCGAGCCGTCCTACGGCGAGGCGCTCAAGCCGCTGGGTGACGCGTTCATCAAGCTGGTCAAGATGATCATCGCTCCGGTGATCTTCCTGACCATCGTGACCGGCATCGCTGGCATGTCGCAGCTCTCCACCGTGGGCCGCGTGTTCGGCAAGGCCATGGCGTACTTCCTGTTCTTCTCCACGCTGGCCCTGGTGGTGGGCCTGGTGGTGGCCAACGTGGTGCAGCCCGGCGCGGGCATGAACATCAATGTGGCCGACCTGGACCAGACGGCCGTGAAGGGCTACGTGGCCAAGTCGCACGAGATGACGCTCACGGGCTTTGCGATGGACATCATCCCCAAGACGCTGGTGAGCCCGTTTGTGGGCGACAACATCCTGCAGGTGCTGCTGGTGGCCGTGCTGTTCGGCATTGGCCTGGCCATGGTGGATGAGGCAGGCCGTCCGGTGCTGAACTTTCTGGACGCGCTGACGACGCCTGTGTTCAAGGTGGTGGGCATCGTGATGAAGGCCGCGCCCCTGGGTGCGTTTGGTGCCATGGCGTTCACCATTGGCAAGTTTGGCCTGGGCTCACTGGTCAATCTGGCCTGGCTGGTGGGTTCGTTCTACATCACCTCGCTGCTGTTTGTGGTGGTGATCCTGGGCTTTGTGGCGCGCCTGTGTGGCTTCTCGGTGTTCAAGCTGATCCGCTACCTCAAGGCCGAGCTGATGCTGGTGCTGGGCACGTCTTCGTCTGAATCCGCCCTGCCATCGCTGATGGAAAAGATGGAAAAGGCCGGTTGCAGCAAGTCGGTGGTGGGCCTCGTGGTGCCCACGGGCTACTCGTTCAACCTGGACGGCACCAACATCTACATGACGCTGGCCGCGCTGTTCATCGCCCAGGCCACCAACACCGAGCTGACGCTGGGCCACCAGGTGGCGCTGTTGCTGGTGGCGATGCTGTCTTCCAAGGGCGCAGCGGGCGTGACGGGCGCGGGCTTCATCACCCTGGCCGCCACCCTGGCCGTGGTGCCCGAAGTGCCCGTGGCCGGCATGGCGCTGATTCTGGGCGTGGACCGCTTCATGAGCGAATGCCGCTCGCTGACCAACTTTATCGGCAACGCCGTGGCCACGGTGGTTGTCTCCCGCTGGGAAAACGCGCTGGACCAGGAACGCCTGGACGCGGCGATGAATGGCCATCCGCTGCCGCTCGCGGTGTCTGCGGCATCGGCGCCCGTGGTGCCGGCGGATGTGCCTGTGGCCACGGTGGCGCGCACTGTGGCCTGATCGCTGGCACCTGCTGCAATAGCGCTCTCAGCGGCGCGGGCTTTCGGGCCCGCGCCGCTTTTTTGCGCGGTGTTTGCGGCAACGCCATCGCGCACAATGGTGGCCCTGCCGGACGGCACTGTGAGCGCTTGGCGCGGCGCAGTGGCCTCGGGCGCTACAAGGAATCCGCACCATGACCCTCGAAGCCTCCCTGGCTGCCTTTCACCTTCTGGCCATCCTGACCTTTGTGGTTTTTCTGTCCAGCCAGGCGGCGCTGTGCCGTATCGAGTGGCTCAACGCCGCCGTGGTCGAGCGCCTGGCCCGGCTGGATGTGATCTACGGTGTGGCCGGTGCGGTCATGATTGGGAGCGGTGTGGCCCGGTTGATCTGGGGCGTGAAGGGCGCTTCTTGGTACCTGTCGCAGCCCCTTTTTCACATCAAGATCACCCTGGTGCTGGCCATGGTCCTGCTGTCGTTTGTGCCCTCGGCCGCGTTCCGCCGCTGGCGCCAGAACCTGCGCAGCACCGGTGCGCTGCCTCCCGCCGCAGAGGTCGCGCGGGTCCGCCGCCTGGTGATGATCCAGTCGCATGTGCTGCCCGTGGTGGCTGTGATTGCGGTGTTCTGGGCGCGCGGCTGGTAAGCGCAAATACCCCCCCGATAAAAAAAGCCCGCCCGGCTTGATGCCGGCGGGCTTTTCTTTGTCTGAGCCGGTGGCGCTGCACCGGGTATGAACTTACTTCACTTCTTCAGGCAATCGCTCATGAAGGCCTTGCGCTCGTCGCCCTTGAGGGTCTTGGCCTTGGCATCGGCGTTGCAGGTTTTCATCTTGTCCTGCTGGGTGGCGGGCTTGTTGCTCAGACAGGTCTTCATGAAGGCTTTGCGCTCGTCGCCCTTCATGTCTCCAGCGTCCTTGTTGCAGGTCGCCATCTTCGATTGCTGTTTGGTAGGGGCCTTGGCGTCTTCGGCGGCGTGGGCACCAAAGCCCAGTGTCAGCGCCAGGCCGAGTGCAGTCAGGGAAAGAAGCTTTTTCATGGAATCTCCTGGTGTGAATGCGTTATGGGGGGTCCCGGTGGCATTGCACCATAGAACATGGCGCGCGACAACGCGGACCCGTCATCACAACCCTGCGCGGGCCCTGGTGGCCGCGGCTGCATGAAAGGCTTTCAGTGCCGTGTGGATCTGCCGGGGGTCGTGCGCCAGGCCACCCAGGGCAAACACCACATCCCCCCGTTGCTGCCAGCGTTTGAGTGCCTTGACGATCACACCCAGTGCGGAGTCTCTGTGGCCGGGGCGCAACTTGACCAGGATCACGCCTTCGTAGTCGGCCAGGTGCACACGTTCCATGGCCTCCCAGGTCACGGTGTGCGGGTCGTCCTGGCGCAGATCGGTGATGCCGGTGGCGTCAATGACCACCGCCGGGTCTTGCTCCCGGTAGGCCTCCAGGGCGGACCGGCCCAGGGTTCCGCCCACACAGAAGGAGACGAATGCGGCACACAGGCAGAGGGCCGTGAGCAGCCGGTCGTTCGATACAGACGCCCAATACAGCGAGAAGGCCAGGCATACCGCCATCAGCAGCACAAAAGGCACCTGAAACACCAGGGTCCAGCGGCGCCGATAGAGCAGGATGGGCTGGGGTTGCACGCGCAATCTCCGGTTGAAAGGGCATTGCGGCCCATTGTGCCTTTCGCTGCGGGATGCCTCCTGGCGGCGCGTCTGGCGCCCTGCTGCTGGCAGACCCGTAAAATCCACCGATGCTCACAGCCAAAAATGAATTGCTCGCTGCGCTCGCAGCCGAGCTGGAAAAACTGTCCCCCGGCGCTGGCGCCAAGGCGGCCTTTGAATCTCCCAAGGTGGCGGCCCATGGCGACTTCGCCTGCACCGCGGCCATGCAACTGGCCAAGCCCCTCAAGCTCAACCCGCGCGCGCTGGGGGAACAGCTCAAGACCGCACTCGAAGCCACGCCCGCCTTTCAGCGCTGGGTGTCCGCCATTGAAATCGCGGGCCCGGGCTTTCTGAACATCCGCCTCCAACCCGCCGCCAAGCAGGAAGTGGTGCGTGAGGTGCTGGCTGCGGGCGAGCGCTTTGGTCACCAAGCCAGCAACGGCCAGCAGGTGCTGGTTGAGTTCGTGTCAGCCAACCCCACGGGCCCGCTGCACGTGGGCCACGGCCGCCAGGCCGCGCTGGGCGATGCGATTTGCAACCTGTTCAGCACCCAGGGCTGGAAGGTGCACCGCGAGTTCTATTACAACGACGCAGGCGTACAGATCGACACGCTGACCAAGAGCACGCAGCTGCGCGCCAAGGGCTTCAAACCCGGCGACGACTGCTGGCCCACCGACAGCGAGAACCCGCTGGCCAAGAACTTCTACAACGGCGACTACATCGCCGACATCGCCGAGGCCTTCAAGGCCAAGGCCACCGTGAAGGCCGACGACCGCGAGTTCACGGCCAACGGCGATGTGGAGGATTACGACAACATCCGCCAGTTTGCGGTGGCCTACCTGCGCAACGAGCAGGACAAGGACCTGCAGGCCTTCAACCTCCAGTTCGACGAGTACTACCTCGAATCCAGCCTGTACACCAGCGGCCGCGTCGAGGCCACGGTGAACAAGCTCGTCGCCAACGGCAAGACCTACGAGCAGGACGGCGCGCTGTGGCTCAAGAGCACCGACTACGGCGACGACAAGGACCGCGTCATGCGCAAGCAGGACGGCACGTTCACCTACTTCGTGCCCGACGTGGCGTACCACATTGCCAAGTGGGAGCGCGGCTTTACCAAGGTCGTCAACATCCAGGGCACGGACCACCACGGCACCATCGCCCGCGTGCGCGCCGGCCTGCAGGCGGCCGATGTGGGCATCCCCAAGGGCTACCCCGACTATGTGCTGCACACGATGGTGCGCGTGGTCAAGGGCGGTGAAGAGGTCAAGATCAGCAAGCGCGCGGGCAGCTACGTCACGCTGCGCGATTTGATCGAGTGGACCAGCAAGGATGCGGTGCGCTTCTTCCTGCTCAGCCGCAAGCCCGACACCGAGTACACCTTCGACGTGGACCTGGCCGTGGCACAGAACAACGACAACCCCGTGTACTACGTGCAGTACGCGCATGCCCGCATCCAGTCGGTGCTGCGTGCGTGGCAAGAGGCGGGCGGTGGTGATGTGGCTTCGCTCAAGGATGTGGACCTGTCCGCCCTCGAAGGCCCGCAGGCCCAGGCGCTGATGCTGCAACTGGCCAAGTACCCCGAGATGCTCACCGCCGCCGCCGACGGTGAGGCGCCGCACGATGTGACCTTCTACCTGCGCGACCTGGCCGCCAGCTACCACAGCTATTACGATGCCGAGCGCATCCTCGTGGACGACGAGGCCGTGAAGAAGGCGCGCCTGGCGCTGGTCGCTGCCACCGCCCAGGTATTGCACAATGGCCTGGCCGTGCTGGGCGTGTCGGCCCCGGCCAGAATGTAAGCAGTTACTACCAATATGAAAAAGCAACAGACGGGCGGGACCATTGTCGGCTTCATCGTCGGGGTCATCGTGGGCCTGGGCGCGGCGCTGGCCGTGGCCGTGTACGTGACCAAGGTGCCGGTACCCTTCCTGAACAAGGGCAATGGCCGTGGTGCCGACCTGGACGCAGCGGAGTCCCAGAAAAACAAGAACTGGGACCCGAACTCGCCGCTGTATGGCAAGAACCCGGCCCGCCCTGCGGCGCCAGCGGTGGCGGCGGCCGCGTCAGCCCCTGCATCCGCTCCCGCCCCTGAGGTGCGTGCCGCGGCCTCTTCGGCCAAGCCTGCCGCGAGCAAGCCAGACGCTAAAGCCGAGGCCAAGGCCGAGAGCAAGCCGGGTGCTGACCCGCTGGGCGATCTGGCCGTGGCCAAGGCCGCGGCCAAGGGCAGTGTGGACCCGTTTGACTACTTTGTGCAGGCGGGCGCCTTCCGCACCCAGGCCGACGCAGACGCCCAGCGCGCCAAGCTGGCCATGCTGGGCTGGGAGGCCCGCGTGAGCGAGCGTGAGCAAAATGGCCGGGCGGTCTTCCGGGTGCGCATCGGGCCCTTCACCAAGCGTGACGATGCCGAAGTGCTCAAAGAGAAACTCGATGGCGCCGGGCTGGAATCGGCGCTGGTGCGTGTGCAGCGCTGATCGGCCTGTGGCTGTGAACAGGGGCCTGTGCATACAGCGCCACCACCAGGGCTGAACTTTTTGTAAAGGGATGTCTCACATCCCGCATACCTGAACCAGGAGAGTCTTTGTCATGAAACGCCGTGAGTTTTCTTTGTCCGCCGCATCGGCGGTTGCCGCTTCTGCCCTGACGCTGCCAGTGGCCAACCCCGCGATGGCGCAAGCCCGCCAGTTCAAGGAGGGTAAGGACTTCAAGCGGCTGGACAAGCCCGTCGCCCCCGATGCGCCGGCCGGCAAGGTCGATGTGATCGAGTTCTTCTGGTACAGCTGCCCCCACTGCAACGCCTTCGAGCCCACGCTGGACGCCTGGGTCAAGGCTGCGCCCAAGGACCTCTCCATCCGCCGCGTGCCCGTGGCGTTCAACGCCAGCTTCGTGCCCCAGCAAAAGCTGTACTACACGCTCGAAGGCATGGGCAAGCTCGAAGCCCTGCACGCCAAGGTCTTCCGTGCCATCCACGTGGAAAAGGCCAAGCTCGCCAAGGACGACGAAATCCTGGCCTGGGTGACCCAGCAGGGCGTGGATGCGGCCAAGTTCAAGGAGGTCTACGGCTCCTTCAGCGTGGCCAACCAGGTGCGTCGCGCCTCGCAGCTGCAGGATTCGTACGGTGTTGAGGGCGTGCCTTCCATGGGTGTGGCAGGCAAGTACTACACCGACGGCACGATGGCAGGCAGCATGCAGACCGTGTTGCAGGTGGTCGAATACCTGGTGGCCACGGCACGCAAAGCCTGACGATGTGCCGACCCTGTCGGCAAGTTGTCCCAAAGGCCCGCTGACGCGGGCTTTTTTTTCGGGGTGGGTACCATCGGGTGGCTACAATCACTGCAAGATTCGTGCCCTATGACCCACCGCCTACTCCCCCTCCTTGTGCTCGCAGCCCTGACCGGCCTTGCGGGCATGGCACACGCCGAAAAGGCTGACCGTGCCAAGCCCATGAACATCGAGGCCGACGCCCTGCGCCACGATGAACTCAAGCAGACCAGCGTGTTCTCGGGCCGCGTGGTGATGACCAAAGGCACCATCGTGCTGCGCGGCGCGCGGCTGGATGTGCGCCAGGACGCCGACGGTTACCAGTACGGCGTGGTCACGGCCGAGGCGGGCAAACGGGCGTTCTTCCGCCAAAAGCGCGACACCGTGGCGGGGGCGCCTGACGAGTTCATCGAAGGCGAAAGCGAAGTCATCGAATACGACGGCAAGGCCGACAACGTGCGCTTCATCACCCGCGCCGAACTCCGCCGGTACCGTGGGTCGGTATTGAACGATGAGATCACCGGCGCCGTGATCGTTTACAACAACCTCACCGATGTGTTCACCGTCGATGGCCAGAAGGCACCAACGTCCTCTGCCGCAGCGGGCGACACACCAGCGCCCGGTGGTCGTGTGCGCGCAGTGCTGGCGCCCAAAGACCCTCCGCCCGGCGCGGCAGCGCCGGCCCCAGCGCCTGACGCGCCCGCACCGGCGCTGCGCCCCAGCAACAGCCTTGGCGGCGGCGCCAAGTGAGCGGGCCTGCTGTGAGTACCGGTCCTGACTCCCAGGCGGGTAGCCGCCTGGAGGTACAGCATCTGGCCAAATCCTATGGCAGCCGCAAGGTCGTCAAGGATGTGTCGTTGGTGGTGCAAAAAGGCGAGGTTGTGGGGTTGCTCGGCCCCAACGGCGCGGGCAAGACCACATCCTTTTACATGATCGTGGGCCTGGTGCGCAGCGATGCCGGCGATATTCGCATCGACGGCCACTCGGTCGCCCACATGCCCATCCACCGCCGCTCGCGGCTGGGTCTGTCGTACCTGCCGCAAGAAGCCTCGATCTTCCGCAAGCTCACCGTCGAAGAAAACGTGCGTGCGGTGCTGGAACTGCAGCGCGCCGATGACGGCCAGCCGCTGTCGCGCGACGCCATCGAAGAGCGCCTGACGGCACTGCTGCAAGAGCTGCGTGTGGACCACCTGCGTGCCTCGCCCGCACTGGCGCTGTCCGGTGGCGAGCGCCGCCGCGTCGAGATCGCCCGCGCCCTGGCCACCCAGCCGCGTTTCATCCTGCTGGACGAGCCTTTTGCCGGCATCGACCCGATTGCAGTGATCGAGATCCAGCGCATCATCGGCTTCCTCAAGGCACGCGGTATTGGTGTGCTCATCACCGACCACAACGTGCGCGAGACGCTGGGCATCTGCGACCACGCCTTCATCATCAGCGACGGCCGCGTGCTGGCGCAGGGCACGCCCTCCGAGATCGTGGACAACGCCGAAGTACGCCGCGTGTACCTCGGCGAGCATTTCCGCATGTGATGAAGCCTGGACTGTCGCTGCGCGTCTCGCAGCACCTTGCATTGACCCCCCAGCTCCAGCAGTCCATCCGGCTGCTGCAGTTGTCCACGCTCGAACTCTCGCAGGAAGTCGAGCAGATGCTCGACGAAAACCCGTTCCTCGAACGCAACGCCGACGAAGCACCGCGCGAGGAGTTTGGCCTGGAAGCCGCCGACACGCCCGCGCAGGCCGACGACTACGGCGCTGATGATGCTATGTTTTCAGGAGCTGTCGGCGCAAGTAGTACTAGCGCTGAGAGCCAAAACGAGGCTGAAATCCCAAGTGGAGGCGCTGACGAGCCCGACTGGAGCGGCGACGGCACCGTCGAGATGGCGCCCAACGACGCCGAGTGGGGTGGCGACGCCCCGGCGCGCACCCGCAACGATGCGGAAGGCGACGAGGCCGACGCCACCGAGCTGGCCCGTTCGCACGAATCGCTCACCGCCTTTTTGCACCGCCAGGCACTGTCGCTGCGGCTGTCTGAAGTGGACACGGCCGCGCTGCGTTTTCTCATTGAATCGCTGAACGACGACGGCTACCTCGAAGAGCCTCTGGAAGAACTCGCCACCAGCCTGGCCGGGCCCGACGATCTGGAGCAGATCGAAGAACTGGTGCACCGCTTCACCGTGGCCCAGCGCCTGCTGCAGAGCCTGGAGCCCGTGGGCGTGGGCGCGCGCAACCTGGCCGAATGCCTGACGCTGCAGCTCACCGCGCTGGCGGCCGACGAAGACAGCGACGCCGACCCCGAGACCGTGCAGACCGCGCTGCGCATCTGTCAGCAGCCGCTGGAGATGCTGGCCCGCCGCGACATCCGCCGCCTGACGCAGCTGTGCAGCGAAGGTGGCGTGGCCGGAGAAGAACGCACCCGGTCTGCCATGGCACTCATCGCCCGCCTGGAGCCTCGCCCTGGCCGCCGTTTTGCCGACGTAGAGCGCAATATCATCATCCCCGACGTCATCGTGCGCAAAGCCGGCCGCGCCAACGGGCGGGACGGCCAGCACAACTTCATCGTGCAGCTCAACCCCGACGTGATGCCCCGTCTGCGCGTGCACGACATCTACGCTGGCGCGCTGCGTGGCCACAAGGGCGGCGAAGGCCACCAGGGCATGCAGCAGCGCCTGCAGGAGGCGCGCTGGTTCATCAAGAACATCCAGCAGCGCTTTGACACCATCCTGCGCGTCTCGCGCGCCATCGTCGAGCGCCAGAAGAACTTCTTCACCCACGGTGAACTGGCCATGCGCCCCCTGGTGCTGCGCGACATCGCCGACGAGCTGGGCCTGCACGAGTCCACCATCAGCCGCGTGACCACGGCCAAGTACATGGCCACGCCGATCGGTACCTACGAGCTGAAGTACTTCTTTGGCTCTGGCCTGGGCACCGAGACCGGTGGCAATGCGTCCAGCACGGCCGTGCGCGCACTGATCAAGCAGTTCGTGTCCGCCGAAAACCCGGCCAAGCCGCTGTCCGACAGCCAGATCGCCGAGATGCTCAAGGAGCAGGGCATCGAATGCGCACGCCGCACCGTTGCCAAGTACCGCGAGGCGCTCAAGATCGCGCCGGCGAATTTGCGCAAGGCGCTGTAGTCGCTCCGGCAGCTGGCGCACGGTGCGCCTGCGCTGCCGCAGCCTTTTCTGTTGTTTCCGTATTGCCCACCGCAGCCCACCATGGCCCGCATCGTCTTCGACCTCCCACCGCACTTCGGCTTTGCCACCGAACTGCAGATCTACATCAGCCACGTGAACCAGGGCGGGCATCTGGACAACGCGCAGTTGCTCAGCCTGGTGTCCGAAGCGCGGGTGCGCTTCTTTCAGTCACTCGGCTACCCCGAGGCCGATGTGGGCGGGCTGTCCATCGTGGTGGGCGATATCGTGGCTCAGTACAAGTCCGAAGGTTTCCACGGCGAAACCATGCGGGTGGAGATGGCGCCTGCGGACTTCAATCGCTACGGTTTTGACTTGGTTTTTCGCATGACCGAGAAAGCCACGGGCCGTGAGGTGGCGCGCGGCAAGATCGGCATCGTCTTCATCGGCAAGGCCAGCCGCAAGGTTGCTCCCATCCCAGACTCCATCCGTCAGCTGCTGCTGGCCCGCGCAGGCACGCCGGATTCCCATGCATTGTCCGAGCGCGTATCCTCCCCATCGACATGAACCAACTCCAACTTTTTCTCCCTTGCGCTGCGGGCGTCGAGGGCTTTCTGGCCGACGAGGTGCATGGCATCACCGGCCTCACGGGGCAAGACCTGCTGGTGGGCCGGGGCGGTGTGCTCTTGCGCGCCTCGTGGCGCCAGGCCATGCAGCTCAACCTGCACAGCCGCCTGGCCCAGCGCGTTCTGGTGCAACTGGCGCACCGCCCCTACCGGTCTGAGAACGACCTCTATGCCATGGCCAGCGAGGTGGCCTGGGAGATCTGGTTCACCACGCGCCAGACCTTCAAGGTCGAGGTGACGGCCCAGCACAGCCCGCTGCAGAGCCTGAACTTCGCGGGCCTCAAGGTCAAGGACGCGGTGGCCGACCGCTTCCGCCACAAGAGCGGCGTGCGCCCCGATGTGAACACCCAGTGGCCCGATGTGCGCATCCACCTGCACCTGACCACCGACGAAGCCACGATCTACATCGACACCTCGGGCGAGCCGCTGTTCAAGCGCGGCTGGCGCGAGGACAAGGGCGACGCGCCGCTCAAGGAAACCCTGGCCGCCGCCATGATCGCCGCCAGCGGCTGGGACCCGCATGGCGACAACCCACAGCCCCTGTACGACCCCTGCTGCGGTAGCGGCACCATCGTGGTCGAGGCCGCACAGATCGCCTGCCGCATCCCGGCGGGCATGCTGCGGCGCTTTGCGTTCGAGAAACTGCTGCCGTTCCAGGCCCATGTCTGGAGTGCTATAAAAAACGAAGCTGAAAGTGCAATATGCACTAGCGCTGTCCCCCTGTTTGGCAGTGATGTCGCCTTCCGCATGGTTGATTTTGCGCAGCGCAACGCCGAGCGCGCGGGCGTGGCCGACGCCGTGCAGCTGCGCGGCGGCGACGCACTGCAGCGCATGCCACCCTGTGAGCAACCCGGTGTGATGCTGCTCAACCCACCCTACGGCGAGCGCATTGCCGCCGCCGGCACTGCAGGCCGCAACGCCAGCGAGCGCGCCGCCGACCGCGCCCAGGGCATGGCCGTGGGCCGCGAAGAAGCGCAGACCGAAGACGGTGGCGAGTTCTTCAGCCAGCTGGCCACGCACTGGAAGAAGAACTACAGCGGCTGGACGGCCTGGATGCTCACGCCCGACCTGAAACTGCCCGGCAAGATGCGCCTGAAGGAATCGCGCCGCGTGCCCATGTGGAACGGGCCCATCGAATGCCGCATGTTCCGCTTCGACATGATCAAGGGTGCTGTGCGCGACCGGGCTACCAAGCCTGCCCCCGACGGCAGCCCACGCCATGAAGGTTGAACTGCCCCTGCCCGCCGAGGCCCCGGCGGACGAGCCGGCGCGCCCTGTGGTGGTGGATACCAACGTGGCGCTGGACCTGCTGATCTTCAGCGACCCGCGCACCGTGCCATTGCGCACGCTGCTGGTCCAAGGCCGTCTGTTGTGGATCGCTACGCAGGTCATGCGCGACGAGCTGGAGCGCGTGCTGGCCTATCCGCACATCGCAGAGCGCATGGACTACTACCGCGTGGGTGCCGCGCAGGTGCTGGCAGCGTTTGATGCGCAGGCACGTCTGGTAGACATCGCACCCAAGGTGGCCTATGTGTGCAAGGACGCGGACGACCAGAAGTTCATCGACCTGGCGGCGGCGCACCGGGCAATTTTGCTGAGCAAGGACAAGGCGGTGATCTGCATGCGGAAGCGGTTGGCGAACCTGGGGGCGGATGTGGCGACTGCGCTGGTGCTGGAAGAGGCGCCCGCCACGGCGGCGGCCTGATCACGCATTGATTAGTTTCTGCTGCAAGGACCGGTATGGGGCCGTTGGGGTATCTTGTCCTCTCAGGCTTCTTCGCCTACCTCGGTTTTGATGCGTTTCAGTTCAACCGGACATCCGGCCACAAAGTCTGGGCCATACCGCCATCTTCCGGTCGGGCTGTTGGTGTGGATCCTTTGTCGCGCGCCGAGCAGGAGGGCGCGCAATCGAACGAAATCACTGCAGTGGGGGGCATTCCCGGTCTCTACTGGATTTTTGTCGTGCTCTCGGTGGGCTGCTTGGGGATTGCTGCTTGGCTGTGGCTAGCGTAGGTTGGGGTAGCGCGGTCTAACCCGACGTTTTCTTCCACGGGCATGGCTTGTCGGGTTACGCCAGCGGCTAACCCGACCTGCTGGCTGATCTAGCCTTGAGCCAAGAGGTCATACGCCGCCCGCACCCGCTGCAAATCCCGCCCCAGTTTGCGGTTGGTGGGCAGATTCCGCATCCACCCCATCCGCCGGACACTGGTGGCCAGCACCGCCCGCATCTCCTCGCTCCCCTGCGCCACCCACGCCGCCCAGCGCTCGCGCCCCTCGGCCAGCGTGCCGCTGTTGTGCAGGTAGATCGCGGTGGAATGCGCGTAACACAGCGCATCGCGCACATGGCACACCGCCAGTGGCAGCACGGCGGCGGGGTCGTCCTCAAAGTCGATGCAGGCCACTTCGCCATCGGGGCAGCGCACCATGTTGCGAGCAAAGGCCTGGCTCAGGCACGTGCCTTGGCGGTGCACCAGGGCCAGCGTGTCCAGCCCCTGCTGCCACAGCGCCAGAACGGTGGCCGTGTCGCCCGCCAGCACGGCATGGTCGATCTCGTTGCCCAGCGAATGAATCTCTTCCCCCGTGTGGCCCAGGTGGCGCATGGCAAAACCATGGGGCAAGGCGGCCAGCACCACGGGCACGCGGATGCCGCGCGCGGCCAGGTCACGCAGGCGCTGCACTTCGGTGGCAATGGCCGCGGGGCCGCCGGGGTTGGGCACGGGGCGCAGGGCGTCCAGCCGCAGCAGGGCGGCCAGCACGGCCATGGCGCGGTAGCGGCCCGTGCCGTGGGGCGCGCCCGCACGCTTGATCCAGATCTGCTCATCGCCCAGCACGTGGGCCATCACGTTGTGCGGCTGGGTGGCGAGTTGTTGCTGCAAAAAGGCGGCGTAGTCCGGGGCGGTGGTGTGGGTGGGGGCGGATGCGTCCATCGTCAGATTCATACAGCAGCGTCCCCCGCCACCGCCGCTGCGGTGCCCACGGCTGCAGCATGCACCAGCTCGACATGGTGGGGGATGGAGGGTTCCAGCGCCGGCTCGCTGGCCTGAAAGCTGTGCGCGCTGGCCAGCGGCCAGTACAGGCGGAACACGTTGTGCTGCGCGTCAAGCGGGCCCAGCAGCGCACCGGGCAACATGCGGGTGATGAGGTTGGACAGCAGGCGCACCTCCGTGTCGCTGATGCGGCGCACGATGTGGTGGGCTGTGATGTCCTTGGGGTGGTGCAGGCCGGCGGCCTGCACCAGCTCCTGCAACGCGTGCAAGGTGCTGCGGTGGAACTGCGCTACGCGCGTGGCCTTGTCGGGCACCACCAGGGCCTGTTGGCGCAGCGGATCTTGCGTGGTCACCCCCGTGGGGCAGTGGCCGGTGTGGCAGCTTTGCGCCTGGATGCAGCCCAGCGCCATCATGAAGCCGCGCCCCGCGTTGCACCAGTCGGCGCCCAGCGCCATCATGCGCGCGATGTCGAAAGCGCTGATGACCTTGCCCGCGCAGCCAATGCGCACACGGTCGCGCAGGTTCACGCCCACCAGCGTGTTGTGCACCAGCAGCAGGCCCTCCTGCAGCGGCGCGCCCACGTGGTCGCTGAACTCCACGGGCGCCGCGCCCGTGCCGCCCTCGGCGCCATCAACCACGATGAAGTCGGGCGTGATGCCGGTGACCAGCATGGCCTTGACGATGGCGAACCACTCCCATGGGTGGCCCAGGCAGAACTTGAAGCCCGTGGGCTTGCCGCCAGAAAGCGTACGCAGCTTGGCGATGAACTGCATCATCTCGACCGGCGTGCGGAAGGCGCTGTGGCTGGCGGGCGAGATGCAGGCCTCGCCCTCCTTCACGCCGCGCGCAGCCGCGATCTCGGCGGTCACCTTGGCCCCCGGCAGCACGCCACCGTGGCCCGGCTTGGCGCCCTGGCTGAGTTTGAGCTCGATCATCTTGACCTGCGGGTCGGTGGCATTGGCCGCAAAACGCTCTTCGCTGAAGGTGCCATCGGGGTTGCGGCAGCCAAAGTAGCCCGAGCCGATCTCCCAGATCAGGTCACCGCCATGCACGCGATGGTGCTGGCTGATGCTGCCCTCGCCCGTGTCGTGCGCAAAGCCACCTTTCTTCGCGCCCTGGTTGAGCGCCAGAATGGCGTTGGCCGACAGCGCACCAAAGCTCATGGCCGAGATGTTGAACACGCTCGCGTGGTAGGGCTGGGTGCAGGGCGATACGGACGGCGACTGCGCATCGGGGCTGCCACCGATCCACACGCGGAAGTCGTGCGACGGCAGCTGCGTGGGCGCGAGCGAGTGGTTCACCCATTCATAGCCCTGTGCGCCCACGTCCAGGTGCGTGCCGAAGGGGCGGTTGTCCGGGTCGCCCTTGGCGCGCTGGTAGACCAGCGAGCGCTGCGCGCGCGAAAACGGCGCGGCCTCGCTGTCGCTTTCGATGAAATACTGGCGCACCTCGGGCCGCACATATTCGAGCATGAAGCGGATATGGCCAATGACCGGGTAGTTGCGCAGGATCGCGTGGCGCGACTGCTGCAAGTCGTACACGCCCAGGGCCACCAGCGCCGCAAACACCAGCACCACGGGCAGCCCCACGCCAAAGGCCACCAGCGCAAACAGCGACAGCAGCAGCCCGAACACGCACAGCGCAAAGGCCGTGTAGCGCACCGGGTAGAGGGAGTTGAGCTGGTGGATCATGGGGCGTCCTGGTTGGGGTCGGTGGCGCGAGTGGAGGGCGCAGGGGCTACACTGGCCGCCTTTTTGTGGGGTTGCCGGATGGCGCTCGGCGCTTTTTTCTGCCCCGCCACCACCCCTGGCCGCCGTGGCCCGCGCCACGGCACAAGGCCTGCGCATCATAAAAGTAAAACATTGTTTTGCCGCCCCCGCTTTCTCCCTTGACGACCGGAGTCCTCCCATGACCGAACCTGCATCGCCCACCCCCGCCACCGACGATCTCGACCCCACCACCGCCCCGGCCGCTGCGCTGGGCCCGGATGAGCTGGAGGAGATGGACAACATCCTCGACGACCTGCGCGCGCGCGGCGAGGAAATCCCGCAGTGGGAGTTCTGCGATGGCTTCATGACCGCGCTGATCTGCAGCCGCCGCCCCATCGGCCCGGCCGAATATCTGCCCATGCTGCTGGGCGACGGCGCCGAGCTGGATGTGGCCGAAGGCGACCCGCTGCCGCAGTTGCCCGCGTTTGCCGATGCCGCCCAGCAAGCCCGCTTCATGGACCTGTGGATGCGCCGCTGGAACGAGATCGTGGCCCAGCTCGACACCGATGTGAAGACGCTGGACGACGACCGCACCTTCCAGCCCGAAGCCATGGACATGCGCGGCGCCGTGGCCAGCCTGACCGACGAGCAGCGTGCCGAGATGGGCGACGACCAGGAGATCCCGTCCTTCGGCCAGGTGTGGGCGCTGGGCTTCATGTTTGCGGTGGAAAACTGGCCCGAAGACTGGGCCGCCCCGCGCGACAAGGAAGCTGCCAAGTGGCTGGACGATGCGCTGGAGCGCATCGTCGCCCTGACCGAAGACGACACCGGCAAGCCCGAAGTCTGTATGTACGACGAAGACGGCCCCCCCAGCACCAGCCAGGCGCGCGTGGAAGCCTTCGGCGAAGCCATCTGGGCCGTGTACGACCTGCGCCAGCTGTGGAAGAGCATGGGCCCGCGCGTGGAGACGGTGCGCAAGGCGCCCGAGCCCGGGCGCAATGATCCTTGCCACTGTGGCAGTGGCAAGAAGTACAAGAAATGCCACGGCGCGTAAGCCTAACCTCTGGCACTACTTTTTTGATAGCGGGTTGCGCTTGTAGCAAAAGCGCGGGAGGCTGATAGGCCCGCGCTTTTCTCGCAGCGTCCTGCTGCCGGGGGCGCTAAGGCTGTTCGTCGAACGCGTCGATGTCTTCTGGCAAGGTGACCCACGCAAGGCGGCGCAGCGTCCAGATCTGGCGCTGCGGCGTGCCCAGCTCGTGCCTTTGCGTGATGGTTCCGAGCCGTAGGGAATAGGTCTGCGGATTGTCGGCCGCGCAGGCATACAGCGAGCTTCCGCAGACGTCGCAGAAGGCCAGCACACGCCGGTTGCCGCTGGCCGCCGTCTTGATGTATGTGCGGGGTGTGCCGCGGGTGAGTCGAAAGCCTGCCGCTGGGGCCGGGATGTTGGTACGGAAGGCGGAGCCGGAATGCGCCTGGCAGTCCGTGCAATGGCACACCGTCGCAGTGCCGGGCTCCACCTGCGCTTCGTAGGCGATTGCACCGCAATAGCATTGGCCTTGCACTTGCATGGCGTTTCCTTGTGCGTGGGTGGTGTCCGCCAGCCGGTGCGGGGTCAACCCTGCGCCAGAAACTTCTTCAAATTCCCCGCTGCCGTACTCCGCACCTTGCGCTTGAGCGAAGGCGACCAGCCCAGCAGCAGGCCCGGCGCGCCCAGCGCCTGCCGGGCCCAGCGCCAGAAGTTGAAGCGGTCACGGTGCGTGGCAATCAGCCCGTCGGGCGTGAAGGTGAAGGTGCCGTCGATGATGTTGTGCACCTTGCGCCCGGTGGCGCTGAAGAGGTAGTGCGCCTCCCAGTGCGCCTTGCCGCCCTGCGCATCGGCGTCGATGCCGCTGAACTCCAGCTTCCAGTGCTCGGCGGCGCCGGGCTTTTTCGTCGCAGTGCACAGCATGCGCCACATGCCTGCCACCTGCTCGCGGCCTTTCAGGGAAAAGGCCTCGTCGTCAAACGTGGCGTCGGGGGCATAGCAGGCCGCCATGGTGGCATGGTCCAGTTGCGCAAACGCGGTGTAGAAGCGTTGCAGGGTCTGGGCGTTGGGGTGCATGGGTTCTCCTCCTCAAGGGCGTCCATGCTACACCCCGGCCGGAACGCTGCATGCCACCTGGGGGACCTGCGCGGCGATGTGCGTTCAGCCGGTGCGCAACCCACCGATGCGCCGCCGCTTGGTGTCGTCCAATGCGTCCAGCACCTGGATGCCGTGCGCATACCCCTGCTGCACGATCTGCTCGAACCGGTTCCACTGCAGCATGCCCACGCGGTCCATGGGGGGGTTGAAGTACAGGTCTGTGAGCTGCTGCGACTGGCGCTGGCGCGACATGCTGTACAGGATGGTGACCTGCATGAGGTAGCTGGCCAGCGAGGGCAGCTTGTAGCGCCGCTGGGCGCGCGGGCGCAGCTTGTCGCGCAGCAGGGCCCAGCTGCTGGGGATGTCGTCCAGCTCGATGCGGCGTGGCTTGCGGAAGTTCAGGTCCACACCAATCACCGTGCCCACGCCGCGCATGCTGCTGCGCATCACATCCACTGGGAAGTTGTTGAACGTGCCACCGTCGCACAGCAGGTCGCCCTCGTGCACCACAGGCGGCAATGCACCGGGGATGGAGATGCTGGCCAGCAGCGACTTCACCAGGCTGCCACGGCGCACCACCTGTTCGCTGGCGCGCGAGTAGTTCGTGGCCACGCAGTAGTAGTTCTTCCACAGGTCCTCGACCTGGGCCGGAAAGCCCACCAGCCGGCCCACGGCGTCATGCAGGATGTGGCGCAGTCGGCGGCCCTTGATGAGCGACATCAGCGGCAGCAGGCTCCAGTCGCCCGTGGGGTTGGTGCGGAATGCCTCGCGTGCGTTGGCCATCACCGTCGCCAGCGGCTGGTCGGACGCCACATACGCGGCCATCACCGAACCGATGCTGGTGCCGCCCACGCAGTCGATTTCCACCCCTTCTTCCTGCAGCGCGCGGTAGATGCCCAGGTGCGCAAAACCGCGCGCGCCGCCACCGGCCAGCACCAGGCCCACGGCGGTACGGCTCTGGATGCGGGCCAGGCGCGCCATGTCGCGGTCGAGGGCGGGGCGCACGTGCACATGGTCGGCCACGGGGCGGCGGTCCAGCCATTGCTGGGTGCCGCGCGGGCACTGGGTGCCTTCCGGGTGCAGCAGCACCAGGATCTCGGCGGCCTCGGCCAGGGGCGCGCGGCGCAGCAGGCAGTTTTCTTCAATCGGGTGGATGGCGGGCTCGGCCTGCGCGTCGGCCAGCAGCAGCAACTCGTCGCAGTGGCGGCTCACGCGGCGCGTCCAGGGGGTGGGCTCGGGGTCGGCCAGCAGCAGCACAAAGTCGTTGCGGGCCTCGATATCGTCGAGCAGCATGGCAATGCGGCGGTTGGCCGTGGCGTCGGCGCCTTCGCGCTGCGCAATGCCGGGCTCCTGCAATTCGGCGTCCACGGTGGTCGAGTCCACCACCCGTACGCGGCCTACCGTGCCGAGGTGGCGCGCCAGACGCTGGCCAAAAGCCTGCAGGTCTACGCCGCTGCTCACCGGCAGCAGGCCCATGGCCACCGGGCGCTCCTGCGCGGCCGTATGGGTGGCGGCGCCCGACTGCAGGCGCTGGATGATCTGGCGCGTGAGCGCAATCGATACCTGGGCGCTGCTGGCCAGCAGGGTCTTGAACACGTCCTTGGTCAGTCGCACCAGCACCGAGTCGCGCACGGCGACCACGGTGGCGGCGCGGGGTGCGTCGGTGAACAGGCTGATCTCGCCAATCACCTGGCCCCGGCCCATATCGGCCACACGGCGCTGCGGGCCGATGCTGCCGTCATCGCTGCGCACATAGGCACGCAGGCGGCCGCTCACGGTGAGGTACATCGACTCGCCGGGCTCGCCCTGCGCCATCAGCGTGCTGCCGCCGGGCACCTCCACCCACTCCAGCTGGGCGCGCAGCAGCTCCAGCGCCTCGGGCTCAATGCCTGGCAGAAAGCTGCGCAGATGCTCGGTGAGCAGTTGGTTCTGGGTCGCGGTAAAGGGAGGCATGGTCACGCAATCGGCAAGGCACAGTGGGGGCGCTGCGGAAGGTGATGGCTTACCAGCCACCGGTGCTGGCCATGGGTTCCGCAGCGTGCGAAGCGGCGGATTCTAGGAACGCGATGTCACCTGTGCGCACTGCACGGGGCATGGTGGCCGCGCAGCGCGTGAACAAATGCACGGCAGAGCCTTTCGATTGCCCTTTCGGGCCGTGTCGGACCTGGTCGTCAGTGCATGAAGGCGCTCAGCGCCTGGGCCGTGGCCTCGGGCAATTGTTCGGGGATGAAGTGCCCCGCCGGAACGGCCTGGCCAGTGACCACGCCCGCACACTGCGCCTGCCAGAGTGCCAGCGGATCGAACAGCCGGTGCACCACGCCGTGCGCACCCCAGATCACGAGGGTGTCGCACGCTATTTTTTCGCCGCGCGCGCGGCTGTCGCGGTCGTGGTCCAGGTCGACGCCCGCACTGGCGCGGTAGTCCTCACAGGCGGTGTGGATGGCTTCGGGTGTGCAAAAGCAGCGTTCGTAATCGGCCAGGGCCTGTGGCTCGATGTGGGCCAGGCCCGCGCTGCCCCAGCCGCCCAGCTTGGCGTGCAGGTAGGCGCGGGCGTTGCCGCCGATCATGGTCTCGGGCAGCGGCGCGGGCTGGATCAGGTGAAACCAGTGGTAATAGGCGCGCGCAAACTCCATGTCGGTGCGCGCGTACATGTCGAGCGTGGGGGCGATGTCGATCACGCACAGCTTCTTCACACGCGCGGCGTGGTCCAGCGCCAGGCGGTGGGCCACACGGCCGCCCCGGTCGTGGCCGCACAGGTAGAACGTGTCGTGGCCCAGCGTGGTCATCACCTCGGCCATGTCCTGCGCCAGGGCGCGTTTGCTGTAGTTGCTGTGGTCGGGCAGGCCGGGCGCGTGGGATGAGTCGCCATAACCGCGCAAGTCCGGCAGCACCAGACAGTAGTCGCGTGCCAATTGCTGCGCCACGCGATGCCACAGCGCATGGGTTTGCGGAAAGCCGTGCAACAGCAGCAGCGGGGGTGCGCCCACGGTGCCGCCGGTGCGCACAAAGATCTCCGCGCCCGAGGTGCTGATGCGCCGGGTGGCAAAGCCGTCAAACCAGGAGGGTTTCGTTGTCATGGCCGTATGGTGTGGCAAGGGGCGGGTGAAGCCCTGTCTTGTGGACGACAGCGGCCGCTCATGCCGGGGCCGGGGATCTTGCCAGCGAGGTCAGGCAGGCAGCAGGCTGAGCAGCCGCTTCAGGGCGTATCGCAGCGTGGCCGTGCGGACGGCGGCGCGGTCCCCGGCAAAGTGCTGCATCTCGCTGTGGGTTTCGCCGCCCACGCACCAGGCAAACCACACGGTGCCCACCGGCTTGGTCTCGGTGCCGCCTGTGGGGCCCGCGACGCCGGTCACGGCCAGGCTGACCTGCGCGCGCGAGTGGGTCAGCGCACCATCGGCCATGGCGCGTGCCACAGGCTCGCTCACCGCACCGTGCTGCTCGATCAGGCCGGGGGGCACCCCCAGCATCTCGGCCTTGGCCTCGTTGGAATAGGTCACAAAGCCGCGCTCGAACCACTGGCTCGAGCCCGACAGGTCGGTGCAGGCGGCGGCGATCATGCCGCCGGTGCAGCTTTCGGCGGTGGCCAGCATGTGGCGGCGGGCCAGCAAACGCAGCGATATTTGCGTCAAATTGGCCTCAAGCGCTTGTACTTCTTGCGCTAGCAGCTCACTTTTTGATAGTGACGTGGGTGCCATCAGAACCTCCACAGTGCGATGACCAGCAAGGTACAGAAGGCTGCCACAAAGTCGTCCCACAAGATACCCCAGCCCCCGCGCCAGCCAAAGCCCTTGAACAGGCTGTCGGCCCAGCCAACCGGGCCAGGTTTGGCAGCATCAAAAAAGCGGAACAGCCCAAACGCCACCACCTGCCCCCACAGCCCCATGGGCATGGCCAGCCACAGCACCAGCCAGAAGGCCACGACTTCGTCCCACACGATGCTGCCGGGGTCGGCCACGCGCATGTGGCGCGCTGTGGTGGTGCAGGCCCACCAGCCCACCACGGTGCTGATCACGATCAACAGGCCCATTTGCTGCGGGTTCAGCCACTGCTGCAGCACCAGGTAGGCCAGCCAGGCCCACAGCGTGCCCACGGTGCCTGGCGCCTTGGGGGCCAGGCCCGCGCCAAAGCCCAGCGCCATGAAGTGGGCGGGGTGGGACAGCATGAAGCGCACGCTGGGGCGCAGGGGGGCAAGGGGTGGCAGTGGCTCGGAAGCGGTCATGTCGCGACGGAAAATTGATCAGGCGCTGGCGGCACCGCCGTCTGCCCCGGCAGGCAGGCGCACCAGCAGTACGGGCACGGGGGCGGTGCGGGCAATCTGCTCGGCATCACTGCCCATCAGCACGCGTGCCAGGCCACGGCGCCCGTGGGTGCCCAGCACGATCAGGTCGGCGCCCCAGGCCCGCGCGTGTTCCACCACCAGGTCAGCCACCCGGGCATCCAGGTTTTCGATCAGCACCGTGTCCACCGGCACACCGCTTTGCGCCACGCGCTCTTGGGCGCGGCGCAGCAACGCCTCGCCCGCCTGGCGCAGGCGGGGCAGCACCTCCTGGCTGTAAACCTCGGGCCGCTCAAAACCGCTGATGTGGGCCAAAGGGTCCATCACGTTCAGCAGGCGAATGCGTCCACCCGTTGCCTTGGCCAGGCCCGTGGCTTCGTTCACAGCGTGGTCAGCGGTGGGGCTGCCGTCAACGGCAACAAGGAGGTGTTGGTAACTCATGGCGGCGGGCTCCTGGGGGCTTGGTGGCACCAATGTGATCGCTGGGGCGGATTGTGACCGACACGCCGTTGCGCGGGGTCTTTGGAGGGCCAGTCACCGTGTTGCCAAGGTCACTGGCGTTCGATCAGCTCCACGTCCTTGGGGTAGCGGATGGTGTGCTCGGCACTGAACTGTGCGCTGGCCCCGGCTGCCAAAGTCTGCTGCCAGGACACGGTGCCGGGCGTGCGGTTCCAGGCTGTGTCCGACGGCTGGGGCTGGTAGCGCGATTCGACCTCGATCTTTTCGTTGCGCGACACTGGTGCGGCATGCAGCACCTGCAGCGTGATGGCCGTCTTGTGGCGGTTCTCCACGCTGTAGGTCCGGCGCGTCTTGCGCTCCACGCGCGAGCCGGTAAACCCGCTGCTGCCCGTCAGATCCTGCACGGGCTCGGCCCGTACGGTGACCAGTTCATCGCGGCCAAACGACAGGCTGGTGCTGCCGGCTGGGGCGCCTGCACTGGGCGCGCCAAAGTCGATGCGGCCGTTGCCCACAAAGGCGCCATCGCGGTACAGGCCTGCTGCGCCTGCCGGCCACACGCCGGGCGGCTGGGCAATGTGGGCAACCAGGTAGGCGGCTTCTTCCATGGCCGGTGCCGTGCGCGTGACCAGCGTGGCGGGGGCGCTGTGATTGCCCAGCGCCAGCGTCACGCGCTGGCCGCTGGAGGGCACGGTGATGCGCTGGGGCACGGCGAACTCGGTGGCAAACCCCTTGTCGAGGGCGCTCACGTCAAAGGTGGGCATGGCTTCCTCGGCGGCATTGCGGGACCGGGACAGGGACGCAATGGCCGGTGCGGGCGCAGGCGCCATCGCCATGGCCGGCGCGGGCGAGGCCTGAGGGGGCGGTGCCACGTTCAGCCACCAGGGGCGGGGCAGTTGCCCTTGAGTGGCGCGGCCCGGCTGGCCGGTGGACAGGGTCAGCTGCACACTGCCCCAGTCTTCGCCGCTGTTCTGGGCCACCAGCGCCTGGCGTTCGATCAGCACCGTGGATTTGTTCGCATCCAGCGTGGCGCGGTAGCTGGGCTGCCAGCCGGGGCCGCGCACCTGGTAGGACAGGCGCAGCTCAGCCTCGCGCTCGGTAGCCAGGTTGATGGTGACTGACACCACCCGCGCACGCTGGCTGGCCACGCGGTCGCGCTCTGCCACGAGCGGCTTGAGGGCCAGCTCCAGTGCCTCCTGCTTGCGCTGGAGCTGGTGCGCGCGTGCAAAGCTGTCCTGCCCGGATTTGCGCAGGACCTCGGCAGTGGCGGTGATCTGTGCGGGCGTCGGTGTGGCAGCACGGGGGGCGGAAGTGGCAGGCGCTGCCGACTCCGGGCCCGCGCCGGTTTGCGCCACGCTGCGCAGATAGCCGTCCACCAGCTGCAGGGCCGAGGCCTCGGCCTTCACCCCCGCGATCTGGTCCTCCAGCTCGCGGATGCGGCCGTCCAGCGGACTGGCGCAGCCTGCCGCCACGTCGCGGTCTTCGGTGAGCACATTGAACTCGCCCACGCGCACGGCGGGGTCGGCGTTGATCTGCAGGCTTTGCACATCCAGCGACGCGGGCAGGCAGGCCAGCGTGAGGCTGCGTGCGCCAGCGGCCACCTTGGCCACGCGCTCTACCGTGGCGCTGCCGGGGTAGACGGTGACACGGGCGATGCGGGAGGTGTCTTGGGCGGCTGCAGACAGCGGGGCCAGGACGGCCAAGCCCAGTACCAGCAGTGCGGGGCGCGCTGGAAGGTGAAGGAAGGGGAATGGGGGGCTCACGGGGCGCATGGGGCTCCTTGGGCGCAATGGACAAAGGGACTGGGATGCTAGCAGCCAGGCAGCGAGCTGCCCGTGGTCTACAGCACCAAGGGCACCTCTGCCGCCAGAAAGTCATACACCGCCCGAATCTTGCGGCTGGTGCGGATCTCGCGGTGCACCGTGAGCCAGATGGGCAGATCGGGCAGGGGCAGCATGGGCAGCACGGCCACCACGTTCGGGTCGGTGCGGGCCAGGTAGTTGCCCACAAAGCCGATGCCCAGCCCCGCCCGCACAGCCTCCCAGTAGGCCATGAGGTCGTCGGTGCGGAACGCGAAGTGCCCGCGCTCCACCGGGTAGCCCATCGCGGCAAAGCCTTGCTGGATGTCTTCGTGCCGGTCGTTGCCCACCAGCTCGTGCTGCAGCAGGTCGGGCGGTTGGCGGGGTGTGCCCTTGCGGCGCAGGTAGTCGCGGTGGGCATAGGCGCCCAGCGTCACCGCGCCGATGCGCTTGGCCACCAGGCTGGCCTGGTCGGGGCGCACCATGCGCAGCGCAATGTCGGCCTCGCGGCGCAGCAGGTTGGTGACCTGGTTGCTGGCCACCAGCTCCACCTGCACCTCGGGCAGCGCCTGGCGCATGCGCGCCAGCACGGGCGGCAGCAGCACGCAGGCCACGGGCTGGCTGGCGGTGATGCGCACGGTGCCGCTCACGCCTTCCTCCGCGCCCGACACGCTGCGTGCCAGCTGGTGGGCGCCCATCTCCATGGCGCGGGCCGATTCGGCCAGCCGCAGCGCCGTGGCCGTGGGCAGCAGGCCGCGCCCGGTGCGCTCAAAGAGCACCACGCCCAGCTGCGATTCCAGCTCGGCAATGTGGCGGCCGATGGTGGGCTGGCTGGCGTTGAGCGCACGGGCGGCGCCCAGCAGGCTGCCCTGGTCGAGTGCGGCCAGGAAGGACTGCACGAGGCTCCAGTCAAAGGTCTGGTTCATGGCAATAGCGTGCCCGCAATGGGGCGGCAGGAGGGTGGTTAGAGGTATTCATATTTGCATTACTGATATGAACACTTAGCCAATTGTGTAACGGTGCCGGCGTTTTCACAATCGCTCCATCCCTTGTGAATGGAGCCCTCAGATGATCACCCATACCCGTTTTCCACACTGCACGGACAATCCCTCCACCGTGTTGATCCTGGGCGCCCGGGGGCGGCTGGGACTGGCGGCCACCCGCGCCTTTGCGCAGGCTGGCTGGCAGGTGCTGGCACAGGTGCGCCCCAGTGCGCAGAGCGCTGCATTGCCCGCCATTCCAGGCGTGTGGTGGATGCCGGTGGCAGTGGAGGACACTGCCGCGCTGGCGGCCCAGGCGCAGGGCGCGCAGGTGGTGGTGCATGCGCTCAACCCTGCCTACACCCACAAGGCCTGGCGCGAGCAGGCCCCGGTGCTGATGGAGGCGGCCATCGCCGTCACCCGCCAGCTGCGTGCCACGCTGATGCTGCCGGGCAACGTCTACAACTTTGGCGAAGCCATGCCGCCCGTACTGCGCGAAGACACGCCCCAGGCCGCCACCGGTTTCAAGGGCCGCACGCGGGTGCAGCTGGAGCAGCGGCTGCAGGCCGCCACGCGACAGGGCGAGATGCGTGCTGTGGTGTTGCGCGCCGGGGATTTTTTTGGCACCGGCACGGGCAGCTGGATCGACCAGGCCATTGCCAAGGACTTGCCCCGGGGCCGCATCACCTGGCCCGGCCCGCTGGACGTAGCCACGCCCTGGGCCTACCTGCCCGACCTGGCCCGCACCTTCGTGCGCGTGGCGCAAGAGCGGGACCGGCTGGCCGCCTTCGAGTGCCTGCATTTCGCTGGGCACCACGTTACCGCGCAGCAGTGGCTGCACAGCTTCACGGCCATTGCAGCAGAGCAGGGCTGGTTGCCCGATGCGGGCGCGCTGCGGGTGGGCCAGTTACCGTGGCTGCTGCTGCGCGTGATGGGGCTGGTGGCACCCACGTTCGCGGCGCTGGCGGACATGCGCTATCTGTGGCGCACACCCCACCGTCTGGACAACACCCGCCTGCGCGCGCTCATCGGCGACGAGCCCCACACCCCCTTCGATCAGGCCGTGCGCCAGGCGCTGGTCGATTTGGGGCTGTTGTCCACCCGTTTGCCCCGTGCCGCGCTGGCCTGACCGCATCACCTTTTGAACCACCGGAGCATTCTCATGAACCGTCGCAACTTCATCCGTTTGGCAGGGGGTGGCACCATCGCCGCCGCTACTGCGGGCACGCTGGTCGCCTGTGGTGCCGTGGGCTCGCACTATCCCGCCGAGGCGGTGGAGGCCTGGAAAGGCCCGGTGGGCGAGACCGACCTGCGCCGCCGTGCCGTGGCCTATGCCATCACCGCACCCAATTCGCACAACCTGCAGCCCTGGCTGGTGGATTTGCGCGAGAGCGGTGTCATCACCCTGCGCACCGACCCTGCGCGGGTGCTGCCACAGACGGATCCGTGGGGGCGCCAGATCCTTATCGGCCATGGCGCGTTTCTGGAGCTGCTGGTGATGGCGCTGGCTCAGCAAGGCCTGGCCAGCGAGGTGCTGCTGTGGCCACAGGGCGAGATGCCTGCGGCCCTGAAGGACTGGGACGACCGTCCCGTGGCGCGCATCACCCTCAAGCCTGGTGGCCAGCCCGACCCGCTGTTTGCGCAGGTGCTGCTGCGCCGCACGCCCAAGACGGATTTCGATACCACCCGGGCCATCGCGCCCGGGGTGCTGGCCCAGTTGCTGGGCAGCGCCCCGGCTGAAGCCCCGCTGCGCGTGGGCGGCACCGTCAGCGCCGACCAGTTGCCCGCGCTGCGCACGCTGTGCTGGGAATCTGCCCGGGTAGAGCTGCTCACGCCGCGCACCATGATGGAAAGCATCCAGCTCACCCGCGTGGGGCCAGGCGAAATCCTGCAGCACCGCGACGGCATCTCGATCAACTCGCCCTTTGTGCGCGCCGTGGACGCTCTGGGCATGTTCGACCGCACCCAGCCCCCGGCCGAAGGCAGCGCCGCCTACAAAAGCGCCATGGGGCGTTTTGAGGGCCATAGCCGCACGGCCATGGGTTTTGTGTGGATCGCCGGCCCCAACACCCGCAGCGACCAGATCCGTACCGGGCGCCTGTACGTGCGCCAGCAGTTGCAGGCCACGGCGCTGGGTGTGGGCATGCACCCCATGAGCCAGGCGGTGCAGGAGTTTGCCGAAATGGCCCCGCACTTCGAGCACGTGCACCAGCTGGTGCTGGGGCGGCCCGCGCCGCGCACGCCCCAGGAGCCTACGGTGCAGATGTTCTGCCGCATGGGATACCCGCAGGGCGAGGTGCTTGCCACGCCGCGCAGGCCGCTCGCGCGTTTTGTGCGGACTTGATTGCGGGGAGGCCGGTGCCCGCGCAGCGGGCTGATGCAGATCAACCTCCGGCCGCAAGCTGCAGCGCTTTGCCGCTGCTTCACACACCGTTCAGGTGGCGTTCATCGCGGGTTTCTATATTTGCTGCATTGCAACAAGTTTTTGGGGCTGGTGATGTGGAAGAAGGTCTTGGGGGGCTCCCTGGTGCTGGCATGTACGGCGTGGCTGCTGGCGCTGTGGGTGCCGCAGCCTGCGCCGCCCGCGTGGGGTGATGTCTGGTGGTGGCGCAACCAGCTGATCCTGCTCAGCGGGGTATCGGCCTGGGCACTCATGTCGCTGATCATGGTGCTGGCCGTGCGGCCCGCGTGGCTGGAAAAGCCGCTGGACGGCCTGGACAAGAGCTACTGCCTGCACAAGTGGGCGGGCATCGGCGCGATCGTGCTGGCGTTGCTGCACTACGGGCTGCAGCTGTCGCGCAGCCTGCTGGCCGCCTGGGTGGGTCGCCCGGTGCGCGCGCCGCGCGCGGACTGGTGGCTCAACACCTTCCGCCACCTGGCCGAGGAGATGGGGGAGTGGGCTGTGTGGTTCCTCGCGGCCATGCTGGTCATCACGCTGTGGCAGCGGTTCCCGTACCACGTGTGGCGTTACCTGCACAAGCTGTTGGCCGTGGTGTACCTGGTGCTGGCCTTTCATGCCGTGGTGCTCACGCCGCCCGCCTGGTGGCAACAGCCTGCAGGCGTTCTGGTGGGCCTGTGCACGCTGGTGGGGGCGCTGTGCGCCGTGCGCTCGCTGGCCGGGGCCATCGGGCGCAGCCGCCGCCATGCAGCCCGTGTGGTGGGCGTGTCGTCCCAAGGGGTCGGGGTGCTGGAAGTGACCTGCCAGGTCAGCCCCGCCAGTGGCTGGAAGCATGCGGCCGGTCAGTTTGCGTTTGTCACCTTTGGCCGTGCCGAGGGGGCGCACCCCTTCACCCTGCTCAACGCCGACCAGGGCGATGGCGTGCTGCGCTTTGCGATCAAGGCGCTGGGCGACCACACGAGCCAGTTGCCCCTGCATGTCCGTCCCGGGCAGCAGGTGAGCATCGAGGGGCCGTATGGCTGCTTTGACTTTCGCAGCGACAGCGCCACCGAGCAGGTGTGGGTCGCCGCAGGCATTGGCGCCACGCCGTTCATGGCCTGGCTGGAGTCGATGCAGTCCACGCCCGCGCTGGCGCCCCGGGTGCACCTGCACTACTGTGTGCGCCATGCGGGCGAGGCGGTGTTTACCGAGCGCATGGCCGCGCTGTGTGCCCGCTTGCCCAGCGTGACGCTGGAGATCCACTACAGCAACGACACTGGGCCCGTGACACCCGCAGAGTTGCTCGCAGGCACCAGCCCGGCGGCGAGTGTGTGGTTCTGCGGACCGCAGGGTTTTGCCGAGGCGGTGCGCCAGGGCATGGAGCAGCTGGGGCGCTCGCCTGCGCGCTTTCACCAAGAGCTGTTCCAGATGCGCTGAGGCGGGTTCTCCGCGCTGCAGCGCTACGTGGTGCCGGTGCGGTCCGTGGGTGCCAGGTACTCCCGCACCAGGGCCCGCCCGCGGTGCAGGCGGCTTTTGGCCGCCTCGCGCGTCACACCCAGCCGCTGCGCCATCTCCTCGATGGTCAGCTCCTCGAAGTCGCGCATCAGCAGGGCCTCGCGGTACAGGGACGGCAGCGAGTCGATGGCCAGGGCAAGGTCATGGCGCAGTTCGTGGTCGGGGCGGTGCGACCAGGCGAGGTTGTCTTCCACCTGTGCCAGCGGCTCGCCCTTGAGCCAGGCCAGCATGGGCTGCATGCACAGCCGCTGCACGATGCGCACCACCCACCCGCCGAACGCCGCTACCTCGCGCAGCGCGCCCACGCGGCGGTACACGATGATGAGCGCCTCCTGAACCACGTCGTCCGTCGCCGTGGTGGCGGCGCAGTGGCGCAGCGCATAGCGGCGGATGTCGGGACGGGTGAGGCGCAGCAGCTGCTCCATGGCCGCCGCGTCACCGCTGCGTGCGGCGGGCAGAAGCTGGGCCACGGTGGGGGCTGGGTGGGTGGTGGCCATGGGCGGTCACTCGACAGGCTTGCGGCCCACCATGGCACAGGCGGGGCAGTAGCCAAACGCGCCGCTCAGGATACTGCCAACGCCCGAGGCGGCCAATGCCAGGCCCAGGGGCGATGCGGACATCCACCACAGGCCTGCAGCGATGAGGGCGACGCCCCCTGCAACGCGCAGCAGGCTTTCGGGGCGGGTGATGTTCTTGCGGTACAGCATGGTGAAAAACTCCTTGGTGGGGAAATGAAGGCGCCGGCACAGGGCACCTTCCCTACCAAGAGCGGCTGGTTGCGCAAAAGGATTCATGGGTTGCAAAAAATTTTTGCCTGCCACCACCCGTCACCGGAAATGGTCGAACGAGGCGTAACGGTTCTCCACCGCCTGCCCCTGCGCGTCCACCAGCCAAAGGCCTGGCTCAGCCAGCACGGTGCCGATGCGGGTGACGGGTGTACCGCTTGCCTGCGCCGAGGCGGCCACCGCGTCACGCCGCGCGCGCGGGGCGGTGAAGGCCAGCTCGTAGTCGTCACCGCCCGCCAAGGTGCATTGGTGGACCAGTTCAGGGTCCAATGGGCTGGTTGCGCTAGTCGAATATGCCTTTGCTGCTATTAAATGTATAGTTTTGGAGGTGTCGATACAGGCCCCTGCCCCCGAGGCTTGGAGGATGTGCGACAGGTCGCCCAGCAGTCCGTCGCTCACGTCCATGGCGCTGGTGGCCACGCCGCGCAGGGCCAGGCCCAGGGCCACGCGCGGCGTGGGGCGCTCCAGCCGCAGGCGGGCGCGGGCCAGCACCTCGGCGGGCAGGGCGATGTGGCCGAGCAGCGCCTCCAGCGCCAGCCTGGCGTCGCCCAGCGTGCCACTCACATAGATGTCGTCGCCGGGCTGTGCGCGGCTGCGCAGCAGGGCCTGGCCGGTGGGTACCTCGCCAAACACGGTGATGCAGATGTTGAGCGGGCCCTGCGTGGTGTCGCCGCCCACCAGCTCGCAGCCGTGGGCATCGGCCAGCGCCAGCAGCCCGCGCGAGAAGCCTGCGAGCCAGGCCTCATCCACCCGGGGCAGTGACAGGGCCAGCGTGAACGCGAGCGGCTTGGCACCACACGCCGCCAGGTCGGACAGGTTCACGGCCAGCGCCTTGTGGCCCAGGGCTTCGGGGTCCACGTCGGCAAAGAAGTGGCGGCCCTCCACCAGCATGTCGCTGGAGACGGCCAGTTGCATGCCGGGTGCGGGCGCCAGCAGCGCGCAGTCGTCGCCCACGCCCAGGGCTGCCTTGTGGACGGGGCGGGTGAAGTAGCGGGCGATCAGGTCGAACTCACCCATGGCGTCGCTCGGTGGTCCCAGAAAAAAGGGTCAAAAAGGTCAAAGGCATGAGGTGCTGCTTTCTGTCTGAGAAAACCAGGCCGCCCAGTGGTCGATGCAGGCCTGGATCTTGGGCAACCGGTGCCTGCGCGTGAGGGTGATGGCGTGGATGGTGCTGGGCTGCAGGTCCACGCAGTGGGCCAGCACGGGTGCCAGCAGGCCTTGGCGCACGAGGGGATCTGCCACCACCGTGGCCAGGCGCGCAATGCCCAGGCCCTGCAGCGCCAGCCGCGCGGTGATGGCCGTGCTGCCCGAGCGCCAGTGGCCCTCGGCCACCAGCACCTCGGGCACGCCATCGACCCGAAAGGGCCAGTGGTTCAGAAAGGCCACTGCGCTGTTGGTGATGAGCCGGTGCTGGCGTAGATCGTCGATGTGCTGTGGCACGCCGTGCGCCTGCAGGTAGCCGGGTGTGGCGTACAGCGCGCGGGCCAGCGTGCCCAGGGGGCGCGCCACCACGGTGTCGGTCAGCGGCGGGCCGGTGCGGATGGCAATGTCGATCCCATCGCGTGCCATGTCGGCCATGCGGTCGTCCACTACCAGCTCCACGCGCAGTTGCGGGTGCTTGTGCTGCAGGCTGTCAAAGCTGGGGATCAGCAGGTGCTCGGCCACCACCGAACTGGACGCCACGCGCACCCAGCCGCTGGGCTGGCCGCTTTGTTGGGCGAACTCACCTTCCAGCTCGTCGAGCGTACCGTTGATGCGGCGGCAGTAGTCCAGAAAGGTCTGCCCTTCTGCCGTGAGCGTGAGGCCATGGGTGGTGCGGTGCAGCAGCCGTGCGCCACAGGCTTTCTCAATGCGCGCCAGGGTGCGCGAGACCTGGCTCACCGGTGCATCGCGCTCGCGCGCCACGGCCGACAGCGAGCCCAGGTCGGCCACGCGGGCGAACAGGTGCATGTCTTCAAAGCGGATGTCGCGCATCGGCCGATGGTAACGGCGGGGCTGTGCGCTGGGTGCAAAACGGTCTTGCGCGGGATGCGGTTTCGGCCTTGCGTGGTGCTGCCTACAGTGGCCTCACCCCGAAAGGAATGCCATGGACCCTCACCTACACCCCGACGAGTACCAGCGCTTGCGCGATGCCATGCAGTTGCGCCGGGAGGCGATTCGCGAAGCCCATGCCTGGGTGGCGTGGGGGCTTGTGCGCATGACCCGCCGGGTTTTCCTCTTCCTGCGGACCCCGTCCGCGCCCACGACCCCATCCACCCAGGAGGCCCCAACACCATGCCAACCCTTGTTCTGAAACTGACCCCGCTGCAAAACCCTGAGCGTTACCAGGCGCTGGCCAGCGCCCTCACCGACCTCACGGTCCAGCGATTGGGCAAACGCCGCGAGGTGACTGCTGTGGTCATCGACGACCTGCCCCCTGCCCGCTGGCATATCGGTGGTGCACCGGTGGCGCAGCCCACGGCCTTGCTGGAGATCAGCATCACCGAGGGCACGAACTCCGAGGAGGAGAAGGCCGCCTTCATCGCTGCCGCGTTTGCCGAGCTGAAGGGCCAGCTGGCGGGGGATGGCGCCCTGGCCGCTGCGAGCTACGTGGTGGTGCGGGAGCTGCCCGCCAGCGACTGGGGCTATGGCGGGCGTACGCAGCAGGCGCGCAGATTGGCGCTCGCTGCTTGAGGTCAGAGTCGCGTGAGGTGGCCGGCGCCTGGCGTGCGGGTCAGGCCGCCGCGCCGCGAAAGCGCTGCGCTGCCTGGCGGCTTACCTCGGCCAGCAGCTGCTCTTCGCTCTGGCGCTGGCGCAGCCAGCGGGCATCGTTCTGCCCCGCCTCGACCTCGGTGCGCAGCATGTGCATGGCGCTGGATGCGCCCTGTACCGCCGCGTGGCCTGCGATCTTGTCCATGGTGCGCAGGATGTGCTCGCGCAGCGGCATGTGGTCGCCCGTGGCCGGGTCCACATACACCGCGTCCATGCCAAACCGGCAGGCCTGGAAGCGGTTGTAGGTGTACACGAGGTAGTCGTCCTCTTCAGGCATGAAGGGCTGGTCGGCCAGGAACCAAGCGCCCAGCGACTGCACGTAGCCCGCGAGGGCCGCAGCGCGCTCGATGGTCAGCGGCGTGTCAAACACGCGGATCTCGATGGTGCCGAACTCGGGCTTGGGGCGGATGTCCCAGTAGAAGTCCTTCATGCTCTTGACCACGCCCGTGCGGGTCATCTTGTTGAAGTAGGTCGTGAAGTCGTCCCAGGTCAGCGCCATCGGTGCGCGCCCCGACAAGGGGAACGCAAACACCGAGTTGAGCCGGGCCGAGTCAAACGCCGTGTCCTGCCCCTGCACGTACGGGCTGGACGCCGACAGCGCAATGAAGTGCGGTATGTAGCGCGACATGCGGTGCAGCATCAGCAGCGCCGCATCCGCATCCGGGCAGCCAATGTGCACGTGCTGTCCGAAGATGGTGAACTGCTTGGACAGGTAGCCGTACAGCTCGGACAGCTCGCGAAAGCGCGGCTTGTCGTAGATGCGTCGCTCGTGCCACTGCTGGAACGGGTGCGTGCCGCCACCCACCACGGCAATGTTGAGCTTGTCGGCGCTTTTGACCAGCGCATCGCGGATGGGCGTGAGCTGGCCCAGCACCTCGCTGGCCGAGTGGCAGATGCCGGTGGAGATTTCGATCATGCTGTTCGTCATCTCGGGCACTACGCTACCGGGCAGCGGGGTTTTCTTCATGAGGCGCAGCATGTCCTCGGCGTAGGGCGCCAGGTCGTAGTCGTTGGTGTTGACCAGCTGCAGCTCCAGCTCGACGCCCAGCGTCAGCGGCTCGGAATGGGTGAAGGCTTCAAGACTCACGGGGGGACTCTCCGTTGTTGTTGCTGCGGGTCAGGGGTGCCCAGGGTTTGGAGCTTTCGCCCGCACGGTAAATGGCCACGGTGGCAATGACGGCACCAAATACCTCCATCAGCAAGATGGCGGGCAGCGCCACACCCGCGATCACATGGCCGGTGGAAGGCGACGCGAGTACAAACTGCGAGGCGATCAGCAGGGCGATGGAGGACATGGGGGTCATCGCGCAGCCCACCCACAGCGCCTGCTTCCAGCTGGCGCCGCTGCCCACATTGCCCAGCGCCACGCCGGTGGCCTTGGCCAGCAGGCGCACGGCAATCAGGGCCAGCACCACGCCGGCCACGGGCGCGCTCCAGTCGGCCTGCGCTGCCACGGTGGAAACCAGCACGAACATCAGCATGGTGAGCAGGGACGATGCATTGCCCAGCTGCCGTGGCCAGGCCCAGGGGCGCGGGTTGAGTTGCTTGAGCAGCATGCCCCCCAGCAGCGCGGCCAGTGGTGCCGAGCCCCCCATGTGAGCGGCCACTGCCGTGCCTGCAGCCACCAGGGCCAGGAACAGCATGGAGGTGTTTTCGCTGGTGGGGCTCATGAAGCGCAACGCCATGCGCAGCACCAGGGCCAGCACGGCGGCCACCACGATCGATACGCCCAGCACCACCACCACGGGCGAAACGGCCTCCAGCACGGTGAGGCTCTGGCGGTTGATGAGTTCTGCCTTGGCGCTGCCCAGGGTCAGGGCATACAGCGTGGAGAGTGTGGTGAGCACAATGGCGCGTTCGGTCACCGGGCCGGCGGCACGGGTGTCGGCCACCACACGGGTCAGCACTGCAGGAGATGCCGCCAGCGCCACCAGGGCCAGCGGGCCAGCCGCCTGGGGCGGCAGCTGCAGCCACACCAGCACCCAGTACACCGCGAAATAGGTCAGCACCGATTCGGCAATGCTCTGCACCAGCACCATGGGGTTGTGGCGGAACCAGCGCAGCGGGATACGGCCGCCACATTCGAACAGCACAATGGCCACGCCCAGCTCCAGCAGGAACAGGCCAATGCCCTGCAGCGGCCAGACTGCACCGCTGAAGCCTGCCAGGCCGGCTGCCGTGCCCACCAGCGAATAGCCCACCACCTTGGGCAGGCCGGTGTGGCGTTGGGTGAGATAGCCTGCCATGGCGGCTACCGCCAGCAGCAGTGACCATTGCACCGTTGGCAGCCCGGCCGAGGGGCGCAGCCACTGCGCCCAAAAGCTCAGGATTTCATTCATGTCATCGGACCTCTGCGTCAGACGGGCGCTGCCCGTTGGAGTGGAGGCCCCGGCGCACAGGCCCTCCGCAGATGGGACGGGGTGCGCTGGGGCGTTGGGCCCTTGAATTTACAGGCGGAAACACTCCGCCCTTGTAGGACAGAGGCGGCGGTTTCGCCTCAGCCCTGTGCCGTTGTCGCCAGCGGTCCCCGCCGCTCGGGCACAAAAAAGCTCAGCGGCGCGGTGCGCAGGCGGGCGCGGATGGCGGCATAGATGCGCGAGCGGTCCACGCCGCTCACGTTCTGTGCACGCAGCGCCAGACTGAAGGCCAGATAAAAGCTCACCGACACATTCAGTGCGCCCAGGAACGGGAGCGAGGCTACTGCCCACCAGAACGCGGGCAACTGCAGCACCTGCAGACCCAGCGTGGCGCCGGCGGCCGCCACCTGCCCGGTGGAGAGGGTGACGTGCCGTACATCCAGCCCCAAGCCGAAAAACGCAGCGAAAGCAGGCACCAGGCCCAGCATGAAACCCAGCGAGATGTTGGCTGCAAAACCCGACAGGTTCTCGCGCAGGAAGCGCGCCCAGCGCGCGGCGCGCTCGGCACCCAATAGCCCGGTGATGCGCGGGTTGTAGTGCAAGGCCGAGTCCATGCGGTGCAGCACAAACCAGTTCTCTGTCCAGCCCGCGATGATGCTGGAGGCAAACAGCAGCACCCCGGTAAAGGCGGCAAAGAACAGCGACGGCCCCAGCAGGTGCAGGGACTCGAACACATGCTCGGCCTGCTTCTCGCTGATGGCCGGGTGGCCCGTGGCCAGTGCAATCAGTGCAGCCAGCGCCAGCACGGCCGGGAACACCACCAGCACATTGCCCAGCACAGCAGCCACCTGCGAGCGCACCAGGTGCGTGATCTCGTCCACGAACGACTCGATCGCATCGCCGGTGCCCAGCTCCTTGAGCTTGGCCGCCATGGCGGGCGCGGTCATGGCAGGTTGTTTGGTGGCCACCGTGAAGTGCAGCAACTGGATCAGCACAAAGCTCACGGCATAGTTGATGCCCGCCATGAAGCCGCCCCAGAAGGCCGAGAGCGCGAGCGCATACAGGCCAAACTTGATCAGTGTGGTGAAGGCCATCAGCGCACCGCCCCCTGCCGCCTTGCGCAGCATGGAGCGGTATTCGGCACTGGTGCGGGTGATGTAGTGCTCGCCCGTTTCGGCGCTGCGCTCGGCCACCTTGGCCGCCAGCAGCGATGAGTTGGAGGCCAGCAGCGCGCGCAGGCTGCGCCGCTCCTGTCCCACCATCACCAGCTGTGCCATGAGTTGCGCCGCAGTGACTGCGGGCTGCGCGGACAGCAGGCAGTCGAGCAACACGCGCACGCGCAAGATGCGCTCGCGCAGCTGCCGCAGCCGGAACACCAGCCCCACCGAAATGCCGTTGTCCTCGAAATGCGTATAGACGGTGGCAGCCGCCGCGCGGCAGGCTTCCAGGCGTTCGCGCAGGCGCTGGGCGGATGCGTCCAGCCGGTCGGGGGTGCGCAGTGCGTGCAGCACCTCGACCCGCAGGCTTTCCACGTCGCGGATGAGGGCGTGGAAGGGTTGTGCCTCCCGTGCAGATTCGCTCATGCGCAGCCGCAGTTCGGGTGCAAAGCCGGTCGAGAGGATTTGCCCTGCACAGTAGGTGATGGCGTCCAGCAAGGCGCGGTGCCAGCGTGTCGCGCCGCCTGGGCGCTCATCGGCGTTGTCCTGGGCCAGCAACATCACCAGGCGGTTCAGGGTGGCTTCATCCAGCGCGGCCAGCCATTGCGCGTCGAACGCACTGGGCAAGGCCAGCATGAACAGTTCGGACGCATCGATGGTCTCTGGGCTGCCCGGCAGCAGCTTGGTGCGCAGGCGTTCGGCCATCTCGCTGACCAGGGCGGTGCGGGGTGCAAAGCCAAAGTCCGCCAGCAAGGTGGTGATGTCTACCTGGTCCACCAGCGTCGCCCACCAGGCCTGCAGCCGCTGCTGAATATCGGGCCGCGCCGCGACTGCATCGATGAAAAGCTGCACCCGGCCCACCGCGGCAGGCACCGAATCACGCTTGCCGCGCACCCAGTCCAGCAGGTGGATGAGCCAGAGGTGGCGATGGGCCAGGTCGGCGGCAGGGTCCAGCGCCGCCAGCAGGTGGGCCAGGTCTTTGGGCTCGGCGCTATTTTTCATGGGTGGCCTGCTCCCACAGGAAAAGCCGCCCATCCGATGGATAGCGGTCCCATGGAGGGGTGGGCATGGGGGCTGTGGGAATGGTTCTTCAATGCAGCACCCGGCCGCTCAGGGGCTCACCCGACGGGCCGTGGCTGATCGCCTCCAGCACGAACAAGGGCACCGGGGTGTTGAAAGGCTCGCCATCTTCGGCCACGCAATGGAAGGTACCGTGCATGGTGCCACTGGAGGTGCGCAGGCGACAGCCGCTGGTGTACTGGAACGACTCACCCGGCTTGAGCAGTGGCTGCTGTCCCACCACGCCCAGGCCATTGACCTCTTCGGTGTGGCCGCGCGCGTCGCTGATGATCCAGTGTCGCGAGATCAGCTGGGCGGGCGCGTCCCCTGCGTTGGTGATGGTGATGGTGTAGGCGAAGCTGAACACCCCGGTGTCCGGCGCTGACTGCTCGGGCAGGTATTCGGGCAGCACTTCCACGTCAAACTGGTACTTTGGCATGGGCCGCATGGTAACCGTGCCGCCCCGTGTGTGGGCAACTCCCAAGTGCCAAAACCCCCAGTGGTTCTGCGCTTTGCGACAATCGGGGGATGAGCCGCACATTCCAAATCGCCCCCTCTATCCTTTCCGCCGACTTTGCCCGCCTGGGCGAGGAAGTGCGCAATGTCACTGCCGCTGGCGCCGACTGGATTCACTTTGACGTGATGGACAACCATTACGTGCCCAACCTGACGTTTGGCCCCATGGTCTGCCAGGCCTTGAAGCCCCACGCCAAAACGCCTGCGGGCGTGGCCGTGCCGATTGACGTGCACCTGATGATCCAGCCTGTGGATGCCTTGGCCGCTGCCTTTGCCGACGCGGGTGCTGACTACATCAGCTTCCACCCCGATGCCTCGGGCCATGTGCACCGTAGCATCCAGGCCATCCGGTCCAAAGGCGTCAAGCCTGGCCTGGTGTTCAATCCTGCCGAACCTCTGGACGTGCTGGACTGGGTGATCGACGACATCGACCTCATCCTCATCATGAGCGTGAACCCCGGCTTTGGCGGCCAGAGCTTTATCGACTCCGCGCTGCGCAAGATCGAAGCTGTGCGCAAGCGCATTGATGCGTCTGGCAAGGACATTCGTCTGGAAGTCGATGGCGGCATCAAGACCGACAACATCCGCCGCGTGGCTGACGCGGGCGCTGACACCTTTGTCGCAGGCAGCGCCATCTTTGGCAAGCCGGACTATCGGGGCGTGATCGACGCGATGCGTGTGGCCTTGGGCTGATCGCCTCGGTCGCTGCGCAGATTGGGCGCGGATACCTTTGTGACAGACCGCACCTGATGGGAGGTCAGGTTACTGTTGCGCAGGCACGGTGATGGTGGTCGTGGTCGATTCGCGCAGCACGCCGCCGCCGGAGACCGAGCCACTCGCCGGGCTGCTTTGCACGCGGCGCATGCAATCCGCCTGGTCAGCTGCCGTCTGGAACGCTGCACAACGCTGGGTGGCGTTGTCGGTGGCGGCGGCTCCAGGGTTGCTGAGATCGCCCTTGCGCGAAGCGTCCAGTGCGTTGTTGGCCTCGCGCAGGCAGGTGGCCAGGCTGTCCTGGGTGTTGTTGGTCATGCATTTTTCCCGCTCCTGCTCGTAGCGTGCCCGCGCGTCCTGCGGCGGCGTTTGAGCGGATGCGCCCGCACAGGCCAGCAGCAAGGCCGCAGTGAATACAGAGGTGGCAAAGCGAAGGCGTTTCATGGAGGGCTCCTGAGGCAATGGCAGACGAAGGTCTGAACCTATGCCTGCAGGGTAGGCGCCGGGGCCATGTGCCCCTGTCGGACAGAGCCGCCCTTGCCCGTGCGCGCGCTTCGCGTCTTGGGCTGGGTCAGCCCAGTCGCTGAAAGGTCAGGATGAAGGCCACGCCATCAGACGTGTTGCGCGCATTGATGGTGCCGCCCATCTTGGCCATGTAGGTTTTGGCCACAAACAGCCCCTGGCCCCGGTGCTCGCCCTCGCCCAGCGGGGTGGGGCTGGCAGGGTCGGAAACGCCCAGCTCAAAAATCCGCTCCAGCAGTTCGTCTGCAATGGTGGAGCCCTGGTTGTGCAGCGTAGCGCTGGCGGTGGATTCCGACGCCGTGAGCGTCAGCCTGATGCGGCTGCCTGTGGGGCGATAGCGGTCGGCATTGCGCAAGATGTGGGTCACCACGTCTTCGAGCGCAAACTCATCGGCCCGCACGATGACCGGGCCAGGGTGGCTTGGGCCCAGGTCGTACACCACATCCAGAATGCCCGCAAAGTGAGCGTTGTCGGCCACGTTGCGCAAGAAGGCATCCAGGTCCAGCCGCCCCTCGGGCACATCGGCGGCCTGCAGCGCTTCGGCGGGCGATGCCGTGCCATACAACACATGGATGGCCTGCTGCATGCGCTGCACATAGCGGTGGCCGGGGTCTTGTGGGCCGTTCAGCGCCATCAGCGACTGCAGGGGCGACATGATCTCGTGCCCTACGGCGTGCCACATGTCGCGCTCTTGTTGGGCGCGCAGCTGCTCGCGCTGCAGGTCGTCCTTCACGCGCTGCAGCAGGTCGGCCAGGCCCCCGGCCAGAATGCCCAGCTCGTCCGAGCCGCGCAGGTCCGACACATCCAGATCGCCCAGTCGGGGGCCGGTGTGGCCAGGCTGCACGTTGTACGACACGGCGGCGGCGCGGCGGGTCAGGGCCGTCACGCGGCGGATCAGGCCCACCTCGACCACCAGCCAGGCCAGCGCAATGGCGCCCAGCATGGCACCCAGGTACCACGACAGGCGCGTGGCCACAGCGGCCAGGCCTTGCTCCACGCCGCGCAGGTGGCCGGTGAAGTTGACCACGTAGTTGCCGGTGGGCGTGTCCAGAATGTCCAGGGCCGTGGGGGCGGCGGGCGTGGCTGCTGCCGGGCCCACACCTGCGGCCTCCAGCGGCAGCCAGCGGATCAGGCGCAGCAGCCAGGGGGCAGATGGATCGGCCTGCACTTCGACGCCCTTGAGGGTGATGGCGCTGGCTTCGTCGCTGCCCATTTTGCGGATCTGCACACGCTCACCCGGCAGCAGGCTGCGCGAGAGGTCGCCCAGCGATGCGGCCAGCTGCGCGCCGGGCGCGTCGCTGTCGAACAGCGGTTTGGTGTCCTCGCCCGGCGCCAGCATCTCCACCCGCACACGCATCTGCCCCAGGTCTTCCGGCGGCCAGACCAGGCGCTCGTCCTTGCGGAACAGGGCTTCGCGGAACAGTTCGACCGGTAGGCGGATGGAGTAGTGGGTGCGGCGCAGGCAGTCAGTGATGGTGGCCTCGCCAGCGGGCGAGCTGGCCGATGGGGGCGGCAGGTCGCGGCACTGGCCGTTTTGCCACAGCCAGCCGCGAAAGTCGCGCACGGGCCGTGCGCGGGCGTCGAGCTGCGGCGTGCCGTTGTCCACAAACCCCGTCAGGCGCCCGCGCACGGCCGCGTTGCCCTGTGGGGGCATGGCCTCATACGGCGCAATCCAGCGGTAGGTGGCACCCCGCATGTCCAGGGTGATGCGCGCACGGTGTGCCTCGGCGGGCACCAAGGCGCCGCGCTCGCGGGGTATCAGCTCGCCGGCATAGAAGCTGCCCACCAGGTAAATGAAGCCGCCCGCATAGGGGTTGTTGCCAATCGCTGCGCACACTGATGCGCCATCGGGGTACTGCACGGAGCAGCCCGCCATCTCCACGGCTTGCTGCGATTTTTGGGGGTCGTCAAAGTCGATGGCGGCGTAGGGCAGCAGCAGCGGCGCCAGCGGCGTCACGCCCTGGCCGAGGTGGCTGGCATTGAGCAGCGCCAGCTGGCCCGAGGGGTGGCGCAGCCGCGCCATGACCTCGGCCTGGCTGCGCACAAAACCGTGCTGGTAGGTCTGCCAGGCGCGCTCCTTTTCGTCCTTGAGCACTACCACGCTCAGCGCCACCGTGGCCAGGGCCAGCAGCACGAACACCCCGCGCACGAGGATGCGCAGGCGGAACGCGGGCAGGCCCAGTCTAGGCATTTCCAGCGTGGGGCGGCGCAGCAGGCGCTTCATTTGCCGACCCAGCGGAACCCGCGCATGGGCACGTTTTCTATTCCCTCAAATCCAGGATCGACTTCACGCAGCGCCTCGCGAATGGTGCTCACATGCTTGCGCACGTTGTCACGATTGCGCCCGCTTTTCACCACCTCGAACAGTTCGTCATACGACACCACCTCGCCACTGCGCTGGTGCAGCGTGGCCAGGATGCGCTGGGCCGTGAGCGGTAGGTTGATGCGCTCGCCGCGCCAGGTGGGGGTGCGCTGCCACAGCGGGTCCAGCACCAGTGCATCACCCGCGGGGGCGGGGGGCGCGCTGGCTGGGGCCTGGGCCTGTGTGGTGCGCAGGATGTCGAGAAAGGTCTCAATGAAATCGGCCTCTTCGAACGTGGTTTTCTGCAGGTAGTCCCACGCGTCCAGCGCCTTCATGATGCTGCGGTAGATGGCCGCAGGCATGGCCGACACCACCAGCACCGGCGTGCCCTGGCGCAGCTTGTTGATGGCGTTGATGAGGGCCACACCCGCATGGCGCTCGCGGCCCAGTTCGATGTCCAGCACCACGGCGTCGTAGTGCTCACGGGCCAGCGCGGCCTCGGCCTCGTCGCGGGTGAACCACTGGTCGATGACGATGCCGCTCTTGGCGCTGCGTATCCACCCGGCCAACTGGTTGCTGGTGGGCAGGTCGTCTTCGATCACGGCAATGCGGGTCATGGGCAGGGCGGGGCAGTAGAGGGGTGGGCGGATTATCCCGGCGCCCCGCTCTGAGCGGTGTGAGTTTTTCTTCCGGGGCCGGAAGGTTCGCGTGGCCGGTGTGAGCGCATTGGGGGCTGCGCTGCATTGTTGCTTCCGGGGTGGATCCGAACAATCGGTCCTCAATGAGCCAGCCACAGCGGCGGCTCAGAACCGACAACAACACCGAACCAACCTGAGAGAGAAACACCATGAAAGCCACCTGGAATCGCATCGTGCAGACCCTGAAGGGCCGTCGCTCTACCCCTTTGTCCGAAGCAGGCACGGAGCCCGTGCTGGAGGCTGAATCGCAAAGCCCTGTGGCAGCCGATGCACGCGGTGCCGATGCCCCTCGCCTGAACTGGGCCTACCTGCTGCCCACCGCCCGCACCGTGCGCTGGCTGACCGCTGGCGCTGTGGTGGCCGCTGCAGGCCTGACGGTGTACCGCAATCCGCCGGTGCAACACCTGGCGCAAGGCGACCTGGGTGTGCGCCTGAATCAGTTCACCGGTGCCGTGAGCCTGTGGCGCGATGGCAGCGTGTGGGTGGTGCCCGGCCTGCACACGGTGCGCCTGTTCTCGCTGCGCGACCAGAGTTACCGTCCCGAAGCCATGCGCCAGGCCACGGGCAGTGCGCCGCTGCAGTCGGTGGAAGGCCTGTCGCTGGGGCTGGACCTTAGCGTGCGCTATGCCCTGGACCCCAACTCGCCCGCCGTCAAGGCCGGCAACCTGCCCGACAACGTGGGTGTCGACATCGTGGAGCCTGCCGTGCAGGGTCTGGTCTACAAGGTGTTTGCCCGCTACACGGTGCGTGAAATCTTCTCGTCCAAGCGCGCCGAAATTGCACAGACCATCGAAACCGAACTGCGCGCCCGACTGGCGGCCGATGGCGTGACGCTGCGCAGCCTGCAGATCGGCAAGGTGGACCTGCCCGCGGAGTACCGCCGCGGCATGGACAGCCTGCTGGCCGAAGAGCTGGCGTCCGAAAAAATGCGCTACACGCTGGAGTTGAAAGACAAGCGTGTGAAGGAAACCGAGCTGGACGCCAACGCCGACAAGGTGCGTCGCGAAGTGGCCGCCGAAGCCGCCGCGCGTGAGCAGGTCATCGCCGCCAAGGCCCAGGAAGAGGCCATGAAGCACGTGCTGCCCTTCAAGCAACGCCAGATCGAACAGCGCCAGCTCGAAGCTGAAGCTGAACGCGTGGCCCGCGTCAAAGCCGCTGAGGGCAGCGCCCAGGCCCGCCGCATCGAAGCCAACGGCGAGGCCGACGCCCGCCAGAAGCTGGCCGAGGCCGAGGCCTACCGCATGGACCGCGTGGGCAAGGTCAACGCCGAGCAAATGGCCCGCGAAGGCGCACTGGTGACCAAACACCCGCTGCTCATTCAGAAGACGCTGGCCGACAAGCTCTCGGACAAGATCCAGGTCATCATCGCGCCCCCGCCTACCAACGGCGACTTCATCGGTGCTGCGCTGCTGGGCGGCAACCGCAACGCCCAGGCCGGTGCAGCCCAGGCTGCGGCCGTGGCCGACGACGCCACCACCACCCAAGCCGTGGAGCAGTGAACATGAACGCCACCTTCGCAACTTTGTTGGCAGCCGTGGCCAGCGCTGCAGTGACCGTGGCGGCCGAGGCCGCCCCCCAGCCATCGCCCAGCGCCATCGTGGTGCAAGACCAGGCCAGTCTGCGCGCGGCACCGCGCGATGGTGCCCAGCAGCAGGCCAGCCTGTGGCAGGGCGAAGTGCTCGAAGTGCGCGGCGAGCGCCTCGACTATTTGCAGGTGTGGGACCACAAGCGTGAGCGCGGTGGTTTCATCCGCGCCAGCGATGTGCGCCGCGTGGCCCTGACCGAGGCCGAAGGCCCCGCGCTGCTGGCCGTGATGCGCTTTGTGCAGGACACCCCGGGTGCCGAGGCGCTGGGCATCGGCCTCACCGCCGCTTACCTGCAAGCCGCGCCCGCCAAGGCCCTGGCGGGTGTGGAGGGCGCCCAGGCTTTCGATGCCCTGGGCACCTTTGCCGACCGGCTGGCCCGCCGTGCCTCGGTGGCCGTGCCGGGCAAGGCCTCGGGCGCTACGTTGTCAGCACACCTGGACGTGGCCAACGGCTACGGCGTGCGCTTTGCGACCTACGAGGTCGAAGGCCGCATGCAGGTCTGCTACGAGGGCGAGGCCTTTCGCCGCCTGCTGGCCATGCCCGTGGCCGATGCCGAGCAGCGCGCCCGTGCCGTCCTGGCGCTGACCCGCCCCGAATGCATCAACCCCGACCTGCCCGCACACGAGCGTGCCAAAGTCACCACCTGGCAGGCGGAGGTGCTGGAGCGCGTGGACGTGGCGGGCCTGCCCGGCTACCTGCGCAACCGTGTGCAGATGCGGCGCGCCAGCGTGTGGGGCGCCGCAGCCTTCCAGCAGGCGCGTAAGAACGCGGCCGACCCGGCGGTGGCTGCGGCCGCCGCACGCGCCCTGACGGAATTCAGTGGCGTGAGCAAGGTTGACCTGCCCGACGAGGACCAGAGCGCCTACAACGACGCTGCCATGCGAGTGAGCGCCGTACGCTGGGCGCTGGTGCCTGCTGCGGCGCCTGTCGCGACCGCCGCCGGAGCACGCCCCACACTGCTGACCGAGCCCGGCGCCCCCGGCGAAACCTGCGTGCTGCTGGTGGACGCGCAGCACAGCGCCAAGGCGCCACTGCTGCGCCGCTGCACCTACGGCGTGGTGTGGACTGCATCGGCCAGCACCAACCGCGAAGGCACAGCCTTGGCCCTGGCCGTGCAGCCCATGGAAGGCTGGCGCGAGCTGTGGGTGCTGCGCAAAACGGAAGGCGGCTGGCTGGCCGATGTGCTGCCGCCCGCCGCTGCCACGCCCGAGACCGGTGTAGCCGAATGGGCGGGCTGGGTGCCCGGCGGCCAGCAGATGCTGGTGGCACGCGAAGCCCGGGGCCAGGGCCGCTACCGCAAGAGTTTTGAGGTGGTGCGGCTGGAGGGCCTGACCACCGAGCGCGTGACGGGCGATGTGGCAGCCCTGCCCCTGTTCCAGCGCTGGCAGGACCCAGCGTGGAAGCGCGAGACGATCAGTCTGCGGTGAACGAAGCAAGGCAGACCAGGGGAGGATTTGACGGGTTCCGTAAACTTGGTCCCGTCTTCTCTTTCCGAATGCTTTCCCAATGTCTCTCGCCGTTACCCCCTCGCTGTCCACATTGCTCACCGTGGTGTGCCTGAATAGAGTTTTGAATTGGAGTTGTCATTTTTACCTGTGCAGGCCGTTGTGAACAGGGTTTCCGAAAGCCATGCAAAGTTTGCAAAACTGGAACTTGAGCTTAGCGAGTATGCAGTGCCAAGGGAATAGAGTTGCAAAATAATCTGAGAAGCTCAGGAACCTGTCTACCGGTAGGGGCTAGTCTTCACACGGCGTTTGTACTGACTCTGCGAACGCAGGCTGCGAGGACAAGGGTTTACACAAGACGTGAGTTCTACGGGTTTAACGCACACTCAATTAACGCCTTTGGAGTCGGGGCTGGTTGGGTGAGTAGAAACTACTTTGCTGGCAAAGTCACGCCGCAAGACGTTCTGGTCAAGCACACTGTCTTCGGCTTCGCCAGATTAGGGTTGTCTAGCTTGGATGCCGAAAGGGCAAGTTGTAGCCTTATAGAGGGGCGCCGACTTTGCGGTGAGCTTCAAGCAAACACTCAAGTACACGTGCCACGCGCTGTGCTGCGTTGGTGCCCGATTTGCGCTGATGCTGAGTCCGATGAGCTTGGGTTTGCCTCTTGGCACGTGCTTCATCAGCTCCCATTCATGATGATGTGCCCCACACATTGCACTCCGCTTGTCACCGTAGACGGCCTATGCCAATGCTATGACCGCGACCCTATCAAGCTGCGACTTCCAGGCGAGAGATGTCACACATGCCACAAAATTGAACCACTCGAGCTGGCAGTGCCTGCAGGAAAAGCCTACCGCCGATTTGTGAAACTATGCACGGAAGCTTTTCATGAGCAACCATCGACTTTCATCCACGAAAATTGGACACGATTCGTCTTGGAACTTGTTGGCTGTTTTGGATCCGAAGCCAGAGCAATCGATGCTATCGAGAAGCAACTGTGCAAAGATTGGGAGTTGCCGTCTGCTGAGTCGATTGGGAGCGCTTTGGGTTGGGCCATCTCGGTGCCCGAAGTTCTTGGCTTGGTCGTTAAGGACAGATACAACTCCTCTGCCACATGGAAAAAAATCGTTGTGTATGACGCAATGAAGAAAGTTCTTCCATGCGATATCAAGGTTTGCTGTCGACCACATTCCTAGTAAAACAGTTGCGTCGGCACATACGCCAGAGCATGCGCCAAAACGTCGCCCCGGAGCATGCTTGCGCAGAGGTCGCACAGGAGGCTTGCTTTGTTCAATTTCGTCGCTTTTACTGAATTCGGCGAAAGGCTTTCATTGCCTCCTGGGGATCGGGCTCACACGTCAATTCTCTGAATGTTTGAAACGCTTTGGGCAGCATGGAGTTCAGACTCCGGCGCCATATAGTTTGCTGTGACCAATCTGGAAGGTACTCGCCGTGCCATTGAACCCAGGAGCCTCTTTTGCGGAGCCTTTTGTTCCGCAGACATCGTGATAGATGATCCCCTCAGGTTCCCAATTCTTAGAAGGGTGAAATGGCTCCCCGGCAAACGCGTGTACTTCTCGGTTCGAGATGAGAAGAAAGGGCCGTTTGTATTTGGTGAACGCCCCTTGTATTTGTATAGGGGGCGAATGCTCTCAGTGCGCGTACGCGGATGAAACAGAAGCGTGACGGCCGAAAGGTGGTCATTTGAGCGTTCGACCAGCCTCTGAGGGAAGTGGCAGGGCATCCTTAAGTGCGGAAAAGTACTCAATCTGACGAAATGTCATTCCATGTTCAGCTTGCTTTATTGATACTCGTGCTGCCAAGTAAACCGAACAGATGCTCGTCTCAAGCAACTCCTCCGTGCTACAGCTCCACTTGCTCCTCCAGTTGGGCGACACACTCAGACGTCTCAGAAAGTCCCAAGGCCTGAGCACGGTGGAGATGGCGAGCCGCGCGGGAATCTCGCGCGCAACACTGAGCGCGGTCGAAGCGGGAGATCCCACGCCGTCCATGGGCACCTACTTGAAAGTTATATCCGCTTTGGGCATCGTGAGTGATCTGGCGGTGCTGGCGGATGACGTTATGCGACCGGTCACGTCAAATACTGAGGCTGAAGGGGCAAGCCGTGATGCGCCGTTGGTACGAATCGTCGTTTCCGCGGACACCACGCGCCATCGGATCCAGGATCTACGAAGTCTCGCCCTCCATGAAGAAGCGGTGCGACGCGTTCGCGCTGAGCCTGCGTTGATCCAGCAGGCCCAGGCAGTTCTTCAAAAGTGGTTGGATGCTGGGGACCAGCGCTCGGCCAGCCTGTGGGTTGAGTGGAAAGACATCCTGGAGCATCGCAAGTGGCGTAAGGCACTGGGGAGAACCCACCGAGCGCAGGAACTGAGGCAAGCGTCCCCGATGACCGCTGTGCTGCCGCCAGAGGTCCGAAAACGCATCCTCCAAGAAGTCCGTGAACTGAAGGAAGGCGTCGTTCTTGAAATCGCCGGTAAGGCTCGTAAATGACAAGTGCCGTTCGGACAAGCCTTTGGCAGAGGCCAAAAGTTGACGCTTAATCCCAAGGATTGCACTATCAGTGTTTCGAGCTCATCCCCAGCCACTTCCACGGAGCAAGCCATGACCCCTGAAGACGACATCGCCACTCTCACCGTGCTCGTAAAGGACATGCTCGCAGAGTCAGGGGAAATAGCCGGTTTTGATGCAAGAGCGTGGCTGGACCGTTGGCTTACTGGTGTGGTCCCAGCATTGGGAAATCGGAGACCCATCGATGTGCTCAATGAGCCGGACGGCCTGGAAGTCGTGAAGAGCTTGCTCTTGCGAGCCCAATCCGGTGCGTACTCGTAAGCATAGGCAGGGAGTGGGCTGATCGTGAGTCAGGTCTGGACCTGTCGCTATCCGCGCTGACCAATTGACACCATGCAGAATGCCTACGGCGATGCCCTCTAGCCAGAACGCCCCGTATCTCCCCGCGTCTGCTCCCCGCAGCGCGGACATCGTTCTGTACCTAGACCTCGATGGTGTTGTTCACCATGAAAAAGTGCTCTGGTATCCCCGCAAGGGCATCTACATGAGCCCGTATGAGGCTGCAGGGCACTCTCTTTTCGAATGGATTCCTATCCTGGAATCAGTGCTTGAACCGTACCCGACAGTCGCTCTAGTATTGAGTAGCACCTGGTGTATCCGCCCCGGATACAGTGCAACCCTCAAACGGCTTCCGGCCTCTCTGCGTGCCCGGTTCATTGGTGGGACGTACCACAGGCGTGTCCATGGCGTGGATCCTTGGAATCTGTCCATGTTTCGCACCACACCCCGGGGTGTGCAAGTTCAAGAAGACGCTCGACGCCGAAAGCCCCGGCAGTGGCTGGCACTTGATGACGATTTGGAGGGGTGGCCTGACTCCTGTCGGGAAAATCTGGTTGCGTGCGAAGGAACTACCGGTTTGTCCAACCCTGTAGCTCAACACGAGTTGAAGGAAAAACTGGGCGCCTGCCATGCGGGGTTGTCCGCCTAACCCCGTAGTTTCTGAAAACAACCAACCGATGATGCGACGCCACTCCGACATCCTCGCGGTCTTGCAATGTGTCGCTGGCATCGTGAAGCGTTGCCACGCACTCTCGATCTTGGCCAATTTGGTCAGCCGTCGGACAGCCAGTATCGGCCTCGTGGATTTGGATATCGGCCCGTTGGTTCTCGAAGCGCCAGTTCACCACAGCGCCGAGGTCTTCTCCTTGCTCTCACGTCCGGTGGCCAAGCTCAAGCAGGCTTTTGCATTGAACTTGCCCCGCACTTCGTATTTCAGTAGCAAGGTTTGCGGCCGCAACGCGCCATAGGGCGCCAGTGATGGAAGTCCCCATGAAAACACCCTCGACAACATCAACCTCAACGACTCGCCTCCGCACAAGCAACAGCCCAAGCGCAGTTGAACATCCGTCGCCCTACGCGTCTGCTGCTCAGACAAAGGCCTTTCTGGCTGGCAGCCTGGCCGCCCGGACGGCCCGCTTGGAAGCCAATGACATGCTCAGCACAGACATGGCTGCGGATCTGGTCGGTACCACCCCAGTGACGATCAATGCGTGGATCGCCAAAGGGCGGGCGATCGGATTGACCCAACCCCGGGGTGGATTCAAGTTGCCCAGTTGGCAGTTTGAACCTGCCCTATGGGATGCAGTGCCCAAGCTTTCAAAAGCCTTGGGAACGACTGAGGGCTGGGCACTACTCGCCTTCTTGGAGACGCCTTCGGGCGCTTTGGGCGGCCGGACACCGCGGCAGGCTATAGAGCAGGGTCATCTGGCCCGTGTAATTGAAGTGGCGGGTGCTGAGGGCTATTGACCCCCTACGACCCATGAATCTCGCAGATCTTCAGTACATCCCTTCCTCCTAGCTCCTAGCTCCTAGCTCCGCAGCTTCTTTTCCGTGTTCAGCATTCAAGCGCCCCTGCGGGCACGGTGAAGATAGGGAAACGGCTACTCCTGTTTCGATGCTCGGCCATGATGTGACGATCCTGGTGACCAAAACGGTCCGGCAACGGCCGGGGAAGATTGAGCTGGAGTTCCGCTGCTCCTCCTGAGCGCCAGCTCACCAGATCAGTGGTTCTCGACAGGAGCGGCAATCATCAGGGCGCGTTCTTCAGCATGCAACCGTCGACGCTTGGGCACGTTGACAATGCCTTTCATGTCATCGGCGTTCTCATTTATTTACGCGCACGGACAGTCGTGCGACCGCTACGCAGCGTCTCCAGCCCTTCGATCGCTGCGGCCGAACTCACACTGCTGGCCGCATACCGGTCATCTGACGCGGTCACACATTCTCCTTGAGGGGCGCCTCTTAAAATGGCGTATGTGCACATGCATCCTCTAGCTCAGGGAGTGTCACCGCGACGGGCTGCAACTGACCAGCCGGCCTCCTCCAGAAGGTTCTGTGATGGGCGCTCTTCGCCATTGCTATGATCACTAAATAATGATCAGAATAGACGGAGGGAGGAAAGCGATGCGTCAAGAAATTCCCGTCCGGCAACCCTGGAATTCCCTTCCAAGGCAGGCATGACGCCTCAAGAAATTGTCGAAGCAGCGCTCGTCACAGGCACGAAGCGCGTCCTCGTCCTTGGCTGCTTTGAGCAGCGTGTGACTGTCTACTCCCAACAAGTGCGCGCATTCAATCTGGTCGATGCGATCTTGTCGCAGGGTCTGGTGCGACTAAACGGCGGGAAAGTGGCGATTGTGGGCGGCGGCGTCGCCGGCATGACGGCAGCGGTTGCCTTTGCAAAGGCTGCCCCGAACTTGGCAAGGCTGGACTTGTTCGAGCGCAGACCGAGCACCCTGGATTTCCAGCGCAACAGTCGGCGCTTTCTTCACCCACATTTTTATGACTGGCCAGCGCAAGGTTCTGATCAATCAGACGCCGGCCTGCCATTAATGAACTGGCAAGCCGGACCAGCGGGCGATGTCGCGAAGACTCTTGCTGCCGAGTTTGAGCGCGCGATCGGCACGTCAAAGCTTGCCGTCTTCTGCGACCACGAAGTCACAGAGCTCAAGAGCACCGATCTTGGGCCTGTTCGCGTGGTGACGAATGTCGGCACAGCCGCCAACCGAATCTATGACGTAGTGGTGCTCGCTATCGGATTCGGCATCGAGCGGTTCCTAGGTCCCGAGACCTCGTCGTATTGGACGCCAACGGAACTCTCTGGGCCCATCCTCGCAGACGTCGACAACCCACTGATTTTCATTTCCGGGAACGGTGATGGCGGGCTGGTTGATTTCTTGATTGCAGCCTTTGACAGCCATGAGCACAGCGATATCTGCAAGCTGTTGGTCGACCAGGATCTCGGCCCGGCGCTCGCCGAACTTGAAGCGATCGAGCATGAGGCGTGGGCGCCCGGCGCCGATATTGATTTGCTTGCTCACTATCGCGACCGAGTCCGACATCTCGTCCCGCCCGATGTCTGGGCAGCCATCAACGAGCGGTTGAGGCCGAATGTGCGGATCTGCCTGCACACGAAGGAGCAACGCCTTCTTCGGCGGGCCACCGCCTTGCACAACCGATTCACGGTATTCTTGGTGCTAGAGGCTGACGCGGATGACGCAATGGGACGAAAGGCCATCACGCTCAAGGTGGGTGTTGATTTCGATGGCGTGCCACCAGAGACCGGTGACGTGAGGCTGGTGGGTGATCCTAGCGCCATCCAGCCGTTCAAGCGGTTCTTGCGTCTCGGACCGAACGCCGACGCCAATCTGACGCCGTTCGCCAAGCTGCTTGCGGCATATCGCGAGGCGATTGCAGCAGGAAACCCGATCCGACCGGTGTCGCCGAGACTCACCGCAACCGCCGTCGATCGGTTCGAGCCATTTCGCGAAAACGCGGCGGTTGCCGCAGTACAAGCAGCGCCGCAGGTTGCCGCCTACCCCCACGCCCAGCGCGTGACTATCACCTTGGCCACCAACGGCAATGTGGTTTGGGCAGGTGACATACAACCATCAGACATCCACCTGTTGTGGGCAGCCGGCTCAACAGTGGACCTGTACTGCGACGTCAATGCTGCCGACGCTTCGCGCCTGCTCCCTGCCATTGCCCGCGTCGGTGCACACGCTGGTGGCCTCACTCTCATAATGCGTGATGCTGCGCGATGGCGAACTGCACTCAACAGCCTGTGGTCGGATCGCTCGCACCCGGGGCCCAACCTGGCCTTTAGCTCGCCGATCGAGGACTGGCGCGACCCGCCGCCTCTCGCTCAACTCGCTGAACTTCACCTTGGCGAGATGGTCGACACGATCCAAGACCGCCTCGACACCAGCACCCTTAGCGCCGTCCACGGTGCCCTGTTCGACTTCTTGGGGCCGCCTGCTGTCCCAACTGGCTGGGAGATCGAGCCTGCCCTGCGAGAACGGCTGTGGGAACTCTGGCAGGTATGGAATGGCGCCCTGGCGATCGATCCGGAGAAACGGCGCCGTTTCCTTCGGTTGCTCGCCAGCGTTCACGACAAAGTCGACGTGGAGGAGGCCGCTCTGGTGCGCATAGGGCCGAAGATCGTGAGCAGGTACCTGACGATGCCAACCATCTTCGCCCTGGCATTTGCGGCCTGCTCCGGCCGCCCGGTGGCGCCTGTATCGCAGCATCCTGGAAACGTCTCTGTAGAAGCACTAACGGGGCACACCTGTGGCGTGGAGTGGATCGATCGCCGCTCAATTCACGCACTCATGGCGGGGCAGCACAACTGGACCACAAGCGTCGTTCTGTTGTCCGAGCTGAGCGAAGCCGTGCAGATGATGGAAGGCGATATTCGGATGGACCAGATCAGCTCTGACCGACCGAAACTGGGCGTGCCCTCCTTGAGCGAGAGGCCCATCGTCATTGGGGCGAACGGCGAGTTCCTATGTGCACTTGAAGAGGGAACCCTTGCAGTGCAACGGTTCTTTCAGTCCATCTTTCAGCGTCGGGCAGATGCAGCTCGACAATCGTTAGAGGAGGTCGACAATGCCTGATCTAGACGCAGCCAGCCTCGTAACCATGTTGCGTCAGGCGGCCAGAACCATCGGCGCCACTGTCGCGGATGCGCCTGAGTATCTGAAGGGCGATCGATTCAATTCCGAGGTCCTAAGCGACGCGATTTCAGGTAGCACGGTCCGGCGGCAAGGTAGCGACCTACCAGCATCTGTCGAGGCGGTGATCTTCGACGACTTTCCTGTGTTGTTGGGGGTTCTGACAGGTCCACCCAGCAGGGGCAACGTCAGTACGCAAGTTCTTCGCTATCGAAACCAGGCCACCATCGCTAGGTCGTGGCTTGGCGCGGCCGCTCCGAATCTCCATCTCTTCGTAGCTGCTCCCGTCGGCGCATTTGGCGCGCCAGAGTGGCGCCAACTTGCTGCGGAGATCGAAGCAGACGATCGTGTCTGTCGGAAGCTCGTCTGGTTGTTCAATGATTCCCCGACGGCAGACAGCGCCAAGGAGTTCTTAGAGCGCACCTTTGTCGCGCGCCCCTGGCCGACAGAGCAGCGATCTGAACGCCTGGATAGCGTCGCAAACTTCTCCCTTCCCGATGGTTGGGAAGATGCGCTACAAGATCAGGAGCTCGACTTCACGACCCTTGTTGATCGGTTGATTGAGCTGCAGCGAAAGGAAGCTGTATGACCGACCTGTATTTGCGGGGCGTTGAGTTCTCTAACTTTCGGATCTATGGCGATAGCTACGCCTTCGAGTTTCCTGCTGGCCCTGGCGTCACGCTTATCACCGGCGGGAACGGACTGGGCAAGACCAGCTTTTTCGATGGTATCGAATGGGCGCTCACCAACGACGTCGGTCGCTTCAAAGATATCCCGACCGATGGACGCCGCAGGAACATAGACCCTCTGACACGCATCGGTGCACCCGAGAAAAGTCACCGCGTAAGCCTGCAATTTTCGGATGGGACTGTCATCGATCGAGGCGCAGGTTTCGAAGCGAGCGAAGCCGAGATCATCAAGCTACTCAAGCGACCCGAATGGGCTGAGATCAGCAATCTCCACGGCTATTTGTCCATCACCCATTTTTTTGGGCAGGCGTCTGCACAACGCTTCTCGCTGAAGAAACCCACTGATCAATGGGAAGCGCTGAAAGGACCCGCAGGCGTTGATCGCATCAACACGTTGCGCGAGCGCATGAGTGGGATGGGGGTGAAGCGAGCCTTCACTCGCGCAATTGAGGACAGAGGCGCGAAACTCGAGCAAGCGACCCTTGACCTGACATCGTGGAATGAATTGCTCAGTGAGCGGGACCGCGCGCGGCAGTTGGCGTCTTCTGAAAACGCGGTGCCGCCGTCGGAGCTGAGAACGGAGGCAGACAAGGTCGCCAGTCAGGTCATCGGGCTGACGAATCTGGGGAGCTGGCCTCAGAGTTCCCCAAATGAATCGCCGGAGGCTGTGCTGGATGCGCTCTCTTCGCTATACCGCTCGGCGAAAGAGCGAGCAGCTGCGGACAGCGATGCCATTGATTCGCTAACTACTCTTCTTAACGCATTCGAGTCTGCTCGCTCCGAAAGCTCCACGCTTGGCTCTCAAGTGGAGGTGACCGACGCAAGGCTGGCGCTATTGCGTGAGGATTTGAAGCAGGCCGATGCGAAACTGCTTGAAGCGGCTGAAGCATTGCGGACCGGCGAGCTTGAGATCAGTCACGTCCAGAATCGCCTGGTCACTATTGGCCGTGTGGCGATCTCGGCGAAACAGCAAGACGACGCTCTAGTGCGTCAGGCCGCCTTGCAAGCTGAGCATACTGCAGCAGAGGCAGCGCAAGCCGAGGCGGCGAAGCGTTGCGAGGAGTTGCAAAAGCAGCATGCTGCAGCTGTTGCCCAGCGCGCCGATCGTCGCGCTCTTGCAGATCAGGTGACCTCTGCGAGGAAGCGATCGCAGATCTCCGCATCGCTCGCGCGGGTGGGCGCTGAGATTGGTCGGGTCACGCAACTGATAGCTGACCGAAATTCGCCTGGGATTCGCGAAAGGCGGGCAACGTGGGTCGACCAAGCGGAGAAGGCGGCCGCCCGTGTTGCCTCCCTGAACGACGACCTTCGTTTGCACGATGAACGATCACGGTCAATCAACGAGGCGGTAGCAGCGATCGCTCATCGGCTCAGCCATGACGACACCGCGTGTCCGGTATGCACGACGGCATTTCCTCCAGGCCGGCTGTTTGAACTTGTGCAAGCTCAACTGGCGGTCGGCGCCACACCTGCGCAAACCATTGCCAACGCCTTGGCTGAGGCGCGGAATGAGATTGAGACACTCCACCGTCAGATTGCCGGGGCGGATCGTGAATTGGCCGACGTCGGGCAGTTGGACTCCTCCTTGGCCGCTTACCTCGCTGAGGAGAACGATCTGCGCCAGCAACTGGTCGAGGCCGGGGGGGCCGCCGATGGCAAGTACGGCGAAGGTGGTGTTGTCGAGTTAGAGCAAGCGCTGGTGCGCCTTGATGAGGCTCTGGCGCAGACCGCGACTCCGGAAGCAATCGCCGTTCTACTTTCAGCGGCCGAGGCGTCCGTCAAGGCCGAAGCGGCCAAGCGCAGCTCAACACAAAAGCTTTTGGCCAGAGCGGCCGACGAGGGTCAAACGGCACGATCCGTGCTGCTTCAGCATCCCGATCTGTGGAGCGTTGAGCGGGGCATCTTGGTTGACTTGGCCGCGGAGCAGGAAGTAGCGGAAGAGCGTGCTCGCGACGCAGGAGAGCGGGTCACAACAGCGAGAAGCGGCCTGGCCACAGCGCAGGCAAACCGTGATGCACTTCAAGCAGCGGAAGCGCGAGAAATCGGGGCCATTTCAGCTGCAAATGCCCGTCTGGCTGCGCTCGCACGTGAGATGCAGGAAGCCCGCGGACGTTGGACCGAAAATGGTCAAACTGGAGACCCAGACCCGAATCGTCTGGCTTCGTATCGCCAGGTGACGGTTGATCGAATCTCAGCGCTGAAGCCCATTGAAGAAGCTATCTATCGGCTGACCGTTGGGTACCGCAAGTGGCTCCAAGACGAGCAACTGCGTAAGCTGGAAGCTGACATCGAGGGCAGGGTTCAGGCCACGCAGGTCGAGACAGAACAGGAGTATCAAGCCCACCTTACCCAGCGTGTTGAACAGGCCGCAAATGATCTGAAGCTCGCTCAGGCAGCGAAAGACAAGGTCGACGACGTCGGCACTCGCATGCAAGAGCTGGCCAAGGAGTATGCTGGTGGCGTCCTTGTTCCGCTAAATGCGACCATTAGGCGTTTCGCTCGCGCGCTCATGACGTGGTCAGATACGGCCGTCACCTACAAGGCGGAACATCACGCCACCCGCTCTGAACTCCGACCAAACATAGTCCGCAGCGAGCTTGACGGATCAACGAGTCAGGTGGACATGAATCCAAGCCTCTACTTCAGCGAAGGACAGCTATCGGCGCTCAGCGTTGCGGCGCTCCTGGCTGCTAGTACGACGTTCGGCTGGTCACGTTGGCGCGGGCTTCTTCTGGACGACCCGCTTCAACACAACGACGTTATCCATGCCAGCGCGTTCATGGACCTACTTCGGCAGATGGTGCTGGGCCTGGGCTACCAAGTCATTCTATCGACCCACGACAGTGCCGAAGCTGAGTTCTTGAGCCGAAAGTGTCGTAGTGCAGGCATACCACATCGCGTCCATGAGCTTGTTCCGAGCGGCGCGAGCGGATTGGTGAATCCATATGTGGACAGCTCACGCGTTGCCTAAGGAAGAGAGTCCGTCAAGCCTGGTGGTTAGTTCGCTTCCGATCATCTGGGTCGATGTCTTCGGCGCCACTGGCCGGCGAGAGTCCGGTGATGACCATAGCTGCCGCTCGGATCCGCGACCGCAGTTGGCTCTGTTCAGCCTGAAGCTGCCGCGCCGGACGTCTGTTCTGCAGCGATTGCTGTCATCCAAACCGTGCCATCTAAGGCGCACTATCGGACAAGAGCTGCCGCTGGCGGTTTGAGAAAGCACTCGCTGAATGTTTGCATTCACTGGCAGCAGCAGGCCCTGAGTTCGCATGATGATTCAAGCGCCTTAGGCTTCGCTCCATTTGCCATCCGGTTTACAGCGTCGGCATCGCGTTTGGGCGACAGCGCGGCTCCTCTATCCGCGAGCTTCAGGGTATCTGGTCACAACGATGCCGAGCACTCTGCGATTAGTCCTCTGATCCAAAGCTGGGCGGGATGCGAGTCATTGCGTCGATGCCAAGTCAGGTCGAATACGATTTCAGGCAATGTGATCGGAGGCTGAAAAAACGCCAACTGGCGACCAGCCGGCGCCGGGCATGCTCGTCCGCCCCCGGTCAGGCTAGCCGCCTTGCGGCCACCGCTTCAGGACGAGCGCGTCTTGCCGATAACCAGAAGGTTACGATGAAAAGCCTCCTCGCTCTGCTGCTGGTCAGCGCCTGTTTCCAGGCGCAGTCCGCCAACCTGCCTCCCTGCGACAAGGCGGTGCGTTTCACTGCGGCTTGGTTCGCCGACCCGGAAGTGGGCAACGCCAAACCGGCCGCCGAACTGACGAAGATCGGCGCGGGCGCCGGCCGCAGCGGTACGCAACTCGGCCACGTCGTTGTCGAGACCAAGCTGGCGGTGATGCCGCAGACCAGTTGCCAGGGCGTCGTCGTGCGGCTGGATTACATCAAACCGGTGCTGCGCGTGGCCAGCGAGATCCCGCCGGGCAGTTGTGCCTATGCGCACGTGATGAGACACGAGCAGATGCATGTGCGCATTCACCGCGACATCGCGCGCCAGTTCCGCGAGCTGGACTATCCCTGGGCCTCGGGCAGCAGCAGCGCGGCCATCCTGCTCTACGCAAAACAGGAACTCGACCGCCTGATGCAAGCCCAGGTGCTGTTCGACAACCCCGAGGAATACGCCCGCAACTTCAGCGCGTGCGGTGGTGAGATCTCGCGGCTGGTGAAGCCCGCGGCGTCTACCAAGTCGGGGAAGACACCGGGTTGAGGCAGCCGCCTTCCGCGAAGGCTGATTGGTCGTGCCTCGGGCCGGACCAGACTGATGCCGGCGGTCAGGCTTGCTGCCGCCGAGACCGGAGTGAGCCACCGCGCCGACCTTCGACTGCGCCCCTTTTTCCGCCCCCGCACCCAACAGGCGTGTGGGGATAGAGGCACTCGCGTGGCTCACGGGGTCGTCGGCACATGAGTCAAAAGTGGCTTACTTCTACATCGGCGCCAACAGCCGACATCTTCGAGCGCAACAGCCTGAACGACGCTCGTTGTCCGGAGTGCTGCAAGTGAGGGGCGCTTAGCCCTGCCCGCCTTCAGGCCGGTTGTTTGAGGCGCACCCACAATGAAAGTGCAATGCCCACCACCGAAGCTACGCCCGTGACCGCCCAGGTGAAATGCCAGCCGCCCGCCAGACCCGCTACCCAGGCCACAAGCGGTGGACCCAGGAACTGGCCACAGGCTGAGCACTGCTGTACCCATCCCATCGTGGTGGACACCGTGTGCTCGCTGGGCGCCACCCGTACCGCCAGGGCAAACAAGGTGGCAGGAATCATCCCACCCACCGCCGAAAACGCCACCACAGCAGCGAAACGAAGGATCGGGCCATCTCCAGCCAAGGGGCTGAATGCCACCACCGTGGCCAATGCAGTGCCGCCGAAGCCGATGACTAACAGAAGGTGCGTGCGCCAACCCGCCCGCATCAAGCCACCGGCCACTAGGTTGCCCACCACGTTGGCCGCGCAGGCCAGTGCGGTCAACGCACCGGCGGCCACGCCGCTGACACCGGCCTGCATGTAGATGGAGGGCAGAAACCCGATGACGGCCAACCACTGGCAGGAGTACATACCAAAGGCCACTGCCACCACCCAGGGCCCGGGACTGGCCAGTGTCATCCGCAGCCGCCTCACCAGAACCAACACCGCAGGAGATGGGGGGGCGGTGTGCGGACGGGCCACGGCGGCTCGCCGGGCATCCGGCCCAACGGCCCAGGCCAACCAGAGCCCCGCGCAGCCCGCGACTACCCCCAGCAGCCCCCACCAAGCCTCCCAGTTCCACCAGGCCATGACCACAGGCCCCGTCAGAAGCGCCAGAGCAACGCCAGCGGGCATGTAGGCACCCCACAGCCCCATGAAGGCAGGCAGCCTCGCAGCAGGCACTAACTGCCGCATCAAGCTAGGCGCTGGGAGCACAACACACAGGAAACCCAACCCCTCCAGCGCCCGCAATGCGAGCAGGTCGGAAGGCTGGCGAGCCCACACTCCCGCCAAACTGGCGAAACACAATACGAAAAGCCCACACAGCATGGTGCGCCGTAGGCCGAAGCCATCGGCCAGCGCCCCGACCAGAACGCCCAGAAGCATGCCTGCCAGTTGGACCGCCGACAGCAGGAAACCTGCCTCGACCAGCGAGACCCCCAACGCATCCCCCAACACGGCAATGGCGGGTGGAATTTTGCCGATGTGCACGGCGGCAGCGAGGCCCGCCACAAAGACAGCGATAGGTGCGCGCAGCGAAAAGGAAATCAACGATCGCATTGCTTCAAGGCCTGGATACGGAAGGGGGCGGCGGACACGCAGTCGTCGTCCACACGATAGCAGGCAGCACCGCCACTACGAAACACCGCCGTCACTGGTGAGGCGTGTCATTGATCGGGCAGCCCCAGCCCAGCGTCGCGCTTGCAACAATCGCGGGCAGCGACGCATTCCACACCGACCACGCCGAGCGAATGACCTGTAGGCTTTGCGGCGCTCCAGGCCCCCCCCGATTGGCGCACTCGCGCTCGCGCTGCGCCAGCTTAAAGAGTTAATCGTTGCCATCCGATCGCTGACATTTCGGGGAGCCCTAGTCCACGCGGCCCTGCCCGCCGAGTGACTTCGCGCCCTTTTTAATTATTGGTACCCCAAAAGGGCATCCCACACGCGCATCTGGGCGATCTTGGGCACCGTACCGAACGCGATGGATGAAGACGCTCCAGTGCCAATCAGCGCGGAGTTCGCACTACCGCTGCCGTAGCCTGGCCAGGCGGTGCCGTCCGCAAAAGTAGCAGTCCCGCTCTGGGCGAAGGTGGTCACAGCGCTCATCAAATGTCGACTGAGCTGCTGCTCTGCTGAGCCCGACCCGACTTTTTGACGGTAGTAATCAAGCCCATACGTGCCGAACAAGAAGGGCAACTCTGCACAATGTGGCACGCCCCGCCCCGGGGCTGGCAAGTCATGCATGAAGGTTCCATATCGCACGTTGGCGCCTTGCTTTACAAGACTGTCAGCATAGCGGACGCAGAAGTTGCGCAGGTTGCGATCACCGTTGATTTCAACCCACAGGTTACCCGGTGCTGAGGAGCGACCTTCGGCCAAGGCAGCATCCTGATAGGCAGCTATCACCTGGGAGGCCCGACTCGCAGAACCAGAAAGTGGCGCGACGAGGGCTGTGAGCGCCTCCATGGAGGAAGGCAGCGGAGCTGTGAGCGAGGCCTGCGTTGCTGGGTCGACTAAGTCAACAAAAAAAGATCCCTCGGTAAGCGTGTTCGTGATCAGCACCGGTACACGCTGGGGCCATCCCACCCGAGTCCAATCGGCGAACACGCTCTTCCCGTCCATCACGGGTGACGCCTTGACGCCAAAGCCGGATCGGAATGTAGCGGGCAGCGGTTGAGCGTTCAATGCCAACTCGGCCGCATGCAATGTGGCCGCAGGGATGCCCAACAACCCTTTGGGTGTGGTCTTGAGGGTCGTGGCTAGCAGTTCGGTGTAGCTGGCCGCGTCTTGAAGGGAGAACCCTGCAGGCGCCGCAATACCGGCAGAACTGAACAAAACAGCTTTGTGCAGCCACTGGCTCCAGACGGGATGCTGCGCAATCAATGCCGCGTTGACAGCGCCCGCCGATTGCCCTGCGAGGCACACGTTGCCTGGGTCCCCGCCGAAACGAGCAATGTTCTCGTGCACCCACCGCAACGCGGCCGCCTGATCCTGCAGGCCCCAGTTCGCAGCAAGTCCGGTTTCAGGATCTGTGAAATCTGGGTGGGCCAGGCTGGACATTGCACCCAAGCGGTAGTTGACCGTGACGACAACCAGTCCCTGCTCAGCGAGCCTCTGCCCGTCCATCAGGGGCATGCTGGTCGCGCCCGTGCGCCACGCACCGCCATGGAGCCACACCATCACGGGGGCCTTGCTGACGTCGCGAGGTGCCCAGATGTTGAGAGTGAGACAGTCTTCGCTCTGCTCTTCAGGTTGCGTGTAGATCCAGGTCACATTCGCAGGGAGCGTCTGCAGGCTGGCAGGACCAAATGCTGTGGCTGGGGTCACCTGCGCTGTTGTGGGCGCATAGGGCTTTGGCGATTGAAACCGCAGCGCTCCAATAGGCGGACGCGCATACGGAATGCCTTTGTATACCGTCGTACTACCAAGCATAGTTCCGCTGAACTTACCGGATGTGGTGTCCACCACGGGCTTTTCATCGCCTCCGCCACCGCACCCTATTAACGAACCGGCAAGTGCCCCGGAGGAAACCTGTAGAAAGATCCTTCGCGTTGTCATCATGTCTCCTGGAATAGTTGGTCTAGATGTCAGTTGCTGACAAACTTATGCTAGATAACCAACCTTGCGGTGGCGAGACTCAGTGGTAGAACACCCCGTTGCAAAAACAGGCACATCGAAGAAGGCCTGGGCTGCAGCAACCTATGGCAAGCTGGGAATTGCACAGCGGTAGAGCTTGAACCTCAGGCGCACGCGTTATTTGCACAACGACGATGACGGATGGACCTAATGGACAACGTGTTGCTGGCTGTGGAAGACCTTCTGAGTTTTGTAGAGGTAGCCGACGCAGGAGGCTTCACCGCTGCCAGCAGGCGCACAGGCATACCGAAGTCGCGATTGAGTCGTCGCGTGGCGGCTCTTGAATCATTCCTTGGGGTTGCCCTGCTGCACCGCTATGCACGGCGGTTTGAATTGACCGATGTAGGGCAACGCATTTTTCTACATGGCCAGGCGGTGCGAGCTGAAACGCAAACGGCTATCTCCGTCGCACGTGAGAGCCTGGAGAGTCCCTGGGGACAACTACGGGTGGCTTGCCCAGCAGCCATTGCGGCATCCCTTGTTGGCCGAATAGCCCTGCAATTCAGCGCTCGCTATCCTCGCGTCACCCTGTCACTTCAAACCACGGACGGTCGTTTGCGCCCCTTGGACGACACAGTGGACCTCGTGATTCAGCCGACCACACAGCCTCTGACGGACTCCAGCCTTGTCGCCAGACGGCTGGCAACGGTCCCCTATGGGTTGTATGCAAGTCCAGCGCTCGTTACAGCGCTCAACATCCCGGAGACACCATTGGCACTATCCCGCTGCGCTGCTGTGGGCTGGAGTATTACTGCGTCACTGGCTCGCTGGACACTGATCGGCCCCCAGAACGAAAGTGCGGACGTTGAGCTGGACGTGCGCTTTGTGAGCGACAACCTGCTGTTGAACCGAGACGCAGCGCTTCAGGGGTTAGGGGTTGTGCAGCTTCCGAGGATCATGGCGGCCAGCTTTGTCGCGAGCGGACATCTGCTTCAGGTAGCGCCCGACTGGGTTCCCCCCGCGATGCACATCTACGCCCTTTATCCGTCGCGCCGCCACCTAACGCTGGCGGGCCGCTGCTTTCTGGATATGCTGGAAGACGGAATGAAAGATGTAGGAAGCACTTCAGGTCAGCCGCACTCGGCGTGAGTCAGCGATGCATCTATCGTGAGTGAGGTAAGCCGCAATAGCGGCCATCTTCGCGCCTGCGAGTACGCCACGATGAAGGTTCTAGATCGGCGTCGGTGGGCATTGCATTTCAGCTGAGCGAACGCGCCTTTGCGATTTGCGCACACGCGCTGGAGTCCGGCGCTACCCTAGCTGTGCCCGATGCACAACGCCCCCCCGCCTTGAAGATAACCCCCTGGTGCCGGGCATGCGGCATGGCGCTTTTATGTCTGCGTGCCGCTCGTCGCGCCCGAGGAATGATCTGAAGCCAGCGCCCGATCGAAGTGAACTCGACAGCGTCGATGCCCTGCAAGCGCCGGGGGCCTACAGGCCTGGGATGAGTGCAACATTGGAGGGAAGGGTGGTTTAGTCAAGGTACCGTGTTGTTGGTGCCACTCCAAAACTGACCAGCTAACCCATAAAGGGGGGTGCGGATAAAAACTTGGACTGGTTTTATGCCGCAAGTCCAAGGCTCACCCGGTATTCGATAGGGCTGAGGGAGCCAAGAGAGATCTTGATCCGCTTCTCGTTGTACCAGCGGATGTAGTCGT
>NZ_JACUZU010000014.1:0-67725 GCF_014851475.1 Acidovorax sp. ACV02
CCGCTGCCAAGATCATCGTCTCCGGTGGTCGTGCGCTGGGCAGCAAGGAAAAGTTCGACGAAGTCATGACGCCCCTGGCCGACAAGCTGGGCGCCGCCCTGGGTGCCAGCCGCGCGGCGGTGGACGCAGGCTACGCACCGAACGACTGGCAAGTGGGCCAGACGGGCAAGATCGTGGCGCCGCAGCTGTATGTGGCCGCCGGTATCTCGGGTGCCATCCAGCACTTGGCGGGCATGAAGGACTCCAAGGTGATCGTGGCGATCAACAAGGACCCTGAGGCGCCGATCTTCAGCGTGGCCGACTACGGGCTGGAAGCGGATCTGTTCACGGCTGTGCCTGAACTGGTCAAGGCCGTCTGAGCCCCGCAGATCACAAGCACAGCCCATTCAATGGGATCTGAGTGCTATAAAAAATATAGCTTTTAGCGCTTGTTCGACGGGCGCTGAGGCTGCTTTTTATACCTATAAATCAGCAGGAGACAAAACCATGACCACATTCCTTTCCCGTCGCAGGCTTGTCCAGGCCACCGGCGCAGCGCTGGCCAGTGCGGCATTGCCAGCACTGGCCCAAACCAGTTGGCCCAGCCGCCCGATTCGCATCATCGTGCCGTACACGGCGGGCGGGTTTACCGACCAGATGGCGCGTCTGCTGACGGTAGGCCTGCAAAAGCAATTCGGTCAGTCGGTTGTCATCGACAACAAACCCGGCGCGAACAGCATCATCGGCGTGGATGCCGTCGCCAAGTCCACCCCGGACGGTCACACCTTTGGTGTGGTCATTCCGGCCTTTACCGCCAACACCACGCTTTACCCCAAGCTGCCCTACAACCCGCGCAAGGACCTGATGGGCGTGTCGCTGCTGGGTGTTTCTCCCTTGGTGGCGGCGGTGGCGCCCAATGCACCATTCAAGACGGTGAAGGAACTCGTGGCCTATGCCAAGGCCAACCCGGGCAAGGTGAGTTTTGCCTCATCAGGCACAGGCTCTGCCGCGCACCTCACCAGCGAGCTGCTCAAGTCACTGACCAAGACCTTCATGGTCCATATTCCCTACCGCGGCGCAGCCCCGGCGTTGACGGACTTGCTCGGCGGCCAGGTGCCCTTGTTCCTCGACCCTCCGCCCAACCTGATCCAGCCCGCCAAGGCAGGCCGCATCACCCTCATCGGCGTAGCCAGCGAAAAGCGCTTGCCCATGCTGCCTGACGTGCCGACCTTCATCGAGCAAGGCGTGCCCGGCATGCTGGGCAGCACCTGGGCCAGCATGATTGCACCCGCAGGGACGCCGCGCGACATCGTCAAGCGCATGTCGGACGCCGTGAACGCCATCATCCAGAGTGATGAAACCAAGGCCAAACTCGACACCATGGGGACCTTTGGTGAAGGCACCACGCCCGAGGCGTGCGACGCTTTTCTTGCGGCCGAAACGACCAAGTGGGGCAAGGTGATTCGCGAAGCGGGTGTCACGCTGGACTGAGAAGGCGTGGGCCGGCCTGGCCTGACGGCCAGGATTTACGCGTAACGCTTGGCCCGCAGGTTTTCCTTCATCTGCTGCAGGATCGGCTGCAGCGAGCTGCCGATGCGCAGCGCCACGCAGGTGGCCAGCACGTCGATGATGAGCAAGTGCATGAGGCGAGACACCATGGGGCTGTAGCGGTCGTAGCCCTCGGGGTGGTCGGCCGCCAGATGGATCTGGCAGGTGCTGGCCAGGGGCGAGCCGCTGGCGGTGATGACGATGGTGGTGGCGCCGTTGCGGCGGGCGATGTCTGCCGCGTCCATCAGGTCGCGGGTGCGGCCCGAGTTGGAGATGATCACGGCGCAGTCGCCTGGCCCCAGCAGGGTGGCGCTCATCACCTGCATGTGGCCGTCGCTGCTGGCAATCGAGGTCACGCCCAGGCGGAAAAACTTGTGCTGTGCGTCCTGCGCCACGATGCCCGAGTTGCCCACGCCGTAGAACTCGATGCGTTTGCCTTTCTTCCACGTGTCGGCAATGGCCTCGGCCGCACGTTCGATGGCCACGGTGCTGGCCGCGTTGCGGTATTGCAGGAACGCTGCCACGGCGTTGTCCACCACTTTCACCAGCACATCACCGGTCTTGTCGTCTGCATCCACACTGCGGTGGATGAAGGGCACGCCTTCGCTCACACTGCCTGCCAGCTTGAGCTTGAAGTCCGCCAGCCCGTCGTAACCCATGCTGCGGCAAAAGCGCACCACGGTGGGTTTGCTCACATGCGCGCGCTCGGCCAGCTCGCGCACGGGCAGGCGGGCGAAGGTGCGGGGGTCGGTCAGCACCAGCTTGGCCACGCGCTGTTCGGCGGGGGCCAGCGAGGGCAGGGAGGCGGTGATGCGGTCGAGCATGTCAGTCTGTGAAGGCAGGGCAGGCTGCGCAGGGGGCCTTGGAAAGGGCTTGGGTGGACGCTTCATCCACCGGCTGTGCGCGCGGTGGTGGGGCCATCTGCGTTTAATGTAACTCGGTTCCCAAAGGTATGGGGTCCGCGCAATCCCTGCCTTTCAACCTGCTTGCACGGGGCCTGGGCGTTTCCCCCCTGGCTCGGGCAGGCCCTGCACGCATAGCATCCTCCATCACGTTATCCAGATACTGAGGAGCCTTCCATGCGCAAACCCTTGCTGACAAAACTTCTGGCCGGTGCGGCCCTTGTGGCCGCTGCATCGGGCAGCTGGGCCCAGGGCCAGGTCAACATCATCTGCTCGGTGCAGGCCGAGTGGTGCAACCTGATGTCCACGGTGTACGCCAAGACCACTGGCACCAAGGTCAACATGACGGCCAAGGGCTCGGGCGAGGCGCTGGCGCAGCTCAACGCCGAGCGCGCCAACCCCAAGACCGACATCTGGTTTGGCGGCACAGGCGACCCGCATCTGCAGGCGGCCGAGCAGGGCCTGACGCTCGAATACAAGTCGCCCCAGCTGGCGCAGCTGTACCCTTGGGCACAAAAGCAGGCGGGCGATTCCAAGTACCGCACCGTGGGCGTGTACCTGGGCCCGCTGGGTTTTGGCTACAACAAGGAGCTGCTGGCCAAGCGCAAGCTCAACCCGCCCCAGTCGTGGGCCGACCTGCTCAAGCCTGAATTCAAGGGCGAGGTTCAGATGGCCAACCCGGCCTCCAGCGGCACCGCCTACACCATGATCGCCACGCTGGTGCAGATCATGGGCGAGGAAAAGGCGTTTGAATACCTCAAGGCCCTGCACCCCAACATCAGCGCGTACACCCGTTCAGGCACGGCGCCTGTCAAGGCGGTTGCACGCGGCGAGACCACGGTGTCCGTGAGCTTCGTGCACGACGTGACCACCGAGGCGGTCAACGGCTTCCCCGTGGGCTCGGTCACACCTTCTGAAGGTACCGGCGCCGAGGTGGGCTCCATGAGCATCGTCAAGAACGGCCCCAACACCGAGGCCGCCAAGAAGTTCTATGAATGGGCGCTCACGCCGGGTGGTCAGCAGTTTGGCCTGGCGGCCAAGCAGTTCCAGCTGCCCAGCAACACGCAGGTGCCCAAAGACCCGCGCATGACCGATCCGGCCAAGATGAAGCTCATCAACTACGACTACGCCAAATACGGCGCCAGCGCCGAGCGTCGCCGCCTGATTGCGCGCTGGGAAAAAGACGTGCAAAACGCAACGCGCTAAGGGGTGGTGGTGTCGGCAGCAGCGGCGGCGCACGCAACCCTTCGGACCAGGACTCCCGGTGCCTCGGTCAACCGGCCCCTGTGGGTCTGGCTGGCCATGGGCTTACTGGGGTACCTGGTGTTCCCCTGGTATGCACAGCAGGACGCCAATGGCCTGCTGGCGGTGGGCCAGGTCTTCAGCAGCGAGCAGGCGGCCAACGGGCTGATGCAGGCGGCCTTGTTCGGGCGCCCCTGGCTGTGGCTGGGCCTCGCCGGGCTGGTGGTGGCGGGCCTGGGTGCCTGCCTGCCCGCCGGGCGCAAGCAGGGTGCCCTGCTGGTGGCGGGGGGTGCGCTGGGGCTGGTGGCCCTGCTGCTCAGCGGCTTTGCGATTGGTGCGCGCGGCTGGGCGTTTGAATGGATGAACACCAGCCTGGGCGAACTGGGCGCGCGCCAGCCCGGCATGGGCTGGGGCGGGTTTGTGGTGCTGTCGGCGCTGCTGGTGCTGCTGTCTTTCGGGGTGGCACGGCGGGGCTTCTTCAAGGGCGATCTGTTCGTGGCGGCTGCGGTGGTGGGCTGTGGCAGCCTGCTCGCGCTGTTCATCGTGTTTCCGGTGCTCAAGGCGCTGTCGGCTGCGTTTTTTCTGGAGGACGGCCCGTTCTCGCTGGCCGTGGTGTGGGAGCGCATCGCGCACGAGCGCAACTTCAGCCTGTCGTGCCTGGCGGGCGGCCAGCGCTGCGGTGTGGCCTGGAACACGCTGTTCCTGGGCTTGATGACGGCCACCAGCACCACGCTGCTGGGCACCTTCATGGCCCTGATGGCCGAGCGCGCATCGCGCCGCTATGCGCGGCCGCTGAACATCGTGGCGCTGCTGCCCATCATCACGCCGCCGTTTGTGGTGGGCCTGGGGCTCATCCTGCTGTTTGGCCGCGCAGGCGTGTTCAACCAGTTTCTGGAATACGCGTTTGGCATCACGCCGTCGCGCTGGTTCTACGGCTGGCTGGGCGTGTGGGTGGCGCAGACCTTTGCCTTCACACCCATTGCTTTCATGATCATGCGCGGCGTGGTGCAGGGCGTGGCGCCCAGTCTGGAAGAGGCCGCGCAAACGCTGCGTGCCAGCCCGCACCGCACCTTCATGACCGTGACCCTGCCGCTGCTCAAGCCGGGCCTGGCCAATGCGTTCCTGGTGGGCTTCATCGAAAGCATGGCCGACTTCGGCAACCCCATCGTGGTGGGCGGGCAGTTCTCGGTGCTGTCCACCGAAATCTTCTTTGCCATCGTGGGTGCGCAGTACGACCAGGGCCGTGCCGCGTCGCTGGCCTGGATCCTCACGTTCTTTGCGCTCACCGTGTTTGCCATCCAGCGCGGCTTGCTGGGCAAGCAGAACTTCACCACCGTATCGGGCAAGGGTGATGCAGGCATTGCCATGCCGCTGCCCACCGGCGTGCGCCGTGTGGTGCACTCCATTGCACTGCCCTGGATGGCGTTCACCCTGATCGTGTACCTGTTTGCACTGGCGGGCGGTTTTGTGCAGACCTGGGGGCGCGACTACACCATCACGCTGGCGCACTTTCGCACGGCGTTCAGTGTGGAATGGGGCGCGTTTGGTGTGGTGTGGGCGGGCACCGCGTGGAACTCGTTTTTCACCACGCTCAAGCTCGCCGCCATCTCGGCGCCGCTCACGGCCACGCTGGGCATCGGCATTGCGTGGCTGCTGGCGCGCACCGAGTTCCGGGGGCAGGGCGCGTTCGAGTTTGCAGCGCTGCTGGCTTTTGCCATTCCCGGCACGGTGCTGGGCGTGAGCTACATCCTGGCGTTCAACGTGCCGCCGTTCGAGCTGACGGGCACCGCCCTCATCATCGTGCTGTGCTTCATGTTCCGCAACCTGCCGGTGGGTGTGCGTGCGGGCACGGCGGCGTTCAAGCAACTCGACCGGTCGCTGGATGAGGCGTCCGTCATGCTGCGCGCAGGCAGCGTGCAGACGCTGCGCCACGTGGTGCTGCCGCTGCTCAAGCCCGCGCTGGTGGCTGCACTGGTCTACAGCTTTGTGCGTGCCATCACCACCGTGAGCGCGGTGATCTTCCTGGTCACCGCCGAGAACGAGCTGGCCACCACCTACATCATCGGCCGCGTGGGCAATGGCGACTATGGCGTGGCGCTGGCGTACTGCACGGTGCTCATCGTCCTTATGTCGGCCTCCATCGGACTCATTCAGCTGCTGGTGGGTGACCGCAAACTGGGCCGCCGTGGAGCCGCTCCCGCTGCGCACTGATCCCTCTGACAAAAAAGAAAACACGCCATGAACAACAATGACGCGGGCATCGTGTTCCGCAACATCACCAAGCGCTACGGCAGCGACAGCAGCGCGGCCCTGGCCGTCAAGGGCATCAGCTTTGAGGTGCCGCGCGGCACGCTCACCACCATCCTCGGCCCCTCGGGCTGCGGCAAGACCACCACCTTGCGCATGATTGCGGGGCTGGAATCGCCCACTTCGGGCGAGATCTTCATCGCAGGCCAGGACGTGACCACGCTGGGCCCCGCGCAACGCAATGTGAGCATGATGTTCCAGAGCTACGCGTTGTTCCCGCACATGAATGTGGTGGAGAACGTGATGTACGGCCTGCGCATGTCAGGCCAACCCAAGGAGCAGGCGCGCACCAAGGCCGTGGAGGCGCTGCGCGGCGTGGGCCTGGTGGGCTATGACGACCGCCTGCCCAGTGAACTCTCGGGCGGGCAGCAGCAGCGTGTGGCCCTGGCCCGTGCGCTGGTGCTGGAGCCCGAGGTGCTGCTGTTTGACGAGCCCTTGTCCAACCTCGACGCCCGCCTGCGCCGCGAGATGCGTGAAGAGATCCGTGCGCTGCAGCAGCGCCTGTCGCTCACGGTGGCCTACGTCACGCACGACCAGGCTGAGGCCATGGCGGTGAGCGACCAGATCATCGTGATGAACCAGGGCCTGATTGCGCAGAAGGGATCGCCGCGCGCGCTGTACGAAACCCCGCACAGCGAGTTCGTGGCCGGTTTCATGGGCGAGGCCATGCTGTTCCCGGCCGTGGCCGACGCTGACGGAACGGTGGCACTCGGCCCGCTGGTGCTGCGCCCCCGCATGGCGGTGAAGAGCGGCCCGGTGAAGGTGGCGGTGCGGCCGGAGGCCTGGCGCATTCATCGCCAGGGCGCGGGCCTGCTGCCCGCCCGGCTGGACAAGCGGGCGTACCTGGGCGCGGTGTACGAATACACCTTCGAGACCGCGCTGGGCCACATCTTTGTGGTGTCGTCCGACCTGGACGATGTGCTGGCTGTGGGCGACGCGGTGCAGCTGAGCCTGGGTGCCCACGGCGTATCAGTGGTTGGTAGTACCGAAGGCGCCCGGACCAATGCGGAATAATGGCGCCATGACGAACCAACTCGACGCCCTCAAACAGTTCACCACCGTGGTTGCCGACACCGGCGACTTTCTGCAACTGGCCCAGTTCCGTCCGCAGGACGCCACGACCAATCCCTCGCTGATTCTAAAGGCGGTGCAAAAGCCCGAATACGCGCCGCTGCTCAAGGACACCGTCGCCAAATGGCAAGGGCGTGCGATGGACGAGGTGATCGACCGCCTGCTGGTGCGTTTTGGCTGCGAGATCCTGACCCACGTGCCCGGCCGTGTTTCCACCGAAGTGGACGCCCGCCTGAGCTTTGACACCAGCGCCACCGTCACGCGCGCCGAGCGCATCATCGAGCTGTATCAGGCCGAAGGCATCCACATCGACCGCGTGCTCATCAAGATCGCGGCCACGTGGGAAGGCATCCAGGCCGCCGCCCAACTGGAGCGCAAGGGCATCCACACCAACCTCACGCTGCTGTTCTCTTTTGCCCAGGCCGTGGCCTGCGGCCAGGCCAAGGTGCAGCTGATCTCGCCGTTTGTGGGCCGTATTTACGACTGGTACAAAAAGCAGGCGGGTGCGAGCTGGGATGAGGCCGCGCGCGCGGGCGCCAACGACCCCGGCGTGCAGTCGGTCACGCAGATCTACAACCACTACAAGCGTTTCGGCATCGCCACCGAGGTGATGGGCGCGAGCTTCCGCAATGTGGGGCAGATCACGGCGCTGGCCGGGTGCGACCTGCTGACCATTGCGCCCGAGCTGTTGGCGCAGCTGGCTGCGAGTGATGCACCGTTGCAGCGGGCGTTGGATGCAGAGGCTGCCAAGGGCATGGACTTGCCTGCGGTGAACTATGACGAGGCGGGGTTCCGGTTTGCGCTGAATGAGGATGCGATGGCGACCGAGAAGCTGGCTGAGGGGATTCGGGCGTTTGCAGTGGACGCTGTGAAGCTGGAGAAGCTGATCCTCGCGGCTTGAGCTCGGGTTTCTTTTTTGAGCGGCTGGTGCCTGGGTTGCGGGCGCTGGCCGTTTTTGTTTTTGGGGGGCTCTTGGGAGCATGTTGGGCCGCATGCCTGTGTTGAGGGCGGAGGCCGGGAGTCGCCCGGCGTGCGAGTAACTTTCTTTTGCTTCGCCAAAAGAAAGTCACCAAAGAAAAGGCGACCCCCAGTCTGCGACCCCTTCGCGGTGCGAAGGGGCAGACCTGCGGCGGGGCGGCTGCGGGGTGCGCCGTGGAACTCGCTTTGCGCTGCCGCGCGCCGCTCAGACAGCCACGGCGAGTCAGAGCACGAGGCATGTGCGCTTCGACGCCCATGCTCACCCCACAACCGCCCCGCCGCAGGCGCAGCCAGCAGGGGTGGACAGCTGAATATCCAAACAACCGAACATCCATTCGGGCCATTGCTGCGCTCGGCCCAGGCTGCGCAGCGCGAAGCGCTTGCGCCCGCGAGGTGGGGCCGAGCGCAGCGATGGCCCGTGTGGATGTTCTGCTCCCCGAGCCCCTCTGGATGCGCCGAGGAGCGCAGGGTTTGGCGGATCAGGGCTCGCGTGTGTCTGAGCGACGCGCAGCGGCGCGAGTTGAGCGAGACCCCGCCAAACCCGAGCACCGCAGGTTGCCCCGTAGCGTCAGCGCAGGGGACGCAGACAGCGGGGTCGCCTTTCTTTTGGGTACTTTTCTTTGGCGGAGCAAAGAAAGTACCTCGCCTGCCGGGCGACTCCCGGCCTCCGCCCTCAAAGAAGGCATGCCATTCGATGCGCACAAGCCCCCAAGACTCAGCGCGCACACCAGACGCATGAAACCGTCAATTTCCGCTGGAAATCTTCAGCCCAGACGTGATGAAGTTCACTATAAAAATCATAGCTGCCAAGGCATGAAGCACTAGCGCACCCAGCCAAAAACACCAAAAACTCACCCCGCAGGCAGCCGCATCCCCACCCGCAACCCCTTCGGCACCACCCCTTCCGCCACCGTCCGCCCCCCGTGCCGCAGCGCGATCTCTTCCACGATCGACAGCCCCAGCCCACAGCCCCCCGCCTTGTCCGACCCGCGCCAGAACCGCGCAAACAGATCGCCCAGATGCTCCGCCGGCACGCCCGGTCCATCGTCCTCCACCACCAGCAGCGCCCAATGCCCGGGCTCTTCATGGCCCACGCGCACCGTCACCGTGGCACCGGGGCCCGCGTAGTGCAGCGCGTTGTCGATGAGGTTGTTCAACGCCTCGCGCAGCAGCAGCGGGTGGCCCTGCGCGGGCAGGTGGTCCACGCCCTCGTAGCCCAGGTCCATGCCCTGGGCCAGGGCGCGGGCGGCCCATTCGCGGGCCACCTCGCGGGCCAGGGCGGCGAGGTCGATGGACTGCATCTCCACGTTCGACTCCGAGCGCGCCAGCTGCAGCAACTGGTGCACCAGGTGCGCGCTGCGTTGCGCGGCCGACAGCACCTTTTGCAGGCGGGCCTGCACTGCGGGTTCGTGGCTCTCATGCAGGGCCAACTCGGTCTGGCCGATCAGGCCTGCGAGCGGCGTGCGCAGCTGGTGGGCAGCGTCGTTCAGAAACCGCTTTTCCTTTTGCTGGCCACGCGCCACGGTCTCCAGCAGGCGGTTGATGGTGCTGGCCAGCGAATGCACTTCCTGCGGTGCAGAGGTCAGCTCGATGGGCGGCAGCGGCGTGGTGCCCGTGTGGGGCTGCGCGCCTGCGCGCTCAATTTGCGCCTCCAGGCGCTTGAGGGGTTGCAGGCCGCGCAGCACGCCCGCATACACCACTGCGCTCAGGGCCAGGCCCATCAGGCCCATGGGGAACACCATGCGCTCCAGCAGTTCCTGCGCAATGCGCTCGCGCACTGTGAGGCTCTGGGCCACCTGCACGCGCAGGCGCTGGCGGGTGGAGGCGGTGCCGTAGTCCACATCCAGCAAGGCCACGCGCACCGGTTTGTCGTCCACCCGCGCCTGGTACAAAAACGCCTCGCCCACCGCCACATCAACCTGGGCGGGCGGTGGCGGCAGCTGCGCGTTGCCCAGCAAAAAGCGGCCGGGCGGGGACGACACCATGTAGGTGATGCGGTCGGCCGGGTCCTGCTCCAGGATGTCCTGCGCGGCCTTCGGAAAGTCCACCAGCAGCCCATCGCCAATCGGCTTGATCTGCCGCGCCAGCGCCCGCACCGACTGGGTCAGCGTCTGGTCAATGCCCTTCTCGCCGTTCTGCAGCGCAATGCGCCACGCCAGAAACCCACCCGACAACCACAGCACCAGCTGCGGCAGCAGCAGCCACAGCAGCAGCTTGCGTTGAAGAGAAACACCCGGGACGTGACGCATGAATGGCCGTAAAAATTAAACGGCGCGCGTCTTGCAACTGGCGCGACCAAGGCCAGTGCCGCCGCGCAAGGGCCGCCAAGCCGCAGATACGGCGCTGCGCTTGTGTGCGCTGGCGGCATCCCCCCCACGGGGGGAAGATGCGTAGCATCTCAGGGGGGGCTTCATGGCTTGTTCAGCATGTACCCCAGCCCCCGGATATTGCGGATCACCAGGTTGGACTGGTCGAGCTTCTTACGCAGGCGGTGCACATACACCTCCAGTGCATTGGAGTTCAGCGGGGCGGCGGTTTGGCCGGGCTCGGGCGGGCTGGCGCGCCAGGCGGCCAGTACGTCGTCGCGCGTGACGACTTCGCCACAGCGGTGGGCCAGCAGCTCCAGCAGCTCCCACTCGCGCTGGGTCAGCTCCAGCAGGTCGCCATTCAGGGCCGCGGCATGGCTGGCGTGGTCCAGCACCAGCGGGCCGATGGTGGTGCTGGCAACACCCGCCGCGCTGCTGGCCTGGGTGAAGGCGGGCTGGCGCGCGCGGCGCAGCATGGCCTGCAGGCGGGCCTGCAGCTCCTGCATGTTGAAGGGCTTGGTGATGTAGTCGTCGGCCCCGGCGTTCAGGCCCAGCACGCGGTCGTCGACGCCATCGCGGGCGGTGAGGATCAGCACGGGCAGGCCGGCAATGTGCGCGCGGGCCCAGGTCAGCAGCTCCATGCCGTCGGCGCCGGGCAGGCCCAGGTCCAGGATGATGCCGTCCACCGCCTGCGTCTGCAAAAGCGCCATGGCCTGCGCCACGCTGCTGGCGGTGCAGACGCTGTAATCGAGTTGCTTGAGCTGGCCGGTGAGAGCGTCGAGCAGGAGGGCGTCGTCTTCGACAATCAGTATCGTGGCCATGGATTGAGCATAACAAAGGCCCCTGCAACGGGCCCTCTGTGGGGCCGCTGCGACTCTCAGGGAAAGCCCTGAGAATTAAATTAATTATTGTAATTAAAGTACCGACTGCGCTGAACGGCACCGGTATCACGGCGCAGCAACGGGTTCTGAAAACAACGTCGAGGAGACAAGGGTATGTGGAAGATGACAAAGATCGCCGCACTGGCGGTGGGCCTGGCGGCCGCGATGTCTGCCAGCGCGGGGGAGGTCGAGGTCCTGCACTACTGGACATCGGGCGGCGAGGCCAAGTCGGCCGCCGAGCTCAAGAAGATCATGCAGTCCAAGGGCCACACCTGGCGCGACTTTGCCGTGGCGGGCGGCGGTGGCGACAGCGCCATGACGGTGCTCAAGAGCCGCGTGATCTCGGGCAACCCGCCCTCGGCCGCCCAGGTCAAGGGCCCGGCCATCCAGGAATGGGCGTCCGAAGGCGTGCTGGCCAATGTTGATGCGCTGGCCAAGACCGAGAAGTGGGACGACGTGCTGCCCAAGGTGGTCGCTGACGTGATGAAGTACAAGGGCAGCTACGTGGCTGCCCCGGTCAACGTGCACCGCGTGAACTGGCTGTGGGCCAGCTCCGATGCGCTGAAGAAGGCTGGCGTTGCCAGCATGCCCAAGACCTGGGACGAGTTCTTTGCCGCTGCCGACAAGCTCAAGGCCGCAGGCCTGGTCCCGGTGGCCCATGGCGGCCAGAACTGGCAGGACTTCACGACCTTTGAATCCGTGGTGCTGGGCGTGGGCGGTGCCAAGTTCTACCAGGACGCTCTGGTCAAACTGGACGACAAGGCCATCAACAGCGACACCATGAAGAAGTCGCTGGAGACCTTCCGCCGTATCAAGACCTACACCGACCCGGGCGCTCCCGGCCGCGACTGGAACCTGGCCACGGCCATGCTCATCCAGGGCAAGGCGGGCTTCCAGTTGATGGGCGACTGGGCCAAGGGTGAGTTCATCGCGGCCAACAAGGCGCCGGGCAAGGACTTCCAGTGCGCAGCGGCACCGGGCACGGCCAACGCGTTCACCTTCAACGTGGACTCGTTCATCCTGTTCAAGCTCAAGGACGCAGCAGCACAGAAGGCGCAGAGCGACCTGGCCAGCTCCATCATGAGCCCTGAGTTCCAGGAGGTGTTCAACCTCAACAAGGGCTCGATCCCTGTGCGCACCGGACAGAAGATGGACAAGTTTGACGACTGCGCCAAGCTGTCCAGCAAAGACTTTGCCGACACTGCCAAGAGCGGTGGCCTGGTGCCCAGCGTGGCCCATGGCATGGCGATTGCGCCTGCCACCGAAGGGGCGATCAAGGATGTCGTCAGCCAGTTCTGGAACGACGACAAGGTGAGCGTCGCCGACGCCATGAAGAAGATCGCGGCCGCCGCGAAGACCAAGTAAGCCGTGTCCAACACACGCACCCGCACGCACTAAAACCAACCCCAGAGGGATCCCATCATGAAGACAAGAAACCGCCTCACGGCGGTGGCTTTGGCCGCCGCATGCGCGAATGGCGCCTTTGCTATGGACGTAGCAGGCTTTGAGTTCAACGGCTACTCCCGCGGTGGCCCGGTGTTCAACCACTCCGACGGCGTCAAGGGCAACCTGACGCTGGGCGGCGAACTGCAGAAGTACCGCCTGGGCAACGAGGGCGACAACGGCATCGAAGTCAACTTCGCCAAGGGCTTCGAGGCCGGCGGCATCAACTGGAAGGTGAACTACATGCCCGCCAAGTGGGGCAGTGGCGACATCAGCACCGAACAGGCGTTTGTGGAAATGAGCGGCTTCTCGTTCTCGCCCGAAGCCAAGTTCTGGGTGGGCCAGCGCCGCCTGCGGATCCAGGACGTGCACATCGTCGACTACTTCCTGCTGAACTACGGCGACAACATCGGCGCCGGTGTGACCGACGTGCCTGTGGGTGGCATGAAGCTGGGCGTGGGCGTGTTCTCTGGCGACAAGTTTGACGGCGGCCTGCCCAACAACGTGAAGGCACACCGCATCAACGCCGACCTGTCCGAGATCAACACCAACCCCGGCGGCAAGCTGCGGGTGCTGCTGACCGCCGTGGGCGGCAAGAACCAGGTGGGTGGCGGCTCCGGCTCCGGCATCTCGTTGATGCACACACAAAAGGAGTTCCTGCTGCCCAGCGTCAGCAACACGCTGTACTTGCAGACATCGCGCGGCCATGCCCGTATTGATGGGGAGTTTGAGGCCATCGAGGGCACCAGCGCAGGCAAGCGCGCCACCCGCATTGCCGACTCCATCAACTGGCAAAGTGGCCCGTTTGGCGGCCAGGCCCTCATTGGCTACCAGACCAACAAGGCTGACCTGACCGGCGTGGAGACCAAGGACTTCTCGCTGGGCGGCCGTGGCTCGTACGCGTTCACCAAGAACTTCAAGGGCCTGGTGGAGCTGTCCACCACCACCCGCAAGGGCAGTGGTCCGGACCAGCGCCTGTCCAAGGTCACGCTGGCGGGTGCCCTGGCACTGAATGAAGACTTCTGGTCGCGTCCTGAGCTGCGTCTGTATGTGACCAAGGCCAACTGGAACCAGGCGGCGGCTGTGGCCAACGCAGGCACCTTTGGCGCCAATGGCAAGACCTCGCGCACGCTGGTGGGCGTGCAGTACGAGGTGTGGTGGTAAGAACCTGCTCAAGATCTTTTCGGGGTCGCACAAGTACCTTGCCGGGATGGGGTGCAAGGCGCGGGGCGCAGTGGATAGCCCGGCTATCCACAAGCGCCGCAACGCCGCAGACCGCCCGGCAAGGCACTTGCCCGAAGGGTTGGAGTGAAATCGGGCGATTGGACGCCTCGGCTGCTTGCATGGGCACGAGCCCATGCGGCGCATCCAAGGCATCCACTCATCCCGATTGCACTCCAATGCGATCCCCGAACAGATTTTGAACAGGTTCTAAGTGAGTGAGTAGCGAGTTAGTTTGAGGTAGACACTTTGTTCATTGGGGGGTGCTCTGTGCGCACCCCCCTTTTTTCATGTGACACAAAGTGGGTGAGTGAATGAGTGAATGAGTGAAACGGTGATTCAGTGACTGATCGAGACACCGCGTACCGCGCGCGCAGCGTGTGCAGTGCGTACGCAAGAGAGATTCGCAAGCAATGAAGAATTCCTTTGAAACCTGGCTGCCCAGGCTGGTGGTGACCCCGGCGTTTGTGCTGGGTTTTGCCTTCATCTATGGCCTCATGGTGTGGAACGGCGTGCTCAGCCTCACCGCATCGCGCATGCTGCCCAACTACGAATGGGCGGGCCTGGCGCAGTACGAGCGCCTGTGGGAGATGGACCGCTGGTGGGTCGCCCTGAAGAACCTGGGCATTTTTGGCGTGGGCTATGTGGGCGGATCGCTGGTGATTGGTGTGGTGCTGGCCGTGCTGCTGGACCAGAAGATCCGCGCCGAGGGCGCGCTGCGCACCATCTACCTGTACCCCATGGCGCTGTCGTTCGTGGTGACCGGCACGGCCTGGAAGTGGCTGCTGAACCCCGGCCTGGGCATCGAAAAGATGGTGCGCGACTGGGGCTTCACGAACTTTGAATTTGGCTGGCTGGTGGACACCGAGATGGCGATCTACTGCGTGGTCATCGCCGGCATCTGGCAAAGCGCCGGGTTTGCGATGGCACTGTTCCTCGCCGGGCTGCGCGGCATTGACGACAGCATCATCAAGGCCGCGCAGGTCGATGGTGCCTCGCTGCCGCGCATCTACTGGCGCATCGTGCTGCCTGCGCTGCGGCCGGTGTTTTTCTCCACGCTCATGGTGCTGTCGCACCTGGCCATCAAGAGCTTTGACCTGGTGATGGCGCTGACCGCGGGTGGCCCCGGTTTTGCCACCGATGTGCCCGCCACCTTCATGTACACCATGTCGTTCTCGCGCGGGCAGATTGGCCTGGGCGCGGCCAGCGCCACCATGATGCTGGCCACCGTGGCGGCCCTGGTGATTCCTTACCTTTACAGCGAACTGCGGAGCAAACCCCATGACCGCTAAGCCCTCTGTGTTTCCGTCCGTGGGCCGCCTGCTGGTCTATGGCGTGCTGGCCCTGGCCACCGCGTTCTTTCTGCTGCCGCTGTACGCCATGCTGGTCACCTCGTTCAAGGACGCCGAGGAGATCCGCAGCACCTCGCTGCTGGCACTGCCCGCGGCGCTGAATTGGTCGGCCTGGGGCACGGCCTGGCAGAGCGCCTGCACGGGCGTGGACTGCAACGGACTGCGCCCGTTTTTCTGGAACTCGGTGGCCATGGCCGTGCCTGCGGTGCTGATCTCCACCGTGTGGGGCGCGCTCAACGGCTATGTGCTGAGCCTGTGGAAGTTTCGCGGCAGCGACACGCTGTTTGGCCTGCTGCTGTTTGGCGTGTTCATGCCCTTCCAGGTCGTGCTGCTGCCCATGAGCCAGGTGCTGGGCTGGCTGGGGCTGTCCAGCTCCATCACCGGGCTGGTGCTGGTGCACTGCCTGGCGGGGCTGGCAGGCACCACGCTGTTCTTTCGCAACTACTACGCGGCCATCCCCAAGGAGCTGGTGAACGCCGCACGCATGGACGGCGCAAGCTTCTGGCAGATCTTCTGGCGCATCGTGCTGCCGCTGTCCACCCCCATCGTCATGGTCACGCTGATCTGGCAGTTCACCAACATCTGGAACGACTTTCTGTTCGGCGTGGTGTTCTCGGGCACCGAGTCCAAGCCCATCACCGTGGGCCTGAACAACCTGGCCAACACCAGCAGCAGCGTGAAGGCGTACAACGTAGACATGGCGGCCGCCATCATCGCGGGCCTGCCCACGATGGTGATCTATGTGCTGGCGGGTAAATTTTTTGTGCGCGGGCTGACGGCCGGCGCGGTCAAAGGGTAGGAGAGCCTGTTATGTACTTTTACGCGCCCACGTTGGGCCCTCAGGCCTGTGATCGCAAGGCGCAGTCTGCCGCCGCCAAGGTCGGGACCTTGGCAAGGACTGCAACGCCGCGAGCGCTGGCCTGTGGGCCCAACCCTTCGGGAAAGCCGGGGAAAGGCCCGGCCACGTTGTTGCAGACCGCTTGCGGTATCCATACCGCGGCGCGTCCTGCGCCTAGTTGCCGGGCCTTTCCCCGGCTTTCGTGGGCACGTAAAAGTGCATAACAGGCTCTCATCAATCATGGCGTCATCACTCGACATTGCAGGCATCAACAAGCGCTTTGGCAAGGGCGACAAGAGCGTGGAAGTGCTGCGCAAGGTGGACATCCACGTTGCGCCCGGCGAGTTCCTCATCCTCGTCGGCCCCTCGGGCTGCGGCAAGTCCACGCTGCTCAACATCATTGCGGGGCTCGATGAACCCACTGAGGGCGAGATCCGCATTGGCGGCAAGAACGTGGTGGGCATGCCCCCGCGCGACCGCGACATCGCCATGGTGTTTCAGAGCTATGCGCTGTACCCCACGCTGAGCGTGGCCGACAACATCGGCTTTGCGCTGGAGATGCGCAAGATGCCCAAGGCCGAGCGCCAAAAGCGCATCGACGAAGTGGCCGCCATGCTGCAGATCAGCCACCTGCTGGACCGCCGGCCCAGCCAGCTCTCGGGCGGCCAGCGCCAGCGTGTGGCCATGGGGCGGGCGCTGGCGCGCCAGCCGCAGCTGTTCCTGTTCGACGAGCCGCTGTCCAACCTGGACGCCAAGCTGCGCGTGGAGATGCGCGCCGAAATCAAGCGCCTGCACCAGGCCAGTGGCATTACCAGCGTGTACGTCACGCACGACCAGGTCGAGGCGATGACGCTGGGCTCGCGCATCGCGGTGATGAAGGGCGGCGTGGTGCAGCAGCTGGGCACACCGGACGAGATCTACAACCGCCCGGCCAACACGTATGTGGCGACCTTCATCGGCTCGCCCACCATGAACCTGCTGCGCGGTGCGGCCACGGGCGGGCAGTTTGGCATCCAGGGCGCAGCGCTGAACCTGGCGGCCCCCGCCAGTGCCAACGAGGTGCTGCTGGGCGTGCGCCCCGAGCACCTGGTGATGCAGGAGACGGCCCCGTGGCGCGGCCGCGTCAGCGTGGTGGAGCCCACGGGCCCCGACACCTATGTGATGGTGGACACGGCCGCAGGCAGCGTCACGCTGCGCACCGACGCCCAGACCCGCGTGCAGCCCGGCGACGCCGTGGGCCTGGCGGTAGAGCCCGCCACCGCCCACTGGTTTGACGCCAGCAGCGAGAATCGGCTGGCGTGAGCCGCGCGGCGCAAGTGCCGCCGGATCGTTGCATGTAGTGTGCTGTCCCGCAAATAGCTGCACATGAAATCGCGTCCTCACCCCCAGGGCTGCGTTGCAAATCCTCGCGATAGCTACGGCTATCACTGCGGTTTGCGCCTTGCTCTGGGCGCGATGTCATCGATTTCATTTCGTGCAGCTATTTGCGGGACAGCACACTGGTTGCTATTGAAATAATAGCTGTTAGCGCATGTTCTACTAGCGCTAGCAGCTGTTTTTGCTTAAAAACACCGCATGATACCCCTGCGCCTGCTGGCCGACATTGGCGGCACCAACATTCGCCTGGCCTGGCAAGACCAGCCCGATGGCCCCCTGCACGACACCCGTGTGCTGCCCTGCGCACAGTTCCCCACGGTGGACGCCGCACTGGCGGCCTACCTGGCCGAAGTGAACATCGCCACCCCGCGCGAGGCGGCGTTTGGCATCGCCAACCCGGTCACGGGAGACGCCATCCGCATGACCAACCACAGCTGGAGCTTCTCGCAGCGCGCCGTGCGCGAGGCGTTTGGTTTTGAGCGGCTTGTGGTCATCAACGACTTCACCGCACTCGCGCTGGCGCTGCCCCTGCTCACGCCCGAGCAGCTGCGCCCCGTGGGCGGCGGTGTGGCCGTGCCGGGCGCTGCGATTGCGCTGCTGGGCCCGGGCACGGGCCTGGGCGTGTCGGGCCTGGTGTTTCCGCCCGGCTCGAGCCTGGGGGTGCCGCTGTCCGGCGAGGGCGGCCATGTCACGCTGGCCGCGCAGACCCAGCGCGAGTTCGATGTGCTGGGCATTCTGCAAGAGCGCTACGGCCACGTGTCGGCCGAACGCGCCGTGTGTGGCGCCGGGCTGGTGGACCTGTACCACGCGCTGCGCCGGCTGGCTCAGCGCGGTGGCAAGGAAGTCAGCTCCGCCGCGCAGGTGACCGAGCTGGCGCTGCAGGCCAACGACCCGCTGGCGCTGGAGGCGCTGGAGCTGTTCTGCGGCTTTCTGGGCAGTGTGGCGGGCAACCTGGCGCTCACGCTGGGTGCGCGCGGTGGCGTGTACCTGGGCGGCGGCATGGTGCCGCGACTGGGCACGTGGTTTGACCAGTCCCCGTTCCGCGCACGGTTTGAATCCAAAGGGCGCTTCCAGTCCTATCTGGCGACCATTCCCTGCTGGGTCATCGACCCCAGCGCCACGCCCGCGCTGTTTGGCGCATCGCGCGCGCTGGACATTGCGGGCTCGGACGCATGAGCAGCAACAGCGCACCACCGCCCATGCTCCGGCCCACCGGCGTGCACCATGTGGCCATCATTGCCAGCAACTACGCCCGCTCCCGCCGCTTCTACACCGAGGTGCTGGGCTTGCAGGTGGTGCACGAGCACTACCGCGCCGAGCGGCAGTCGTACAAGCTCGACCTGCAACTGCCTGATGGCACGCAGGTGGAGCTGTTTTCCTTTCCTGAACCGCCTGCGCGCCCGTCCTACCCAGAGGCCTGTGGCCTGCGCCACCTGGCCCTGCGCGTGGCCGACATGGCGGCCAGTGTCGCTGCCCTGGCGGCACATGGCGTGGCCGTGGAGCCGGTGCGCACGGACACGTTCACCGGGGCGCTGTTCACCTTTTTTGCCGACCCGGACGGGTTGCCGATCGAGCTGGTGGAAGAGGGCAGGGCGCGGTAAACCGCACATCGCTGCAACGCTGCGCAGCCATTGCGCAGGCGCTAAAGGTGCGGACCTGCCTCCCAGGGCTTCAGTTTTATTTCAACCACGCCTTGACGCGCGCCGACAGTGCCTCGGTGCTGATGCCGTAGCGGTCGTGCAGCGTGGGCAGGGCCCCCGCATCCAGGTAGGCATCGGGCAGCCCCGCCAGGCAGAACCGCGCGGGCTGTACGCTGTTTTGCAGCAGCGCGCTGGCCACAGCCTCGCCCAGGCCGCCAACCACCGAATGGTTCTCCGCCACCACCACCAGGCGCGGTTTGCGCTGCACCTCGGCCAGGATGGTTGCTACATCGAGTGGCTTGATGGTGGGGCAGTGCAGCACGCCCACGCCGATGCGGTCGGCCTGCAGCGCCTTGGCCACCTCCAGCGCACGCATGGTCAGGAAGCCGCTGGAGATGATGAGCACCTCGTCGCCATCCACCAGGCGCTTGGCTTTGCCCAGTTCGAACTGGTAGTCGTACTCGTCCAGCACCAGAGGCACGTTGCCGCGCAGCAGGCGCATGTAGACGGGGCCGTTGTGGGCGGCCATCTGCGGCACGGCCTGCTCGATGTCGAGCGCATCGCAGGGGTCGATGATGGTCAGGCCCGGGATGCCACGCATCATGGCCAGGTCTTCGGTGGCCTGGTGGCTGGGGCCGTAGCCGGTGGTCAGGCCGGGCAGCGCGCAGCACATCTTCACGTTCAGGTTTTCTTCGGCGATCACCTGGTGAATGAAGTCGTACGCACGGCGCGTGCCGAACACGGCATAGGTGGTGGCAAAGGGAATCAGCCCTTCCTTGGCCATGCCGCCCGCCGCGCCCATCAGCAGCTGCTCGGCCATGCCCATCTGGTAGAAGCGCTCGGGGTAGGCCTGCGCAAACAGGTGCAGGTCGGTGTACTTGGCCAGGTCTGCGGTCATGCCCACGATCTCAGGGCGGGTGGCGGCCAGTTCGACCAGGGCCTTGCCAAACGGTGCGGCCTTGACGCGCTGCCCCTCACCCGCGATGGAGGCGATCATGGCGGAGGTGGTCAGGCGCGGTTTTTTCTCGGCGACGGTGTTCATACGGCGGCTCCTTCGGGTGCGTTCTGGTCGAGGATGGCGAGGGCCTGCTGCCACTCGGGCGGATCGACGCGGATGAAGTGGTTCTTGTCGCGCGTCTCCAGGAAGGGCACGCCCTTGCCCATGAGCGTGTTGAACAGGATCACGCGCGGCTTGGTTTCTTTCAGGTGGCGCGCGGTGTCGAAAGCGGCCAGCACGGCGGCCAAGTCGTTGCCGTCCACGCGCTGCACGTGCCAGCCGAACGCGGCCCACTTGTCGGCCAGCGGCTCGAAGCCCAGCACTTTGCTGCTGGGGCCGTCAGCTTGCTGGTTGTTGATGTCCACCAGGCAGATCAGGTTGTCGAGCTGGTGGTGGGTGGCCGACATGGCGGCCTCCCAGGTAGAGCCTTCGTCCAGCTCGCCGTCGCTCATAGAGTTGTAGACAAACGCGGGGTTCTTTTTCTGCTTCAGGCCCAGCGCCATGCCCACACCGATCACCAGGCCCTGGCCCAGCGAGCCGCCCGAGATTTCCATGCCCGGTGTGTATGTGGCCATGCCGCTCATGGGCAGGCGGCTGTCGTCGCTGCCGTAGGTTTCAAGTTCGTCCTGCGGGATCACGCCTGCTTCGATCAGCGCCGCGTAGTGGGCGATGGCGTAATGGCCGTGCGACAGCAGGAAGCGGTCCCGCCCCTCCCAGGTGGGGTCTTGGGGCTGCAGGTTCAGCGCGTGGCCGTAGGCCACGGCCAGCACATCGGCCCAGCCCAAGGCCTGGCCGATGTAGCCCTGGCCCTGAACCTCACCCATGCGAACGGCGTAGCGGCGGATGCGATGGGCGCACCGGGCCAGCGCCTGCAGTTTGTCTGCGGCGGAAGTCATGGAGTTCTCCTGTGTGAAAGCGGGGAAGAAAAGCGGTCAGCGAAGGATCGAGGCCGGCACGTAAGACACCAGCGCCAGCACCAGGAAGGCAACGAAGTAGAACGGCCCCAGCTCGCGCACCGTCTGGCCCACCTTGACCTTGGCCAGCGCGCTGGTGATGAACAGCGTGGTGCCCACGGGCGGGGTGTACAGGCCCACAGCCAGGTTCACCACCATCATGATTCCCAGCTGCACCGGGTCCATGCCAATGCTTTCGGCCAGGGGCAGGAACACCGGGGTCAGCAGCAACACGGCGGCGGGCAGGTCGATGAACATGCCGATGAACAGCATCAGCAGGTTCATGATCAGGATCACGATCCAGCCCTGGCTCACGTTCTGCTGGATCCAGTGGGCCACGCCCGTGGGCATCTGGTCGTAGGTCAGCAGCCAGCCGATGGCGGCAGAGGCCATGATCACCAGCAGCACCACGCCGGTCGCCAGGCCCGCATGCACCACGGCATCGTTCAGGCGCTTGAGCGACAGGTCGCGGTACACCACCACCGACACCGCAGCGGCGTACAGCGTGGACAACACGGCCACCTCGGTGGGTGTGGCAATGCCAAAGCGCAGGAACAACACGATCAGCACCGGCAGCAGCAGCGCGGGCGACGAGTACAGCAGGTGCACGCGGAATTCACTCCAGTTGATGGGGGTGGTGTCGCGTGGGAAGTTGCGGCGTTTGCCGACCCACCAGCACATGAACATAAAGCCCACGCACATCAGGATGCCGGGCAGGATGCCTGCGACAAACAGTGCCGCGATGGAGGCATTGGCCGTCAGGGCGAACAGAATCATCGGGATCGAGGGCGGGATCAGGATGTCGATGGTGGCCGCTGCAGCCAGCGTGGCGGCAGAAAAAGCGGGCGGATAGCCCAGGCGCTTGTGCCAGGGAATCAGCAGCGAGCCGATGGCCGAGGCATCGGCCACGGCCGAACCTGACACACCGCCGAACAGCGTGGACGACAGTACGCCCACCTGTGCGGGCCCGCCGTGAAAGCGACCGATCAGCGTGCTGAGCACGCCCACCAGCGCAGCCCCCAGGCGCCCGCCCATCATGAGCGAGCCGGTGAGCATGAAAAACGGGATCGCGATCAGCGGAAAGCTCTGCACCTGCGCCACCATCTGCTGCACCAGCAGGTCGAGCGGCACGCGGTCGGATGTGGCGGCGGCGGTCATGGCCGCGACCAGCAGCGCATGGGCGATGGGCATGGCCAGCACGGCCGCACCGAGAAAGACAAAAAGAATGAGGGCACTCATGGTGAGATCCTTGGCAGGGGGGGCGGGGCTTACCAGTGCGCCTCGGGCACGGCGGTCTCGGCATCGGGCGCGCTTGGCACCGGTGGCGTGGCCCAGGCGTTCCAGGCTGACTTGAGCGCCAGCAGCGCCAGCATCACCAGCCCACCCATCACGCAGCCATAGGTGAGCGACCCGGGCACCTGCAGGATGGGCGACTTCTCGTCGTGGACGATCTCCAGCATCTGAAAGGTGGCGCGGGCGAGCGTGCCGTACAGCGCTGCCACCACCAGCCAGCTGCCGATGGCCGCCCAGCGGCGCAGCGCGGGGGGCACGGCGTCCATCAGAAAGCTGGTGGTGATGTGGGCACCGTGCGCTGCCGCCAGCACCACGCCAGACATGACCAGCCACGGAAACAGCAACTCCGGCACCTCATTGGCCCACTGCAGGCTGGTGCCGGTGGCGTAGCGCAACACGGTGTTGGCCACCAGGATGATGAAGATGACGGACGTGCTGATCCACAGCAGCACTCGGCATAAGCCGACAACGGCCCATTCGATGAGGTTCATCGGAAGACTCCTTGGGCTGCAGGGCTGGGGCCCATGCAGCGGCTTCGGGGAAATGAGGACAGGCGCCGCAGCGCCCGGAGCGGTCAGCGCGCGGCGGCGATGACTTTCTTGAGGTACGGGCCGATGGGCGTGGTCAGCCACTTGGCGTCCACCGCAGCCGTGGCCTTAGCAAACGCGGCCTTGTCCACCGTGGTCACCTGCACGCCCTTGGCCTTGAGGTCGTCCAGCAGCTTGTCGTCGGCCTCTTGCGACATCTTGCGCTGCAGTGTCGTGGCCTCGGCAGCCGCTTCGGTCACGGCGTTACGGTCGGCGTCGGACAGGCGGTCCCAGGTGCGCTTGCTCATCAGGAACGGCGTCATCTGGAACATGTGGCTCGTCAGTGCCAGGTGCTTTTGCACTTCGTACAGCTTGCTGGCGTGGATGTTGACCAGCGGGTTCTCCTGCCCATCGACCACGCCCTGCTGCAGCGCTACGTACAGCTCGGCAAACTTGATCTGCTGTGCCTCGGCACCCAGCGCTTGCATGATGTCCACCAGCACTGCGTCAGGCGGGGTGCGCATCTTCAAGCCCTTCATGTCTTCGACCTTGGTGATGGGGCGTCTGCTGTTGGTCATGTGGCGGATGCCGTTGTCCCAATAGCCCAGCACCACCATGCCCTTGTCGGCCGACTTCTGTGCCAGCTCCTGGCCCAGTGGGCCGTCAAGCAGCTTGAAAGCCTGCGAGGGGGTGGAGAACATGAACGGCATGCCGTAGGCGGCGTACTCGGGCACGGCCACCGACACGGCGCCTTGCGAGTTCGCCGTCATGTCCAGCGCGCCGGTGCGCACGGCCGTGACCATGGCAGCGTCGTCGCCCAGCTGGGCGGATGGCGCCACCTGCACCTCGATGCGGCCTGCGGTCTTGGCCTTGAGGGTTTCAGCGAATTTGACAGCGGCCTCGTGGCGCGGATTGCCGGGGGCAGCGCCATGGCCCAGCGTGAGCTTCATGGTCTGCGCCTGCGCGAGCCCGGGCAGTGCCACCGCCAAAGCAGCGGCTGTCAGCAGGGTGCGGGTGAAGGTTTTGCGTTGCATGGTTTGTCTCCTGGTTTATGTTTGTTGAGAGGTCGTGAGGGCGGTCAGTGGATCAGCATGCCGCCGTTCACATCGAGCGTGATGCCGGTGCAATAAGTCGAAAGCGGGCTGGCGAGAAACACGCAGGCTCCGGCAATGTCATCGGCCCGGCCCAGGCGGGCGAGTGGAATGGTTTCCGCGATCTCGGCCTTTTTCTCTTCGGTCAGCTTGCCCTTGATGATGTCCGTGCCGATCAGGCCGGGGGTGATGCAGTTGACGCGGATGTTCTCGGGACCAAACTCGCGGGCCATGGCGCGGGCCAGGCCCAGCACACCTGCTTTGGCGGCCGAGTAGTGGGGCCCGCCAAGAATGCCGCCGCCGCGCTGGGCCGACACCGACGAGATGCAGATGATGGAGCCGCTTTGCTGCGCGCGCAGCGTGGGCAGCACAGCCTGGGACATGTACAGCGTGCCACGCAGGCTGACGTTGAGAATGCGGTCGTAGTCGGCGCCCGTGATCTCCAGCGTCTTGACGGGCTGGGTGATGCCCGCGTTGTTGACCAGCGTGTCGATGCGGCCGAAATGGGCATGCACCTGGGCGGCGGCGGCATCGCACGATGCCTTGTCGGTCACATCGGCCACCAGGCCCAGGTGGCCCTCGCCCAGCCGCGCGGCGGCGCCTGCGGGGTCGGCGGCTTCGAGGTCGAGGATGGCGACTTTGGCGCCTTGCTCGGCCATCAGGCGGGCGGTGGCAAACCCGAGGCCGTTAATACCCGCCCCACCGGTAATGATGGCAACCTGGTTCTTGAGCAGCATGTGTTTTGTCTCCTGTGGTGTGAAGGTGCAGGAGACTTGCACGCTGCCGGTGAGGGCGGCTGTCGAAGCGGTGTCTCCTGTTCTGGGAGCCGATTCTCAAAGCCGCTCAAGATGATGACAAGCGATGAATCATCAGCGTAAGATGACATTCCGTCATCTAACGTCAGGGTTCACCCCATGCCCACCTTGCCGCCCATTGCCAATCTGCAGGCCTTCGAGGCCGTGGCACGCCGCCGCAGCTTTGCACTGGCAGCGGCGGAGTTGAACCTCACGGCCTCGGCCATCAGTCACCAGGTTTCGCGACTGGAGGCACAGCTGGACATCCGCCTGTTCGAACGCAGCGCCCACGGGGTGCGCCTGAGCCCTGCGGGCGAGCATTACCTGATGCACGTGGGTGCAGCGCTCAACGCCATCGCCACGGCCACGGACGATCTGCGTCATGGCATCCGCAACAGCCTGTATGTGCACTCGGCACCCAGCATTGCCAGTCTGTGGCTCATGCCGCGCCTGCACCACTTTGCGCAGGCCTACCCGGAGATATCGCTCAATCTCTCGGCCGCTCACACACCCAGCGATTTCGCACTGGGCCAGGCCGACATCGACATCCGCTACGGCATTCCACAGTGGGGCGATCTGGTGGTGGAGCCGTTGTTTGAGGAAGCGATCGTGCCGCTGGCCAGCGCGGCCTTCATCAGGGCGCACAAGCTCAAACGCGCGGAGCAGTTGCTGGACCTGCCGCTGATCCAGAGCAATGTGAGCATCGTGCAGTGGTCGGACTGGTTTGGCCGGTTCACCAAACTGCGGGCGCCCGATCGTTTCTCCCTGCGGTTTGACCGCGCCCAGATGTCGCTGGATGCCGCCACACAGGGCCTGGGCGTGGCTTTGGAGAGCGCCGTCAACGCAGGCGGGCACTTGGCTGATGGCCGACTGAAGGCCCCGTTCGGCATGGACCAGGCTGTGCGGGTGAAGGCGCATTTCGCCGTGTACCCCGAGCGGCACGCCAAGCGCCCGGCGGTGGAGGCGTTTTTGTCGTGGCTGCACAGCGAGGCTGCGCAGACCTAAGAAAACAAGGCCCGGCGGCCGCGGCTGCGAAGGTCTGCAGCCGCCGGACGCGAGGCTCTCACATCTCCTCGCTCCAGCAATACCCGTCGCGCGCAATCATCGCGCTGGCCGCACGCGGGCCCCAGCTGCCTGCGGGGTAGGGTCGGGGGCCTGCCGGGTCGTTCTTCCAATACTGCAGGATGGGCTCCACCCAGCGCCAGGCCTCTTCCTGCTCGTCGCTGCGCACAAACAGGTTCAGGCGGCCGGCGATCACATCGAGGAGCAGGCGCTCGTAGGCGCCCACGCGTTCGGTGCCAAAGCGCTGGTCAAAGTCCAGGTTCAGGTGCACTTGCGACAGGGCGGGCTCGGTCTGGTGCTGGGCCGCGCCCTGGGCCATCAGGTGCAGCTCCAGCCCGTCCTTGGGCTGCAGGTTGATCACCAGGCGGTTGGCGGCGCCTGCGGGCGTCTTGAAAATGGGGTGGGGCACTGGGCGGAAGTTGATGACGATGTGCGCATCGCGTCCCGCCAGCCGCTTGCCGGTGCGGATGTAGAACGGCACACCGGCCCAGCGCCAGTTGCTGATCTCGGTGCGCAGCGCCACAAAGGTTTCGGTGGTGCTGCTGGCGGCCACGCCTTTCTCTTGCACGTAGCCGGGCACGGGCTGGCCCTGGTGGTTGCCGGCTGCGTACTGCCCACGGATCACGTGCTGGCCGATGGTCTCCAGCGTCCAGGGCTTGAGCGACTGCAGCACCTTGAGCTTTTCGTCGCGGATCGCGTTGGCGCTGGAGTTGATGGGGGGCTCCATGCCGATCGCGCACAGCAGCTGCAGCGCGTGGTTCTGCACCATGTCGCGCAGTGCGCCGGTCTGGTCGTAGAACGCGCCGCGCGACTCCACACCCAGCTCCTCGGCAATCGTGATCTGGATGTTGGCAATGGTTTCGCGGCGCCACAGGGGCTCGAACAGCGCGTTGCCAAAACGCAGCGCAAACAGGTTCTGCACCGAGGGCTTGCCCAGGTAGTGGTCGATGCGAAAGACCTGCTCTTCTTTCAGCACACGGCGCAGCGTGTCGTTGATGGCGCGGTTGGACTGCAGGTCGTGGCCCAGGGGTTTTTCCAGCACCACGCGGGTGGTGGGGCCGTTCAGGCCCACGGCGGCGATCTGCTCACACACATTGGTGAACAGGCTGGGCGCAGTGGCCACATACATCACCACCGAGTCGGCTCCGCGCGCCTTCAGCGTCTCGGCCAGGCGCTCGTAGTCCTGGGTTTTGGACAAGTCCATGCGCAGGTAGTGCAGCAGCGCGGCGAAGCGTGCAAACTCGTCCGGGCTGGGGCGCTTGGCCAGCTCCACGCTGTCGAACCGAGACTGGATCAGGCTGCGGTATTGTTCGTCGCTCAGGTCATCACGTGCCACCGCGATGATGCGTCCCCCCTCAGGCAGCGTGCCATGCCGAAAGGCCTGAAACAATGCGGGCATGAGCTTGCGCCAGGCGAGGTCGCCGGTGCCGCCGAACAGGACGAGGTCAAAACTCATGGTGTCTCCGTGATGGGGTGGTTCGTTTTGTTGCGTGGGATTGTAATCACGTTACATGATTTTCTAAAGAGGAGTGCCTTGTATCTACCGCTTGTAACCCAAAAGAACCTGTTAATAGGCCACTTTGTCGTGTAATCAAGTTACTATCTCGGCGCTTTTTTCACCTTACCCGTTTGATGACCATGCCTCTCCGTTGCGACCAGTCTGCGCTGTGGCCCCAGTTGGCCGCCCACTACGCCTCCCACGGCCAGCACCTGGACATGCGCCAGGCGTTTGCGCAGGATGCCCAGCGGTTTGCAGCCTTCAGCCAGTCGGCTCCGCATGTGTTTGCTGACCTGTCCAAGAACCTGTGGGACCGCGATACCGAAGCCCTGCTGCTGGATCTGGCCCGCGACTGCGGCCTGGTGCAACACCGCGATGCGATGTTTGCAGGCGAGGCCATCAACACCACTGAAAACCGCGCCGTGCTGCACACGCTGCTGCGCCGCCCTGCAGGCTTGGCCCTGCCCGGTGATGTGCCCGAGACCGCACAGCGCCTGGCCGACGTGCACCACACGCTTGATGCGATGCTGCAGTACGCCGAGCAGGTGCGCAGCGATGTTGCCATCACCGACGTGGTGAACATTGGCATCGGCGGGTCGGACCTGGGCCCGCACATGGCCGTGCGCGCGCTCGAAGAGTTCCGCATCCACAGCAAGCGCTTTCACTTTGTGTCGAACGTGGACGGGCACGAGCTGCACCACGTGCTCAAGGGCCTGCGGCCCGAGAGCACGCTGTTCCTGGTCGCGTCCAAGACCTTCACCACGGCCGAGACCATGACCAACGCGCGCTCGGCCCTGGCGTGGTTTGGTGCCCAGGGCGGGCGCGATGTGGCCCGCCACTTTGCGGCGCTTACCACCAACATCGAGGCCGCAGCGGCCCTCGGCATCACCACCACCTTCGGCTTCTGGGACTGGGTGGGCGGCCGCTACTCGCTGTGGTCGGCCATTGGCCTGCCGATTGCCATCGCGATCGGTGCCCAAGGCTTCCGAGATTTCCTTGCGGGTGCACATGCCATGGACGAGCATTTCCGCACCGCACCGCTGGCGCAGAACCTGCCGGTGCGCCTGGGTCTGCTCGATGTCTGGTACCGCAATTTCCACGGCTTCACCAGCCGCTGCATCGCGCCGTATCACGCCGCGCTGGGGCGCTATTCGGCCTACCTGCAGCAGCTGGAGATGGAAAGCAACGGCAAGCGCGTGGCGCAAGACGGCAGCACGCTGGCTTGCGTCACATCGCCCGTGCTGTGGGGCGAGCCCGGCACCAACGGCCAGCATGCGTTCTTCCAGATGCTGCACCAGGGCGCCGATGTGCTGCCGCTGGAGATCGTGGCCGTGCGCAAGGCCTCGCACCCGCTGCCCGGCCACCAGCAAAAGCTGCTGGCCAACGCCCTGGCGCAGACGCAGGCGCTGATGGTGGGCAAGGCCAGCGACGACGGCCACCGGCATTTTCCGGGCAACCGCCCCAGCACGCTCATGCTGCTCGAATCACTCACCCCCACATCGCTGGGCGCGCTGATTGCACTGCAGGAGCACCGCGTGTTTGTGAGCGGCAGCCTGTGGGGCATCAACAGCTTTGACCAGTGGGGCGTAGAACTGGGCAAGGTGCTGGCCAAGGACCTGGAGGCCCGGCTGGAGAGCGGTGATGTGGCGGGGCTCGATGGCTCCACCGCTGGCCTGCTGGGCTTGCTGCGCAGCCCTGCCTGACCTTCACGGCACATCAAAGTCCTCGGGGTCGCTCTGGCGGAAGACCGGGCGCCCTGCCGGCAGAAGCCGGCACAGTTTCTGGTCGATAGCTAACGCATCAGGAGACACTCCCCATGGCGATTCCGCCCTATCCGGACTTCCGCTCCGATGCCTTTTTGCGCCAGCATCTGCGTGACACCATGGCGTTCTACGCCCCCGTGGCCACGGACGCGAGCGGTGGCCAGTACCACTTCTTTCTGGACGATGGCACGGTCTACAACGCCTACTCCCGCCATCTCGTCAGCGCCACCCGTTTTGTGGTCACGCACGCCATGCTCTACCGCACCACGGGGGAGGCGCGTTATCAGGCGGGCATGCGGCATGCGCTCACGTTTCTGCGCACCGCATTTCTCGATCCGGCCACAGGCGGCTACGTCTGGCTGATCGACTGGCAGGATGGCCGCACCACCGTGCAAGACGCCACGCGCCACTGCTACGGCATGGCCTTTGTGATGCTGGCGTATGCCCGCGCTTACGAGGCCGGAGTGCCCGAGGCCCGCGCTTGGCTGGCTGAGGCTTTTGAAACTGCCGAACAGCACTTCTGGCAGCCCGCCGCAGGCCTGTATGCCGACGAGGCCAGCCCTGATTGGCAACTGACGGTCTACCGAGGCCAGAACGCCAACATGCACGCCTGCGAGGCCATGATCTCCGCCTTCCGTGCCACGGGCGAGCGCCGCTACGTCGAGCGCGCCGAGCAGCTCGCACAAGGCATCTGCCAGCGGCAGGCCGCGTTGTCCACCCGCGCCCTTGCGCCCGCTGCCGAAGGTTGGGTGTGGGAGCACTTCCATGCCGACTGGTCCGTGGACTGGGACTACAACCGCCATGACCGCAGCAACATCTTCCGCCCCTGGGGCTACCAGATCGGCCACCAGACCGAATGGGCCAAGCTGCTGCTGCAACTCGACGCCTTGCTGCCCGCCGAATGGCACCTGCCGTGTGCGCAGCGCCTGTTCGATACCGCTGTGGAGCGGGGCTGGGATGCCGAACACGGCGGCCTGTACTACGGCATGGCGCCCGACGGCAGTATCTGCGACGACGGCAAATACCACTGGGTGCAGGCCGAGAGCATGGCGGCTGCAGCGGTGCTTGCTGTTCGCACGGGGGATGCGCGCTACTGGCAGTGGTACGACCGCATCTGGACCTACTGCTGGGCCCACTTTGTGGACCACGAACATGGCGCGTGGTTTCGCATCCTGCACCGCAACAACCGCAACACCACCCGCGAGAAGAGCAACGCGGGGAAGGTGGACTATCACAACATGGGGGCGTGTTATGACGTGCTGGGAGCGCTGGGGCTGGGGGCTGAGAAGGGCTGACCGGCAGCGAGTCGCCCTGACGACGTAAGCTCACCCCATCGGAACCATCCGGTCCAGCAGGAGAGGAAACATGGAAGTCGGTTTGCTGACCCCGGCGCAACAGGAGCAGATGGTGGACTTGCTGCTTGCGCTGCATGATCACTACCACCCGGGCCGTGCGCTCGACCGGGTCCTTGTGCGCAACCACCTGTTGGACAACCTGTGCGGACCCCACTCTCAGATTCGACTGGTGACGGCAGAACTCGGCGGCGAGTTGTTGGGGTTTGCCGCCATTTACCTGGTGTATTCGTTGGTGGAGCCCGAGCCCGCCCACCAGCGGCAGTGTGTACTCAAAGAGCTGTTTGTTTCTCCGCACCATCGGAGCCAAGGTATTGGCTTGGCTTTGATGCAATGGGTGGCGCGATACGCGCTGGACAACGGCTGTGGCCGCATCGACTGGTCGGTCAAGTCGTCCAACGCCCGGGGCATTGCGTTTTACGAGAGCCTGAGTGCAAGGTTGGTCAGTGACCGCCTCAGCTATCGGATCGTGCGCGAGGAGATCGGCGCGTTGGCGGGCTGGTGATGGAGCGCTGGCCTTTGTGTCCCACTGTGACCAGTTGCTCGTCGCTTTTCACACCTTGAAGAAATTCACCGGCAGCCCCGCCACTTCCACGTGCATGCTGAACAGCGACCCTGCTGCAACCGCTGCCTGCTGTTCTTGAAGAGGCCTTCCCGCCCGCGCCGATGTAATGAACAGCGTGTGCAGATCCTCCCCCCCAAAACACACCATGGTCGGGCACTGCACCGGCACCGCAATGCGCTGCAGCACCTCACCTGCTGGCGAGAGTTGCAACACACAAGCGCCTTCGTACATCGCCACCCAGTAGTTGCCTTCCACATCCACCGCCGCGCCATCGGGCCGCCCACCGTACGGCTGGCCGTCCACCTTGCGGTCAAACTGCACCCAGGGGCGGCGGTTGGTGATATCGCCCGTGGCCACGTCAAAGTCGAACTGGTCGATGCGGTGCTCGGGCGTATTCGACCAGTACATCGTGCGGTTGTCGGGGCTGAAGGCCAGGCCGTTGGCGGTGAAGTTATCGCCTGCCATGTGGCGCACGCGGTAGCCTGTGGCGCTGGCCGGGTAGGCCTGCAGGCACCACAGGGCCGCATTCGGTGCGGTGCGGGGCGTGATGACCGAGCCCGCCCAGAAACGGCCTGCGGTGTCGCAGCGGCCGTCGTTCAGGCGCAGGACCGTGGTGTCATGCTGCTCGGGCGGCAGCAGGGCCAGGCAGCTGAGGGCGGTAGGGTCTGCGCTGTCCTTGGCTGTATCCAGAAGATAGAAACCGTTTCGTAACCCGATTACCAATCGCCCATCGGTCGCAGGCGCGCAGCAGCCGGGCTCGCTGGGCATGCGCCACTGCCGGTGGTGGCCGCTGTCAGGATGCCATGCGTGCACCGATTGTCCCTGAATGTCACACCAGTAAAGGGATTTTTCCGTGGGGTGCCAGAAGGGGGATTCACCCAGTTCGGACGGCGGCAAGGGCAAGGTTTGCAGGGACATGGGTTGAATTGGGGTGGTTATCGAGTTACATTCTAGGGCCTCAGATAACGACCCTGGCGCAATGCACGGGGTCCTGCCACCCACCGATGGAGACTTCCATGCACCCAGTTGTAGCGCGCGTGACCGAGCGCATTGTCCAGCGCAGCGCAGACACCCGCGGCGCCTACCTAGCCGGCGTTGACGCCATGATCGCCCGCAAGCCCGCACAAGACCGCATGGGCTGTGCGAACCTGGCCCACGCCTACGCGGCATTGCCGGGATCGGACAAGTTCAAGGTCACGGTCGAGAAGGCGCCCAACATCGGCATCGTCACGGCCTACAACGACATGCTCTCGGCGCACCAGCCGTACCAGGGCTACCCCGCTATCCTGCGTGATGAGGCCGCCCAGCTCGGTGCCACGGTGCAAGTGGCCGGTGGCGTGCCCGCCATGTGCGATGGTGTGACGCAGGGTACGCCCGGCATGGAGCTGTCGCTGTTCTCCCGCGATGCCATTGCCATGGCCACTGCGGTAGCGCTGTCCCACGATGTGTTCGATGGTGCACTGCTGCTGGGCGTGTGCGACAAGATCGTGCCCGGCCTGCTGATCGGCGCGCTGCACTACGGGCATCTGCCCTGCGTGTTTGTGCCCGCAGGCCCCATGGGCACAGGCCTGTCGAACAAGGAAAAATCCAAGGTGCGCGAGCAGTACACACAAGGCCTGGTGGGCCGTGACGAACTGCTCAAGGCCGAATCGGCCGCGTACCACAGCCCTGGCACCTGCACGTTCTATGGCACGGCCAACAGCAACCAGATGCTGCTCGAAGCCATGGGCCTGCATGTGCCCGGTGCAGCGTTCGAGTCGCCCGGCACCGAGGCGCGCGAGGCCTTCACGCGCCAGGCGCTGCGCACGGTGCTCGACATCGGCAAGCGGGGCAACCGCTTCACCCCCATCGGCAAGCTGGTGGACGAGCGCTGCATCGTCAACGCCATGGTGGCCCTGCTGGCCACGGGCGGCTCCACCAACCACCTGATCCACTGGGTGGCGATTGCGCGCAGCGCGGGCATCCTGATCGACTGGACGGACTTTGACGAACTCTCGTCGGTGGTGCCCCTGCTGGCCCGCGTGTACCCCAATGGCGACGCCGATGTGAACCAGTTCCAGGCGGCGGGCGGCCCGCCCTGGATCCTGCGCGAGCTGCTGGCGGGTGGCTTGATGCACCCTGATGTGATGAGCGTGAACGCGGGCGGCATTGCCGATGGCGGCAAGAGCGCACCGGCCGTGTCGGGCGACACCTCGGTGCTGCGGTCCGTGAGCGAACCCTTCTCACCCACCGGCGGGTTGCGCCTGCTGCAAGGCCGCCTGGGCCGCGCGGTGATCAAGGTGTCGGCCGTGCCCGAAGATCGCCACATCGTCCAAGCCCCAGCGCGAGTTTTTGACTCGCAAGAAGCCCTGCTCGCAGCCTTCAGCGCGGGCGAGGTGAACCAGGACATGGTGGCCGTGGTGCGCTTTCAGGGCCCGCAGGCCAACGGCATGCCAGAGCTGCACAAGCTCACGCCCCCGCTGGCGGTTCTGCAGAACCAGGGCTTCCAGGTGGCGCTGGTCACCGACGGCCGCATGAGCGGCGCCTCCGGCCGCGTACCGGCCGCGATCCACGTCACGCCCGAGGCCCTGGCCGGTGGCCCTCTGGCCAAGGTGCGTGATGGCGACATCGTGCGGGTGGATGCGGTGGCTGGCACGCTCGATGTGCTGGTGGACGACGCCGAGTGGGCCGCACGCGCCCCACAGCCCTGCAGCGCCCCATCACCCATCGGCTTCGGCCGCGAACTCTTCACCAACTTTCGCCGCCACGCAGGCGGTGCCGAACAAGGAGCCTGTACATGGCTGTAACCCCTGCTTCCGCCCCCATGAATCCCCTCGACATCGCCAGCCATGGCCCGGTCATCCCGGTCATCGTGATCGACCGCGTGGAAGACGCGCTGCCCCTGGCCGAGGCCTTGCTGGCCGGTGGCGTGAAGGTGCTGGAGGTGACGCTCCGCACCGCTGCCGGTCTGCCCGCCATCGAAACCATCGCCCGCCATCTGCCCGAAGCTGTGGTGGGTGTGGGCACGGTGCTCAACGCCGATGACGCGCGCCGCGCGAGCGAAGCCGGTGCGCGGTTTGCCGTGAGCCCCGGCTACACCTCGGCCGTGGGCAGCGCCTGCAAGGGCCTGAACCTGCCACTGCTGCCCGGTGTGGCCACGTCCAGCGAGATCATGGCGGCGCTGGCCGATGGGTTCTCGTTTCTCAAGCTCTTCCCGGCCGAGGCCGTGGGCGGCATCCCGCTGCTGAAGTCCTGGGCCAGCCCGTTTGGCCAGGTGAGCTTTTGCCCCACGGGTGGCATCACCAACGCCACTGCCTCCAACTACCTGGCACTGCCCAATGTGCGCTGCGTGGGCGGCTCATGGCTTACGCCCACCGATGCGGTGCGCGCGGGCGACTGGGCCCGCATCACCCAGCTGGCGCGCGACACCCAGGCATTGCGCAAGGCGGCTTGAGGGGCTCTGGGCGCTGGGTTGGCAGCCAAAAGCGCCTGGTGCGCTAGTGCAATATGCACTGACAGCTATAAAAATGAGAGCAAGGGAGACGCTGACACCGTGGCGCCAGCGGTACGGTGTCTCCGCTGCGCGCGCCGAGCTGGCTGGACTTGTCGCAGCGCCCCTCTATCATGGCCACGCGGGGATACCCCGTGACCGAGCAACGATTGTTCAAGAGAGGGAATTCGCTATGGATTTTGTTTCGGCTGTCAAAAGCTGCTTCGCGCAGTACGCAGGGTTTTCGGGCCGTGCACCACGCTCCGAGTTCTGGTGGTTTGCGCTGTTCCAGCTCGGGGTGCTGGTGATTGCCACCATGATCAGCCAGGTGCTGTATGGCATTGCCGCGCTGGCCCTGCTGTTGCCCGCGCTGGCCGTGGGGGCTCGCCGCTTGCACGATATTGGCCGCTCCGGCTGGTGGCAGCTGCTGTCCCTCACCGGTATCGGCACCCTGGTGCTGATCTACTGGTGGGTGCAACCCAGCGGGGAGTAAACCCATGGCAGGCCAGTGTCCCGAGTTGGCCCCATAGAAAAAACAAAAGCCCGCAGACCGTAAGGCCTGCGGGCTTTTGTGTAGTGGGCTGCGCAGTCAGCACGGGGCTGCTGCGCAGGGGTCAGGCACTTACATGCCCATGCCGCCCATGCCACCCATGCCGCCCATGTCGGGCATGCCGCCGCCGGCTGGGGCGTCATCCTTCGGTGCTTCTGCAACCATGGCTTCGGTCGTCAGCAGCAGCGATGCCACGGAGGCAGCGTTTTGCAGAGCGGTGCGGGTGACCTTCGTGGGGTCCAGAATGCCCAGTTCGAGCATGTCGCCGTAGGTGTCGTTGGCAGCGTTGAAGCCAAAGTTGCCCTTGCCAGCCAACACTGCGTTCACCACCACCGAGGCTTCGCCACCGGCGTTGTTCACGATTTCGCGCAGAGGAGCTTCCACAGCCTTCAGCACCAGCTTGATACCGGCGTCCTGGTCAGCGTTGTCGCCCTTGATCGAGTCGCCCACAGCTTGCTTGGCACGCAGCAGAGCCACGCCGCCGCCAGCCACAACGCCTTCTTCCACAGCTGCACGGGTAGCGTGCAGTGCGTCTTCCACGCGGGCCTTCTTTTCCTTCATTTCGACTTCGGTGGCAGCGCCCACCTTGATCACGGCCACGCCGCCAGCCAGCTTGGCCACGCGCTCTTGCAGCTTTTCGCGGTCGTAGTCGGACGTGGCTTCTTCGATCTGCACGCGCACTTGCTTGACGCGGGCTTCGATGTCAGCGGCAGCGCCAGCGCCGTCGATGATGATGGTGTTTTCCTTGCCCACTTCGATGCGCTTGGCTTGGCCCAGGTCGGCCAGGGTGACCTTTTCCAGGGTCAGACCGACTTCTTCAGCGATGACCTTGCCGCCCGTCAGGATGGCGATGTCTTCCAGCATGGCCTTGCGGCGGTCGCCGAAGCCAGGGGCCTTCACAGCCACAACCTTCAGGATGCCGCGGATCGTGTTGACCACCAGCGTAGCCAGGGCTTCGCCTTCGACTTCTTCGGCAATGATCAGCAGGGGACGGCCAGCCTTGGCAACTTGCTCCAGCGTAGGCAGCAGGTCGCGGATGTTGCTGATCTTCTTGTCGAACAGCAGCACGAAGGGGTTGTCCAGAATCGCGGATTGCTTTTCGGGGTTGTTGATGAAGTAGGGCGACAGGTAGCCGCGGTCAAACTGCATGCCTTCCACGACGTCCAGTTCGCTGTCCAGCGACTTGCCGTCTTCCACGGTGATCACGCCTTCCTTGCCAACCTTGTCCATGGCGTCAGCGATCAGCTTGCCGATGGTTTCGTCGGAGTTGGCGGAGATCGAACCCACTTGGGCGATTTCCTTGGAGGTGGTGGTGGGCTTGGAAGCCTTCTTCAGCTCGGCGACCAGGGCCGTCACAGCCTTGTCAATACCGCGCTTCAGGTCCATCGGGTTGATGCCGGCGGCCACGTACTTGAAGCCTTCGCGCACGATGGCTTGTGCCAGCACCGTAGCGGTGGTGGTGCCGTCACCAGCGTTGTCGCTGGTCTTGGAGGCCACTTCCTTCACGAGCTGGGCGCCCATGTTCTGCAGCTTGTCCTTGAGTTCGATTTCCTTGGCCACGGACACACCGTCCTTGGTCACGGTGGGGGCGCCGAACGAGCGCTCCAGCACCACATTGCGACCCTTGGGGCCCAGGGTCACCTTGACCGCGTTGGCCAGGATGTTCACGCCTTCAACCATGCGTGCGCGGGCTTCGCCGCCGAAAACTACGTCTTTTGCTGCCATTTTGGAGCTCCTGAAAATTTGATTCAAATTGGCTGCTGGCGCTTATTCAATAAGCACTGGCAGCTATGAAAAGATGAGTGATTCAGAGGGAAGAGAAATTACTTCTCAACCACTGCAAACAGGTCGTCTTCCTTCATGACCAGCAGCTCGTCGCCCTTGACCTTGACGGTCTGGCCCGAGTACTTGCCGAACAGAACGCGGTCACCGACCTTCACGTTCAGGGCGAGCACTTCGCCCTTGTCGTTGCGCTTGCCGGGGCCAACGGCCAACACTTCACCTTGATCGGGCTTTTCAGCGGCGTTGTCAGGGATCACGATGCCGGAAGCGGTCGTGGTTTCGCTTTCAATACGCTTGACGATCACGCGATCGTGCAGAGGGCGAAGGTTCATTGCAATGCTCCTGTTTTCAGTAAAAAAGCTGAGGGACTCAATCAGCCCCGGCCATCCGGGGCTACCAAACTGCCAGCAGGGAGTGCGGTGTTAGCACTCGTCTGCAGTGAGTGCTAATGATACGGGCATTCCGCTTCATTTCAAGAGCATCACTGGTATGTCTGAGATATTTGCTTACTTGTTGGCAGGTCGGCGCGAGGTCTTTGCGGCGCTTTGTAACTACCCTGCACCTACAATCTTTCGGATGTGGCGATGGTGGGCATTTGCGTAACGCACGCATGTGCAACTCCCTGGGTTGCAGTGGTCCAACCGTCTCTTTCTTGCTCCCAACTCACAGGCTTGACCTCGAGCGCGCGGAGCTTTACCGATTCAGGAATCTGATGGCGTCCTTGCAATTCACAACCGCGCTGATGGGCATTGGCCTTGCCGCGCTGATTCTGTATCTCATTCGCAGGGATCATCTGTATGTCATGCACGGCCTGTTCTGGGTGGTGGTGGCAGGGGCTGCGGCGGTGCTGGGGGCGTCGCCTGGGTTGATCGATTGGCTGGCCCTGCTTCTGGGTGTGAGCTACCCCCCGACGTTGCTGCTGTTGCTGGTGTGCATGGTCTTGCTGATCAAGGCCTTGCACAGCGACATGGTCAATACCCGCATTGAGCGCGACCTGCGCCGATTGAACCAGCGCTTGGCCCTGTTGGAGGCCGACCTTGTTCAGAAGCGCGCCAAGCCTCCCCAAGATCAAGACCCGCTCTAGCTTAGCCTTATGACTGAATCCCTGAATTTGTTGTTGCCCGTAGTTCTGTGCGGCGGCTCCGGCACACGCCTGTGGCCGCTATCGCGTGAAACCTATCCCAAACAGTTCCTGGCCCTGGCTGGAGCGCGCACCATGCTGCAAGACACTGCACTGCGCCTGCGGGGTCTGACCCAGATTCCCGTGGCGAAGGCGCCCATCCTGGTCTGTAACGCAGAGCACCGCTTTCTGGCGGCTAGCCAGTTAGTTGAGGCTGGCATACACGGCGCAAGCATCGTGTTGGAGCCTGCCGGCCGCAACACAGCCCCCGCGCTCACCCTGGCTGCCTTGCATGCGCAGGTTGACGGCGGTGACCCTGTGCTGCTTGCCATGCCAGCGGACCATGTGATGGCCAACCTGTCTGCATTCCACCGCGCCATAGAACAAGCGTTTGCCGTTGCCAGCGGTGGTGCCATGGCGACCTTTGGCATCGTGGCCGATAAGCCAGAGACAGGGTATGGCTACATCCAGTGTGGAGAACCCTTGCAGGGCGGTGACGCCCATTACATCGCCAGCTTTGCCGAAAAACCGGACGCGGCACGTGCCCAAAGCTACCTGGACGCCGGCAACTACCTGTGGAACAGCGGCCTGTTCATGGTGCGCACCAGCGTATGGCTCAAGGCCATTCAAAGCTGCCGCCCCGACATCTTTGCCGCCTGCTCAGCCGCCATGGCAGGTGCCCAAAAGGATGTGGACTTCATCCGTCCTGCCACCGAAATCTTCAACACCTGCCCGGCCGACTCCATTGACTACGCCGTGATGGAGCGACTGCCAACCCGACCCGACTTGGGCATCCCTGCCTGTGTTGTACCACTGCAGGCAGGCTGGTCAGATCTGGGCGCCTGGGACGCACTGTGGCAGGTGCGTGAGCAAGACGTCCATGGCAACGCGCACGTGGGCGACACCATCCAGCACGGTTGTTCCAACACGCTGCTGCTGTCAAGCAGCCGACTGGTGGCTGGCGTAGGACTGGACAACATCGTGGTTGTGGAAACCGCCGATGCCATCTTGGTGGCTGACAAGCGGCAAACCCAGGACGTCAAGCAGGTCGTTGCCAAGCTACGTGAAGCGGGCCATACCCTCACACAGACACATCGCAAGATTCACCGCCCTTGGGGTTGGTACGACAGCATTGACAGCGGCGAGCGCTTTCAAGTCAAGCGCATCGTGGTCAACCCTGGTGCCAGCCTCAGTCTGCAAATGCATCACCATCGTGCAGAGCATTGGATTGTGGTCAAAGGAACTGCACAGGTTACTAACGGTGACAAAGTCTTTTTGTTGGGCGAAAACGAGTCCACTTTTATTCCATTAGGTCACATGCACCGACTGACCAACCCAGGGAAAGTACCCTTAGAAATTATTGAAGTGCAATCTGGTAGTTATTTAAATGAGGATGACATAGTACGGTTTGAAGACACCTACGGCCGGGCAGTGCCTGCTCCGAAACAAAGCTGACTCTATGCCTGGCTTACCTATGCTTAAAGCCCTTTGGGGCTACCGCGGCTTTGTCTGGAGCAGTGTCATGCGGGAGTTCCACGGCAAATACCGAGAATCTTTGCTGGGCGCGTTCTGGTCAGTGGCCAACCCACTGACCATGATCATTATTTACACAGTGGTGTTTGGCCAACTCATGCGCCCCAGTCTTGCGGGTCATGAGCAAACGCCGTTTGCATTCAGCATCTACCTGTGTGCGGGGGTTCTAACCTGGGGCTTGTTTGCCGAAATGCTTGTGCGCTTGAATGGAGTGTTCCTGGAGCACGGCAACCTCATCAAAAAGTCGAACTTTCCACGCGTATGTCTGCCCGCCATTGTTGCAGTATCAGCGATGGTCAACTTTGGCATTGTGTTTGCGCTGTATCTCGCCTTTTTGGCTCTGATTGGCCACTGGCCGGGGTGGGCACTGTTTGCGGTAGTGCCCTTGTTAGTCTTGCAGTTGCTTTTTACTTTGGGCCTCGGTATTTTTTTGGGAACACTCAACGTGTTCTTCAGAGATGTGAGCCAATTAACAAACATCGTGGTGCAGTTCTGGTTTTGGCTCACCCCTATCGTTTATGTTTTTGACTCTCTGCCATCTGCTGTGCGTGCGGTACTGCAATTCAATCCGATGCAGCCCTTGATGGTTGCATATCAGACGCTTTTTCTAAATCAACGAATACCGGACTTTACTAGTTTGGTGCCGCTTGCTTTGCTTTCGATATTGTTTTTAATATTGGGTGCTTGGTTCTTTCTTTCGCGCGTGGGTGAACTGGTGGATGAACTCTAATGGGAAGCATCGTTGTTTCAAATGTAAGCAAGGCATATAAGCGCTATCCAAACAAATGGGCAAGGATGTTTGAATGGATAACGGGACACCAGCAACATAAAAAAGCTTGGGTACTACGCGACATCAACTTCACTATCGAGCCAGGCGAGGCGGTGGGCATTGTGGGAGTCAATGGAGCCGGCAAAAGTACGTTGTTGAAGATAATTACCGGAACTACCCAGCCAACCGACGGTAGCGTTATTGTTGAAGGAAGAGTCGCTGCCTTACTTGAGCTTGGAATGGGATTTCATGCTGATTTTACCGGTCGCCAAAATACATATATGACTGGACAGCTGTTGGGGTACAGCATCGAGGAAATTAACACTTTGATGCCCCAAATAGAGTCATTTGCTGACATAGGTGATTATATTGATCAGCCTTTGAGAATGTATTCGAGTGGAATGCAGGTAAGACTTGCCTTTGCGATTTCTACTGCAACCCGGCCTGATATTTTAATAGTCGACGAGGCGCTTTCGGTGGGTGATGCCGCTTTTCAGAGGAAGTGTTTCAGGCGCATTGAAGATTACAAGAAGTCAGGGACGACCCTGCTTTTTGTGAGCCATGACACGGAGACTGTAAAAAAAATATGCGATCGAGCAATTTTTATAAATGGGGGACTGATATCAAAAATTGGCAGAGCCCGAAGTGTTTGCGATGCTTACGAGAAATTGCTTTTTGGAGGGGGCGAAAAAGAACGAGAACCCAAAAAAGAAATACTCCCGCTTTATGACCCTTCACTTGTGGCCAATAGTGTAGAGGTTCAATACGGCAGCAGGGGTGCGGAAATAACAAATGTCTGCATCTCGGACGTTGATGGCGCAGTGACAAACATTATTCCCGAAGGTCATTTGATATCGGTCGGTTATGACGTCTATTTTAATGAGCCTGCAGAACAGGTGAATTTTGGAATGATGGTGAAGTCAGTTGACGGGATATGTGTTTATGCCACCAATGCGCATGCGAATATCCAAAATCCAAAGATATCCTTTCAGTCCGGTGAGTCGGTTTGCATTCGATTTGCTTTGAAAGGAAATTTGGTGCCAGGTACCTATTATTTGAATGTGGGAGTTACGAAAAAAGGAACTGACAAAGAAGAGATGCTGCATCGCAGGGTGGATGTGTTGATATTTCGCGTGATAAATGCCCATTCCTATCTCTCCTACGGTTTTGCGAATTTGTTTGGCAGCGTTGAGGTTAAGAAAAAGTGATAGTTATTGTCGCTGGAATGCAGAGAAGCGGATCGACATTCTCCTATAACGTGGTAAGAGAACTTCTTGAAGCGCGTGGGGGCGTTTCTACCCACTCTTCCAATTCAATAAATGACATTATTTTTGAACAAATCCATGTAGATAATTCAATTATTAAAAGTCATTCTCCTGATGCATTGATAAATGCTATTCTGGAGAAAAAGGGTGTTCCATGTGTTTGCACGGTTCGCAAGCCAGAGGATGCCATTGCTTCATGGATGAGCGTTTTTGGCTTTTCCTTGGAAGATTCTGTTGCGACTTACGGGCAATGGCTTTCTTGGCATAAAAAAATGCACAAAAATATGTTGAATATTAGCTATGAAGATGTAGATAAATATCCATGGCTTGTCGTGCGAAAAATAAGTAAATACCTCCTGGGCACCTGGAACCCGCTTGAGGTTCACAGAATTTGGTTGAACAATAAGAAAAAAGCGGTGTATGAAAAAACCCACAATATGGATTTGGCCGATAGTGTCGACCTGGGGTTCAGTTTCTACGACAAGATCAACTTTTATCATAGGCGCCACGTCTCATCATTGAAGTCTAAACAAGCGTTCGATTTGCTTAGCCAAGATCAAGTGGAATATATTAGATCTAATTTGGGTCGCTACTTGGATCGCGAGGGAGCCTATCATTGGTAGTTAAAACAATATGATTTCGTACGCTCAAAATTTCGAAGATGTAATGCTAATGCGCGCTCTCGCAGATGTAGAACGTGGGTTCTATATTGATGTTGGTGCAGCGTGGCCTGACCAAGATTCGGTGACGAAAGTATTTTATGAAAAGGGTTGGCAGGGCATTAATATCGAGCCTAATCCGGATTTCTTGAAAATATTGCAGGATCGACGTCCTCGCGATCACAATATTGGAGCGGCACTTGGCCGGAGTATAGGCACGCTTCCAATTACTATTTTTGAAGGATCCGGGCTTTCCACTCTGGTTGATTCGATAGCCGAGAGTGAAGTAAGTGCTGGGAGACCTCACGTTCGCCGGGATGTGCAGGTAACGACTCTTGATGCAATCTGGACAACTTACATCCCCGAAGGGCAGGACGTACACTTTCTAAAAGTTGATGTTGAGGGTTTTGAAAGAGCAGTCCTTGAGGGAAATAATTGGTCTAAAAATCGTCCTTGGATCGTTCTGGTGGAAGCCACCATTCCAAATTCTCAAATTGAGGTCTACGATGTTTGGGAAGAGTTGCTGATTAATGCAGATTATTCTTTTGTATACACTGATGGCCTGAATAGATTCTATGTTGCAAAAGAACATGCTTCTTTGATTCCAGCATTCAAATTCCCTCCCAATATATTTGATGGCTTCAAGCTCCGTGCCCAATTTGAAGTGGAGCAAAGGCTTATGCAGGCAGAGGGTGAGTTCGAAGCACTGAGGGAGAAGACGGCAGCACTCGAACATAGACTTAATGATGCGGATCGTTTGCTTGAGAACCAAATTAGTGATCTGCAAGCAAAGCTAACGCGTATGGAACGCAAGGCATTCGAGTCAGAGAGGGAGGCACAGAGATTGCGGAAAAGCGTGTCGTGGCGTATCACACTGCCTATGCGCTTTGCTGCGGATCTGGCGATACTATTTTTTCCGGCAACTCGCCGGGGTATCAATAAGGTGATACACGGCACAATTAAAGTCAGTCAACGGCCGTTGAGCCGTTTAATTTCGCTTGTGCTGGAGACGCCAGAATTCAGCGAAAAAATTAATGGATGGCTTTTACGTAAGTATCCAGCACTACACGCGCAATTGCTGGAAGTTCATACAAAATCAAACAGAAATCGAAGCTCTTTAGATATTGGCTTTGATCGGGCAAAAGAATTGACCTATGAAAGCCTCACTCCCAGAGGTCGGGAGATATATGTGGATCTTAAAAATATATTTGATGGAACTCATTGAATTGATGCTCTCAAGATCGTGCAAAAATATTACCCTCTTGGGGATCTGCGTGGCGCTTCGGTTGCTGCATAGCACTCATACTGATTAATGAAAATCCTGATTGATCTTCAAAGCTGCCAGTCTGGTAGTCGATTCGGCGGAATTGGCCGCTACTCTTTAGCTCTGGCGAAAGCAATGATGCGAAACGGACCGTCGCATGATTTTTACGTGCTACTGAATAAGGCGTTGCCCTTTGAGAATGAAGTGAGAGCCGAGCTTGTTGATTTAATCTCACAGCGGAAAATAGTCGCGATTGATCTTCCTTCCGGCATCGCAGAAAATAAGACAGCCTTGGTCGATCAGGTTGGGTTAACGAGAATGGCGGAATTAATTCGGGAAAAATTTATCGCTGATTTTTGTCCTGATTTCCTGCATGTCACTAGCTTGATAGAAGGTCTTGGTGATGATGTGGTTACGTCAGTGGGACTGCTTTTTCCTGCATCCCGTACAGCAGTAACATTATACGATCTAATACCTTTGGTTGAGAGTGGGAAATACCTTACCAATCACGTGCTTAAAAATCATTTTTTTAGAAAAATTGACTATATGCGCGATGCGGGGGTTTTGTTTGCCATTTCCAATTATTCAAAAATGGAGGGGTCGGATGTTGGTGGGTTTGATTCGCGAAAAATTATAAATATTTCTTCTGCGGTGGATGCGAAATTCAAACCCCGTGAAATATCTGAAATTCAGGCGCACTTGATAAAAAACCGATTCAATATTCGTGAGCGGTTTATAATTTATGTCGCAAGCTTTGATTCCAGGAAAAATCAGGAAGGACTGATTCGAGCCTTTGCACTTATTCCGCCGGATATAAGGAGGCAGTATCAAGTCGTGATTGTTGGGAAGGGGTGGGATGGGATTTATAATCGACTCAGAGAAGTTGGAAGAGATGTCGGCTTAAGTCATGATGCGGTTCTATTTTTAGGACATGTCGCGGATGATGATTTGATTGATTTATATAACCTGTCTACCTTGTTTGTGTTTCCGTCTTTCCGGGAAGGTTTTGGCTTGCCGGTTCTCGAAGCAATGTCTTGTGGCGTACCAGCTATTGGCTCTAACACTACGAGTGTCCCTGAAGTTTTGGGGCGATCTGATGCAACGTTCGACCCTCAGGATATAAACTCCATCGCAGCTAAATTAGAGCAGGCGTTAGGAGATCGCTTGTTCTATGAATCTCTGAAAAATCACACTCATAAATACTCAAAAAATTTCTCCTGGGAAATCTCAGCAAAAAGAGCCATTCAGTCCATGGAGAGCGCTAGCGATGCGATAAGTGATGCAGAAAGTGTTTTGGATCCATTTTCCATTTATGAAGATTTTTTGCGCCGAATAAGTGCGGATTCTGAAATTAAAAACTTTCCTGGAGATTTTCTGCTCAAATCATCGAGGGCCATTGCAAACAACGAGATTTCAGCGCAACTTGCTTTGGGTAAGCTTCGAAGAAAAGTTAGAATTGGTTGGATTACGACCTGGAATACGAAATGCGGGATAGCATCTTATGCTAAAAATTTGATATCTGCTGTCGATCAGTCGTCAGTCATCTTTGCTCCGCTTGGACAGGAATTAATTGATTTAGATGGGCCGAATGTTATTCGCTGTTGGAGAGCTGGCGGTGGAAGCCTTTCTTCACTCAATACGGCCGTGGATGAAGCTTCCATTGATGCTATATCCATACAATTGAATTTCGGTTTTCATGATTTCTTCGCGCTGTCAGAGTTCATTTTTCGTCAGAAAAAAGCCGGCCGAGTGGTGACTATTACCCTTCACGCGACGGTAGACCCCCCGCCACACATCATCAATCGTAAACTTTCTGATCTTGCTCCGGCGCTTAGTGTTTGTGATGCGGTGCTGATTCATTCTCTGAATGATGTTGGAAATCTTGATCGATTAGGTGTCCGCGACAATTTGGTATTTTTCCCTCAAGGTGTAGTCCAAGCACCCATCGCCAAAAAGAGAACCAGAAGTGGAAGATTCAAAATCGCTTCATATGGCTTTGCTCTTCCGCATAAGGGCATGGAGCAAATTATTATGGCGATTGACATTCTATCTGGCCGGGGGGTGGATCTAGAGTTGGATATGGTGAATGCTAAATATCCAGATGCTGTTTCGGAATCGTTGGTCAATAACTGCCAGAGAATGATAATTGATCGGGGATTGTCATCAAAAGTTCGAATGGTTACGGATTATTTGGAGGACGAAGATTCCTTGCATATTTTATCCTCTGCAGATCTGGTAATTTTTCCCTATCAAGAGACCTCTGAGTCGTCCAGTGCTGCCGTTAGGATGGGGTTGGCGTCCGGGGCCTTGGTTGCCGTAACTCCTTTGAATATTTTTGAGGATGTTCGCGATTTGGTATATGAACTTCCTGGATCAAGCCCGGAAGACTTGGCTCTGGGAATAGACCAAATTATTAAGGCTTCCGGAGATGACATGGATCAGATATCAAAGATCATAGAAAAATCTATCCAATGGCGAATGTTTAATAGTTTTGAGCAGATGGGTGCATATTTTTCCGATATTTTAGTTGGTGCTATCGAAAAAGCGATGCGATAAATGATTGGCTTGGAGGAGCTCAAATGTCTTTAGCAGATGATTACAAAATATATGTTGAAAAAATGGGCGCGGCGTTCCGGGCTCATAATATTGACATATCGGGTGGCGAACTGGGGTTTTCTGAAATTGCATTGCTTGAGGCTCAAGGTGGAGATTGGTCACAAGCTGTGATTGAATTTAAGGATGGCCTTGAGCAATTACTTGCCGGAAAGTTAAGTTCTGGGCATCACTTTTTGAAAAAACCATATATTCGAAAATTTCAGTTTGATAGCGATGAAGCACTGTCGGTCGCTATAGTTAATGAGCAATCATTAGAGTGGTATGGGCGCGACGGCGCTGAGCACGCTTTTGATTTTCTCTTGGAATCGAAGCGCGGGCTTTTTCGAAAATCTAATCGCTATTTGGATCTTGGTGGGCATCAGATGGTATGGGCATGCTACTATGCCTTGCAGCGCGGCGCAGAGGAAGTTGTTTCTTATGAGCCATCCATACTAAATGTTGCTATTGGGATATTTAACTGCTTCCTTAATGGTGTAATAAAAATTGTTAATGTTGTTCCATTTGCGGTGCTCGCATCTAACGCGTCCGTAGGTGATGAGAATTCCAAGATGCTGGTCGACTTTATGACTATGCCGCTCCGTGGTTTTCGTATTGATCGAATGCACGATTTGAATTTTGACTTCGTTAAGACCGATATCGAAGGATATGAATTCGATCTGCTGAGGTGTCCGTGTTATATTGAAATTTTGAAGCGCGCTCAGTATTCACACCTTGAGCTCCATCTTGGGCATCTTTGTAGTCGCGGTATTGATGTGGATATGTGGATGGATCGACTTAGATTTGCCGAATTGAATGGGGAAGAGCTTTACTCCGGTTGCGATATGTTTGAGTTTTTGGCAGAGGCTAGCCCGAAGGGGTTCTACTCATTTATTCTAAAATGACTAATAAAATTAAATCATGAAGAAGGCAATTGTTACCGGAATTACTGGGCAAGACGGTGCTTATCTGGCTGAGCTTCTGTTGTCGAAGGGCTATGCTGTCTATGGCGCTTATCGGCGTACTAGTTCGGTCAATTTTTGGCGATTGGAAGAACTAGGGGTCGAAACTCACTCGAATCTTCATCTGGTTGAGCACGATCTTACCGATCTTGGCGCAAGTATTGCATTGCTGCAAAAGGTTCAGCCTAGCGAAATTTATAATTTGGCCGCACAGAGTTTTGTTGGGGTTTCATTCGAGCAGCCGAGCGCAACAGCTCAAATTACAGGCATCGGGGCGCTGAATCTATTGGAGGCCATTCGCCTTGTCGACCCAGGTATTCGGTTTTACCAGGCCAGTACTTCAGAGATGTTTGGCAAAGTTCAGGCGGTCCCTCAGGTGGAAAGTACGCCTTTCTATCCTCGCAGTCCATACGGGGTCGCCAAACTTTACGCGCATTGGATGACGATCAATTACCGAGAAAGTTATGGAATATTCGGGAGCAGTGGGATCTTATTTAATCACGAAAGTCCTTTGCGCGGTCGAGAGTTTGTAACTCGTAAGATCACCGACGGGGTTGCCAAAATCAAGCTTGGAAAGATCGATGTGCTCGAGCTGGGAAACCTTGATGCTAAGCGGGACTGGGGTTTTGCCAAAGAGTATGTCGAGGGTATGTGGCGTATGCTGCAAGTTGATGAGCCAGATACGTTCGTATTAGCTACTAACCGTACCGAAACCGTTCGCGATTTTGTCCGCATGGCATTCAAAGGAGCAGGTATTGATGTGGATTTCGTGGGAACCGCCGAGAATGAATTGGCTGTAGATACTGCTACGGGTAAGACGGTCATGCGCGTAAATCCGAGGTTCTATCGCCCAGCAGAAGTCGAGTTACTCATTGGGGATCCTGCAAAGGCCAGAGCCAAGCTAGGGTGGGAGCCGACGGTAACACTCGAAAAATTGTGTCAGATGATGGTGGAAGCAGATATGAGGCGCAACCAGACTGGATTCTCTTTCTGACGATTGGAGATGAGCTACATGGCCCAGCCGAAAGTGCTGATAACTGGAATAAAAGGGTTTACTGGGACGTACCTTGCTGCGGAGTTGGAGGCGAATGGATGGGATGTCTGGGGTGTAGGGAGTCAACCCGATGAGGCTGATCTTCGCTATCGCTGCGTAGATCTACTCCATGCATCTGACCTTCGGGCTGTTGTGGAGGAGGTGCAGCCTGATGCAGTAGTGCATTTGGCGGCCATCGCCTTCGTGGGGCACAGTGATGCAGATGCGTTTTACCGTACTAATCTGCTTGGCACGCGGAATTTGTTGGCCGCGCTTGCTGGCGTTCGGCACAAGCTCCAGTGTGTGTTACTTGCCAGTAGTGCCAATGTCTATGGCAATACAACAGAGGGGGTCTTGACCGAGGATTTCCCCCTAAATCCGGCGAACGACTACGCTGTGAGTAAAGTCGGCATGGAGTTTATGGCGCGACTGTGGATGGAGCAACTTCCAATCGTTATCGTCAGGCCATTCAACTACACCGGTGTGGGGCAGTCTGAAAACTTTCTATTGCCTAAAATTGTCGCCCATTTCCGCAAGCGAGCGGAGTCCATCCAGTTGGGGAATCTTAATGTTTGGCGCGACTTTTCGGATGTGCGCGCTGTTGTCCGCGCCTATCGCAGGCTACTGGAAGTACGTCCAGCTGGTGCGACAGTCAACGTATGTTCTGGACGCACACACTCGCTGAGAGAAGTTCTGCATATGGCGGAACACATTTCAAGCCATTGCTTGCAGGTGCAGATCAATCCCGCCTTCGTGCGCGCCAACGAGGTTCTTTCACTAAGCGGTAGTTCGGCCAGATTGCGCGATTTGATCGGCGACTGGGATGTTCCACCGCTGGAGGAAACCTTGCGCTGGATGCTCGGCGCAAGATAATCTGCATGGAACTCAAGTTTAAATAATTTGACTGAAGAGAATTCGTTGCGAATTTTGAGCGAGATGTACGCGACAGACACTCGCTTTAAATTATTTAAACTGTTGAATTTTTCTATTTTCTGTGGTTTCTAATTTTATTTGCCATCAGCCGTTGGTCCCAAAGCTGACCATGACGCAAGATGTTGTATTGTACAAATAGAAAATCTTTTTATTGTTGGTCTTTGAGAACAGATAAAGTGCCATAAATCTCGAAGATTGCTCCGGGCGATCGGCAGGGATTTTTAGGTTGGTGCAACTTCCACCTGGAAACGTTGAAACCCCGGGAGTTGGCAAGCGCCAGAACGAAAGTATACCTGCAGAACCAGTGTACTGTTCAAAGCGGAGATAGATCGGATCCTCCTCAATATAAAATGTTTGAGCTTGTACAGTGTTTCCCCACAGTGCACTGATAGCTACAGCGAAAACAGAGATTAATTTCTTGGAGTTCATCATTTCCTCTTTGGGTATGTTTTCAATCTAGAAGTAAGAGATTAATAATTGTGCTGATGTCGCTTGGATTGGTAGGGTTATTCGTTTGATAACTGGCTGCAAGTGTCACCCCGCTAAACTGCTGATAGCCACTGAGCATAATGTGGTAAGTACCTGCGCTAGGGGTGGCAAAAGTACAGATCTCGGAGTTGCCGTCTAGATACGGCCGGCAGTCGTACGAACTCAGCGTTGGAACTTGATTGAACTTGACATACAGGTCAACATCCCCAGATCCGCCATTCATTTGAATAACAAGATTCGTAGCACCGGTGGGTACGACTACGGAAAAATACTGGTTCGAACCCGCGCTGCCCGACAAATTGCTTTGGAGCAGGGGGGTGGACGTGGTGCCGCCCGAACTGAGGTTGAACTGGGCGTTGACAGTGGTGTTGGCGTTGATCGTGAATGAGCAAGATCCCGTGCCCGTGCAGGTTCCGCCACTCCAGCCTGCAAAAGTGCTACCGGCCGCTGGCGTTGCTGTAAGCGTGACAGTAGCGCCAGGGGTAAAAGATTCTGTGCAGGTTGACCCGCAGTTAAGGGCACCACCCGATCGCGTTACCGTTCCTGCTCCGGTGCCAATTTTTGCGATGGAAAGTACACCTACAGGCGGCGTGTTGAAGGTGGCCGTGATGCTTTTGTACGAGTCCACCGTGACAGTGCAAGTGCCTGTACCGGAACATCCTGCTCCAGACCAACCTGCAAAAACATAGCCCGCCCCTGCAGTGGCCGATAGGGTCACAGAAGTGCCAACTGCAAATGCCTCGGTGCAGTCAGTGCCGCAGTTAATACCTGCGGGTGCGCTGGTAACCGTGCCTGTACTTGCACCAGCACCTGCTTTTGTGACGTATACATCGTACGTGCTGGAAGCGTCTAGAGGTAGGTAGGTCTGTGCTTGTCCAGTCATGACTATGGGCACTCGCCCAGCGTTGACCCCATACGGATGCCCTGTACCAAATGACCACGCAATGTTGCTCATTCCGCCTGATAGCAGATGACAGTAGCTCATGATGGTGCCGTTGCTTTGACCAGCACCACCTCCGGTGGTCGAACTTAGACCTGGCAAATAACCATAACGGCCAGCTCCACCCAAGGCAACACCGCATTGGCCGGTCGCGTTACCTGAGTAGCAGCAATCAATAGCACCGCCCGTATTAGGAGACGGCACTACGGCGGGGTTGTCGTAATCGTGGGTGTGAGAGCTTCCGAATGCATGGCCGATTTCATGGGCTACGACCACAGAGTCCCAAATCACTTGAGGATTTGATGGTGTGAAATTGCCTGCAAGTGACGCGCTAACCCCGTATGCGTAGGTGGGGACCCCTAGCGTGTTGACATATGCAATACCACCACCAGCCGGCTTACCGCTCAGCAGGTGAACATGGTGCCATGTTTGCGGGGAATAGGCGCCGCCGTTTCCGTAATCGCGAAGCTGTGTCAACATGGAACTCGTATCTGTCGCAGTCCATGGGCCAACTGTGCTCGTCCGAATAATGATCTGCTTCAAATTGAATCGGGTAGAGACTTCCGATTGGTACCGGGTGCCAACGTAAGTGAACAGGTCTACCGCATAATTGAATGCAGCGGCTTCAGTCCCTTTGAGCTGGTAAAACTCATAGTCGCTATCAATAATGATGTCTGCCCTGCGTTGGGTACCGGCCTTTTCACTGATGGCTTGCGAAGAGCCTGATTCACCAGTGTTCGAAACTTGTTGGAAAAGAAGTTTGCGCTGGGTCGGGTCGCTTTGCAGGAAGGCTGGTGTCACGCCGCAAGAAAACTCTCTGTTGACGAAATCCCTTTGATGGTCCACCGCCCGCGAAACCGCTTTGCCGTCTCCGCTACTGCGTGCCGGCACCAACTCGTTCAACAGCGTATCTTTGTCCTGATGAATGATGGTGCGGATTTCACCATCGGGGGACACTGTCGCAAAGGCATAGCTGTCTGGCTTGCCTTGCACAACCCCCACAAAGTGGGCGTTGACGGCCAGTGGGTAGGCGCGACGACCCTTCTCATCAACCACGGTGTATTGGGTCCCTGCGCTTACCACCTCTGAGCGGCGCAACTCCAAGTTCACTACGGTGGGGCTAGCGTCGTTGACGCGGAGGTTTTCGATCCGCAGTGATTCCCCGGGCTTGACACTCAATGCCGCCAGGGCGGTTCTATCGGACGGCGCCTGCCCGGGGACAAGTTGCATCACTTGCTGTGCATACGCTTGCCCGCAAAACATTGCCAGCGCGGTGACAGACAAAACGGCTATCGAAGAGCGCCATGCTGAGATAGATAGACGCATTATTTTTTCATTCTCATGTTGGTTGTCTTTTCCCGGCACACAGCCATGAAGTCAACGCGAGACGCGCAGATCGTGGGTGCAACCCAACTCCTGAGTCAAAGAAGCAGACTGTTTCAAAGATTATGGTGGTTAATCTTTGTATTGTTAACAAATATGTGCAAAGCGGCTGGAGCGCAACAGTCCATCCCGCGAGCTTTTATGCCTGACCTTGTCCTACGGGGTGCTGCGCGAACGAAGATCCCAGCGCGCCAAGCAGAGCAGGCTAGTGGCGAGCATGTATTTCGCCACGTTGAGCCATGAATTGAAAATACGCGATTTCCCTATGGTGCGCATGTTCATGTTGACAGGGATTTCGGTGATCTGGAGGCCAGCGCGGCGCACAAGTAGCAGCGCACCGAGATCCTGATAGTCAAGCAGCGTAGCCTCGCGCGAGGCTAGAACCTCCAGAACCTGGCGGTTGTATAGGCGGAAGCCAGATGTCAAGTCACGGAGATCGAAGCCAGCGAGATGTCTGAACCAGTTCCAGGCCAATTGGCGTAATGGGCTGGCTCTTTCGGGGAAGGCTCCTACAACGAGGTCAGCCTGCTGCCGCGCTTGGAGCAATGTGGGTATTTCGTCGACCTCATGCTGCCCATCTGCGTCCATGGTGATTACGGCCTGATATCCGTGTCGAAGCGCGTATCGGATGCCTAATTGCATTCCTCCCCAAGCACCCACGGGCAAGGTGGGGCTGAGCACCTGAGCGCCTGCCGCGCTCGCGATGGCCTGGGTATCGTCGGTGCTTTGATCGTTGATCACCAAAACATCACGCCATCCCTCTGCGTCCAATCGGTGAAGCAGGTCGCCAATGGTCGCGGCTTCGTTGCGAGCCGGTATGACGATGAGCAAGTCCTTGCCGGAAGGTGTGTCGAGGACGGCTTCGGGAGCGGCCACTCTGTATTGGTTGTAGATGGCCTGCGCGCAGCCTCCTATGGAGAAGTGCTTCTGCAACGCTCGTCGCCCTGACTCCCCCCATTGTTGGCGCAGGTGAGGATTGGCTTGCATCTGTTGGATCGCCGTGGCCCATGCCGTTACATCTTCCTGGGGCGCTTGAATCCCTGCATTTGCGGTTTGTAGAACCCAGGGCATTCCAGAACCGGCAAGAGATGAAACAATGCACGGCTTGGCGTGTTGCATGGCTTCCAGCAGGACCATGCCAAAAGCTTCAGTCCGTTCGCGAGACGCGAGGCAGAACACGTCACAGCTTTGGAGCAAGACGATTTTTTCAGCATCGTCTACATTGCCAAGCAGCCGTACGTTGGGTGTTTGGCCCTGAGGAGTTAGCTTGTCGATTTGAGCTTGCAGCTCACCACGGAGCTCGCCGTCGCCCACGATCAGTAGCTCCACATCTGCCACGCCAACCGCTGCTGCGATCAGAGTTTCGAAGCCTTTGTAATAGGTTAGCCTCCCGATGGAGAGCAGGCGAAGTTTGCCTGCCACCCAGTGACTGGAGCGTGCAACCAAGGATGCGTCTGTAATTGGCCCATTCGGTGCCTCAAGTCCCAATGGGATGACAGCGCATTTGGCGCGCCAAGCCTGCAGCGGCTCGCTCGCTTCGAGGTAAGGCGGCGAAGTCGCGATAATGCGCGCTGCACGTCCCAATACAGCCTGTTCAAAAGGGCGGTATAGCCTATAAGCCAGTGCAATGGCGACACGAATGCGTGACACCACTACGTCAGACTGCCAATGCACCACCCATGGGATCGAGCGTGCCTCGCGCAGTGTCAAAACCCATAGCGCCGAGTTGTTGGGCATGTGCAGATGAAGCACATCAGGCTTGTGCTGTTTGATAGCCTGGGCCAATGCGGCGCGAAAACCCATCGCCAGCGGAGCGTAGACAAACTGGAGTTGCACGGGGACACGTTTGATCCACGGCGGATCATCTGGCTCGGGCGAGCCGTGCACAATCGCTACTGCCTCGATTCCAGAGGCTCGTTGTTCATTGACGAGGTCGGCAAGGAATACCTCCATGCCACCCCGGTGCGGAGGATAGAACTTACCAATGTGCAATACGCGCAACGCCACAAGAATGCCAGCCTGATTTATGAGTGACTATCGTCTTTTGGCGGCCGCAATGATTGCCCGCATTTGGCCGTACTGAGCGTTCCGCGGATCCAGTCTGATCGCTTCATCAAGATCTTTCAGGCTGTCGGCACCTTGACCCGCTTGATGGCGCGCCAATGCCCGGCCGTAATAGACGGGGGCTCCCGGATGGGATGCGATGAGTTGGTCAAAGATTCCAATGGCGACTTGCGCTTCCCCCTTGCCCACTAACGCCATGCCCAGGCCTAGCCGTAGCCTGGGGTCGTTGGGATTGGCTTGAAGCAACACTTTGAATCCGCCGATGGCTTCGTCGTACCGTTGAGCGGCCATAGCTGTTTCGACCAGTCGGATACGAATGGTTGGTACTACGCTCTGTTGCTGCGGGTCTTTCTCTACCTTGGCTAGTGCAATGCGAAAGTTTTCTAGTGCGGGTACAAATTGCCCCAAGGCGGCCTGAGATTCGGCTTTGTGAAAATACAAACCAGGCTCGGAATAGCCTTGTTCCTCGGCTGTTGAAAACGCCTGAAGGGCTTCGGCATGTTTCTTTTTGAGTTGAAGAATGACGCCCGAATTGAAGACCGCACCGCTGCCCAGTTCTCCTCGGTCGCGCAGTGCAGATGCCGTGGCAATATTCCGCTCCGCTTGCTCAAGCATGCCTTTGCGTATGTAAAAGGCGCCCAGATTCAAGAATGGGCGGCTACGCCCTACGGCGTTGGCGGGGGCCTTGAGGTTGGTCTTTTCGGCCGCGTCAGTCCAGGCGGTTACTTCGTCAGCCAGCGAGAGGTTGCGTTCAAGGGCAAGGGCGCCAAACACCAATCCAAGCACGATACCCAGTGTGTAGATCGTGCGTGGTTTGAAGCCTGTGAGCGCTATGGCCAGCAATCCAGGCAGGGCCACACCCCAGAGATAGCTGCGGTATAGCACGAACGGATCCTGCACCCAAATGGTCGAAAACTCCGTGGCAAACCATACTAAGGGAAGAAGCAGGAGCAGCGCTACGAGGCTCAGCGCTCCGGTGCGTCGCAACAGCAGCCACGTGGTACCCACAAGCAGGGTTGCGTACCCCAACCCACCCACTATGTGCCATGACGATGCAAACCCCAGCGGGAAGGCCGGCCGCAGGTCAATTGACATCCATCCCACATAAGGCACGACCCACAGCAGTCCGTAAGCAAAGAAGAGTGCCGCCTGGTTGAGGATGCTCAGCGGAAACATCCGCTGCGTGACCCCCGGTTGCAGTGCCTCCAGCTGCTGGGCAAAAGCCAGAGACTGCTCGTCAAAGAGTCGGCCGACAACGTTGCCGTAAAAGTGCAGGAGAACTCCTGTGACCACAGCCAGAAGCAACAGCGTGCCGCCCATCAAAGCCGCGATCTCTTTCCAGCCCGGCCGCTTGATATGAATGTAGAGAGGCACTGCAAGAGCAATAGTCATGACCGCGTGTTCCTTGGATAACACGGCGAGCAGGTAGCTCAGCAGTGCACCCCCGTACCACGCAACACGCTGCGTTTGCAGTCCGCGTACGAATGCCCAGCAAGCGAGCACCGCGAACAACGTAGCCATGAGGATAGACCGCTGTATCAGATAGCCCACCGCATAGGCTGCCATGGGATGCAGGGCAAACAGTGCTACTCCCACCCGCAAGGCGGCGCGCTGAGAGGATGCAAAGTGTGTTTGCTCTTCAATGTCCTGAGGAAAGCGAGTCTGGCTCAGGAGCGCTTTGAAGAAGCCATACATGGCCGCTACTACGCCGAGATGCAGCACGATGTTGACAATACGCTGCTTCCACCAGCCAGCGCCAAAGATCTGCTCTATCCATACGAAGCTGCCATACGAAATCATGCGTTGCTTGACATCCAGCAAGCTCCCGTACACGCCAAAGATGGAGCCTTCGGTCAGCCGCAGGTCGTCAAACAGCAGCTCGTTGCTCAATGTTGGCAGGTATACGCCCAACACGGCCAACAACACGATCAATGCGAAAAAATAGGGTGCTTTGCCGGATTCAGCCATGAAAGGGCTTCAGGGAGAAGGTGGGAGGCGCCAACCCGAGCGGGAGGCAAAGTGCCGGGTCAGTGTAGCAGAGCAAAAGGTACGACGAACTGTGAAAAAGTGTTTAAAAACATCGGGCTTGCGCGCGTTCGCGTATTGACGGACGCCATTGCTGCACCGCACCGGTGATGTCCAGCATTCGCGCCACGCTCGGTCGGCTTAACCTCCACTTGTCAGCATCAGATCCAGGTTCTGCACCGCCGCCCCCGAGGCACCCTTGCCCAGGTTGTCAAACACGGCGGTCAGCAACACCTGACCGTGGCGGGCATTGCTGAACACCCCCAGCTGCAGCCGGTTGGTGCCGTTCAGGGCTTGCGGGTCCAGATGCTCGGCCGCTTCGGTGGTGGCGGGGGGCATCACCTCGACAAAGGTGGCGCCGGCATAGTGCTGCTGCAGGCAGGCGTGCAGGTGTTCGCCTCGCGCTCCGGGCGCGAGCTGCCGCAGATGCAGCCCGATGGTCAGCACGATGCCCTGGCGGAAGGCGCCGTACGAGGGCAGAAAAAACGGGCGCTGCGACAGCCCGGCGTGCTGCGCGATCTCGGGCGTGTGTTTGTGCTCCAGCTGCAGCCCATAGACCTGGAAGGCGGGCGCACTGGCTGCTTCGGGGCCTTCGTGTGCTTGCACCCGGGCACGCCCACCGCCGGAATACCCCGACACCGCATGGATGGTGAGCGCATGGTCGGCAGGCAACAAGCCGGCCTGCACCAGGGGCCGCAGCAGGGCGATGGCGCCTGTGGGGTAGCAGCCGGGGTTGCTGACGCGTTGCGCGTTGGCGATGCGCGCGGCCTGCGCCGCATCCATCTCAGGGAACCCATAAACCCATTGCGCGTCCGTGCGGTGGGCCGAGCTGGCGTCGATCACCCGCACCGAGGGGTTGTGGATGGCGGCCACGGCTTCGCGGGCGGCGGCGTCGGGCAGGCACAGGATGGCGATGTCGCAGCTGTTGATGGCTTCGGCGCGGCGGGTGCGGTTCTTGCGGTCGGCTTCGGGCAGTGTCAGCAGCTGCAGATCTGTGCGGCCGTGCAGGCGCTGGTGGATTTGCAGGCCGGTGGTGCCTTGGTCGCCGTCAATAAAAACAAGGGGCTGGGTGGTCATGGTGCGGATTCCTGGCAGGGGTGGGAGATGGGATGTGGGAATCTTCAGCGCCGGTCTAAAATTTGAAAAGTTGAATTTCACAAACATCAAGATCAGTTCTACTGAATGTCATGCGCGAACTCAATCTCGATCGGCTGCGTACCCTGGTCACCATCGCTGACCTCGGGTCTTTCGCTGAAGCTGCCCGCACGCTGCACCTGGCGCCGCCCACGGTCAGCCTGCACATTGCCGACCTGGAGGCCTTGATCGGTGCGCCGTTGCTGGTGCGCAAGCGGGGCGAGGTGCGGCCGTCCGGCGCGGGGGAGGTTCTGGTGGAGCGGGCGCGGCGTTTGCTGGCCGATGCCGACGAGGCCATGGACCTGGTGCGGCGCCAGGTGCAGGGGCTGGAGGGGCGGGTGCGGCTGGGCGCGTCCACCGGCGCCATCGCGCACCTGCTGCCCCAGGCGCTGGAAGTGCTGGGCCAGTACCACCCCGGCATCGATGTGCAGGTGCTGGTGCTCACGTCGCAGGAGACTGTGTCGCGGCTGGCGCTGGGGGCATTGGATGTGGGCCTGGTGGCCTTGCCCATGGCCTCGGTGCGCGGGGTGACGGTGATGCCGTGGCGGCGCGACCCCGTGATGGCGTTCGTCCCCTCGTTCTGGGAGGCACCCCGCAGGGTCACCCCCCAGTGGCTGGCGGGGCAGCCGTTGATCCTGAACGATGACGGCACCAGCCTGTCACGCCTGACGAGCGATTGGCTGGCTCTGGCGGGCGAGCCGCCCAAGGCGCGCATCCAGCTCAACTACAACGATGCCATCAAGAGCCTGGTGGCTGCGGGCTACGGAGCCACGCTGCTGCCACACGAGGCATCCACCGCCACGCCGCTGGACCCGCGCATTCGCATGCTGCCTGTGCAGCCCCGGCTGTGGCGCCCCCTGGGCATCGCCCACCGCGCGGGCCCGGTGGAGCGCGCCACCCAGCATGTGCTGGATGTGCTGTGGCAACAGAAGCAGGTGTGACGCGAAGCTGAACCGGGAATGTGCCGCCCCAGGCTGCCGCCTGTCGCTCAGGCAGCGTCGTCCCCGATGAGCAGCCGGGTGTCGGACACATAGCGGTGCGGCGGTACCTCCAGGTTGGTGGGCGCGGGCTTGTTCTTGAAGACGCGGCCCGCCAGGTCGAAGGTGGAGCCGTGGCAGGGACAAAAGAAGCCGCCCTGCCACTGGTCGCCCACGCTGGGGTTGGAGGTGCCTGCGGGCACGGCGGTGGGGGAGCAGCCGAGGTGCGTGCAGATGCCCACGGTGACAAACACCTCCGAGCGGATGGAGCGTTGCGGGTTGCGGGCGTACTCGGGTTGCTGGTCCTTGCGCGAGGCGGGGTCGGCCAGTGCTGCGTCTTGTTGCGGCAGGGCGGCCAGCATCTCGGGCGTACGCCGCATGATCCACACGGGCTTGCCGCGCCATTCCACCGTCTTTACGCCGCCGGGTGGCAGGTCGCTGATGTCCACCTCCACGCCGGCGCCCATGGCCCGCGCGCGTTCGCTGGGGGCCAGGCTGGACACCAGGGGCACGGCGACCCCTGCCGCCGCCACGCAGCCTGTGGCCGCCGTCAGCAGCACCAGCTGCCGACGCTCTGCAGCGGGATCGCCCTCTGTGCCAGGACGGTGGCTATTGGGTGTGGCGGGGTGGAGAGCCATGGGGTGCTTTCTGAGAAGGAGGACGGGACGGGCTGTGGCACAGAAAAGGCTCTCGCCGGGGTGACAGCCACCACCCGCATCGCTGCGGACGGCTATGGCTTACCGCAAACCGCGTGCCATCGCCCGCAAGACCTGCGTGCCATGGCGCGTGCTGCTTGAAAGGCCCGTGAATTCAATGGGTTGCGCGCGCGAGGCGAGGCTTTCCCGCGCGCTGCGGGCCCGGCCGTGGCCGGATTCGCGGCCCCCTGTCTGCCAAACCGGCTGCCAACTGCCATCCATTGCAGTCCGCATGGCATAGATCAAAGGCCCGCTGCCGAAACCGGTGCACCGTCAGGGCCCTTGCATGTACCAAGGTTTTTCCATGCCCCATCTCCCCGCACCACCCGCAGAACTGGTGTCCTTCCTGGAAGGCCTGGCCGATCCGCACATCCTGCTGGACGGCCGCTATCGCATCCTGGCGGCCAATGGCGCCTATCGCCGCCTGTTCGGTACGGCTGGCGGCGCGGGGGGCAGCGTGGTGGGGCGCACCTGCCACGCTGTGTCCCACCATGCCAGCGTGCCCTGTGACCAGGCGGGCGAGTCCTGTCCGCTGGCGCAGGCGCGCGCCTCGGGGCAACGCGAACGGGTGCTTCATGTGCACCACACGGCCCAGGGTGAGGAATATGTGCAGATCGAGCTGGCACCGGTGGCGGGGGCGGAGGGCACCACGGGGTTCTTTGTGGAAAAGATGGTGCCTTTGCCGGTGGCGGCGCAGCCGGTGCCGTCCGCGCAGGGGCTCATCGGACGTTCGCCCGCGTTCCAGAAGATGCTGGGGCTCGTGGCGCGGGTGGCACCTTCGCGGGCTGCGGTGTTGCTGCTGGGCGAGTCGGGCACGGGCAAGGAGCTGGTGGCCCATGCAGTGCACCAGGGCAGCCTGCGCGCGCGGCGGGCGCTGGTGCCCGTGGACTGCTCCAGCATGCCCGAGGCGCTGTTCGAGTCCGAGCTGTTCGGGCATGAGAAAGGGGCGTTCACCGGCGCGGCCCAGGCCCGGCCGGGGCTGGTGGAGGCGGCAGACGGTGGCACGCTGTTTCTGGACGAAGTGGGCGACATTCCCCTGCCGCTGCAGGTCAAGCTGCTGCGCCTGCTGGAGACCGGCACCTACCGCCGCGTGGGCAGCACCGAGCTGCGGCATGCCGACCTGCGCGTGGTGTCAGCCACGCACCGCAACCTGCAGCACATGGTGGCCGCAGGGCACTTTCGCGAAGACCTGTATTACCGCCTGAGCACCTTCCCCATCCATCTGCCACCGCTGCGCGAACGCCAAGGGGACACCGCTTTGCTGGCACGCGCGCTGCTGGAGCGCGTGGCGCCCCCGCACCGTGCGCTGCAGTTGTCTGGCGCTGCGCTGGCCTTGCTGGAGGCGCAGCCCTAACCCGGCAATGTGCGGGAGCTGCGCAACCTGCTGGAGCGCACCGCCTTGCTGTGCGATGGCGACAGCATCGGCGCGGAGCATGTGCAGCAAGCGCTTGCCTGTGGTCTGCCCCCGCTCGCGGGTGCGGTGGCTCAGGGCGCAGGGGTGCTGCCTGTATCGGTTGCGCTAGCGGGGCTGCCACGCCGCAGCCCCTTGCCCGACGACGAGGCCCTGCGCCAGGCCGTGGCTGCCCACCAGGGCAGCCGTTTAGCCCTGGCGCGGCGGCTGGGCATCAGCGAGCGATCGCTGTACCGGCGGCTGAAAACATTGGGTGCTTGACGCCAATAAGTGAAGAAATTGGCCCCAAGCGCATGTATTGATTGTGCTGGCAGCTATCTTTTATATAGCGTTTGGTGCACCTTGCTGGCTTAGGCCACCGCATCGGGCGCCAGCGCGCTCAGCACCATGCGCACGATCAGTTCCTCGGCTTTTTCGTAGTCGCGCTCGGTCAGGGCGGGCTTGCCCAGCAGCAGGGCGAACTGGGCTTCCTGCTCCGCATACGCCTGGGTGACCGACCAGATGATGAACATCAGGTGCGTGAAGTTGACCTTGGCAATGCGGCCCTCGCGCGCCCAGCGCTCGAAGGTGCGCACCTCGGTCTTGAGCAGCGGTGCCACGCGTTCGGTGATGGCCGTGCCATACCGTGGTGCACCCGCAATCACCTCTTTGGTGAACACCTTGGCGCCCTGGGGGCGGGTGCGCGAATAGTGCAGCTTGGCGCGGATGTAGCGCCGAAGCGCCTGCTGGGGGTCATCGCTGTGCGACAGGTCTTCCATGCCCGCCAGCCACTGGGTGAGCACATCGTCCAGCACCCGCTGGTACAGCGCTTCCTTGCTCGGGAAGTAGTACAGCAGGTTGTGGCGGCTGATGCCGATGGCGGCGGCAATGCTCTCCAGCGATGCGCCCTCAAAGCCGAATTGCGCAAACTGATTCTCTGCCTCGGTAAGGATGCCCTGCTCCTTGAGCAACCGCGAGGCCGTGGGGGCGCGGGGGGCGGACTCGTCGTGGGCGGGCGGGAGGGCCGCCTTGCGGGGGCGCGGGGGCGGGGGGGCAGGGGACGGGCGGGCTGCAGTCATTGCACCATTGTGGAACAAGCCGGGGCCTGAAAACTGGCAATTGGCTGGCTGGAGGCTGGCACGCGGTTTGCTGTAGGGATTTTACCAATTGGTAAATTTTTACGGGTTGGTAAATTGACCCACAACGCAGGGTACCGCCGTCGCAAAGCAGCGGGCACCTGCACCCCACAGCGAGGACCACGATGAAACCTCCGAAGTTTGCGGGCACCAGCATTCACGCCGGTGCCGCATTGGTTGGCGCCACTGGCTGGCGCTCCAACGCTGCGCGGCGTGCGCTTGCACGCCCCATGGGCGCCCAGACCCCCACCCTGACCCTCTCGGAGGAAACCTGATGGACACACTCGCAAGCCGTGCCTGCGGCATTCATGCCGCACGCCTGAACCTGGCCGACTACGCCGTGAACTTCAGCGACGCACACCCGCCGCTCACCCGCCCGCAGGCGCTGATCGAGGCCGAGCGCTGCTATTACTGCCACGACGCCCCCTGCGCCACGGCCTGCCCCACGGGCATCGACATCCCGTCGTTCATCCACCGCATTGCGCAGGACAACAACCGGGGCGCGGCCCGCGCCATCCTGGAGGCGAACCCGCTGGGTGGCATGTGCGCTCGGGTGTGCCCCACCGAGGTGCTGTGCGAGCAGGCCTGCGTGCGCAACACCAACGAAGACAAGCCGGTGGAGATCGGCTCACTGCAGCGCTACGCCACCGACGCCTTCTTTGCCCAGCCCGGTGCACCGCTGTTCCAGCGCGCAGCCGTCACCGGCAAGCGCGTGGCCGTGGTGGGCGCAGGGCCTGCGGGCCTGGCCTGTGCGCATGGCCTGGCCGTGCGCGGGCATGACGTGGTGCTGTTCGAGGCGCGCCCCAAGCTCGGCGGCCTCAACGAATATGGCCTGGCCAGCTACAAGACCACCCACAACTTTGCGCAGAAGGAAGTGGAGTGGCTGCTGTCCATCGGTGGCATTGAGGTGCGCACCGGCCAGCAACTGGGCCGTGACATCACGCTCGACAGCCTGCTGGGCGCTTACGACGCTGTGTTCCTAGGCCTGGGCCTGCAGGGCGTGAACGCGCTGGGCGTGGCTGAGCCCACGGTCACCGGTCTGCGCAATGCGGTGGACTTCATTGCCGAGCTGCGCCAGAGCACCGACCTCTCGACCCTGCCCGTGGGCCGCCGCGTGGTGGTGATTGGTGGCGGAATGACGGCGGTGGATGCCGCCGTGCAGTCGCGCAAGCTGGGCGCCGAAGAAGTGACCATCGTCTACCGCCGGGGCGCCGAGGCCATGTCGGCATCGGCCGTGGAGCAACAATGGGCGCAGACGAATGGTGTGACCATCCGCCACTGGGCGGCACCGAATGAGGTGCTGAGCGAAAACGGTGCAGTGAAGGGTGTGCGCTTTGCCGCCACGGCGCTGAGCGGCGGCAAGCTGGTGGAAACCGGCGAGACCTTCACGCTGGACGCCGACATGGTGCTCAAGGCCATTGGCCAGACCTTTGTGGCCGAGCCGGTGGGCAACCGCATTGCACTGGAGGGCGGGCGCATCGCCACCGATGCCGAAGGCCAGACCAGCCTGCCGCGTGTATGGGCCGGTGGCGACTGCCGTGTGGGCGGCCGCGACCTCACGGTGGAGGCGGTGGAGCACGGCAAGGTCGCCGCTGTGTCCATCCACGCCGCATTGATGGCTTGAACCCCTTCACCCCAGTTTTCACGGGAGCACCCCATGGCAGACATTCGCAGCAATTTCCTGGGCATCCAAAGCCCTAACCCCTTCTGGCTGGCCTCCGCACCGCCCACCGACAAAGAGATCAACGTCACCCGCGCCTTTGAGGCGGGCTGGGGCGGCGTGGTGTGGAAGACGCTGGGCGAAGACCCGGCCGTGGTCAACGTCAACGGCCCGCGCTACTCCACACTCATGTCGCAAGACCGCCGCGTGATCGGCCTGAACAACATCGAGCTGATCACCGACCGGCCTTTGCAGACCAACCTCGAAGAGATCAAACGCGTCAAGCGCAACTGGCCCGACCGCGCCATGATCGTCTCACTGATGGTGCCGTGCGAGAAGCAGAGCTGGAAGGCCATCCTGCCGCTCGTGGAAGACACCGGCGCCGACGGCATTGAACTCAACTTCGGCTGCCCGCACGGCATGAGCGAGCGTGGCATGGGCGCGGCCGTGGGTCAGGTGCCTGAATACATCCAGATGGTCACGGCCTGGTGCAAGCACTACAGCAAGCTGCCCGTGATCGTGAAGCTCACCCCCAACATTACCGACGTGCGCCAGCCCGCACGCGCTGCCAAGGCGGGCGGGGCCGATGCGGTGTCGCTCATCAACACCATCAACTCCATCATGGGCGTGGACCTGGACCGCATGGTGATGAGCCCGAGCACGGACGGCTGGGGCTCGCACGGCGGCTACTGCGGCCCGGCCGTCAAGCCGATTGCGCTGAACATGGTGGCCGAGATTGCACGCGACGCGCAGACCGCTGGCCTGCCCATCAGCGGCATCGGCGGCATCACCACTTGGCGCGACGCGGCCGAGTACATAGCGCTGGGCTGCGGCACGGTACAGGTGTGCACGGCCGCCATGGTGTATGGCTTCAAGATCGTGCAGGACATGTGCGACGGGCTGTCGAACTTCATGGACGAGCACGGGTATGCCACGCTCGACGACTTCAAGGGCCAGGCCGTGCCCACGGTCAAGGACTGGAAGAACCTCAACCTCAACCACATCGAAAAGGCTGTCATCAACCAGGATGCCTGCATCCAGTGCGGCCGCTGCCATGTGGTGTGCGAAGACACCTCGCACCAGGCCATCACCTTCACCAAGGAGGGCGGTGTGCGCAAGTTCGAGATCAACGAGGCCGAATGCGTGGGCTGCAACCTGTGCGTGTCGATCTGCCCCGTGCCCGAGTGCATCACCATGCGCGCGCTGGAGCCGGGTGAAGTCGATGTGCGCACGGGCAAGACGGTGACGGGCGAATACGCCAACTGGACCACGCATCCCAACAACCCGCAGCGCGTGTCTGCCGCGGCTTGATATGCGCCTCCTGCGTGCATTTGCCACAGACCTTGCAAGGCGTTGTGACAGCACCCGTTGTGGTGCCGATTTGCAACGCATGTTGCACTGCATCTGGTGCAGTTCTTGCGTGATCTCTAGCATCGCTCGCTTCCCTTTGCCCGCCATCTGCCAGCGTGAGGGCGCCGGACCAGACGGTGGGTTGTGTGCAACCCCAACGACGTCTTTGACAGGAGTACAGGCATGACCAACAGTACCGGCAGCGCGGCCCATGTGGCGGGGCTGATGCCCGGCGATGCATCCAACACGCTCGCCAATGAAGATCTGCTCCCCACCACCGCCGCGCAGCGACACTGGACGTGGAAGGACTTTGCCGCACTCTGGGTGGGCATGGTCGTGTGTGTACCCACCTACACCATGGCCAGCTCCATGCTGGACCAGGGTTTCACGTGGCAGATGGCCGTGTGGCTGGTGTTCCTGGCCAACTGCATCGTGCTGGTGCCCATGGTGCTCATCGGGCGCGTGGGGCCCAAGTACGGCGTTCCCTTCCCGGTGCTGGCGCGTGCATCGTTTGGCGTCAAAGGCGCCAACCTGCCCGCCGTGTTGCGTGGCCTGGTGGCGTGTGGCTGGTTCTCCATCAACTGCTACTTTGGCGCGCTGGCGCTGCATGGCTTCTTGAACATCCTGGGCATGGGGCTCGCAGGCCCGGCAGATGGCGAGACCATCAGCACCTCGCAGTTCATGTGTTTCCTGGCGTTCTGGGCAGTGCACATCTACTTCATCTGGAAGGGGCCGGAGTCCATCCGCCTGCTGGAAGTGATTGCCGCGCCGCTGATGATTGGTGCCTCGCTGCTGTTCGTGGTGGTGCTGATGATGAAGGTGCCCTCGGGCCAGCTCTTCAATCTGCCTGCCAAGGTGGTGGAAGGCGGTCCCAAGACCTGGGCGGCGCTGACGGGACTGGTCGGCTTCTGGGCCACGCTCGCGCTCAACATCCCGGACTTCACCCGTTTTGCCAAATCGCAGAAGGACCAGGTCGTGGGCCAGGCCATCGGCCTGCCGATTCCCATGGCGCTGTTTTCCATGGTGGGCGTGATCGGCTTCTCGGCCTCGGCCATCCTGTATGGCAAGGCGCAACTGTTCCCTGATGGCCTGCTCACCCAGATGGGCAGCGTGGCTGCAGGCCTGGGCCTGTTGGTGATCCTGCTGGCCAACCTGACGACCAACGTGGCTGCCAATCTGGTGTCGCCTTCGTATGACTTCAGCCAGTGTGCGCCTTCCAAGATCAGCTTTCGGATGGGCGGCGTGATCGCTGCGCTGATCGGTCTGGTGTTCATGCCCTGGAAGATCCTGGCCACCTCGGGCGGCTACCTCTTCACCTGGCTGGGCGGCTACGGCACGCTGCTGGGCGCGATTGCGGGCATTTTGCTGGTGGACTACTACCTGGTGCGCAAGAGCGAACTGAAGGTGGACGACCTGTACCGCCGTGGCGGCGAATACGAGTACAGCAACGGCTGGAACCTGCAAGCCCTGATCGCCTTCGCGCTGGGCGTGCTGCCCTGCCTGCCGGGCTACCTGGCGGTATCGGGCGTGGTGGACAAGGCAGGCATGCCCGCCATCTGGTTGTCGCTGTTCGATGCGGGCTGGTTCTTCAGCCTGGCGGTGGCTGGCACCTACTACTACGTGACCGCCAAGAAGAAGTGACGCCCTGGACCCTGCCTGGGCCTGGTGCCAGCGCAGGGTCCCTTTTTTTGAATTGATCCGTATCCCTGAAGGAGACCCCCATGAGCCAAGCCCTTGTGATCCGCGGTGGCACCGTGGTCAACGCCGACCGTGAACAGCGCGCCGATGTGTTGTGTGTCGATGGCCGCATCGTGGCCGTGGGGGACGACGCTGCGGCCCAGGCCCCCGCAGGTGCGCAGACGCTGGACGCCAGCGGCCAGTACGTGCTGCCCGGCGGCATCGACCCGCACACGCACATGCAGCTGCCGTTCATGGGCACCGTCACCATGGACGACTTCTTCACCGGCACGGCAGCCGCATTGGCTGGCGGCACCACGAGCATCATCGACTTCGTGATCCCCGACCCGCAGGAACCCATCCTGGACGCCTATCGCAAGTGGCGGGGCTGGGCGGAGAAGTCGGCTGCCGACTATTCCTTCCACGTCGCCATCACCTGGTGGAGCGAGCAGGTGCGCGCCGACATGGGCACGCTGGTGCAGCAGGAGGGGGTGAACAGCTTCAAGCACTTCATGGCCTACAAGAACGCCATCATGTGCGACGACGAAACCCTGGTGAACAGCTTCAAGCGCGCGCTGGAGCTGGGCGCCATGCCCACGGTGCACGCCGAGAACGGTGAGCTGGTGTACCTGCTGCAGCAGGAGGTCGCCAAGATGGGCATCACCGGGCCTGAGGGCCATCCGTTGTCGCGCCCACCGATGGTGGAGGCCGAAGCCGCCAACCGCGCCATCGCCATTGCCGATGTGCTGGGCGTGCCGATCTACGTGGTCCACGTGAGCTGCATGGAATCGGCCGACGCCATTGCCCGCGCCCGTGCGCGCGGCCAGCGTGTGTACGGCGAGGTGCTGGCAGGCCACCTGCTGGTGGACGACAGCGTGTACCGTGATCCTGACTTTGCCAAGGCCGCCGCCTATGTGATGAGCCCGCCCTTTCGCCCCAAGGGCCACCAGGAGGCGCTGTGGCGCGGCCTGCAGTCGGGCCAACTGCACACCACGGCCACGGACCACTGCACCTTCTGCGCCGCGCAAAAGGCCATGGGCAAAGAGAACTTCGCCAAGATCCCCAACGGCACGGGCGGCGTGGAAGAGCGCATGGCCGCGCTGTGGGATGGCGGCGTGAACACGGGGCGCCTCACCCCATCCGAGTTCGTGGCCATTACCTCGGCCAACGCGGCCAAGCTGTTCAACATCTACCCGCGCAAGGGCTACATCGGCGAAGGCGCCGATGCCGACCTGGTGCTATGGGATCCGCAAGGCACCAAGACCTTCTCCGCCAAGACCCAGTTCAGCAAGGGCGACTTCAACATCTTTGAAGGTCGCACCGTGCGCGGTATCCCCAGCCACACCGTGAGCCAGGGCCGCGTGGTGTTTGCCAACGGCGACCTGCGGGCCGAGCAGGGCAAGGGCCGCTACATCAAGCGCCCCGCGTTTGGCGCTAACTTCCAGGCCGTACAAAAGCGTGCGCAGGACCTGGCCCCCACAGCGGTTGCCCGCTGAACCGACGGAGAGCAACACCATGGAAACGAAAGTCAAACCCGACATCGAGAACCTGCGCATCAACGGCGAACGCCTGTGGGCATCGCTCATGGAGCTGGCGCAGATCGGCGCCACCCCCAAGGGCGGCGTGTGCCGCTTGACCCTCACCGACCTCGATAAACAAGGCCGCGACCTCGTCACCCGCTGGGCGCGCGAGGCAGGCATGACCGTCGCCATCGACAAGATCGGCAACGGCTTCATGCGCCGCCCCGGGCGCAACAACAACCTGCCACCCATCATGACCGGCAGCCACATCGACACCCAGCCCACCGGCGGCAAGTTCGATGGCAACTACGGCGTGCTCGCCGGCATCGAAGTCGTGCGCACGCTCAACGACCACGGCATCGAGACCGAGGCAC
>NZ_JACUZU010000015.1:0-39412 GCF_014851475.1 Acidovorax sp. ACV02
TGGCCGTTTCGTATTCCACGTGGGCGGTGTTGATCGTGATACCGCGGGCCTTTTCTTCGGGCGCAGCGTCGATCTGGTCGTAGGCCTTGGCTTCGCCGCCGAACTTGGCGGACAGCACGGTAGCGATCGCTGCCGTCAGCGTCGTCTTGCCATGGTCCACGTGACCGATCGTGCCCACGTTCACGTGGGGCTTGGTCCGCTCGAATTTTCCTTTTGCCATTTTTCCGACTCCGAAAAAAATCTAAATCAACACAACAGGATCTCGGCGCAACCAGAACCGGACGCACCAGAAAATGGTGCCCATGGCGGGAATCGGACCCGCGACCTCTCCCTTACCAAGGGAGTGCTCTACCACTGAGCCACATGGGCAATTGGCGCCGCTCGCACAACACCAAAAATCTCTACTCAACAAACCAGCACAACAAACAATGGAGCGGGAGACGGGAATCGAACCCGCGTCATTAGCTTGGAAGGCTAGGGTTCTACCATTGAACTACTCCCGCACAGACCACCGGCCTTTGCGAACTCAACCTTGCACTCGCAAAGTCAAGCATCACTCTCAACACTGCTCACTCACTGGTGGAGGGGACTGGATTCGAACCAGTGTAGGCGTAAGCCAACAGATTTACAGTCTGCCCCCTTTAGCCACTCGGGCACCCCTCCGGAGAATTTCGAATTATAGCACCAAATTTTCACGCATTCAGAAATTAAACGCATTTGACGCTCTTCACAAACGCTGTAAGCGCTCGCTGCTGCATGTACCGTTGGTGCGGCTGGCGGGGATCGAACCCACGACCCTTGGCTTCGGAGGCCAATACTCTATCCACTGAGCTACAGCCGCATACCTCTGATTGACGCAGCCTTTGATTATTGCACGCGGCAAGCATCCAAACAAACAAAGCCCTGGCGCTCAGCCATCACAGGATGCAGCAGACACTTTCGTTACGGTCAGCGACAACCCCACACCACGCAAAAATGCGTCGGTGCTGGCGCCACCTACGCCAATGAGATCAAAGCCACCGTCATTCAGAATCCAGTTGCGGATCAGCCCATCAAAAAGGGCATGCAGGCTAATGGCCGCGTCCACCGCCGACATCGACAGCACCACCCCTTGCGACTCAGCAGCCAGCGCAAAGTCGCGCGCCAGCTGCTGCGTAAACCCTTCGGAGGCCGCCACATGGCGCTCGCGCAGCCCCATCAGCTCGTCCACGTATTCCACCTTGTACAACGCAATCTCGAAAACCCTTCGGGTGTGCTCGTCCGAGGCCACACTGCGCAGCACCAGCGCCATCACCGCCCGAAGGCGTTGCACAGGATCAGCGCAAGTGCTGTCTTCAAAACTGGCAAAGCCCTGCTCCAGCGGCAGCGTGACACGGTCCATCATGGCGCTAAACAGGTCCACCTTGTCCTTGAAGTGCCAGTAGATCGCACCACGCGTGGCTCCTGCCGCCTGTGCAATATCACTCAGCGACGCGCGGGACACCCCTTTTTCCCGAAACACCAACTCAGCCGCATCGATCAACCCGTTGCGGGTTGCGATTGCATCTTCTTTTGTCCGGCGCGCCATAGTCAAACATCCTGTTGAGTCTCCAAAACCCCTACGACTGCCTAGGGGCATCTGCAGCAGTCGACAATTATACATTCATGTCTGTATGTATAATTTCTGATCAAACTGTCGGGGCATTGAGCGAAGCGCTCCAGACCTCCCACTTTTTTTTCCAGATCCCTTTTTTTGACGCCCACCCAAAGGACTCTCATGCCTCAACTGCGTGACGCATCCGGCACCCCTTACTTGCGTGCCACCACCACCCGACGAGTGCTTTCGCTGGCTGCCATCAGCGCAGCGGTACTGCTTGTGTCCGCCTGTGGCAAGGCCGATGGACAGGCCGCCGGGGCAGGCGGTCCCAAGCCGCCCCCGGTCGAAGTGGGAGTCGTTACCGCCACGCCCGGCGACGTGGGGCTGATCACCGAACTGCCTGGCCGCGTGGAGGCGTCTCGGGTGGCCCAAGTGCGCGCACGGGCCGCCGGCATCCTTCAGCAGCGCGTGTTCAAGGAAGGTAGCGACGTCAAGGCCGGGCAGGTGCTGTTCCGCATTGATCCCGCTCCCTACGCCGCTGCTGCAGAGAGCGCGCGCGCCAGCCTCGCCAAGGCCCAGGCCAATCTGGCACAGGCCAGCGCACAAGCTGAGCGCTATCGCCCCCTGGTTGCAGCCAATGCCATCAGCAAGCAGGACTTTGTAAACGCAGAGGCGGCCGAGAAACAAGCCCAGGCCGACGTGGCGGCCGCCAAGGCTGCTGTGCGCACCGCCGACATCAACCTCAGCTATGCCAGCGTGACCTCCCCCATCTCCGGTCGCATTGGCCGCGCACTGGTCACTGAAGGCGCCTTGGTCGGCCAGGGCGAAGCGACCGCATTGGCTGTGGTGCAGCAGATCGACCCGGTGTACGTGAACTTCACCCAATCGGCCGGTGACGTCTTCCAACTGCGGCGCGCTATGGAAAGTGGGCAGTTCAAGCGCGCTGGCGGCAGCCAGGCAGCCAGCGTCAAGCTGGTGCTCAGCGACGGATCTGAATACGCACAAGCTGGCAAGCTGCTGTTCACCGACTTGTCGGTGGACTCCACCACCGGCCAGGTCACCCTGCGCGCAGAGGTGCCCAATCCCAAGGGCGAGTTGCTGCCCGGACTGTATCTGCGTGTGCGGATTGAACAGGCACAGGCCAGCAACGCCATCACCCTGCCCCAGCAGGCCGTCACGCGCACCCAGCAGGGCGACACGGTCAGCGTGGTTGGCGAGGACGGCAAGGTGTCGCAGCGCACCGTCAAGATCAGTGCCGCACAGAACAATCGCTGGGTGGTGCTGGACGGTCTGAAGGCGGGTGAAAAAGTGATGGTGGACGGCTTCCAGAAGCTGCAGATGCTGCCTCCCGGTACCCCGGTAAAGCCCGTTCCATGGCAAGCACCAGGCACGCCTGCGCCGGCAGCAGCGACTGCCTCAGCGCCAGCCTCCGCAGAGGCGCCGGCAGCGCCCGCTTCGGCCGCATCCAAGCCATAAGGGGCAATCCAGCATGGCCAAATTTTTCATTGACCGCCCCATCTTTGCGTGGGTGATTGCGCTGTTCATCATGGTGATGGGCGGCGTAGCCATCACGCAGCTACCCATTGCCCAGTACCCGCCGGTGGCACCACCGTCCATCGTCATCAACGCGGCCTACCCCGGCGCATCGGCGCAAACCCTCGAAGACAGCGTGCTGTCGGTCATCGAACGCGAGATGAACGGCTCCCCCGGGCTGATCTACATGGAATCGGTCGCGCAGGCCGATGGTTCCGGCAGCATCACGCTGAGTTTCCAGCCCGGCACCAATGCCGACCTGGCGCAGGTGGACGTGCAAAACCGGCTTTCACGGGCCACGCCGCGCCTGCCTTCTGCCGTGACACAACAGGGGGTGCGCGTGGACAAGTCGCGCTCCAACTTCCTGCTGTTCACCATGCTGTCGTCCAGCAACCCGGCCACCGACACCGTGGCCTTGGGTGACTATGCGTCGCGCAACGTGGTGCCAGAACTGCAACGCCTTAAGGGTATTGGCCAGGCCCAGCTGTTTGGCACGGAGCGCGCCATGCGCATCTGGATCGATCCGGCCAAGATGGTGAGCTACAACCTGTCGGCAGCAGAGATCACTGCAGCCATACGCGCCCAGAACGCCCAGGTGGCCAGCGGCACCATTGGCGACCTGCCCAATGTCGCGGGCCAAGGCATTGCCGCCACCGTGGTGGTCAATGGGCAACTGTCCAGCGTTGAACAGTTCGGCAACGTCGTGCTGCGTGCCAACACTGATGGCTCCACCGTGCGCATCAAGGATGTGGCGCGTGTGGAACTGGGCGGCCAGGCCTACGCCACCGCCGCACGCCTGAACGGAAAGCCCGCCGTGGGCATCGGCGTTCAGCTGTCGCCCAGCGGTAACGCACTGGAGGCCGCCAAGGACGTGCGCGCGAAGATGGATGAGCTGTCACGCTACTTCCCCGAAGGTATGAGCTGGAGCATTCCTTACGACAGCTCGCGCTTTGTAGACATCTCCATCAAGCAGGTCGCAGAAACACTGGTCGAGGCCGTGGTGTTGGTGTTCCTGGTGATGTTCCTGTTTCTGCAGAACTGGCGCTACACCATCATCCCGACGATCGTGGTGCCGATTGCGCTGCTGGGTACGTTTGCCACACTGCTGGCGCTGGGGTTCTCGATCAACGTGCTTACCATGTTTGGCATGGTGCTGGTGATCGGCATCGTGGTGGACGACGCCATCGTGGTGGTGGAGAACGTTGAGCGCATCATGAGCGAAGAAGGCCTGTCGCCGCTGGAAGCCACGCGCAAGGCCATGCGCCAGATTTCGGGCGCCATCATTGGCGTGACGGTGGTGCTGATCTCGGTGTTCGTGCCGCTGGCATTTTTTGCAGGCTCCACGGGCAACATCTACCGCCAGTTCTCGGCGGTGATGGTGGCATCCATTGGCTTCTCAGCCTTCATGGCCCTGTCGCTCACACCGGCACTGTGCGCCACCCTCCTCAAACCGGTCGAGGCGGGACATCACCACGAGAAGACTGGCTTCTTTGGCTGGTTCAATCGCGGCTTTTCGCGCACTGCCAAAGGCTATGAGGGCTTTGTGGCCCGCATGCTGCGGCGCGCCGCGCGTTACCTGGTGATCTACGCAGCCATCATCGGCGCCGTGACCGTGGTCTACATGCGCCTGCCGACCTCGTTCCTGCCCAGCGAAGACCAGGGCAACATCATCGTCAACGTGCAATTGCCACCTGGCGCCACACAGGAGCGTACGCTGGCCGTGATGGAGCAGGTCGAAGGCTTCATCCTCAAGCAGCCCGAGGTGCAAAGCATGGTGGGCGTGCTGGGCTTCAGCTTCTCCGGCCAGGGGCAGAACGCGGCCCTCGCCTTTGTGACCCTCAAGGACTGGAGCGAGCGCCATGGCCCCGGTCAGTCGGCACAGGACGTGGCCAACCGCGCCTTTGGTGCGCTGATGGGCATTCGCGATGCTTTCATCTTCCCGTTGAGCCCCCCGCCCATTCCCGAGCTGGGCAACGCCAGCGGCTTTACGTTCCGCCTGCAGGACCGTGGCGGCGCGGGGCACGAGGCCCTGGTGAAAGCCCGCAATCAGTTGCTGGGCATGGCCTCGCAGAGCAAGGCGCTCACGCAACTGCGCCCCGATGGTCTGGAAGACGCTCCGCAGTTGCAGATCGACATAGACCGCGACAAAGCCAACGCGCTGGGTGTGCCGTTTGATGCCATCAACTCCGCGCTGTCCACCGCGCTGGGCTCCAGCTATGTGAACGACTTCCCGAACCAGGGCCGCCTGCAGCGGGTGGTGGTGCAGGCCGATGCGCCGGCGCGCATGCAGCCCGACGATCTGCTGCAGATCAATGCCACCAACAGCCAGGGCAAACCGGTGCCGCTGTCGGCGTTCGCAACCACGCGCTGGGTGACCGGCGCGCAGCAAACCGTGCGCTACAACGGCTACCCCGCCATGCGTATTTCCGGCTCGCCAGCGCCGGGCTACAGCACGGGAGCTGCCATGGCCGAGATGGAGAAGCTCGCGGGCCAACTGCCCCAAGGCTTCGGTTTTGAATGGACCGGCCAGTCGCGCGAAGAAAAGCTGGCAGGCTCGCAGTCGCTCATCCTGTACAGCTTTGCCATCCTGGCGGTATTCCTGTGCCTGGCTGCGCTGTACGAGAGCTGGTCGATCCCGCTGGCCGTGATCCTGGTGGTGCCCCTGGGCGTGCTGGGCGTGCTGCTGGCCACCTTGCTGCGCGGCTATGCCAATGACGTGTACTTCCAGGTGGGCCTGATCACCATCATTGGCCTGTCAGCGAAAAACGCCATCCTGATCATCGAGTTCGCCAAGGACCTGCAGGCCCAGGGCAAGGGCGTGATCGAGTCGGCGCTGGCCGCCGCGCATTTGCGGTTCCGCCCCATCGTGATGACCTCGATGGCGTTCGGCCTGGGCGTGCTGCCACTGGTCGTCGCGTCGGGTGCAGGCTCTGCCAGCCAGCGGGCCATCGGCACCGGCGTGCTGGGTGGCATGGTCACAGGCACCGCACTGGCCGTGTTCTTTGTGCCAGTGTTCTTTGTGGTGGTGCGCAGCCTGTTCAAAGGCAGCGCGCGCCAGCAGGAAATGAACCGCCGCCATGCAGAAGAAGCAGGAGTTGGAACCCATGAATAAGAACCGAAGTACCCCCATGGCGTTGGCAGCAGCCACGGCGGCTGCGCTGCTGGCTGGCTGCTCGTTCATCCCCACTTACGAGCGCCCGCAGCCCCCCGTCCCCGCCACCTACGCCGGCGGGGCGGCAACGACCGACAGCGCAGCTGCGCTGTCGGGAGCCACCGCGCCCTGGCAGAACTACTTTGCCGAGCCACGCCTGCAACAGCTCATCGACATTGCGCTGGCCAACAACCGCGACCTGCGTGTGGCCATGCTCAACATCGAGCAAGCTCGGGCCACCTACCAGGTGCGCCGGGCCGACCTGTACCCAGGCGTGGGGCTGGCCGCCAATGCCAGCCGAGCCCCTGCCACGGGCACGGGCAACCTGACCAACTCGTTCAGCGTGGGTCTGGCCGTATCCGCATGGGAAATCGACTTCTTTGGCCGCATTGCCAGCCTCAAGGAGCAGGCACTCGCCCAGTACCTTGCCACGGAAGAAGGCCGCAACGCCGCACAGGTGAGCCTGGTGGCGGCAGTGGCCAATGGCTGGCTGACACTGCTGGCCGACGAGGAGCTGCTGGACCTGTCGCGCCAGACCCTCGCATCGCGCGAGGAGTCGGTGCGCCTGACCAGGATGCGCCTGGACGCGGGTGTGGCCTCCGAGCTCGACTTCCGCCAGGCCGAGTCGCTCACCCAGGCGGCCCGCGCCACGCTGGCGCAACAGCAGCGCCAGCGCGCGCTCGACGAAAACGCACTGGTCCTGCTGCTGGGCCAGGCACTGCCGCAGGACGTGCGCGCCAGTCTGGCCGGTGGCAAGCTGGCCGACGCGCCTGCGATGGCACCGTTGCCTGCCGGCGTGCCGTCGGAGCTGCTCACCCGCCGGCCGGACATCCGCCAGGCGGAGCAGCAACTGATTGGCGCCAACGCCAACATCGGCGCTGCGCGGGCCGCGTTTTTCCCGCGCATCTCCCTGACGGCGCAGGCAGGCACAGCCAGCGGCGAGCTGTCCGGCCTGTTCAAGAACGGCTCCTGGGGCTTCACCATCGCGCCATCCCTGCTGCTGCCCATTTTTGACGCGGGCCGCAACCAGGCCAACCTGGACAGCGCCCGGGTCGGCCGGGAGATTGCCGTGGCGCAGTACGAAAAAGCCATCCAGACCGCGTTCCGCGAGGTCTCGGATGCGCTGGCGGGGCAAGCCACGCTGGGCGAACAGGCCCAGGCCCAGCAACAGCAGGCCCAGGCAGAGGCCGCGCGCCTGCAGCTGGCCGACCTGCGCTACCGCAACGGCGTGGCCAGCTATCTGGACCTGCTGGACGCACAACGCTCGCTGTTCACGGCCCAGCAGGCGGTGGTGCAGGTGCGGCTGGCGCAACTGCAAAACCAGGTGTCGCTGTACAAGGCACTGGGGGGTGGAGCGCCCGACACCAGCGCCCAGCTCCCCTCCTGACGCCCTGCGCGGGAGCGAGCGCAGCCCCCGGGGCTCTGCGCTCGCTCTGGGGCAAACCCGTGGTTGTCTGCATCCAGCGGGGATGGGAATAACCATCCCCGCAGATATAATTTAAGGTTGATTACACCGAAGCCCCCGATACACCTGAGGACGACATGAGCGACAACCACCACGAAGAAGCCCATACCGGCCCGATCAAGAACCCCAAGCAGTTGCTGGTCGCGGTACTTTTCTCGTTTGTGATTCCGATCTTTGCCATCATTGGCTTGGTCCTGTATGTGACGTCGGCGGACAAGCCCGCTGCCGGTGCCGTCAACCCCGAAAAGGCCATCGCCGAACGCATCCAGAAGATCGGCATGGTCGAAGTGCGCGACGCCAACCGCCCTCTCAAGAGCGGCGAAGAAGTGTTCAAGGCCCAGTGCTCGGCCTGCCATGCCTCCGGCGCTGCAGGTGCCCCAAAGTTTGGTGATGCCGCTGCCTGGGCTGCTCGCATCGGCACCGGGTTTGAAGCTCTGGTGCAGTCGGCCCTGAAGGGCAAGGGCGCCATGGCACCCCAAGGTGGCGGCGACTTCAACGACACCGAAATCGCTCGCGCTGTGGCCTACATGGCCAATGCGGGTGGGGCCAAGTTTGCCGAACCTGCTGCTCCCGCAGCCGCTGCTCCTGCCGCCCAGGCAGACGCAGCACCAGCCGCCGCTCCTGCACCAGCACCCGCCGCAGCCCCTGCAGCTGCTGCGCCCGCTGTAGCGGTAGCTGCCGTACCTGCAGCCGCCGCAGCAGGCGCTGGCGAGGCTCTGTACAAGCAGGCTTGCCAGGTGTGCCACGCTGCCGGTGTGGCCGGTGCTCCCAAGTTTGGTGACAAGGCCGCCTGGGCAGCTCGCCTGCCCGCAGGCATCGACGCGCTGTACACCAGTGTCGCCAAGGGCAAGGGCGCGATGCCTCCGCGTGGCGGCTCCCAAGCCTCTGACGCCGATCTGCGCGCCGCGGTGGAGTTCATGGCAGCCGCCGCCAAGTAAGGCAGCGCCTCACCCTGCACGGGCTGGGTAGAACCCCCACCCGGAAAGCCGGCCCTTGCGACCGGCTTTTTTTTTCGTCTTGCAGGTTATCCAGTGCCGTGGTGAGCCGCTCTGAGTGCCTGTAACTCCGGGTTGAAGGCGATGGGGCGGAGCTTCAGGTTGGCGGAGGGGCCCCGGCTTGCGACCGGGCGCGCGGACTGCAGACATACCCGTAGCGTGCCGGAAGGTCCTGCGCCTGTACGTCCTGCGGCGTCCAGCGTCCGTCGGTCACAGCCTCTGCAGCCAGTGCCACATCCAGCGTGTGCACCAGCCCCAGGCCCAGGTCTGTCTCCAGGTACACACGGCCCTGCTCGTCCAGCAGGCAGTGGCGGACCGACGCCTCCCGGCCCGTATGGCTGATGGCGCGCAGGTCTTGCGGCTGCAGACGCCAGACCCAGGGCGTGGCCTCCAGCTCGACATACACGCGCTGCGGGCCGTTTTGAAAGAACCACTGACCCTGATCGTCGTGCTCGTAGTTGCGGGCTATGAACGCGATGAGCTTGTCGTGCTGCAGCAACGACCCTTTGCTGTGCGGAAACGTACCTGCTGCCTGCACCGCGTCGTCGCGCAGATACCAGTGGCCGCGCGCATCCAGGCCCAGCCAGCCGTAGCAGTCGGGGACGTTGGGCCATTTGGCCAGTGCCTGTTTGACGATGTCATCCATGGGCGGATTGTGCGCCGTGCAGCGCCAGCGCCCCACTGTGCTCGGCCAGCCACCCTCCCACGGCGTCGGGCATGGCGCGCACATGCCCCGGTGGCAAGCCGCGCGGGAACCCCACATGCCCGCCATGCGGCGGCTGCCAGAGCGTCACATGGCGTCCCACCTCGCGCGCGCCCGGCAGGCTGCCAGCGGGCACAAAGGGGTCATTGCGCGCGTTCACCACCAGCGCCGGAATGCGGATACGGTGCAGCAGCGGCTTGGCCGACGCGCGCAGCCAGTAGTCCTCGGTATTGCGGAACCCGTGGACTGGCGCGGTGAACACGTTGTCGAACGCGTACAGGTCCCGCGCGGCCAGCAGCACCTGCCGGTCAAACAGCCCCGGGTGCTGGGCCAGCTTCTGCAGCGCCTTCGGCACCAGGGTGCGCATGAACATGCGCGTGTACACCAGCCGGTTGAAGCCGCGCCCAATGGCATGCCCGCCCGCTGCCAGGTCGATGGGCGAGCACACGGCCGCCACCGCATCCGCGCTGCGCGCAGCGTCAGTGCCCACTTCGGCGGCCCAGCGCAGCAGGGCATTGCCGCCCAGTGACACCCCTACCGCCATCAGCGGCCCCTGGTGGCGCGCGCGCAGTTGCTGCAGCATCCAGCCGATCTCCGCATGGTCGCCCGAGTGGTAGGCGCGCGGGGCACGGTTGATCTCCCCGCTGCAGCCGCGAAAGTGCGGCAGCGCGCAGGCCCAGCCGCGCTCGCGGGCCAGGTCGGCAAAGGCTTCGCAGTAATGGCTGCGTGATGAGCCCTCCAGCCCGTGGAACACCACCAGCAGCGGCCTGGGAGCGTCAGCCACCACACCGTCCTGGAGAAAGTCCACATCGACAAAATCGCCGTCGGGGGTGTCCCAGCGCTCACGGCGGTACACGGGACGCGGGCCGAACACACGGCGTGCGTACAGCGCGGGCCAGATCGTTTGCAACTGGCCACCGGGGAGCCAGCGAGGCGCTATGTATTTCATAGCTTTCAAGGCATATTTTGTCGGCGCATACAGGCAATTTGGCCCAAAATCCTCACGCAGGGGCCTCTCAATGCAGAACGGGGCGCTGCGCCAGCACATCCACCTGGGCGTCGGGCGCCACGCCCGGGCTGGCGTGGTGGGCCACCATGCGCCAGCCTTCGGGGGTCTTGTGGTACACGTTGGTGGCCATGACCACGGCCTGGTGCAGGCCGTCAGGCAGCATCACCTCGACCTGCTCGACCACGCTGTGCACGGCACTCGACAGCGCCACCACGCGGTGCACCTGCGCCGGCCGGGCACGCACCGTGCCATGGGAGAACATGGCCTCGAACGCGGCACGGATGGCGGCGGGGCCCAGCAGGCGCGGTCCGCCCGGGTGCACACAGACAATCTCGTCATCGTCCGCCCAGCACGACATCAGCAGCTCGATGTCACCGCGCTGCAGCGCCTCATAAAACGCGGTTTCGGTTTCATCCGAAGAGCCACCCAGGGTGGCTGCTTTTGATCGGGCGCGGGGCATGTTAATTCTGGTGGTAAGTGGGTCGGAACGGCGTGACAGATGCAACGCCAGCCTGCTATTGTGCGGCGGCGGTGCAATGCCTGGCTGCCTACCGATTTAGTACGCGCTCGGGCGGGGGCCTACCATCGCTGGTCTGCGACCAGTTTGCGGACTGGCGCCCTCCGGTTTCTGGCACAGTCATCCCATTTCTCCATCGGCGGACTCCACCATCATGATGATCCAACGTCTACTTGCCCTCCTCACCTTGCTCGCCGCCACGCTCACGCTGAGCGGCTGCGGCTACAACGACTTCCAGCGCCTGGACGAGCAATCGAAGGCCGCCTGGAGCGAAGTGCTCAACCAGTACCAGCGCCGTGCCGATCTGGTGCCCAACATCGTCGCCACCGTGAAGGGCGAGGCCAACTTTGAACAGGAGACGCTGACCAAGGTGGTCGAAGCCCGCGCCAAGGCCACGGCCATCCAGGTCACGCCCGAAACGCTGAACAACCCCGAGGCTTTCAGCAAGTTCCAGCAGGCCCAGGGAGAGTTGTCCAGCGCCCTGTCGCGCCTGATGGTCGTGTCCGAGCGCTACCCCACCTTGCAGGCCAACCAGGGCTTTCGCGACCTGCGGGTGACGCTGGAAGGCACCGAAAACCGCATCACCGTGGCCCGCAACCGCTACATCCAGACCGTGCAGGAGTACAACGTGCTGGCCCGCAGCTTCCCCACCAACCTCACGGCCATGGCCTTCAGCTACGCCCCCAAGCCCAGCTTTACCGTGGCCAACGAAGCGCAGATTTCCGTGCCGCCCACGGTGGATTTTTCCGCGTCCAAGGCCAAGCCCTGAACACCCCTTACAGGGCCTGATGTGAGCTAAATATGCTGCTAGCGCCTATCCGATATGCCCTGATAGCTATATTATTTATAGCTGCATGGCCTATCTTTGGCTGGGCCCAATCGCAGCCGCTGGCTGTGCCCCCGCTGACCGGCCACGTCATTGATCAGACCGGCACGCTCAGCGCCGCAGACACCCAGGCGCTGGAGGGCCAGCTGGTCGCCCTCGAAAAGTCGCGCGGCTCGCAGGTCGTCGTGCTGATGGTGCCCACCACCGCACCAGAGGACATCGCCGCCTATGCCAACCGCGTCGGCAACCAGTGGAAGGTCGGGCGCCGCGACGTGGGTGATGGTGTGCTGGTGTTGGTGGCCAAGAGCGACCGCAAGATGCGCATCGAGGTTGCCAAGTCTCTGGAAGGTGCCATCCCCGACATCGCAGCAGCACGCATCATCGACGGCGCGATGAAGCCCCGTTTTCAGCAAGGCGACTTTGCCGGCGGCCTGAGCGCTGCGGTCACGCAGATCGGCGCGCGCATTGCGGGCGAAGCCCTGCCCGCCCCGACTGAGACGTCCGCCCCTGCCGCTGGGGGCAGCAGTCATGGCCTGTTCGACTGGACGGACTTCGCCATCTTCCTGTTCTTTGGCGTCATGGTGGCCGGCCCGTTGGCTCGCAGCCTCCTGGGGGCTGCGCTGGGCGGACTGGCGGTAGGAGGCGGCGTAGGCGCCCTGGCGTTTGTGTTCACCTCCAGCCTGCTGCTGTCGGTGGGCGCGGGCGTGATTGCGCTGCTCTACACCTGGCTTTTTGGCGGCAGTAGCGGCCCCATCAGCCTGGGGCATGGCGGCGGAGGTTCCGGGGGCTGGAGCAGCGGCAGCTCGGGCGGATTCAGCAGCAGCAGTGACAGCGGCGGCTTCAGTTCGGGCGGTGGGGGCGATTTTGGTGGCGGCGGTGCATCGGGGGACTGGTGATGGGTGTTGAGAACAGCGGGCAACCAACGCACACGCTATGGCGTTCCATCTGGAGGCTCGTCCACCATCGCTGGCACGACGCCTTCGGCCGATCCGCCATCCCGTTGCAAGCACTGCAGCGCCTCGGCGCGCAGGTCGCTGCCAGCGAGCGGCAGCACACCGGGCAGATTCGCATCGTGGCGGAAGCGGGGCTCCCCTGGAGCTACCTGCGCCGTCACGCCAATGCACGCGAACGCGCGCTGATGCTGTTCAGCAAACACCGCGTGTGGGACACCGAACACAACAACGGCGTGCTGATCTACCTGCTGATGCCGGAACATGCGTTCGAGATCGTCGCCGACCGGGGCCTGGCACGGCATGTCCCACCCACCGCATGGCAGGAGATGGCGACAAAGATGTCGGCCCAGTTTCAGCAAGGCCGCTACGAAGAAGGCCTGGCGCAGGCCGTGGGGGCGGTAGGCGCCCTGCTGGCGGAGCACTTTCCGCGCGCCACCGATTCGCCCTCCGTCAACGAGCTACCCGACGCGCCGCTCCTGCGCTGAATACCGGCTGGCGGCCATCCCGAGCATCTACAACGCGACACGCATCAGAGCGCCCAGAGGGCGGCCATTGTGTGTATGGGTGGACTGCCGCTCAGCCTGACGGCACGTGCAGTTCAGCCGCAAACTGCTTTCCATGGGCATTGAATTGAACACCCCACATCCAGCCCCTGCAGGCCACATTGCGGAGCTAACCCGCTGACTCTGCGCAGGTGAGCCCGTCACACGCCTTCGGCTCTACAGCTCTGCAGCCCTGCACTCTGCAACCGTCCTGAATATGTACCCGGGTTATCCATCAGCAGGTACCTATCTCCGGCCGAACCAGTGCCCCAAGCCCACGGACTGGCCCTCATCCCATCTTCATTGTTTCCAATACTGGAACAGTTAGTTCGCGACCCGGTGGTTTTTCTCTGCACACCACCGGCGTACAGTTCATCCCATCGATGAGCCGAACCCGCAAGGCGACTCACCGAACCCGGTCCCAAGCAGCTTTCTTTGTTTTTGGCGCTTTGTTCCGGTTTTTTGAGCCGCTTCTTTAACTTCAAGGATTTCCATCATGAACAACACCGCACGTTTCCTGTCTATCGCCGCTGTCGCCGCTTTCGCTTCTTTTGGTGCCCAGGCTGACGAAGCCGATGCTTCGCAGTTCGCCACCAAGTTTGAAACCAACCGCACCCGCGCTGAAGTGGCTGCCGAAGCTGCTACCGTGGCCCAGACCCGCTCCATCGAACCCGCTGGTTCGCGTGTGGTGACCTACAAGTCCACGGCTGACCGCGCCGCCGTGCGTGCCCAGGCTGCTGAAGCAGTGCGCACTGGCCAGATTTCTTCGGGTGAGCGCGGCTGATTCACCAGGGGCGGCTGAATCTGCCGCCCTGGTTGCGCCGTATCTCTCAGTACCCAAGTCCTCTTTTTAGAATTTTTCGGAGTTTCACCATGAACAAGTCTGTCCGTTTCCTGTCCGTTGCTGCTGTCGCCGCTTTTGCCGCTTTTGGTGCCCACGCTGATGAAGCCGATGCTTCGCAGTTCGCCACCAAGTTCGAAACCAACCGCACCCGTGCTGAAGTGGCCGCCGAAGCCGCTACCGTGGCCCAGACCCGCTCCGTCGAACCCGCTGGTTCGCGTGTGGTGACCTACAAGTCCACCGCTGACCGCGCTGCCGTGCGTGCCCAGGCTGCTGAAGCCCTGCGCACCGGCCAGATCTCTTCGGGCGAAATCGGCAACGCGATGTAATTGCCAGAGGCCCCATGCGGACTGCATGAGGGCTTTGTGAAAAGTGCCAATGCAAAAGGCCGGGGCCCTGTGAGGGGCCCCGGCCTTTTTTGTGTGGCGGGCAACCGTTTCGTTTCGGAGCAGCGCTAAGAGTCACCGACCATCCACATCAAACGGAACTCATGGCAATCCACGGCTGGGGTGGAGTGTATGCATCATGGCAAGGCCAATGCTGGAGGCCATCCACACGGCGCAGAAATAAAAAAACCCGGCATTGCCGGGTTTTTTGCCGCACACGGGTGCTCGCAAAAGCTTACTTCTTCTGGCGGAACTTGCGCAGTGCCGCAATCTGGGCTGCCATAACAGCCAGCTCGGACTGGGCCTTGGCCAGATCGATGTCGCTCTTGGCGTTCTTGAGCGCTTCTTCGGCTGCAGACTTGGCTGCGTTGGCCTTCTCGTCGTCCAGGTCCTTGCCACGGATGGCGGTGTCGGACAGCACGGTCACGCAGTTGGGTTGCACTTCCAGAATGCCACCGGCCACGAAAACGAACTCTTCGCCACCGTCAGCCATTTCGATGCGCACCGAGCCCGGCTTGATGCGGGTGATCAGCGGGGTGTGGCGGGGGTAGATGCCCAGTTCGCCAGCTTCGCCGGGCAGAGCGACAAAACGCGCTTCACCGGAGAAGATGGACTCTTCGGCACTGACCACATCAACGTGGATGGTGTTCATCATTGCTCCTAGGAAAAGGTGGGTTGCTTGATTGCTGAAGGCCGCGCTGCCATGGGCTGCCCGGCCGACGGCTCATCAGGCCACCTTCTTGGCCTTTTCGAAGGCTTCGTCAATGGTGCCCACCATGTAGAACGCTTGCTCTGGCAAGTGATCGCACTCGCCGTTCACGATCATCTTGAAACCGCGGATGGTTTCCGACAGGGGAACGTACTTGCCTGGCGAACCCGTGAACACTTCGGCCACGTGGAAAGGCTGCGACAGGAAACGCTGGATCTTGCGAGCGCGGGCCACAGCCAGCTTGTCTTCAGGAGCCAGTTCGTCCATGCCCAGGATGGCGATGATGTCGCGCAGTTCCTTATAGCGCTGCAGCGTACCTTGCACGGCGCGGGCCGTGGTGTAGTGGTCTTCGCCCACCACGTTCGGGTCCAGCTGGCGGCTGGTGGAGTCCAGAGGATCCACGGCGGGGTAGATACCCAGCGAAGCGATGTCACGCGACAACACCACGGTGGAGTCCAAGTGAGCAAACGTCGTGGCAGGCGATGGGTCGGTCAAGTCATCCGCTGGCACATACACGGCCTGGATGGAAGTGATCGAACCGACCTTGGTGGACGTAATACGCTCTTGCAGGCGGCCCATTTCTTCGGCCAGCGTAGGCTGGTAGCCCACGGCGGAAGGCATACGGCCCAGCAGAGCGGACACTTCGGTACCGGCCAGCGTGTAGCGGTAGATGTTGTCCACGAAGAACAGCACATCACGGCCTTCGTCACGGAAGGATTCCGCGATGGTCAGGCCGGTCAGGGCCACGCGCAGACGGTTGCCTGGGGGCTCATTCATCTGGCCGTACACCATGGCGACCTTCGAGTCTTCGAGCTTCTCGAGGTTCACCACGCCGGAATCGGCCATTTCGTGATAGAAATCGTTCCCTTCACGGGTACGCTCGCCCACACCAGCGAACACCGACAGACCACTGTGGGCCTTGGCGATGTTGTTGATGAGTTCCATCATGTTCACGGTCTTGCCCACGCCAGCGCCGCCGAACAGACCCACCTTGCCGCCCTTGGCGAACGGGCACACCAGGTCGATCACCTTGATGCCGGTTTCCAGCAGCTCTTGCGATGGCGACAGTTCGTCGTACGCAGGGGCCTTGCGGTGGATGGAGGCCGTCAGGTCCTGGCTGACCGGACCGCGTTCGTCGATGGGCGTGCCCAGCACGTCCATGATGCGGCCCAGCGTCGCCTTGCCCACAGGCACGGTGATGGGGTTGCCGGTGTTGGACACCATGATGCCGCGACGCAGGCCGTCGGACGAACCCAGGGCAATGGTACGCACCACGCCGTCGCCCAGCTGCTGTTGCACTTCCAGCGTCAGCGACGAGCCTTCGAGCTTCAGGGCGTCATAAATCTTGGGCATCTGGTCGCGGGGGAACTCCACGTCCACCACAGCGCCGATACATTGAACAATCTTGCCTTGCACTTGAGCCATTTTTCGCTCCAATAAAGTAGTTTGTTGAGCTGCTTACACAGCAGCGGCGCCAGCCACGATTTCCGAAAGTTCTTTCGTGATCGCTGCCTGGCGCGTCTTGTTGTAGACCAGCTTCAACTCGCCAATGACGCTGCCGGCGTTGTCGGTGGCAGCCTTCATGGCCACCATGCGCGCCGACTGCTCGGACGCCATGTTTTCCGCAACCGCCTGGTAGATCAGGGACTCGACATAACGGACCAGCAGCTCGTCGATGACGCTTTGCGCATCGGGCTCATAGATATAGTCCCAGCCGTGTTCCGTCTTCTCAGCCTGCATCTGCTCGGAGGACAGGGGGAGCAACTGCTCCACCACCGATTCCTGCTTCATGGTGTTGATGAACTTGGTGTAGCTTAGGTACACCGCGTTGATCTTGCCTTCTGCGTATGCATCGAGCAGCACCTTCACCGGGCCAATCAGCTTGTCCAGGTGGGGGGTGTCGCCCAGACCCGTCACGTGCGAAACCACCTTGGCGCCCACACGGTTCAGGAAACCCAGGCCCTTGTTGCCAATCGCCACGGCTTCGGTCGAGACGCCAGCACCTTGCAGTTCACGCAGCTTGGTCGTCACGGCACGCAACACGTTCGTGTTCATGCCGCCACACAGACCCTTGTCTGTGGTGATGACGATGACGCCAGCGGTCTTGGCATCGTTCACTTTCATGAACGGATGCACGTACTCTGGGTTGGCCTTGCCGAGGTTGGCTGCAATGTTGCGGATCTTCTCGCTGTATGGGCGGGCAGCCCGCATCCGGTCCTGCGCCTTGCGCATTTTGGATGCGGCCACCATTTCCATGGCTTTGGTGATCTTCTTGGTGTTTTCCACCGATTTGATCTTGCCGCGTATTTCCTTGCCTGCTGCCATGATGGCTCCTCGTCCGGTTTAAGCGAACGACTTCTTGAACGCGGCGATCGCTGCGGTCAATTCGGCTTCTGCGTCCTTGTCCATGGCCTTGGCCTGCTCCAGCTTGGCCAGCAAAGCGGCGTGGCTGGTCTTCAGGAACTGGTGCAGGCCGTGTTCGAAGTCGAGCACCTTCTTGACGTCGATGTCGTCCATGAAGCCCTTGTTCACAGCGAACAGCGTGGAAGCCATCAGCGAGATGGACAGCGGGCTGTACTGCGCCTGCTTGAGCAGTTCGGTCACGCGGGCACCGCGGTCCAGCTGCTTGCGGGTGGCTTCGTCCAGATCGGAAGCGAACTGCGCGAACGCAGCCAGTTCACGGTACTGGGCCAGGTCGGTACGGATACCACCGGACAGGTTCTTCACCAGCTTCGTCTGGGCAGCACCACCGACGCGCGACACCGAGATACCGGCGTTGATGGCGGGGCGGATACCGGCGTTGAACAGGCTGGTCTCCAGGAAGATCTGGCCGTCCGTGATCGAGATCACGTTGGTAGGCACAAAAGCGGACACGTCGCCAGCTTGCGTTTCGATGATCGGCAGAGCCGTCAGCGAACCCGTCTTGCCCTTGACTTCACCCTTGGTGAAGGCTTCGACGTAATCGGCGTTCACGCGGGCTGCACGTTCGAGCAGACGGCTGTGGAGATAGAACACGTCGCCAGGATAGGCTTCACGGCCTGGTGGGCGGCGCAGCAGCAGCGACACTTGGCGGTAAGCCACGGCTTGTTTGGACAGGTCGTCATACACGATCAGGGCGTCTTCGCCACGGTCGCGGAAGTATTCGCCCATCGTGCAGCCCGAGTAGGCCGACACGTACTGCATGGCAGCCGATTCGGAAGCCGATGCGGCCACCACAATCGTGTACTCCATGGCGCCGGCTTGTTCCAGAGCGCGCACCACGTTCTTGATCGAAGAAGCCTTCTGACCAATAGCGACGTAGATACAAGTAACGCCCTGACCCTTCTGGGCAATGATGGCGTCGATGGCGACGGCCGTCTTGCCGGTCTGGCGGTCACCAATGATCAGCTCGCGCTGGCCACGGCCCACGGGCACCATCGAGTCGATGGACTTCAGGCCGGTCTGCAGAGGCTGGTCCACAGATTTACGGGCGATCACACCAGGAGCGACCTTTTCGATCACGTCAGTGAGCTTGGCGTTGATGGGACCCTTGCCGTCGATCGGCTGGCCCAGGGCATTCACCACGCGGCCGATCAGTTCAGGGCCGACGGGCACTTCCAGAATACGGCCCGTGCACTTCACGGTGTCGCCTTCGGAGATATGCTCGTACTCACCCAGAATCACGGCGCCGACGGAGTCGCGCTCAAGGTTCAGCGCCAGACCGTAGGAGGGTTGGCCGTCCTTGGTCGCGGGGAACTCGAGCATTTCGCCCTGCATCACGTCCGACAGGCCATGAACGCGCACGATACCGTCGGACACGGACACCACGGTACCCTGGTTGCGGATATCGCTGCTGGCGGCCAGACCTTCGATGCGGCTCTTGATGAGTTCAGAAATTTCTGCGGGATTGAGTTGCATGACTCTTTCCTTCTTTCTTTGGTTCGCTGTCCTCGCCGCGCATTACGCGATGAGGGCCGCTTTCATTTGTTCAAGACGGGCCTTGACCGAAGTGTCCAGCACCTCGTCACCCACCACTACGCGAATACCACCGATCAGGGACTCATCCAGCTTCACAGCGAGGTTGAGCTTGCGGCCGAAGCGCTTTTCCAGCGCCGCGCTGACCTCAGACAGTGCAGCACTGTCCATCGGAAATGCGCTGTACACCACGGCATCCGAAGATCCGTTGCGACGATTCACGAGGGCACGAAACTGCGCAGCCACTTCCGGGAGCGCATCAATGCGTCCGTTGTCGATGACTGTGCGCAGGAAATTTTTGGCCATATCCGGCAGGGCCGAGCGGGCGACCCCGGTGAATACAGCGAACACCTGGTCTGCCGTCACCTTGGGGTTATCCGCCAACTGACGCAGCTGGGGGTTGGCGGCAATCGCCGCCAGTTCGTCCATCCAGGCAGCGGTGCTGCCCAGATCGACGCCCGCGCCCGCAGTGGCAGCCTTGAACAAGGCATCGGCGTAAGGGCGGGCAATGGTGGCGAGTTCAGCCATGTGTGTCCCCTTACAGCTCGGTCTTCAGGCGGTTGAGCAGGTCGGCATGGACGCCAGCATTGACTTCCTTGCGGAGAATCTGCTCGGCACCCTTGACGGCCAACGCTGCCACCTGCTCACGCAGGGCTTCGCGGGCCTGGACCGTCTGCTGCTCGGCTTCAGCGCGGGCAGCAGCAACAATCTTGTTGCCTTCCTCTGTGGCGCGGGCCTTGGCTTCTTCAATGATGGCCTGGGCACGACGGTCGGCGTCCGCAAGACGCGAGGCCGTCTCGTTGCGCGCCTGTGACAGTTCCTTCTCGACGCGCTGGTTGGCAGCGGTCAGTTCGGATTTGGCACGGTCGGCAGCTGCGAGGCCATCGGCGATTTTCTGGGCTCGCTCATCCAGCGCCTTCGCGATCGGGGGCCACACGAATTTCATCGTGAACCACACGAGGATCAGGAAGACGATGGCCTGAACGAACAGGGTCGCATTGATACTCACGGCAACACCTTTCTAAAGTGGCGTTGAACGGGAATTACTTGGGCAGGTTGGCCAAGAGCGTGGAAACGAAGGGGTTGGCGAAAGCGAACAGCAGAGCGATAGCCACGCCGATCAGGAACGCAGCGTCGATCAGACCAGCCAAGATGAACATCTTGGTTTGCAGTTCGTTGATCAGTTCAGGCTGACGTGCCGACGATTCGAGGAACTTGCCACCCATCAGGGCGATGCCGATGGAAGCGCCGATAGCGCCCAGACCAACGATCAGACCACAAGCCAGAGCGACGAGACCGAGAATGTTTTCCATGATGACTCCTGAGTTAAAAAGAAAAGTTAAGGAAAGAAAAAACGAAAGGGAAACTTAGTGCGCGTTGTGCGCCTGACCGAGGTAGATCAGCGCCAGCATCATGAAAATGAACGCTTGCAGCGAGATCACCAAAATGTGGAACAGCGTCCAGATGGTGCCAGCGATGACGTGGCCCACAGGCAGCAGCACACCCGACAGCGACAGGGCCGCAGCACCACCCATGAGGGCGATGAGCATGAACACCAGCTCGCCAGCGTACATGTTGCCAAACAACCGCATGCCGTGGGACACGGTGTTGGCGACATATTCAATGATCTGCATGAGCAGATTCACCACGCCCAGGATCAGGGCGAAGATAGGATTCTTGCTGGTGCCGAAAGGAGCCGACACCAGTTCGTGTGCCCAGCCGCCAGCACCCTTGATCTTGACGCTGTACCAGAAGCGCAGGATCAGGATGGCAAAAGCGAGGCCCAGCGTGGTAGACAGGTCAGCCGTGGGCACGACACGAAGATAGGCGTGGTGAGGATCGTGGCCGGCGGCGCCATAGATTTGCGCCCAGATGGCGGGCAGCAGGTCCACAGGCAGCATGTCCATGAAGTTCATCAAGAAGATCCAGACGAACACCGTCAGACCCAGGGGCGCAATGAACTTGCGGCTTTCAGCGTTGTGAATGTTCGCCTTGGCCTGGTTGTCCACCATCTCGACCAGCATCTCGACCGCTGCCTGGAAGCGTCCAGGCACACCAGAGGTTGCCTTACGGGCAGCTGACCACAGAATCAAAAGGGTGAGAGCACCCAGAACCAAACCGACGATGATCGAGTCATAGTTGATGACAGTGAAATCAACGATCTTGGTCTGGTTGACGTTTTGAAGATGCTGCAGGTGGTGAACGATGTATTCACTTGCAGTCGGAGCGTGCGCTTCTGCGGCCATCGGACAACTCTTCTCTCTATCAATCGGTTTTTCGGACACCAGGCCGCACCAACAGTGCCACCCAGTACGTTTTCATTGCGACCACCATACCAATCAGCAAGGCAATCCAGCTCAAGCCCGGCACCAGCCGAGGTGCCGCCGCCAGCAGCGCCACCGTCAACATGATCTTGGCGATTTCCCACCCAAAGAACCCCACCATGGCAGCCCGCGGATTGGATGACGCCTTGTGGCGCAACACACCGCGGGCAAACAGTGCAGCCGGAGCCACCACTGCCAGGGCACCGTAGGCTGCAGACCAACCCACCACCGCCCTGCCCGTCAGAACCCAGGCCACCAGGGCCACCAGCATTCCGACCAGCGCCTGACCTGCCACCACCCTCCACACCGAGAGGGGCGGATGGCGACTGCGCCACTGCTGCGCCTCTTGGGCCGTCAGGGGCTTGAAGTCAGATTCTTCAGCCTCAGTTTCAGTCTCTGGCGGGATTGTTTTCATTGATGAATGACGCCCGCGTTACAGACCGCAACTTTTACAAAGCCTCTAATTATAAGTAAAAACCCATGGCACCAGATAAAAACCCGCAAACGTGCCTGTGGGCTTCGTGTGCGCCTGCTCTGTTGTGGTGATGCGCCAACGGCTTTTGCGCTCCAAAAACCTCGCGCAATGCACCGATCTGGCGCACGCCAAACACACAATTCAGACACCCTCATCAGCCCCTGGCGCACAATGACAGTGCATGCCTAGCTATTGAAACTGCAGCATCCCTACCACTGCGATCCACCATGACATCCTCCAATCCGCCGCCCGCCAACGGCCTCGATACGCAGGCAACAGATCCACGCAAAGACTCGCTGATCGAATACCCCTCCAAGTTCCCGATCAAGGTCATGGGCGCCAAGGTGGATGGGTTCGTGCACGCGGTGACCGAACTGGCCCGCCAGTTTGACCCTACCTTCGACGCCGCCACCATTGAACTGCGTGACAGCCGCGCAGGCAATTACCTCGGAGTAACTATCACCATCACGGCGACCAGCCGCGAGCAGCTGGACGACCTGTACCGTGCGCTGTCATCGCATCCGCTGGTGAAAGTGGTGCTGTAGCCGCCCCCCCTGCAAGTTGCGCCATGACGATTGACATCCGCCTGCTGGGCCGTGTGGACTACGCCAGCACTGTGCAGGCCATGCAGGACTACACGACCACACGTACGCCCTCTGACCCGGATACGCTTTGGATTTGTGAGCACCCGCCGCTTTACACCCAAGGCATTGCAGGCAAAAGCGATCATGTGCTTGACCCAGGCGAGATTCCCGTCATCGCCACCAACCGGGGTGGGCAGGTCACCTTCCACGGACCAGGCCAGGTGGTCGCGTACCCGCTGATCGACCTGCAACGCGCAGGCTATTTCGTCAAGGAATACGTTTATCGCGTCGAAGAGTCCGTGATCCGTGCGCTGGCGCACTTCGGCGTCACGGGCCACCGGGTTGCCGGCGCACCCGGCATTTATGTGCGCCTGGACGATCCGCGCAGCCACGCCATACTGCCCCAACGCCCCCAAAAACGAGCGGGCTCGGAGGCGCCCACGCCCGACTTCGAAGGCCTGGGCAAGATCGCGGCGCTCGGCATCAAGGTCAGCCGCCACTGCACCTACCACGGCGTGGCGCTGAACGTGAACATGGACCTGGAGCCCTACGGCCGCATCAACCCTTGCGGTTACGCAGGATTGAAAACGGTAGACCTTTCTACAATCGGGGTCCACACCACCTGGGAAGAAGCCGCGCAGGTGCTGGGCCAGCAGCTCAGCATCCGGTTGGCGCCCTGAACTCTGCCTACAGCCATGAGCACCCCTGAAGTCGTCCGCGAAGCGCAATCCACCGAAGCCTACAACCCGCTGGCCAAGCAAAAGGCTGCGGCCAAGCTGTCGCGCATTCCGATCAAGGTGGAGCAGGGCGAAGTGCTCAAGAAGCCCGAGTGGATCCGCGTGAAGGCGGGCAGCCCCACCACGCGTTTCTACGAAATCAAGGAAATACTGCGCGAACACAAGCTGCACACGGTGTGCGAAGAAGCGTCGTGCCCCAACATCGGTGAATGCTTTGGCAAAGGCACGGCCACCTTCATGATCATGGGTGACAAGTGCACGCGCCGTTGCCCGTTCTGCGACGTGGGCCATGGCCGCCCCGACCCGCTCGACAAGGATGAGCCGCTGAACCTGGCCAAGACCATTGCCGCACTCAAGCTCAAATACGTGGTGATTACCAGCGTGGACCGCGACGACCTGCGCGACGGCGGCAGCGGCCACTTTGTGGAATGCATCCAGAACATCCGCGAGCTGTCGCCCCAGACCCAAATCGAGATCCTGGTGCCCGACTTCCGCGGCCGTGATGACCGCGCGCTCGAAATCCTGAAAGCCGCGCCGCCCGACGTGATGAACCACAACCTGGAAACCGCGCCCCGCCTGTACAAGGAAGCGCGCCCCGGTTCGGACTACCAGTTCAGCCTGAACCTGCTCAAGAAGTTCAAGGCCTTGCACCCCAACGTGCCCACCAAGAGCGGCATCATGGTCGGCCTGGGCGAGACGGACGAAGAGATCCTGCAGGTCATGCGCGACATGCGCGCGCACAACATCGACATGCTGACCATCGGCCAGTACCTGGCGCCCAGCAACAGCCATCTGCCCGTGCGCCGCTACGTGCACCCCGACACCTTCAAGATGTTCGAGGAAGAGGCGTACAAGATGGGCTTCAGCCATGCGGCCGTGGGCGCCATGGTGCGCTCCAGCTACCACGCGGACCAACAGGCGCACGCCGCTGGCGTATAAGCCCTGTCCACCCGGCCCGGTTCGCAGGTCACCCATGGGCCCGAATGGTCTGCTCTCGCTGCGCCGCTACGGCGCATCACCGGGCAGCCACAGCCATGACCATTTCCAGATTCTGCTGGGACTCTCCGGAGCGCTGGACCTGGAGGTGGCGGGCCGTGGCGTGCGCGTGGCACCCGGCGGCGGCTGCGTGATTGCCCCGGGAGATCGGCACGACTTTGAATCGTCCCGTGGCAGCCTGTGCCTGGTGCTGGACAGCGCGCACCCCGACTGGGCGCGCTGTACCGGCCAACGCCGTTCGACCAAACCACCCGCCGACGCACTGCCACTGGCGCACTATCTGGCGAGTGCACTGCAACAAGACCGCCCGCTGGCACAAACCTACGGCCCTGCGCTCTTGCTGGAGGCGTGGCTCGACCGCACCCATTCCGACCGTTCCACGCCCGGCCCCACGCGCGGCCGCACCATCAACTGGCCCGCCCTGCAGCAATGGGCGGCGCAGCAATGGCACCGTGAACTGACCGTGGCCGACCTGGCGGCGCAGGTGCATCTGAGCCCCAGCCAGTTTTCTGCCCGCTGCCGGGACGACCAGGGCATGGGCGCCATGGCCTGGCTGCGCGGCTTGCGCCTGGCGCAGGCCCGGGTGCTGCGCAGCACGGGCATGGCGGTGGCCGAGGTGGCGCTGCGCACGGGCTACCGCTCGCCCTCGGCTTTGACTGCCGCATTGCGCCGAGCTGAGCAGCACACATAACGGCCGGCGACGGCGGGCAACCAGCCCAAAACCTTGGCGCGCGACGACTCACCCGTGTTGCGCGACGACTCACTACAGCGGGCGCGCGTAAGCTCGGCGCCATGCAAGCCAACCTCTATGCCCTGGGCGCCATTGCACTGTGGGCTTCTCTCGCCTCGTTGGGGGTGTCCCTCACCCACATTCCGCCCTTCCTGCTCACGGGCATTGCACTCATCATTGGCAGCGTGCCCGCATGGCCCTTTGTGCTGCGTGATCCGTCGCAATGGCGCATTCCGCTGCGCACGCTGGCCTTGGGCGTGTACGGCCTGTTTGCGTACCACTTCCTGCTGTTCATCGCGCTGCGCCATGCCCCGCCGGTGGAGGCCAACCTCGTCAACTACCTGTGGCCGCTGTTCATCGTGGTGCTCTCGCCGGTGGTGCTGCCCGGTGTGGCGCTGCGCTTGCCACATGTGCTGGCGGCGCTGCTGGGTTTTGGCGGCGCGGCCATTGCCATTGCCGGCGGGCGCGAGTTGAGCGGCACGCTGGCCTGGGGCTACCTGCCCGCGCTGGCAGCGGCTTTCATCTGGGCCACGTATTCGCTCATGACCAAGCGCGTGGCAGCGTTCCCGACCACGGCCATTGGCCTGTTCGGGCTGGTGTCCGGCGTGCTTTCGCTGCTGTGCCATGTGGCGCTTGAGCCTGCGGCGGCACTGCAGCCGCGCGACTGGGGGCTGCTCGCGGTGCTGGGCCTGGGGCCGCTGGGGGCGTCGTTTTTTATGTGGGACAAGGCGCTCAAGCTGGGGGACGCCCGGCACATCGGCATCCTGAGCTACATCACGCCACTGGCGTCCACCGCGCTGCTGATCCTGGTGAGCGGCCGCGCATTCACTTGGAGCATTGCGCTGGCCACGGCCATGATCATCAGCGCAGCCGTGATGGGGATGCGGGCACGCTGACGCAGTAATTTCAGCGAAATTGGCTGGGAGCGCTAGAAAAATATGCTCGGACAGCTATCAATTTTGAAGTAACTGCCCCCTCAGGCGGTCAGGTCCTCCGCCCGTCAAGCAGTCAGCAGCACAGCAGGTTCATCGCCCGCCAGCACCTGCTGCGCCCAGGGTGCGAGCTTGCGCGTGTCAGCGCGCAGCACCTCCTGCTTCACAGCCAGGATCTGCGCGGGGTGCATGGAGAAGCTGCGCAGCCCCAGGCCCAACAGCAGCCGCGTCATGGTCACATCGCCCGCCGTTTCACCGCACACACACACGCTCTTGGCCTGGCGCTCCCCCTCGGCAATTACGTCGCCCACCAGGCGCAGCACGGCAGGGTGCAGCGGGTCGTACAGGTGGGCCACGGCCTCGTCGGCGCGGTCGATGGCCAGGGTGTACTGGATCAGGTCGTTGGTGCCGATGGACAAGAAGTCGAAGTACTTGAGGAAAGTGCGCACCATGAGTGCCGCGGCGGGCACCTCGATCATGGCGCCCAGCTGCACCGGACCGTAGGGCTCGCCACGTGCATCGAGCTCACCCCGGGCGAGGTCCACCTGGGCGAGCGTCTGCTGGATTTCGTGCGTGTGCGCCAGCATGGGGAACAGCAGGTTGACCTTGCCATGGGCCGCCGCACGCAGCACAGCGCGCAGCTGGGTGCGGAACATGGCCGGGTCGGCCAGGCTCCAGCGGATGGCGCGCAGGCCCAGGGCCGGGTTCAGGTAGCTGTCCTTGTGGGCCTTGTTGTCCAGAGGCTTGTCCGCGCCCACGTCGATGGTGCGGATGGTGACGGGCAGCCCCTGCATGCCGTCAATGGCCTCGCAGTAGGCGCGGTACTGCTCGTCCTCGCCGGGCAGGTTGCCGCTTTTCCCCATGAACAGAAATTCGCTGCGGAACAGGCCCACGCCCACGGCGCCTGCGCGCACGGCGGCGGCGGCGTCGCCGGGCTGCTCGATGTTGGCCAGCAGCTCGATCTTGTGGCCGTCGATGGTGATGGCAGGCGTGTGGCGCAGGCGCGCCAGGCGTTCGCGCTCCAGTTCGACCTGGCGCTGGCGAAATCCGTATTCGGCCAGGATGATGGGCGACGGATCGACAATGACCACACCTGCATCGCCGTCGATGATGACCCAGTCGTCCTGCCGCACCAGCTGGCTGGCGGCACGCGCGCCCACCACGGCGGGGATGTCCATGCTGCGCGCGACGATGGCCGTGTGGCTGGTCTTGCCGCCCACGTCCGTCACAAAGCCCGCGAACACGCTTTGCTTGAACTGCAGCATGTCGGCGGGCGAGAGGTCGTGCGCCACCAGCACCAGGGGCACATCCACCGTGTCGTCCAGCAGCAAATCTTGCTGTGTCTTGCGACGCGGGCTGCTGGCCGGTGGTGCCACCGGGCTGGCCACGCCTTTCATGTAGCGCAGGATGCGTTCAACCACCTGCTCCAGGTCCGCCTTGCGCTCGCGCAAGTACTCGTCCTCCATCTCGTCGAACTGGCGCGCAATCACCTCAAGCTGGGTGGTGAGCGCCCACTCGGCGTTGTACAGGCGCTCGGTGATCCAGTGTTTCACGCCGCCCGTGAGGGCTTCGTCCTGCAGCAGCATCAGGTGCACGTCCAGCAACGCGGTCAGCTCGTGCGGCGCGTCGGCGGGCATGTCGGTCTGCAGGCGCTGCAGCTCCTCGACCACGGCATTGCGGCCCTGGCGCACCCGCTCAATCTCGCCCTCGACCTGGGAGGGCTCGACAAAGTAGTGCGCCACATCCACCCGGCTGGACGCCACCAGCACGGCCCGGCCAATAGCAATGCCGCGTGCAACTGCGAGGCCGTGGACGGAGAAGGTCATGGTGGTGTGATCAAAGGTTCGACGGGGTCAGGACACGGGCGAGGTGGACAGGCTTATTCACCTTCGCCAAATTTGTCGGCAATGAGTGCCAGCAGGGCGTCCATGGCCTCCTGTTCGCGGTCGCCGTTGGTTTCCAGCTCCACTTCAGAGCCCAGCCCAGCGGCCAGCATCATCACGCCCATGATGCTCTTGGCGTTGATGCGGCGCTCCCCCTTGCTCATGAAAACGTCACACGGAAAGCTGCCGGCCAGCTTGGTGAGCTTGGCCGATGCGCGGGCGTGTAGGCCCAGTTTATTGCTGATGGTCGTACGGGTCTTGATCATGTCGGTTACGGCGGTTTTGGTTCTGCGGCGCGGAAATGGCCACCTGCATCACCCCTTGGGTACCACCCACCACGGCGCGGGTCACCACGGAATCGAGCGGCTCGGTCCGGTAGCTCACGGCGCGCAGCAGCATGGGCAGATTGACACCCGTCACCAGGCGCGAGCGCACGCCATCGACCAGGCGCTGCGCCACGTTGCAGGGCGTGGCGCCAAACACATCGGTCAGCACCAGGGTGGTGTCGGTGCCCAGCTGGTCCAGCATGATGCGCGCCTGGGCCAGCGATTCTTCGGGGGGCTGGTTGGGCTGCACGTCGAGCGCAGCCACGCTGCTGCCGCAGTCGGCAAACACGTGCAGCGCACATTCGCGCAGCGCATGGGCCAGTGGGGCGTGGGCAATGATGAGGATGCTGGTTGGGCTCATGGTCACGACTTACGCCACGCGGGGACCAACGAAGGGCAGGTCACGAAGAGGCCGCCGGTGGTTGCATCGATGGTTGCGCAAGTGTTCATGGTGTGGGGGTTGTCAGCACATTATGGCGCCGCCCCCGAAGCAGGAACCATGCGTAGGCGCTGGCGTTGCATGCCAGGTACACCGCCATGGCAGCCTGGAACGCTGGCACGGTGGCCAGCCCCGCGGCTGCAAAGGCGTCCACCGCCAGCCCGATGCCCCACTGCACCACAAACACGCCCACAAAAATCACGAGGTTGTAGGCCGACAGCGCCCGCCCTGCCAGCGCCTGCGGAAACGCCATGGCCACGGCGGGCTGCGACAGCGACACGAAGGTGCACGACACGCAGAACAACGCCCAGGCGCCACCCCCGGCCTGGGGCCCCGCCAGGATGATGCCCAGCAGCACCACCGAGCACAGCGGAAGGCCCATGGCCATCAGCCGGTCGGCACCAAACCCCTTGCGCAGCAGCCAGGGGTTGACCATGCCCCAGGTCCAGAAGGTGCACAACATGGCCACGTTGATCCAGAACAGGCCCGTCGCCGACTCCAGGGCGGTGTAGCCCGCCACGCGCTGCATCCACGGCCCGGCCCACAGCGTCTGCATGGCCACCATGCCGCCGTAGCAGAAGAACCCCAGCGGCGCGAGGCGCTGAAAATAAGGGTGCCGCCACACCACGCCATAGCCCTGGGGCACGGCCTCTGCGGCGTTGGACGCTGCCTTGGGCTGCCCCGCCAAACCCCAGCCTGGCACCCACAGGGCAATCACCACCATCGACAACGCGATCAATACCGCCAGCCCCCAGAACAGCGGGCGCCAGCCCACCAGCGGCAAGGCCCATTGCACCGGCAGCGTGGAGGCCACCATGCCCAGCGAGCCCGTCATCAACATCCACGAGTTCGCCCGCATCTGCGCCACCGGCTCCAGCCACCGGCGGTAGCCAGTGAGCGGCGCCATCAGACAGGCGCTGACGCCCGCGCCGCACAACACCCGACCGGCGAGCAGCCCCGAAAACCCCGTGGCCCCCGAAAACACCAGGCTGCCCACCACGGCCACGCCCAGGAAGCCCAGTGCGACCTTCTTGGGGCCATGCCGGTCCAGCCAGGTCCCCAACGGCAGCTGCGTGGCCGAGAAGCCCAGAAAGTACCCGCCCGCCAGCAGCCCCAGGTCCCGCGCCTGCAGCGAGAACTCCTGGGCCAGCGTGGGCGCCAGGGTGGCCGTGACAGCACGCACCAGCGCCGATAAAAAGTAGGCAAAAGCAAACGCCAGAAAGACGATGACGGCCGCCCGCCGTGGCAAAACGCCGCCGCGGCTCATCGTCATGGCAGCGCCAGGCCAGCGAAGAACTGGTCGGCCACCTCCGGCCGAGGCTTGGCGGTGTAGACGACGGCGTGGTACAGCCGCACCTGCGGCCCTGCCGCGCGTGCAAACCACACGGCCTGCGCGACCACCGCGCTGCCATCGGGACGCTGCCCCTGTGCCACGGTACGCACCGACTGCGGCAGGGGCAAGATGCCGCGCGGCGCGTAGGGTACGTCTTTGGCGCCCGCTTCGGCCCCTGCCCCCAGGCGCGCCAGCATGGCAGCCCGCCAATGGGTGAGCGCTGCGCCCACCTGGGCAGGGTCGGCCAACGCGGCATGGGACACAGCAAAGGTGGCGCCATCGGCATCACAGCCCACCATGGACAGCTCCACCGGTGCACCGGCCAGCTCCACGGTCCGGGTGGCCTGGTCGGGCTTGCACGGCAGGGTGATGGTCAGGTCCGCTTCGGGCAGCGGCACGGTGCGCCAATTCAGTGCGGGGCTGCAGCCCGCAATCAGCAGGGCAGCGGCCCCGGTCAATGTCCATTTCATCGGGGCATTATCGGCAGAGTCCCCGATGTCGGCCCTGCCCTGCGTTCTGCGGCGAACTTTTGCGGGAAAGTGGAGTCCAGCCTTGGTGTGGCGGGCGCCGCTCGCGCGGCGAGCGGGCCACTCCGGCACAATGTGGGGTGGGGCACAGGCCCCGTGTTTCTTTTGGGATGGGTGGTGAAGTCATGGCGATCAAGCATTGGGCAGCAGGTGTGGCGGTGGCAGCGTTTGCCGCTGTGGGCGCCTATGTGTACCTGGACACAGGCCGCGCCGAAGCGCCTGCATCGACCTTCGTGCTGCTGGATGGCTCCAGCAAATCCACCGCCGACCTGAAAGGCAAGGTCACCCTGGTCAACTTCTGGGCCACGAGCTGCACCACCTGCGTGGCCGAAATGCCCGAGATCATCGCGACCTACAACAAGTACAACAGCAAGGGTTTTGACACCTTGGCTGTGGCCATGAGCTACGACCCGCCCAGCTACGTGGTGAACTTTGCCGAGACACGCAAGCTGCCCTTCCAGGTGGCCATCGACAACACCGGCAACGTGGCCAAGGCCTGGGGCGATGTGCGCCTGACGCCTTCCACCTTCATCGTGAACAAGCGGGGCGAGATCGTGAAGACCTATGTAGGCGCCCCCAATTTCCCGGAGCTGCACCAGTTGATCGAGAAGCTGCTTGCAGAAACCTGAGCACGGGGCGGACACAACGCCCCCGCCGCATGCACCCCAGCCCGTTCAGGGCAAAAAAAAGGCCAATTTCGAAAGAAATTGGCCTTTTGCGCTAGTGGATCATGCCTTGATTGCTATGCAAAACATAGCAACATGATCCTCCAGTGATCGCGTCACTTCGCGCGGAAGTTGTCGTGGCAGGCCTTGCAAGTGCCTGCAGTGGCACCAAAGGCGGTTTTCAGGTTGTCCAGGTTGCCTGTCTTGGCCGCAGCGGCGAGTTTCACGGTCTCGGCTTCCAGCTTCTCGGCATGGTCCTTGAACTTGGCTTGCTCGGTCCAGATTTCTGGCAGTGCCTTGGTGGGCGCGCCCTTGTCGGTGCCGGGACCAAAGCCTGCCCATGGCAGCTTGGCCATCTGGGCCACGATGTCGGCATTCTCCTGCGCCACCTTGGCATCGAACGGCGCGCGGCCGTTGGCCATGGCGCCGAGGCGGCCGAAGTGCTGGCCCATCACAAACAGCGCACTCTGGCGGTATTTGATGGCATCTTCGGCTTTGGCAAATTGGGCGGAGGCGGGGGCGGACAGGGTCAGAGCCGCAGCCGCCAGGGTCAACGCAGCAAATGCTTTCATCGGAACTTCCTTTTTCGTGGGTGGAACAGAATGGTGCCTTCCAAGCCTGCGCAGTATGCCGGTTTGGGCGCGTTTGTGCTGTGGCTGGGAGGTTACAGGTCCGGCCGCCCTGCCGCACAATGCCGCATGCTTCCTCATCCATCCCTCACTTCGGCGCACCGCCTTTGACCACCATGACGCAGCACACCGTACGCATCTGGGACCTTCCAACCCGCATTTTTCATTGGGCCCTGGCGGTCTGCATCGTGGCGCTGGTCACCACCGCCAATGTGGGAGGCAATGCCATGGTCTGGCATTTCCGCCTGGGCTACACGGTGCTGGCGCTGCTGGTGTTCCGGCTGGTCTGGGGATTGGTGGGCGGCCGCTGGTCGCGCTTTTCGGCGTTCCTGTACTCGCCAGCGCGGCTGCTACGGTACCTGCGTGGCACGCCACATCCGGAGGACGGCATCGGACACAGCCCGCTGGGTGCGTTGTCTGTGTTCGTGCTGCTGGCCGTGCTGGCAGCCCAGGTGGGCACGGGTTTGCTGAGCGACGACGAGATCGCCTTTGCCGGACCGTTGACCCAATATGTCTCGAACGCCGTCGTGGGGCTGGCCACGAACTACCACAAGGACATCGGGCAGTTCCTGGTGCTGGGGCTGGTGGCGCTGCACGTGCTGGCCATCGTCTTTTATGTGCGCGTGCGCAAGCAGCAGCTCATTCGTCCCATGCTGGACGGCGACAAGACGCTGCCCGAGGCGGCGGCACCTTCGCGGGATGATGCCCTGCACCGTATCGTCGCCTTGGTGGTGCTGGCACTGAGCGCTGGCGTGGCCTGGTGGGTGTCGTCCCTGGCGGCACCGGCGTTCTGAACGAAGTCGCTACACTGGCGGCTCCTTCGTTTGCACGCCTTGCGCTTTGGACAAGCCCTCCATCTCCCTGAGAACCCCCTCTTCGCCCGCCGAGTGGGATGCGGTCAGAGACATTTTTCGCGAGTACGCCAGCACGCTGGGCGTTGATTTGTGCTTTCAGGACTTCAAGTCCGAACTGGCGCAGCTGCCGGGCGACTACGCCGAACCCCGTGGCGCCCTGCTGGTCGCCGAAGTGGAAGGCGCCTTGGCAGGCTGTTGTGCCCTGCGCCCGCTGGACAACGCCGACTACCCCAACGCCAGCGAAATGAAGCGGCTGTATGTGCGCAAGGCGTTTCGCGGCTTTGGCCTGGGTCGCGAGCTGGCCGAAGCCATGTTGGACCGGGCGCGGCAAGCAGGTTACGCGTGTGTTTTGCTCGACACCCTGGACGATATGGAGTCGGCCCGCGCGCTGTACACCGACCTGGGCTTCGAAGAAATCCCGCCCTACTACCACAACCCCGTACCCGGGGCACATTACCTCAAGGTCGATATTTTTTGACCATTTGGGGCGCAAGCGCATGGTACACATGCGCTTGCAGCTATTGATTCAATAGCAATCAGCGGGGTCTCACGCCGCCTTGGCCTGGGCCAGCAGGGTGTCAGCATCGCTCACTTCAAACTTGCCCGGTGCTTCGACGTTGAGCGTCACCACCTTGCCATCGCGCACGAGCATCGAATAGCGGTTGCTGCGCAGGCCCATGCCCTTGGAGGTCAGGTCCAGGGTGAGGCCCGTGGCTTGCGCGAAGGCGGCGCTGCCGTCGCCCAGCATGCGCACCTTGCCGTCGGTCTTCTGGTCGCGCGCCCAGGCGCCCATCACGAACGCGTCGTTCACGCTCACGCACCAGATTTCATCCACGCCGGCCGCCTTGAACTCGGCGGCCTTCTCCACATAGCCAGGAACATGCTTGGCCGAGCAGGTGGGTGTAAAGGCACCGGGCAATGCAAACAGGGCAATCGTCTTGCCCGCCGTCGCCTTGTCCACCGCCACGGGATTCGGGCCGATGCTGCAGCCTTCGCCCTCGACTTCGGAATATTCCATCAGCGTGGCTGCGGGCAGGGTGTCACCGACTTTGATCATTGTTTTCTCCTAGGGATGTTGGGATGGGGTGTTGGAACCCGAGAACGCAGTGCCATGCAAAGCTCCTCCTGGGCACGGTGTGAACCGTTCGCATCAAAAAGGAGGCCCACAAAGCAAAACGACCCACATTGTGGGTCGTTTTGAAGGGCCTTGCTGCCCAGGGGCTTCGCCCCCGGAGCGGGCATGGACAGCTGCTTACAGCAGGCCGGCCTTTTGCACCAAGCGGGTAGCCACCCAGTTCTTGGTCTTGGAGAGCGGACGGCTCTCGGTGATTTCGATCACGTCGCCCAGCTTGTACTCGCCATTTTCATCATGGGCGTGGTACTTGCTCGACTTCGCAACGATCTTGCCGTAGAGCTCGTGCTTCACACGGCGCTCGACCAGCACGGTCACAGTCTTTTGACGCTTGTCGCTGACCACCTTGCCAATCAAGGTGCGCTTGAGGGATTTTTTAGGTTCCGTCATATGGGCTCCTTACTTGGCGGCTTGCTTTTCAGCAAGAATGGTCTTGGCACGTGCGATATCACGGCGGGTGGTGCGCAGCGTGTTGGTGTTACCCAGTTGCTGCGTAGCCTTTTGCATGCGCAGGCCGAAATGGGCCTTTTGCAGTGCCTTGATTTCGGCTTCGATGCCGGCAACGTCTTTTTGGCGCAGTTCAGTAGCTTTGGTCATTTTCATGGTCTCCTGAATTACGCGCCAAGGTGACGGCTGACGAACGTGGTGCGCAGCGGCAGCTTGGCAGCAGCCAGGCGGAAGGCTTCGCGGGCCAGTTCTTCGGGCACGCCGACGATCTCGAACACGATCTTGCCGGGCTGGATTTCGGCCACGTAGTACTCGGGGTTGCCCTTACCGTTACCCATACGCACTTCTGCGGGCTTGGTAGAGATTGGCTTGTCCGGGAACACGCGGATCCAGATACGGCCGCCACGCTTGACGTGACGGGAAATCGCACGGCGTGCAGCTTCGATCTGGCGGGCCGTCAGACGGCCACGATCGGTGCACTTCAGACCGAAATCACCGAACGCAACGGAGGCACCCCGTGTTGCGACGCCAGTGTTACGGCCCTTTTGCTCCTTGCGGTATTTACGGCGAGCAGGTTGCAGCATCTTTATTCTCCTTTACCGTCCGCTGCTGTAGCGGGCGCGGCGACTTTGCGTACGCGCTTAACGGCGGTGTTATCAGCGCCACCAGCTTCCGCTGGCTTGTCGCTGCCGTCGGCCGGAGCGGCGTTGCCACCGACAGGACGACGTGGGCCACGGCCTGCGCCTGGACGATCGCCACCTGGGCGGCCATCACGGCGTGGGCCGCGTGGGCGGCGCTCTTCGTCTGGACGAGGCGTTTCCACGGCGGGCAGGTCATTGCGGCCCAGCGTGTCACCCTTGTAGACCCAGACCTTGACGCCGATCACACCGTAGGTGGTCTTGGCTTCAGAGGTACCGTAGTCGATGTCCGCACGCAGCGTGTGAAGTGGCACGCGGCCTTCACGGTACCACTCGCAGCGAGCGATTTCGATACCGTTCAGACGACCGGACGACATGATCTTGATGCCCTGGGCACCCAGACGCATGGCGTTCTGCATGGCGCGCTTCATGGCGCGGCGGAACATGATGCGCTTTTCGAGCTGTTGGGTGATGCTGTCGGCGATCAGCTTGGCATCGATTTCAGGCTTGCGCACTTCTTCGATGTTCACTGCGACGGGCACGCCCAGACGCGACGCGAGTTCCTTCTTCAGGTTCTCGATGTCTTCGCCCTTCTTGCCGATCACCACACCAGGACGTGCCGAGTAAATGGTGATACGGGCGTTCTTGGCAGGACGCTCGATCAGGATGCGCGACACAGCCGCGTTCTTGAGCTTGGCCTTCAGGTACTCGCGCACCTTGATGTCTTCGGCCAGCATGCCCGCGAAATCGCGGTTGCTGGCGTACCAACGGCTGGACCAGTTGCGGCTGACCGCAAGGCGGAAGCCGGTAGGATGGATTTTCTGTCCCATAGTCTTCCCGAGCCTTTAGTTGCCAACCGTCACGTACACATGGCACGTGGGCTTGCTGATGCGGTTGCCGCGGCCTTTGGCGCGCGCGGTGAAGCGCTTGAGCGTGGTGCCTTGTTCGACGTAGATGGTCTTGACCTTCAGTTCGTCGATGTCAGCGCCATCGTTGTGTTCGGCGTTGGCGATGGCCGACTCCAGAACCTTCTTGACGATTCCCGCAGCTTTTTTCTGCGTGAAGTTCAGGATGTTCAGAGCCTGGTCCACTTTCTTGCCGCGGATCAGGTCGGCGACCAGACGGCCCTTGTCGACCGACAGACGGACGCCCCGGAGGACTGCACGTGTTTCAGACATGGTCGTTCCTTACTTCTTCGCTTTTTTGTCAGCGGGGTGACCCTTGAAGGTGCGCGTCAGGGCGAATTCGCCCAGCTTGTGGCCCACCATCTGGTCGGTGACATAGACCGGCACGTGTTGCTTGCCGTTGTGCACGGCGATGGTCAGACCGATGAACTCGGGCAGAACCATGGAGCGACGCGACCAGGTCTTGACTGGTTTCTTGTCCTTGGTGGCAACGGCCTTTTCGACCTTGGCCAGCAAGTGATGGTCAACAAATGGACCCTTTTTGAGAGAGCGAGTCATCTGTTACCCCTTACTTCTTGCGACGCGACACGATCATGATCTGTGTGCGCTTGTTGTTACGGGTGCGATAACCCTTGGTCAGATTGCCCCAAGGATCGACTGCATGGCGGCCTTCGCCGGTGCGGCCTTCGCCACCACCGTGAGGGTGATCCACAGGGTTCATGGCCACGCCGCGAACCGTAGGACGAATACCCATCCAGCGCTTCACACCGGCCTTGCCCAGTTGGCGCAGGCTGTGCTCTTCGTTGGCCACTTCACCAATGGTGGCGCGGCATTCGATGTGGATCTTGCGCACTTCGCCGGAGCGCATACGCACTTGAGCGTAAACGCCTTCGCGGGCCAGCAGCGTTGCCGAAGCACCTGCCGAACGGGCGATCTGAGCACCGGCACCGGGCTTGAGCTCGATGCAGTGGATGGTCGAACCCACGGGGATGTTGCGGATAGGCAGCGTGTTGCCAGCGCGGATCGGTGCTTCTGAACCGGACAGCAGGGTTGCGCCCACTTCCAGGTTGCGGGGAGCGATGATGTAGCGACGTTCGCCGTCGGCATAGCACACCAGAGCGATGTGGGCCGTACGGTTGGGGTCGTACTCAATGCGCTCAACCTTGGCGGGAATGCCGTCCTTGTTGCGCTTGAAGTCCACCACACGGTAGTGGTGCTTGTGACCACCGCCCTTGTGGCGGGTGGTGATGTGACCGTTGTTGTTACGACCGGCCTTCTGGAATTGTGGCTCCAGCAGGGGGGCGTACGCTTCACCCTTGTACAGGTGGTCACGCGTGACCTTCACCACGGCACGTTGGCCGGGCGAGGTAGGTTTCATCTTAACGACAGCCATGATTACGCGGCCTCCCCGGAGAGGTTCAGCTCTTGACCTGGCTGCAGCGTGACGTATGCCTTGCGAACGTTGTCGCGGCGGCCCACGGTCTTGCCGAAACGCTTGGTCTTGCCTTTGGTGTTCACCACAGAAACGCCCTTGACTTCCACCTTGAACATCAATTCCACAGCGGCCTTGATTTCGGGCTTGGTAGCGTTCTGCAGCACCTTGAACGTCACTGCATTGGACTTCTCGGCAACCATGGTGGCCTTTTCGGACACGATGGGAGCGACCAGCACTTGCATCAGACGACCTTCGTCAAACTTGAGTGTGCTCATGCGAACATCTCCTTGAGTTTGTCGATTGCACCCTTGGTGACGAGCACTTTCTTGAAACGCACCAGCGACACGGGATCGGCGTAACGGGGCTCAACGACGAGCACGTTCACCAGATTGCGCGAGGCCAGGTACAGGTTTTCGTCCACTTCGTCGGCAATCACCATCACCGATTGCAGGTTCATCGCCTTGAACTTGTCAGCCAGGACCTTGGTCTTGGGGGAATCAAGCTTCAGCGAATCGACCACAGCCAGACGGCCTTCGCGGGCCAGCTGCGACAAGATGGCAGACATACCAGCGCGGTACATCTTCTTGTTGATCTTCTGCGTGAAATTTTCGTCAGGCATGTTCGGGAAAATCCGACCACCCCCACGCCACAGAGGCGAGGAAGTCATACCTGCACGTGCGTTACCCGTACCCTTTTGCTTGAAAGGCTTCTTGGTCGAGTGACGGACTTGCTCGCGGTCCTTCTGGGCGCGAGTGCCTTGGCGGGCGTTGGCCTGATAGGCCACCACGATCTGGTGCACCAGATCTTCGTTGTATTCACGACCGAACACGGTTTCAGGAACATCCAGCTTGGATGCGCCTTGGCCTTGGTCATTCAGGAGTTCGAGCTGCATTAGTTCGCTCCTTTGGAGGCTTTGGCCTTGATCGCTGGACGCACCGTCACGAACCCACCCTTGGAGCCCGGAATAGCGCCCTTGATCAAGAGCAGTTGACGCGCTTCATCGATGCGGATGACATCGAGGTTTTGCGTGGTCTTGGTGACATCGCCGAGGTGGCCCGTCATGCGCTTGCCGGGGAACACGCGACCTGGGTCTTGTGCCATACCGATCGAGCCAGGCACGTTGTGCGAACGGCTGTTACCGTGCGACGCGCGCTGCGAGCTCATGTTGTGACGCTTGATGGTACCGGCGTAGCCCTTACCGATAGAAGTGCCTTGCACGTCGACCTTTTGGCCCACGGCAAACACATCGGTGGCAGGAACCGTAGCACCCGCGGCGTACTTGCCAGCGGTTTCTGCGGTCACGCGGAATTCCTGGATGATTTCACCGGCTTCCACACCTGCCTTGGCAAGGTGACCGGCTTCTGGCTTGGTCACGCGCGATGCTTTGCGCGAACCGAACGTGACCTGCAGGGCCACGTAGCCATCGTTCTCTTGGGTTTTGACCTGGGTAACGCGGTTGTTGGACACATCCACCACCGTGACAGGCACTGCGTCCCCATCATCGGTGAACAGACGCATCATGCCCACTTTGCGACCCAGCAACCCGAGGGAGTTGCTCAGACTCATTGGTTTTCTCCAAAACTCTCACCGCCGCAACTTCAATTGGCTACGGCGTTTCCGCAAACTCTCGCTTGCGTGCATGAAAGAAGGTTAATAAAACTCCGCTGACGCACACCATTTAACAGGCGAAAATCGAGCGAAGCCCTAAAGTATAACGCGAACTGCTTTTTCAAGCAAGTTCGCGTTATTTCAGTCACTGCAAGACGGGCGAACCCGTCCCACAGCAACTACTGCTACATCACTGCAGCTTGATTTCGACGTCCACGCCAGCTGGCAGGTCGAGCTTCATCAGGGCGTCCACGGTCTTGTCCGTAGGGTCCACGATGTCCATCAGACGCTGGTGCGTGCGGATTTCGAGCTGGTCGCGGCTGGTCTTGTTGACGTGCGGCGAGCGCAGGATGTCGAAACGCTTCATGCGCGTCGGCAGGGGCACGGGCCCCTTGACGATGGCGCCGGTGCGCTTGGCGGTGTCAACGATCTCGGCAGCGGACTGGTCGATCAGCTTGTAGTCAAACGCCTTCAGGCGGATGCGGATTTTTTGCTTGGACATGGCAAGTTCCTTTTCTGCTTATGAATTAAGCAATGATCTTGGCCACGACGCCAGCGCCCACGGTACGGCCGCCTTCGCGGATAGCGAAGCGCAGACCTTCTTCCATGGCGATGGGGTTGATCAGCTTCACAGTGATCGACACGTTGTCACC
>NZ_JACUZU010000016.1:0-27993 GCF_014851475.1 Acidovorax sp. ACV02
CCCAGCTGCCGTATGGTGGGCCTGACGCGCTTGCCCAGCTTGATGTAGAGCTCAACGGCTCGGATTCGATCTTCGTAGGAATACATGAACTACCTCCTGGTAGTCCAAGTTTTTGTCCGCATCCCCTCCTGGCGGTTAGTGGGTCACTTCTGCTTGGAAATCAACACATCAACGATACCCACAGTCACGCCGTCGGCGATCAGGTCCTTGTGGAGTTTGCACGGCGCCTTCGGGATGCCGTGCGAGTAACTGATACGGTCGCTCGGTTGGCTGGTGACGAGTTCGTTGTGTCGCTTGAGAGCCCGGTCGACGAAGCGGCAGCTGCACAGGTTGCTCGTAAGATCGTGGGGCTTGTCGGGGAGGCACCTTTCGTGTTTCAAGAGCTGCGACTAGCCATTACGACTAGCGTGGGCGTCGCATTTCATGCAACTTCCGATGCATTCGAGCCTGACTTGGGCGAGCAGCTTATGCAACGGGCAGACACTGCGCTGTATCGCGCCAAGGCAGCCGGCAGAAACTCGTTCGTCCTCGTCGCGAACAAGGATGGCGAGACTTAAGCGCAAGCACGCTCGACAACGCGGGTCAACAGCGTCAGTCGCCTTTCCAAGGTGAACAAGGCCAGCCCGGTCTCAGCCATGCGGCAGCGATAGCTTGAGAAATGCGTCACCGGGAGAAAGTCTCTGGTTACGCCCCGTTTGGCCACACCCTTAGGCAATAGTGGAAGTCAAGCCGCGCACGCCTGCTTTCCGTCAAGATGGGGTGGCCGGCGGCTTACAGCGGACAAGCATTGCCAGCCAATGTGCGACGGCAGCGTACTACAAGTTGCCGATGGACAACCTGCAGCACTCCCCCCCTGCTAATTGAAATGCAGGGGGTTAAGCTACGTTTTTGAATCCGCCCTCAAAGGTCCAGGACCAGCCTAGCTGACTTGGAACGCGAGCAACAGGGCAGAAACTGGTCGTTCTTGGCGTGCTCCTCTTTCGTCAGGAACATATCTCTGTGATCGGGCTCCCCCTCCAGCACTCGAGTCATACAAGTGCCGCAAACGCCCTGCTCGCAGGAAACCACAACGGAGACTCCGGCTTCCTCAAGCGCTTGAACCACCGTTTGATCCTTCGAAACAATCACAATACGACCTGAACTCGCGAGTTGCACCTCGAAGCTACCGTCCGACTCCGACTTCTCTGGCGCAGCACCGAAGAACTCATAGTGCAGTTGGTCCTCTGGCCAGTCGTGCTCACGCGCCTTACTCAGCACAGCATCCATAAAGCCTTTGGGACCGCAGACGTACAACTGCACTCCCGCCGCCTGACTCGTCAGAATCGATTCAAGCTTCAACTTCTGTTCGTCTGGTCCATCATCGAAATGGAAATTTACTTTCGGCGCAAAGCTTGATGAACCTAGACGCCCCAAAAACGCGGTCCGCTCTCGTGAGCGCGTGCAATAGTGGACCTCGAAAGGCTCACCGGCGGCGGCAAGCCGCTGGGCCATGCACAGAATGGGCGTGATTCCAATGCCACCGGCAAATAGGATGGAATGATTAGCCGCATGAGCCAGTGCGAAGTGGTTTCGAGGCGGGCTAATCGTCAGCAGGTCACCTTCATTTACTTCTTCGTGAAGTGCACGCGAACCGCCCCGGCTGTTCTGGTCTTTCAGAACGCCAATCACATACCGGTGCGTCTCATCCGATTCGTTGCAAAGCGAATACTGTCGAGTGATACCTCCGGGCATTTCCACGTCAATGTGTGAACCCGCGGAGAAGGCAGGCAATTTCCGACCATCGGCACCCACGAGCTCGAACGTGCAAATATCGATCGCTTCAATGGTCTTGCGTTGTACGCGCACCTTTAAATTCGCAGTTGCTTTCACAATTAACTCCAAATGTCAGAAATAGGGCTGCGGCTGGCAGCTAGATTTAACAGTAAAAAACTGCGGTTGCAGGCTCTGCTTATTCGATCCGCTTCCACTCGCTGGCGCTGACAGGCAAGGCTGATTGCCGTAGTCAGTGCGTATCAAATGCTTCAACCCCGCGAGCTTGCTTCCGCAGAATTCGGTCGTTACTCAACCTTCACGTTGCCAGCGCGGATCAGCGCTCGGTAGTGCTCATAGTCATTCTTGACAGCACTCGAGAATTCAGTCACCGAGCCGCCACCTGGCAATGAGCCGATGTCTTTCAACCTCGCTTGTATCGAAGGGGAGCGTAGGGCTTCGTTAACGTCCCGGTTTAACTTCTCCACGATGTATTTGGGTGTTGCCGAAGGCAAAAAGAGACCGATCCAGTTCGACCCCTCGAAACCCTTCAGTCCGCTCTCGACGAGCGTCGGCACCTGAGGCAGCGACTCCGCGCGCTTAGAGCCCGTCACACCAAGCGCAACAGCTTTGCCCGATTCCAGGACTTGGCGAGCCGTCGCATACGGCAGCAATCCAAATTGCACCTCGCTGCTCATCAAGGCCTGCGCAACGGGCGCCGTTCCCTGGTAGGGGACGTGGATAAGCGAAAGATCAGCGCCTTTCTCTAGAGCAATCATCAGCAGATGAGCTGTGGATCCATTGCCGAATGTTCCGAAAGCGAATTTTCCAGGCTCCGCTCTGACGACCTCCGTGAAGCTCTTTACGTCGCGCGCCTTCGTGGAGGTTGAGGCTACAAGAAAAAGCGAGTCATAAGCCATTGGCACGACGGGTGTGAGTTCTTTGAAGGTGTCAAAGGGCAGTTTGCTGCGCAAGCTTGGGTTCTGCACAAGCAGCGCAATATTCACCAGAACCGTCTGGCCGTCGGGCTTGGCACGAACCACTTCACCTGTCGCAATAATTGAACTGCCGCCAACCTTGTTGTCGATAACCACGGGCTGCTTCCATATCTCCGACAAGCGCTGGCCGACCAATCGAGCAACGGTGTCCGGTCCGCCGCCAGCGGCGAATGGCACGATGAAACGCACCGGGCCGGTCGGATAGTTAGTGTCGGCGGCGGCCGTTGCATTGATAAGAGGGCTCGCCAATGTAGCGAGAAGTACATAGGCAAGACTTCTGCGAAATTGACTTTTCATTTGAGTGTTCCCGAGTTATTGAACTGGATCGACGCTGGAGGAAACGGCGGCGTATTCACGAATGAGTTGTTCCACAAGTTGACGAGCGGATTGCCGCTGACCTGCAGAGGCGATTCCGTGTCCGGCCGACCACGCTGCGCTCTCCGACCAGCTGCCTACATTCAGAGATGGAGCGTCCGCCGGGTCCAGGCCCAGTCGCTTGAGAGAAGCCGTCATCAGGTTTGCGGGAACACCACTTGCAGCCTTGCTAAGAATCACGTCGTCCAGCGATCCATTGGCCACTGCGTCCTTGTAGTCGTCAGCTGCAGCGCTCTCGTCCGTTGCGATGAAGGGGGTCCCGATGTAGGCAAGATCGGCCCCAAGAAGTTTTAGCGCATACGCCTGTGCTCCGTCAGTTATGGCACCGGCGACCGCGACAACGCCGGTGTAGAACCTGCGTACTTCTTTGAGGAAGGCAAGCGGATTGATCCATCCGGTATTGCCGCCAGCGCCCGCGCACACAAGCACCAATCCATCCACGCCCGCGGCAGCAGCCTTGCGAGCATGCTCGATGGAAATCACATCACACCACACACGGCCACCGTAGGCTCGTACTGCCTCCATAACAGGACGAGGCGACCCGACGCTCGTGATTACAAGAGGACAACGGTGCGAAGCGACGATGGCCAGATCGTCAACGAACCGCGGGTTGCTGGCATGCGCGATGAGGTTGATGCCCCAGGGCGCGAATTGGCCAGGGCCGAACGCGCGGATGGCCAGTGCCATGTCAAAAAGGACCGAATCAAAATCCGCCGAGGAGGCCAAGTTGTGTGCAGGAAGCACCGCAACAGCACCTGCTGCGCCCGCTTCCAAAACCAGGCGTGCAGTAGTCACCCTGTACATCGGCGCGACCACGATTGGCGCGCGCAGCCCGGCCCACCACTCGTCACGGCTGCCGTCAATGCGACTACTGAGTAGAACGTTCTTGCTCACGCCAGTGGTTCTGCAAGACTGTCACGCAGTTTGCGCTTCAGAATTTTCCCGGCCGAGTTGCGTGGGAGCACATCGCGCAGGACGATCTGCTTAGGAGTTTTCACGCCACCAAGCTTGTCGCGGCAAAAGGATCGCAACGCCTCGGGCTCAAGGGACTGACCAGGCCTTACCACGACGACGGCGCACACCGCTTCGCCCCACTTGGGATCGGGTAGTCCTACTACAGCAGCCTCCAGCACGGCGGGGTGCTCAAACAACACCGCCTCGACTTCGGCCGAGTACACGTTGAAGCCGCCGGAGATGATCATGTCCTTCTTGCGGTCGACAATAAAAAGGAAGCCTTCCTCGTCGAGCCTCCCTACGTCACCTGTGTGGTGCCAGCCATGGGCACGCATCGCTTCCGTGGCCGTCGGATCCCCGATAAAGCACTGCATGCCACCCAGAGAGCGCGTCACGATCTCACCGACCTCGCCTGGGGCGAGTTGTCGGCCCTCATCGTCCATGATCGAGACTTCACCCTGAGCGGTTGCGCGACCGGCACTGGCGAGCAGGTGCTCGTTGCCTCCCGCAATTCGCTCATGGTCCTCTCGGGTCAGCGATGTGACCGGGTAGATCAGCTCCGATTGGGAGTACACATTCAATAGAATGGGTCCAAATACCCGCATCGCCTGTTGCAAGCGAACTGGCGAAATGGCCGAACCGGCGTATATCAGCACCTGCAACGAAGACAGCTTGCGCGGCCTCCTTAACTGCTCATCGAGCATTCCGTACACCAGTGTCGGCGGTGCGAACAACAAGGTTACCGACTCGCGCTCAATGGCATCGAGAATGTCGCCGGGATGTGTTGAATCGAGCAGAAACTGGGTAAAACCCATTCCCGTCGTCGCGTACACGACGCCCCCCGCGACGTGCGTGATAGGCCCCACCACCAGATGCTTGCCACCTGACATTATCTTGAGGAGCTCACGGTAGCCACGCGCCATTGTTGATATGCCAAGGTGGCTGTGCACTACCCCCTTCGGCTCACCAGTGGTTCCACTGGTCGGGAAGATGGCCGCAGGGTCGCTGCCACTTGTGAACTGCTCGGGAAAGCGCTCGTCAGTAGCAAGATCGCGCCAAGCATCGAAAGCGGGTCCACAATCCAGTTGGGAATCAAGTGGCACCACGCAGCGCAGTTCTGGCGCCTCGCGTGCGAGCAGGTCCCGTTCGATCAGACCGGTCTGGACGAACAGGGCCTTGCAATCGAAGCGGCGCAGCAGCACCAGGTTCTCAGCAACACTATTGCGTGCGTTCAGCGGAACGAAAAGCGCCTTGCAGCGCAGCGCACCGTAGATTGCTTGCAGCATGCGGAGGTCATTGCGCGACCACACTGCGATCGCCTCGCCCGGCTGCACGCCTTCGCGACGCAGCCCATGCGCAACCTTATGCGTAGCCGCCACGAATTCGGAGTACGTAAGAGCTGTATCACCCTGAACGGAGTGCAGTCGCTTGCCCTCGGCACGAGCAAAGGCATCCAATTCAACAACAAGGCTTTGCATACTTATTTTCCTGGATTGATCAGAGCGCGATGCGTTCGGCGTCGTACGAATACAACCAGTCGTATCGCTGGCTGACGTTTTCTTCGCTCCACTCTCGATTGACGAATGCGCGCGCCTTGGTGGGATCAAGCATTTCGTCGTTGTGGAATCTCTTGCCGTTTTCCTCTGCCTTGCTCACGATCTTGTTCGCACGTTCGATTCGCGCCCCATCGTAGGCCTGCAAGGCAACACCGATGTTCGACTTCTCGTCGAGGGCCCGCGCCAGCAGGTACCCGTCTTCGATGGACATCGCAGCACCTTGCGCCAGGAATGGCAGCGTGGGATGGCAAGCGTCGCCCAGCAACGTGATACGCCCCGTACTCCAACGCTGAAGCGGTTTGCGTCCACGCAGGGACCACTTGAAAGGGGTTTCGATCTGGTCGATAAGGGCGTGCACGTGAGAATGCCATTTGGAAAAGTCTTCGTGCAATTCTTCAACCGAGCCTTGCTGGGACCAAGACTCCGATGTCCACTCAGCCTTCTCGACGACACCGACGAAGTTAAGCAACTCGTGCCGCCGTATAGGGTAAGTAACGATGTGTGCCCCTGGCCCTACCCAAAGCACACTGGCGGACTGCTGCAGTTTCGCAGGTAGCTGGTCCATCTTCATCACGCCGCGCCAGGCCATGTTGCCGGAATACACCGGCTCGCCATCGCCGAAGAGCTGATTGCGGACGACTGAGTGGACGCCATCGGCGCCCACGACAAGATCGCCGGAGGCGGATGTTCCGTCTTCGAATTCCAGTTCTGCTCCTTCGCCGTCTTGCCTGACGTTCTTAATCCTTTTGCCCAACTTGATCGTTCCAGGGCTGGCGGCCTCGACGGCCGAGGCCAGGATATTCATAAGGTCCGGCCGATAGATGGTGAAGTACGGCGCACCGAACTTCTGTTCAGAGACTGTTCCCAGATCGAAGTAGTCCCAGCTTTCACCGCTATCCCACAGCCGCAGTTGTTTACCGCTTGGGCGTGAAACGACAGCCTCTAGCTCAGCGCGAAGGCCAAGTGCGAAGAGCACTCGATTCGTGTTGGCGCTCAACTGCAAGCCGGCACCAACCTCACCAAGCTGCCTGGCTTGTTCGTAGACCTGAACGGGGAAGCCTCGCTTCAACAGCGACAGCGCGGCCGTCAATCCGCCGATGCCTCCGCCGGCGATGAGGATCTTTGGTTTCGTGGTGCTTGTCATACCTTATCTCCAACTCCATGTGCTCGACCGGTCAAGCCGGCCAAGCGAACGTTCCAATTGCGGTTGCTGCCAACTGGCCCGAATCAGCTCCAATGATCTGCACCTTGGCAAAGCTCAAAGTACGCCCGGAACGCACCACTTCCGCATGAGCAATCAAGCTCTCGCTGGCAAGGCCGCGCATGTACGTGACGTGCAGATCGACCGTGGCAACAGGACGCCTGCCGCGGCCATCGCACCATAGGGCAAAGCACATTGCTGAATCAGCGAGAGAGGCTATCGCCTGGCCGGAAAAGATACCGCCTTCGCGGCACGCAGCCGCACTCGACGGCATCCTCAGGATCGCTGCGTTCTCCCCCAAATTGTCGACGGTGATCGACAAGGAGCGCACGCAACCGGGCATCACCTCACGCAGAATCTCGTCTGCGTTGTCCATGATCAGAGCGCTCACGCTGCCTCTCCGCTCGAATGAAACTTCGATCCTGATTTCGCCCGATCGCGCAGCGACGCAGGTGCATCGAATCTCTTCCCGAAGCGGGCGGCCAAGGTTTCGCACTCCTCAACGAATTGCGCCGGTCCAACGTCGTCGATATGACCCAGCACGCCACCGCGCCAGCTTGGATAGCTCCAGCCAAGCACGGAGGCCGCATCGAGCTCCAACGGGTCACTGGCGACGCCTTCGTCGATCGCATGCACCGTCTCCAACGACTGGATATGCAGCAACCGCTTTGCGACCTCGGTGACTGCGGGCTGAATTGCCGCCGGCGGAAATAGTTTGGACAGCCCCTCCCAGATCACCTTTCCTTCAGGGGGGTAGTCGTACACTCCACCCTCACCCCTGCGGCCGACACGCCCGGCGGCGACCAGGCGCTTGGCGGCCTCAAGGGCACCTTGAGAGTCCGAAGCCGTCCCCCTGCCGTCGTGCGCCAAGCTGCCAAGGATGTCTGTGAGCAAATCGTAGGATGTCAGATCCCCCATGGTCAGGGGCCCTATGGGAAACCCCGCGATGACTGCTGCGTTGTCGACGATAGCGGGTGAGATTCCCTCGTTCAACATGTGCAGCGCTTCACGGGTGTACGCTGCGACGACTCGAGAGGTATAGAAACCTGGCCCATCATTCACGACCACTGCTGTCTTGCGCAGCAGCTTGAGCAGGTCGAGCGCACGGCTCATGGTCGCATCTGACGTTTCGTGACCCATGATCACTTCCACCAGCGCCATCCGGTCGACCGGCGCAAAGAAGTGCAGCCCGATGAGGTTTTTTGGTTGAGCGACGCCCTTGGCCAGGTTCGTGATCGAAAGTGTGGAAGTGTTCGTAGCAAGCAGCACATCGGGTCCGGCAGCGGCTATGACTCGCGCGAACACGTCGGCCTTTGCTTCTGGGACCTCGATCACCGCTTCGATGACGGCTTCGCAGCCCTTGAGCATGCCGTAATCTGCGCCGGCTTCGAGCCGCGAAAGGATGTCCTCGCGTTCCTGTGCGGTCATCAACTTGCGCTCGACAGAACCATCTAGCGTCTTGGCGATGCGTTCGAGACCACGCGTTGCTGTTTCCTGATCCCGATCTAGCAACACCGTTTGTAGGCCAGCGCGCGCGCAGACCAAGGCGATGCCGCCGCCCATGAGACCTGCGCCGATCACCCCGACTCGACTAGGCTCGAATGGAGGCGTCACTGTATCTCTGCGCTTCTGTTTTCGGGCGGCGTTGCCAGCGATGAATTGGGTGCGAATGCGGTTCTTGGCCGCCGGGGAAATGACAGCCTGGGCGAAGTAGCGCTTCTCTATCGCCAACCCGGCGTCAATTTCGCGCTCTAGGCCCTGACCCAGTACCTGCAGCAGGGCGCCCGGCGCGTAGTCGCCAGGGGGGGTCTTGCGGCGCAGTTGCGGCCAAGCATTGAAGAAGAACGCGCGGCCCTTGAGCGACTGCGGCTCGAAGTCCGGATACTCGAACCCTATCCGGTCCCAAGGCTGCTGCGCATCCGGCCCGGAAAGCACCCAGGCGCGCGCGACGTCCACCAGCTTGTCCGCCTGCACAATCTCGTCGATGAGCTTTAGCTTGAGCGCCTCCTGCACACCGATCGGCTTGCCCTCCAACAGGAGTTTGGACGCCGGAGCGATGCCAATCAGACGCGGCAACCGCTGTGTGCCGCCAGCGCCAGGAATCAGGCCGAAAGTGACTTCGGGTTGGCCAAGCTTCAGACGCGGGTCGTCAGCAGCCACACGTCTGTGACAGGCCATGGCCAGTTCTAGGCCGCCACCAAGCGCGGAGCCATTGAGCACTGCCACGAACGGCTTTCCCGAACGCTCCATACGCCGCAGACACGAGCTAATGGCATCCACCTTAGCATTCGCTTCTTCAAAGGTCCGCGCAGCATAGAGTTCAAGTAGGTCACCTCCGGCCACGAATTCGCGCTTGGCCGAGCGCACTAGCACCCCCTTGACGGCTTCGTCGGCGATTGCCCTATCGACCGCCGCCGCAAAGGCTGCGATAGCCGCGCCGCTCTTCACGTTGACGGGACTGTCCGGGTTGTTCCAGACGATGTGGGCGACGCCGTCGGCGTCCTTCTCGTAGTCGATCATCTTTGATACTCCCTAGACCAGTTCAACAATGGTGGCCACGGCCATGCCGAGGCCAGTGCACATCGTCACGAGGCCGCGGCGCAGGCCACGGCGTTCGAGTTCGTCCACGATAGTGCCGATCAACATGCCGCCCGTGGCGCCGACAGGGTGACCAAGCGCTATGGCTCCGCCCGCAACGTTGACCTTTTCGTGGGGCACGCCAAGATCCTTCATGAACTTAAGGACCACGGAAGCAAAGGCCTCATTGACCTCGAAGAGATCGATGTCTCCAATGCTCAGGCCAGCCCGCGCCAGGACCTTCTCTGTAGCGGGCGTGGGTGCGGTGAGCATGATGCATGGGTCGGCTGCTGCACTTGCGGTTGCCACAATCCGAGCACGCGGCGACCTGCCGAGGTGGGCACCTGCTTTTTCGTTGCCGATCACGACTGCCGAAGCGCCGTCAGAAATCGCCGAGGAATTTCCGGCGTGGTGGATGTGGTCGATGCGATCGACCTGTGGATATCGATAACGCACCGTCGCGTCGAAGCCCATCTTCTCGCCGCTGGTCAAGAACGATGCCTTCAGTTTGGCGAGCGACTCGACAGTCGTTTCCGGTCGAACCAGCTCGTCCTGCGCCAGGCACAGCATGCCGTTGGCATCACAAACCGGAACGAGAGATCCTCGAAACCAGCCTTCGCGTTGCGCTTCTGCCGCGCGCTGATGGGACGCTGCGGCGAATGCATCCACATCACTTCGCTTGAAGCCTTCCAGGGTGGCTATCAGGTCGGCAGCCACACCTTGCGGCGTCTGCATAACTTGGTCGTTGAAGAAGACGTCAGAAACGGAAGGGCCACCCGTGCCGAAGAGCATCGGTACGAGGGAGTTCATTTCCACCCCGCCTGCAACGACGCAACCTGCTTGGCCACTCATCACTTTTGCAGCTGCGGCGTTGACCGCATCCAGTGCAGAGCCACAGAACCGGGCCACCATGAAGCCTGGCACCGTATCTCCATAGCCCGCTGCCAATACCGCCGAGCGAGCCAGGTTGGCTCCTTGATCGCCGACCGCTTCAACGCAGCCCATGATCACTTCGTCCACCAGCGCGGGATCGAAGCCACTGCGCTCGGGGAGTGCGCGCAGCACTGTGCTGGCCAGTTCAAGTGGTGAGAGCGTATGCAGTGAGCCGCTAGATTTGCCGCGCCCACGAGGGGTACGGACGGCGTCGTAGATAAATGCTTGCACGTAAATTCCTATGCTTTTTTGATCGACCGTGAACAACAGTTCGTGCGAGGTCTGGATGTCATGGAATACGGCCCGAAAGAGACGCCGAGATCCTTGCCGCAGCTCGAACCACAGTGCCTGCCCATTCGATTGCGTCGGTGCCTCCAACCAGCCGATATTCCGGGAAGGCATCCAGAAAACTACCAATTGCAACCTGCGCTTCAAGCTTTGCGAGAAAGGAGCCCAGGCAAAAGTGCGGCCCATGACCAAACGCCAGGTTGGGCATTGGCTTGCGGGTGATGTCGAATTGATTCGGATCCTTGTATACCTTCGGGTCACGGTTGCAATGCGCGAGAAACACCCGCACAAAATTGCCTGCGGGGATTACCGATCCGCCAAGATCGACGTCTTCCAGCGTCGCGCGCATCGTGGTTTGGTGCACAGGACCGTCGAAACGTGCAACCTCTTCCACCATTTGTGGCAGCAAGCCTCGATCCGCAATCAATTTCTGACGCTGTTCGATGTGCCGGTCCAGCAGGATGACCGCGTTTCCTATCAAACCCACCGTGGTCTCGTGCCCGGCGATAAGCAGCAAGAAGGACATACTCACCAGCTCTTCATCTGTCAAAACGTCGGAGGCGAGCCGAGATGCACACATGGCGGAAAGCACGTCTGGTTGCTCGTCCGGGGCGACTTCGGGGTCAATGGACTCGCGCTTTGCAGCGACCAAGTCGGCAAGGTACTGCAGCAACTTGGCCCTGCAGTCGGCTTGATTCGACGCACCGGGCGTCATGGATTGCGTGGCGAGATGACGAAACTGCCCCCGGTCAGCAGGCGGTACGCCAAGGACGTTGCAGATCATCGTTAACCCGATGGGGTATGTGAACTCCGAGACGAGATCGACCTGATCCTTGCCGCGCAAGTTATCGATCACCTCCACAACAAGACGTTCGACCTGCGCTCGCAGCAATTCGATGCGACGTGGCGAGAACGACAGGTTGACGAGCTGACGCAGGCGCGTGTGCTCCGGCGGATCGGTGTTGAGCAAATTGCTGCCCTTCACCGCAGAGATGGGGAAGCCCGCGCTGGCGGCCTCGAGGCCCTGTCGGTCCAGCGCCTTGTGCATTGCCACAGCCGACTTCGAAATGCGCTGGTCGCGCAGTGCTTGACGAGCGAGATCCGAATCGAAGATTCCGTAATACTCGACGCCGACGTGACTCTTCAAGACGCGCACCGGACCAGCAGCGGCCAACGACGCGTACTCGGGATATGGATCCAACATTGCCTCAAAGTTTGGTACCTGAATCGCGGCTGTCGAGTTGAGAGAACTGTTGTTCATGATGTGCTCCTAGTGATCTCCGACCCGGGTCAATCGATCTTGATGTTGTTGGTCTTGATTACTTGTGCCCAGCGTTTTTGCTCGCGCGTGATGAACGAAGCAATTTCCTCGCGACTGCCCAACATGCGTTCGATTCCGAGGGCGTCGTAACGCTCCTTGACAGCCTGGCCATCGAGCACCGCGACCAGGGCTTCGCGAAAGCGACTGACTTGCGCCGAAGGTGTCTTCGAAGGCACCACGACGGCTTGCCATGCATAGGTCTCGTATTCGGATAGACCCTGTTCGATAAATGTAGGAACGTTGGGGACGTTCGGAGAACGCTTTGCGCTAGAAATACCGAACGCCTTGATCTTCCCTGCAATGATGTACTGACGGGCAGTCGCCAAATCAGCCATGCCAAGTGGAATCTGCCCTCCAATCACATCTAGAATTGCTGGCGCTGCACCTCTGTAGGGTATGTGCGCTAGCTTCAGGCCCGTTTGGGCTTTCAACAACTCAGCTGCAAGGTGGTGTGGAGTGGCTGGGCCTGCGGATGCGTAGGACAACTCTTGGGGGCTTTTGTTCACCCAAGAGACAAGCTCCTTGAAATTGTTCGCGGGGACGTCCATTGATCCCACAAGAACCATCGGAGTACGGGCCTGCATGCCGATCACGATGAAGTCCCGATCAGGAGAGTAGCGAAGCTTCGGAAACAGGCTGCTGTTCGTAGCCAGCGTGGAGAAGTCGGCAGTGAAAATCATGTTGCCGCCCTTGGCTGCGGCAACATAGTCCGCAGCAATTTGCGTGCTGGCGCCAGGCTTGTTTGTCACGATGATTGTTCGGCCGAGGTTCTTGGACATAAGCTCCGCAAGAATTCGCGAGCTCGCGTCGGCACCACCGCCCGGTGGAAACCCCACCACCCACTCAATCGTCGAAGATTCATCGGATTGACCCAAGGCGGGTAGTGCAGCCGCAGAAAGCAGCGTGGCGATCATGGAACGGCGGGATGGATTGCTTTTCGTCATGTCAGTCTCCAGTTCGTTGTTGAGCTTCAAATAGACCTATTTCGTGCTTCAGAGCGTCAGCACGGTCCGAATGCCTACGCCTTGGCGCAAGTCATCGAATGCCTCGTTGATTTCTTCTAGGGGGCGAAGACGCGTAAGCAGAGCGCTAAGATTGAAGCGTCCGCCGCAACACAGGTCGAGATAGCGCGGCAGGTCCCGTTGCGGATGGCTGTTGCCGAGGAACGACCCGCGCACGGTGAGTTGGCGCATCACGATGTCCAAAGCCGGAATGGCAAGCGGCAATCCGACGGGGGAGACCCCAACGAGAGTGATAGCGCCTCCCTTACGGACGAGCTTGGAGGAATATGCCAAGGTTTGCGCGCTGCCAACAACGTCGAAGACGTGATCGAAGCCCCCCTTTTTGGCAACCAGCGCGGTGAGGGCCGACTCGAAATCGGGCGTCGTAGGGTCCAGAACACTGTCAGCACCAAACGAAATTGCGCTTTCTCGACGTTGCGCGTGAACTTCGACCCCGATGATCTCGCGTGCGCCTGCGACTCGAAGGGCTCCAATAAGCGACAAGCCAACAGCACCTGTCCCGATGACCGCTGCAATGTCGCCACCCTTCACCTGGGCGACATTCAGCACCGACCCGAGTCCGGTTTGCACGGCACAACCGACTAGACATGCCTGCGACATAGGCAGACCTTCGGGCACAGCGACAACTCCGCTCCGCTCGGCTAGAACGAATTCGGCAAAAGCGCCAAGACGCAGGCCGCGCGTGATCGGCGCTCCTCGCAGCCGCACCCGCGGAAGCGCCGCCGCTCGATCCAACGGGCTGAGCGGCCCACCTGATCGGTCGCACATCACTGGCTGGCCGGACAGACAACTGGCACAGTTTCCACAAGGCGCCTTCATGGAAAGAACTACGCGATCTCCCACCTTCAAGTCATCTACGCCTTCGCCAACGGCTGCGATAGACCCGGCCGCCTCGTGGCCAAGAATGACGGGAAATGGATAGGGAAGCTTTCCTGCGGCGATCCCCAAATCTGACTGACAGACGCCGCAATGGCTTACGCGCACTAGCACTTCACCGCGAGCCGGGTCGTCGATCTCAACCCCATCGACGACCTCCAAAGGCGCCTCCGGCCTGAATTGAATGGCCGCACGCATAGTCCTCATGCCAGCACACCTCTTGGTACATTGAGGACCTTGCGCACACTGAAGTCGTCTGCGCCCCACTCGCCGAGTTCGTAGCCGAACCCACTGGCCTTGCTCCCGCCAAAAGGGATTTCCGGGTCAGGCGGAACTGCGTGCTGGTTGACATACAGGTTGACGGCCTCCAGGCGTGAAGCCACTTGAGCGGCAACATCCGGATCACCTGACCAAACAGAGCCACCGAGACCATACGGTGATGCGTTGGCTCGCGCGACGGCCTCATCAACATCGTCGAAGGCGAGAATGGGCAGCGCGGGCCCGAACTGCTCCTCGGCAACCAGGCGGGAATCGTCCGCGAGACCGCTGACGATTGCTGGACGCAGAAAGTGACCCGGCCATTCGTCAATCGCCTCTCCACCAGTGTGGACGCGCCCCCCCCTTTGTTTCGCATCAGCCAAAAGGTCGCGAACGTGGTCTCGCTGAGTTGCTGTATGCAGAGGACCCATCTGCGTGTCCGGCAACAAGCCGTGACCAACCCGCCAACCCGCAGCAATAGCAGTCATACGTTCCACGACTTCATCGTGGACCCGACGATGAACATACAGACGCTTGATCGCGCAGCACAACTGGCCGGCATTGCCGAAGGCATTGGCGAATAGGCGCGGTGCGATCATTGCAGGATCCGCATCTTGTAAGACGATCGCTGCGTCGTTACCCCCGAGTTCGAGGGTCAGGCGCTTCAACGACTCTGCAGCTGTCGCCATGACGCGTCTTCCAGTCGGGCTCGATCCAGTAAAGGAAATTTTTCCAAGACCGTCATGTTTGACCAGCGCTTGACCAATGTCTCCGTTTCCAGTAACGGTGTTGACGATTCCGGGGGGAAGCACCTGGGCAAACAGCTGAGCAATGCGCAAGGTCGTCAAGGGTGTGGATGGCGCCGGCTTGACCACTACCGAATTCCCAGCCCACAACGCCGGGCCCAACTTCATCATCAGAATGGTCACAGGAAAATTCCAAGGCACGATGAGACCGACTGCGCCGATGGGTGCCCGTATCGCGCGAATCAATCCGTCTTCGTTTTGCCGGATGACCTTGTCGGCTTCGATTAACGTCGAAAAGTAGCGCAGCAGCCGATGCCCGGTCTCTATCTCTCTACGTGCCGCCATGAGCGGCTTGCCTTGCTCTCGGCTGAGCAATTTGGCCAATTCTTCTTCGTTGCTCAACAGTTGGTCTGCACACTTGCCAATGGCTTCGCGTCTGAGCGCGGCATCGTTAGCCCAGGCCGATTTCATAGTAGCGCGAGCAGCCAGCACAGCTTCATTTAGCTGCTCTAACGAGGAGTTCGGCACGTTGGCCACAACCTCTAGCGTGGCGGGATCAAACACTGGCACAGAGTCCAGCGTTGCCGCTGCACGACCTCCGCAGGTGTTGACGAAGCTGTTTGGCATGAGTACTCCAGAAAGGTGGTTGATGGCTCTTCGTCATCTAGTTGCCCCAGCAAGGCCGCCGCGGCACTTCCGATCTCGCGTTCCAAGAAAAGACCGGCAATGCCAAGCATCGAACCGAGCAATTCACCACTCATAAGTGAATCTCCGTTCACCTTCACTGGAGCGGCCGAAAATTGGTTCCTACATGAGCTTTTTCACGCGAGATCTCGAAAACATGCGAAGTAAATCACAATTCATTTTTTTTGTAAAGACGGTCTTGCCTAAGTGTTTACACTATGATTACGGCTGGACGACCTACTGCCACATGCCAAAATTTCGCACATGAATGACGATTCAGAACTGAATGAGCCCTCGCCGCGAGTAACGAAGGGGGCGCTGACGCGCACTGCCATCATGCAAGCCGCGAAACGGGTGATAGCGATTGATGGCTTTGCCGGAATGAAGGTCGCGGATGTCATGGCCGCAGTGGGCAAGTCACCAGGCGCGTTCTATGTGCACTTCAAAAGCAAAGAAGCACTGTTGCACGAACTTCTTGCGGTCTTTCAGCACCGTCTTCGAGTTGAAGTGAACGCTCCGCTACGAGCTGACGAGGATCCCTCAGCGCATTTGGAGAATCGACTTCGTACGTTCTGGCGGATCTATCGCGAGGATTGGCCCATAGCTACAGCAGCCTTCCAGATGTCGATGGCCGACAAACAGTTCGCGCGCGCATGGCACAACATTCGCCAGCAAGGCATTCGTGGATTCGCCGCTGTCGTGCGCGCAGCCCAGAAGAGCGGCGGTAGCGTGGGCCTGGACCCAGAACTTGTCGCCTCAGCTGTCACGTCGATGATCGAATACGCTTGCTATAACTGGACAGCAGCGACGGGCGATTTTCCAGATCGCTTCATCGACGACGAAACCGCGATCGGAGTTCTATCTCATCTTGTACTGCAAGCTTTACGCGGAAGCGAAGTGCCGCTCAATCAATAACCGAATGATCAAGATTGCCTGGCGAGCCCAGGCGGCCCCAACAACCTAAGGGTACGGCGATCAAGATTGCGTCGTCAGACCACGATCTGGTTGGGACTGCGGATGTCATAGCCCGCAGCGATCTTACGACTGGAAAGCGGCTCGAGATCCGAGCAACGTAAGGGGGCAGCGAACACACGTTGATATGGCAGCGACGATGTAGGAGCTCGTGTCCGCTTAACTTAGGCGGACAGATGGACACTTACGGAATGGATTTGATGGGGCGGCCTCGCCGGCGACGGCACAGCGCGCAGTTCAAGGAGGCGGTGATCCAGGAGTGCATGCGCCCTGGCGTATCGATGGCCGCAGTGGCGTTGGCACATGGCTTGAACGCGAACATGCTGCGCAAATGGGTGATCGACGCGGAGCATGCCTTGCCAGCGAAGCCCAAGGATGTGCAACCTGCACGCGAAGTGCCGATGCCGGGCCCGACGTTCGTGCCGCTTGCGCTGCCCGCAGCGACCGTTGAAGGTGACATCCGCATCGACTTGCAGCGAGGTGGCACTACCGTTACGGTGGTTTGGCCTGCCAGCGCCGCCCGCGATTGCGCAGCTTGGCTGAGCGACTGGCTTCGATGATTCGCGTCGAAGCGGTATGGCTGTGTATCGAGCCGCTGGACATGCGCGCTGGCACCGATACAACTCTTGCCCGGGTTGTGAAGGTCTTTGGCGCTGCGCGTCCGCACCATGCCTACGTATTTGCCAACAAGCGCTCGACCCGGCTGAAGGTCTTGGTCCACGATGGCATCGGCATCTGGCTGGCAGCACGACGGCTGCATCAAGGCCGCTTCGTCTGGCCTGGGGGCGGGTGTGGCGCACCTCAGTCGCTCACCCGTGAGCAGCTTGATGCGCTCGTCCTGGGCCTGCCTTGGCATCGCTTGGGAGAGGCGGGCGTGATCAGCGTAGTGTAGGCACGGGAGGATAGGTTCTGGGCAATCCGTAGATCTTCCAATGGCCGGTGTGCTTGCGCTTGGTGATACTGGTCCCGATGCTTGACGTCTCGCAGATCGATCCCTCACAGCTGAGCGCCTTGGGCGAGAGCGAACTGCGTGAACTTGCAACCAGGCTGCTGGAGCAGGTGCAGCGCAGCAAGCACGAGATCAACTGGCGTGACGCCAAGATCGAGAAGCTCGCCTACGAGATAGCGCAGTTGCGGCGCATGAAGTTCAGTGCCAGCAGCGAGCAGCTCAATGCGCAGCAGAAGGCGCTGTTCGACGAGTCAGTGGATGCCGACATCGCGGCGCTCGAAGCCGAGCTTGAAACACTCCAGACGCCGCCGCCAGTCGACAAGAAGCAAGCACACCCAAAGCGCACGGCGCTCCCGCATGACCTGCCTCGTCGAGATCAGCCACGAGCCGCATTCCACGACATGCGCGTGCGGCTGCGTGCTGCAGCGCGTTGGGGAGGACGTCACTCAGAAGCTCGACTACACACCCGGCGTGTTCACCGTACAGAACCATGTGCGCGGCAAGTGGGCGTGCCGCGGCTGTCGCACGATGACGCAGGCCGCCCTTCCCCCAGAGATCATCGACAAAGGAATCCCCTACAGCCGGCCTGCTGGCGCACGTGCTGGTGGCCAAGCACTCGGATCATCTGCCGCTTTACAGGCAGGAAGCGATCTTCGGCCGTGCTGGTCTGGCCATCCCGCGCTCAACCCTGGCTGCAAGGGTGGGCGTCTGCGGCGTGCGCCTGCAGCCGCTGGTGGATGCACTTAAGCGTCACGTGTTGGCTTGCCTTGTCGTCCACGCAGACGAGACTCCGGTGGCGATGCTGGCGCCTGGCAAGGGCAAAGCCCATCGCGCCTACCTCTGGGCCTATGCGGCAGGGGCCTTCGAGCCCTTGCGGGCGGTGGTCTACGACTTCACGATCAGCCGCGCCGGCGAGCATGCGAGAAACTTCCTCGGAGATTGGAAGGATAGCCTGGTCTGCGACGACTACGGCGGGTACAAGGCGCTGTGGGAACGCGGGATCACTGAAGCGGGTTGCATGGCGCACGCGCGTCGGTACTTCATCGATCTGGTGAAAACCGACAAGAGTGTGATCGCCGCGACGGCGGTGGAATTCATTGGCCAGCTGTACGGCATTGAACGCGAAGTGAAAGACATGACGCCCGAACAGCGGCTCGAACAGCGCCAGCTGCGTGCCCTGCCGATCACGCTGGCGTTGCACGCCTGGCTTACCGCCCAGCGAACGAAGGTTGTGGACGGCGGTGCAACGGCCAGGGCGATCGACTACAGCCTCAAGCGCTGGGCGGCATTGACGCGGTACCTGGACGATCCGGCACTGCCCATCGACAACAACCATGACGAGCAGCAGATTAGGACCTGGGCCACAGGACGGCGCAACTGGCTGTTCGCCGGGACGTTATTGGCTGGCCAACGCGCAGCCGCGATCACCAGCTTGATCCAATCGGCAAAGCTCAACGGTCACGATCCCTACGCCTATCTGAAGGACGTGCTCACGCGCCTGCCTACTCAAAAGGCGCGTGACATCGACCAACTGCTGCCCCATATCTGGCAACCGCCCGTCGCCACTGCTTAACCGCAGCAGGATCTGCTGCTCGCGCAACGTGTGTTCGCCGCGCGCTTATCGAGCAACGATGGGTACTAGCGCTCGACTAGACATAGAAGCCCCAAAACCTCCTTGAGGTGCTGGGGTCGCTGACTCCTGACTCCCTGAGCGTGGCTGGCCGCGCGTCGCAGGACCCAGCCCTTTTTCGCCAGCCTGTGGCTCGGATCAAAGAGGCGTCATACGTGTCTATCAACCTGACCACCGGCGGCGCGCTAACCATGAGAGTGGTGGAACGCCTGCAGCCGACGCTGCAACTCAAACCCGAAGTGGAGTAGCTCAACATGGGCTCGATGAATCAGATCCGCTTCTAGATCGAGTGCTACGACGTCGGTCGTCTGTACGCTGTCGCCCACTTCCTGGACCGGGCGCTGTTGAAGCCACTGCTGCTGATCCGCTCGGTGTTCGGGCTGCGAGACAGCATTGGCGGGCCATTTCGAAGACCTGATGCACATGCGCCAGACCGCTGACCGGCTGTTCGGAAGCGGTTGCGAGCGGTCCGTGTTGGGTGTCGGCCAGCATCAGACCCGCCTGCCACGGTTGCCGCCGACATCGGCTGTAACGTCCGGGCGGGCATGGGGGACTTGTGGGACAGCCCTGAGAGCTCGCACAAAGCAACGCGGCCCGGGTCCAGCGCATCCGCACCGTCATCAAAGCCTTGTCCTTGCAAATCACAACGTCTGAGGAGGCGCGAAGCCCGCTCAAGCTTAAGGATCCGGGACAAAGTCACGTACTAAAGCCAGCGACGTCACGCGGGGCTGGCTCAGCCAGGCATCCTCGCTTTTGAACACCGACTCCAGCCGCTGGAACCTCGCCACGATCTTCTAGCAGCGCCTGTACAGCCTGACAATCTCGGGGGCCTGCAACGCGTGGTCTGACAGGTTGCTCAACAGGGGAATGATGCTGTCGCCGTCCTCGCTGGGCCGATCCAGCCGCAATACGATGCGAGCAGGCACGCTGAGTCCCAGACGCCGTCGTAGCTGCCAGCAAGAAAAGGACCATCCGCGGCGTGTTGCTGGCCGTCGGTTCATCCCGCTGCCGCGGCTTGATGGCGCTCCGAAGATGCGTCCAAGTCAAGCAGTTCCTTGGCATTCTCCCGCAGCCATTCGCGCATTGTGATCGGTTTTCGCCCAAGCATTCGCTCGACGAAGTCGTTGCGGGCCCAGACCACCTCGTTCTCACGTTCGTACTCGAAAAAGTTCCACAAGACGTCGCGCCGGTCGCCCATGCCGGCGTACTCAGTAAAGAAGGCTTCCTTACTGCCGTCATGTGTGATGGTCTCGCCGAATACCTCGGTCATCACCTTGGCGACGTCGCAAAAGCGCATCAGGTCATGGCCATTATTCAGCGTGTGGAACTGGCCGATGTGGCGGTGGTTGTCTGACAGGAATAGGCGCCCGGCCACTTCGGCGATATCGCGCGGGTCGATGAACGGAATCAGCCGGTTATGCCATACCAGTTTGCGCTCGCGACGCAGGCTGCCGGCCATCCATAAGAAGTTGTCGAAAAACGTCGCTCCGAAGTTCAAATACGTGACGGGCAAGCCACTCTCGTCGAAGATCTGCTTGACGATCGGGTGCTGTATCGGCAGGCCGAGCGCGGGCGGCTTACGGACGGATTCAGGAATGCGCCGCAGGTTGGACTCGGGCTGCATGCCCACGCAGCGCAGAATGTGCACGGCGCAACCGGTGCGCTTGATGGCGTTCACGAGGTTGGTCGTCGCCGGGCGCTCGTCGGTGCCGCTGGGCGCAATGACGAAGATTCCCTCCATGCCCTCGACGGCCCGCTCCAGTGAGGCTTGGTCAAAGTAGTTAGCCACCACCGTTTCCGTGTGCGGAAACTCGCGGCGCAGGGACTCGCAGCGGTCTTCGTCGCTGCTGACCAGACGCAGCCGGATCGACGGCGCCTCGCGTTTGAGAAAGCGCGCCAGCGGCTTGCCGATGTGGGCTGCGGCCCCGAAGATGAGGATGCTGCGCGGAACAGATTTGCGGTTCTCTGAATTGGACATGGAAGTTCGGTGTTTCAATCTAGTGTGAGGTTCATCGTCTTGGCGATGCGGCCCCATTTCGTTTGGTCCGCAGCGGCCCTGCGGCTGGCCTCGGCGGGCGTATTCGCCACAGTGATCAGATCCTGCTCCAGCAGCCGATCCTTCATCTCGGGGGTCAGCAGGAGCTTGGTGACATCGCCTCGGACTTTATCCACCACCCCCTTGGGAAGACTGGCCGGCGCCTGCAGCGTTTCGACGAAGGTGGCGTCAAAGCCGACCACATCGTCTTCGGCAACGGTGGGGATCGCGGGTGCCTGCGGCGAGCGCGCGCCGCTAGAGACCGCCAGTCCCTTTTGACGCCCGTCCTTCACGAAGGGCAGCACGACAGTGGATGCGATGAACCCGCACTGCACTTGGCCGCTGACCAAGTCCTGGGCCGTCAGGCTCGGACCACGATACGGCTCGTGAACTATCTTGGAATTGGTAGACGCCAGCAGAAGTTCCATCGCCAAGTGGCTGGGCCCGCCCTGCCCGCTGGATGCGTACGTGACCGGCTGCTTGCGCGTGGACCTCAACAGCGCGGCAAGATTGCCAAAGCCGGTGCGTGGGTTGCACACGAGCATCTGGTTGAAGCTCGCCAGGTAGGTCACTGGCACAAGATCCTTTCCGGGATCGAATCCCATCTTCTTGTACAGATGGGGGTTCACCGTGACAACAGTGTCTGGAGCCGCAAGGATGGTGTGCCCATCGGTGGCTTGGGCGACCTCATGCGCACCGATGTTGCCGCCCGCGCCAGGCTTGTTCTCCATCACCACGGGTTGTCCACAGGCGGCCTGCAGCTTTGGTTGCAGTAGGCGCACGATGATGTTAACAGGTGCACCTGGCGGCGTGGGCACAATGAATCGCACTGGCTGCTGGGGCCAGGCCTTAGCACCATCTTGAGCGATAGCTGCTGGTGGTAGCCCGCCTGCCAGGGCAAGGGCGATGCCCGCGTGCCATGCGAATCGTCGGAAGCTCATGCATGCCTCGTTTGAATGGCCTGTGTTCGCGACGCCACGCCAGTGCAGGGGGCACTCCTGGCGCAGAAGGATGTAGCAAGGGTAGGGATCTTGCCGGACGCCAACCCAGTAAGGGTCGAAGTAGGACGGTTGAGTACAGCCACAAGGAGTCTGGAGAGATCGTTCATATGAAACGAACTATATTGAATTCTATTTGGAATCCAATAAGGGATATCCCCAGGATTGAATTCAATGTCATCAGGCAATATCCCTTACACTCGCTGTTTCAGATCCCGACATGCAGTTGAGCACTCTCCCCGCTAAGGCCAGAGCCATGGAAAGCGCGCTCCAGCGGCTGCGCGCGAAAGTCATCTCCGGCGAACTGTCACCCGGCGAACAAATCCGGCAACAGGAGATGGCGGAGGAGCTGGGCGTCAGCCGCGTGCCGCTGCGCGAAGCGCTGAACGTACTGGCCGACCAAGGGCTGCTACTGCACCGGCCCAATTCAGGCTATTTCGTCGCCAAGCGTGCGCCGACCGAGATGGCCCAGATCCGCCGCATCCTGCAATTGCTGGAAACCGAGCTGCTGGCGTCGATCGAATGGCCGGACACCGATACCTTGGACGCGCTGCACGGGTTGAACGACGAGATGCGGGCATGCGCCACCCAAGAGGACTGGACACCCCTGGTACGCCTGAACCGCGAGTTCCACCTGAAGATCTATTCCCTTTCGCCTTACCGTCTGATCCTTGACGAGGTGCAGCGGCTCTGGGCACTGGCCGATACCTTCATCGCGACGAAGATGGCCGACATGGGTGCGCGCTTGCGAACCGTGCAGGAGCACGACCAGCTGTTGCGATGCCTCGCCGCGCGGGACATGCCCCAGTGTCTTGACATGATGGAGCTGCACCGGAGCAGCACCTCCAGCGGCTTGCCGCCGGAACGCCGCGCTGGCGAACCGCACACCACCGCATCTTCCTCCTAGCCGGCCGCGATCCGGATGCTAGAGCGCATTATTCGAGATGCGACGCATGCGAGTGCTGCTGTCAGCATGAGCGCAACGTGCCGGTAGACTTCAACGCAGCGGCCTTGGCATAGCCCTGTGGCCATCCCAAGCTCTGCACGGTCGACGCGTGGTTGTGACCCGCGGACCATTGAAGCTGGGGACTGCGGCCGTTCGCGGCCGTCGTGGCACGTGCCAGCGCAAACGTGGGCTGCGCGATCCAACCGGGATCGAGCTCCGTCACTGCCAGCAGCACGGAAGGGAGGTCGGTCTGACAGTGTGACGGACGCGCGCTGTGAATACCTTGCCGAATCGTCGCCAAAGTAGGGCTTGGGCCCCGGAGGCAACTGCGCTTCGGCGCGTAAAAACCGCTCATCAGAAGCTGCGCGTCCACCGGCGCCGCAGGCGTGTCTCTCGCAACCTTGGAGAACCAGCTGACTGGCCCGATAGTCCGTACTCGACACTCGTCTGCCCGAACTTCACGAGCAAATCGATGATCGGCATGATCACGCCGCGCAGGTCAGGGGAGTAGGCCTTGCGGGGCATCGACCACCGGGTGAGGGTCGCGTCGTTCATTCTCGCGAGCCAGCCAGGCCAGCGATAGTGGCTCCCGCGGTCAGAGTGGCCCACCGGTCGGGCGCTTTTTTCGGTCACCCTCTATATGGCTGCATCCGGCATTGCGTTGACCAGTTCAGCGTCCAGGCTCGTACCCCAGGGCGCGTTAAAGCCTCGATCACAGCCTACGTGAACAGCGCGCTGTGCCGCCGTCGGCGAGGTCGTCCCATCAAATCCATTCCATAAGTGTCCATCTATCCTCCTTAGTTGAGCCTACACGAGCCTTATACATCGCCGCTCCCAAATCAACGTGTGTTCGCTGCCCCATTACCTTGGATCTGAACCCAGCAGGGGTCAAACGCTTTCCTCCAATGTCAATCAAGTGAGGCGTTTGCCTTCTTGATGATGCTGGCGAAGCGCACTGATTCAGATTGGATGTATTGGGTGAATTGATCTCGGGTAGGCGTGAACGCTTCGTAGCCGAAAGAGAGGAATTTTTCGCGCATGTCTGGTTCAGCAAGCGCCTTTTCGATGTCCCGCTGGATTTTGTCCGCTACGGCTTTGGAGGCCCCCTTGGGTGCGGCGATCGCAGTCCAGCCGCTGACTTCGAAGCCAGCGGGGCCGCCGGCTTCTGCAACGGTGGGGATATCTTTGTATGCGGGGAGCCGGCTGGGTCCGGCCACCGCCAAGAACCTCAATTTGCCTGCGCGGTACAGCGGACCTGCGGTTGCGCTGCTGCCAAGTGCGTATGCCAGTTCGCCTGTTGCCACACCCGTGTACAACTGGCTGGTCTCCTTGTAAACGATATGCTGTGTCTCGATGCCTGCGACGTTATCGAACAAAGCCGAGCCCAGGTGCACAGGGTTTCCAATCGACCAGGAACCATAGTTGAGCTTGCCAGGCTTGGCCTTGGCATCGGCTATTAGATCTCCTACGTTTTTATACTTGCTGTCTGCCGCGGTGGTGACGAAGAAATATGTCTTGAACAAAGGAAGAAGGGGCTCGAAATCCTTTTTAGGGTCGTAAGGCAGCTTCTTGAACAAATGCGGATAGGCGGAGAGGTGGACGTTGTCCAGCTGAACCAGGTCGTGACCGTCCGTGGCTCCTCGTTTGAAGGCGTCAATGGCGATGAAGCCGTTACCCCCCGGCCGGTTTTCCACCACTACCGGTTGACCCCATGCACGCGACAGTTTGTCAGCCACCAGACGCACCACCCCCTCGGGGCCACTGCCCACCGGGAACGGGGTGATGATGCGCACAGGCTTGGTCGGGAAGTCCTGTGCCTGCGCGAGAGAGGGTAGCACCGTTGCAGCGCAAAGGACGAGCGCACAGCTGCGCAGAAGCGAAATGCGATGGTTCATGTGGATGTAATAGAGGGGTTTTTGGAGGCGCCTGAACCGGTCGGCTGATTCGGTCCAAGCGCTATCGTTTGTGTATCGCCTGGGCCCGCCGTCAAGGCGCCGAGCAGGTGAAGTTCGCTGCATCGTCCGTGCTTCCCGCGCCTTTGTACTTGGCCACTTGCGGATGGGGGCACAGGGGGCGGGTCTGCGCCACGGCCCCGTTCACGATCTTCGATGCGGTGATATCGGCAGGGGCTGCTCCTTTTTCGGACCAAGCCATGAGAGCGCGGAAAATGTCCGTCTTCGCCTCCATGGGCACGGCCCCACTCGCCCTTTGCCCAAATTCGGAAGGGCCGGAGCCGCCGCTGCAGTGGTTCATGCCTGGGACCATGTACAGCCTGGAGAAATCCTCCGAAGCACCGACGGTCTGCTGGACTCGTTCGTAGTACCGCACAGTGCCCTGCGGCATGATGAGGTTGTCATTCCAGCCGTGGTACATGATGAGCTTGCCACCCCGCTGTTTGAAAGCGGAAATGTCCGGGTTGTCGGTGGCCATGACGGGCCCCACCATCTCAGCGTTCTTGCTGAAGAAGGCCTCGTAGTTGGCAAGGTTGAGCGTTCTCCAATCCCACGTCGGGTCGAAGTACACCCAGTACCGGGCCTGTTCGATGGGGATGGGGAATGGCTCCGCTCCGGCCAGCGCATTGAGGTCTGCACCCCGTTCCACACCGGGCCAAAGCAGCTGGCCCGCAGTGTTGCGCGCGCCGCCCCAGATTTTCTGCAGCGCGGTGGCTTCGCCGGGGGCCAGGCAGGTTCCGTCGGCTGAAGAGCAGTCCGCTCGTGTGATCTGGCTGTCTTTCGTCGGGTCGTACGTGCACGATCGCGGATCGCGGATCACGCCATCCGCCACGCCGTCCGCTGCGTCGCATGCAGCGACCGCGCGCTGGGTAGCCAACTCGCGCTTCGCAGTGGATAGAGGTCCCGCAGCGTCGGCCTGCATCACAACCTGGGGCCAGATCTGGTAGGCCTGGAACCGGTCCCAGTGAATCGCGGGTGCGCCCGCAAGGATGGCGTCGTAGTCTGCCGGGTAGCGCTGCGCCATCATCAGCCCCTGACGCCCGCCGGTCGAGCAGCCGTACCAATACGAGCGCACAGGATCCTGGGCATAAAAGGCCTTGACCAACTGCTTGCCGACAACCGCCATCAGGTGCTCCGACCGGTGGGCGAAGTCATTCTGGAGTTGGGTATTGGGTTTGCCGGGCGATTCCATACCGAAGGCACCAGACAGAAAGAAGCCTGTGTGGCCCGTGTCCGTGGTGGCGCCGGCGAATCCCTGCCGCACGGAATCGACCGCAGGGGCGAGCTGTGAAGAGCCCGCATAGACACCGTTGCCCTCTGCCCGAAACCGGCCGTTCCAGGAGGTGGTGGGCAACGATACCCAGATGTTGACCTGAGGATCCACTTTCACTTTGACCAGGCAGTAGGGCTTGTCCGATGTGGCAGTGCCCGTCGTGCCGGTAGTCACTTCCAAAATGCTCACGGGCGCATCTGCCGTAAGAAGCGCGGAGCCGATGCCCTGCATGGTGCATGCTCGGGTGGGTTGAATGGAAATGTTGTCGCCGACGGGAGGAAGAATGTCGCCACCCCCCCCGCTGCCGCAACCGCCCAGCGCAACAGCCGCAAGGCCCGCGATCCCCGCCCGCGCTTTCCATGAATTCTGGTTTGTCTTCAAAATTGTCTCCTGTGCAACGAGAGGTCATTGCACAGTGAAGGGCTTGGCGCGTCTTACAGATTCCGATCACAATTTCACGGGATGCGCATCATCCAGGGGAAACCCGGGTGAGGGAGCGCATATAGCAGCTATCGAGAAAAGGTATACGCCGACGGGGGCATCAACGCCACAATGAATGCCCCGGTTTCACGCGAAAAGATGGCTTCCATGGCAGACATTCCTCGCGAGAGATTTCAGATCAACCCCCACGGGGAGCGCAGCTTGCTCACCCCTGAGTTGGCTTCGCAATGGCGGGGTTTCGCTCTGGGTTGGGTCGAGGCTGCTCACGAGGTTGAGGCGCGCCATGCCGAGGTGGGCATGACGACGCTCGCGATGCTGGACTGCGGTCACGCTCAGGCCGAATTTTCCTCAGGAAGGAAATCCTCCCACTGCGACCTGAAACCCGGGGCAATGGGCTTGTTCGTTCAAGGCACTTCGATCAACCGGCTTCGCTGGGAATGCCGAGATGTTCGCAGGATCATGGTGGAGGTGCACTTGGCCGCCCTACCCGAGCTGGGCATGGATGCGCCTTCGCGAAGGCCTCCTTGGCAAACTGAGTTTGAATTTCACGATGACGGCCTCGCGGCAGTTCTCCGCATGATGGCTACCGAAGTCGCAAACGGATCACCGAACGGCCAGCTCTACGCCCAGTCCCTCTCTTTGGGCGTGGCGATGCGGTTGCAACAGCGGACAGCCAGCCGGGGCAGTCTTCGTGCTGAACGTGGAAGACTCAGCGCGATGCAGGTACAGCGACTGGACGAATGGATCCACACCCGTCTTGACCAAGACATCTCGTTGCCGCAGCTCGCGGAGTTGGTGGGATTCAGTCCCGCACACTTTGTCCGACTTTTTCGGAACACGGTGGGCTATGCGCCCTACCATTATGTCCTCAGGAGTCGACTGGCCTGGGCACGTAAACTGCTACTGACAAGCGATCTTCCTATCGCGGCGATTGCCGCAGAAACTGGATTTTCTAGCCAAAGCCATCTGACCACGGCCTTCATACGGGAGTACGAGACTCCTCCTGGGCAGATGCGCCGTCAAGAAGCGGGCATCGCTTACGCGACGCTCTCGGGCGTAGATTGCGGCGATGAGGATGGTCGTGCCCAGGATTGTTGATTTCCACGCAGAAGTGACCCACTGACCCCCAGGAGGGGGTGCGGATAAAAACTTGGACTGGTTTTATGCCGCAAGTCCAAGGCTCACCCGGTATTCGATAGGGCTGAGGGAGCCAAGAGAGATCTTGATCCGCTTCTCGTTGTACCAGCGGATGTAGTCGT